>NZ_JBCHAA010000001.1:0-793738 GCF_053525655.1 Trinickia camelliae
AGCGCGGCGCTCACCGGCCAGTCGTTCATCGTCAGCCACGGCTGGTTCATGCAATAAGGAGCCCATGATGGCGCAGCGCAAAGTAAAAAACGCGCGCGCCGACGCCCCCGTAGCGGAGGGCGGCGAGCGCGCTCGTGAGCAGGAGACGGATGAAAGCCCCCGCATCGTCGTGCCTGACTACGAGAGCATTGCGCTCGTTCTGCAGGGCGGGGGCGCGCTCGGTGCCTATCAGGCCGGCGTCTATCAGGGCCTCCACGAAGCCGGCATTCTTCCCAATCGGTTTTGCGGCATTTCGATCGGCGCGCTCAATACGGCGATCCTTGCCGGCAATGCGCCGGAGCAACGTGTGGAGAAGCTACTCGAGTTCTGGGAGCTGATCTGCCAGCCGGCGTTTGGGCCGCCAATGCCACCGATGGTCGAGCGGGCGCTGTTCAATTCGAACGATACGATGCGCAAGGCGTTTACGGCGATGCAGGCGTTTGGCGCGCTCGTCGATGGGCAGAAGGGATTCTTCGTGCCGCGCTTCCCGCCGCCCATGCCGACCGGGTTCGGGTCGCCGCTGACGGCGAGCTATTACGACACGACGCCGCTCAAGGCCACCCTCGAACGGTTCTGCGATTTCGATCGGATCAATTCGACCGAGGTGCGTGTCTCGGTGGGGGCCGTCAATGTCGGCACCGGTAATTTCGCTTACTTCGATAACACGCATATCAAGCTGCGGCCGGAGCATTTCATGGCGTCGGGCGCGCTTCCGCCAGGTTTCGCGGCGGTGGAAATCGATGGCGAGTTCTTCTGGGACGGCGGGTTGATGTCGAATACGCCGCTTCGGGAGGTGATTCAGACGACACCGCGACAAGATACGCTCGCGTTTCAAGTCGATTTGTGGAGCGCGCGCGGCCCGGTGCCGGACAACATCACCGACGTGCAAGGCCGCATGAAAGACATCCAGTATTCGAGCCGTACGCGTTTCGTCACAGACATGATGCAGCGCTCGCAGCGTTTTCGGCACGTGCTGCGGGAAGTGCTGACGCGTGTTCCGGAAGAGCACCGAAACGACCCGTGGTGCAAGCTTGCGGAAGAGCTTTCGTGTTCGAAGCGCTACGACGTGATTCACCTCGTCTATCACGACAAGCAGTACGAGGGTAATTACAAGGACTATCAGTTTGGCTTATCGACGATGCACGACCACTGGGAGAGTGGACTGCAGGATATACGCGCGAGTCTCGCGCAGCCCGGCTGGCTGGCGATGCCGGAAAACGACGCGGGTTTCGTGACGCACGATATTCATCGCGATCAGCGTTAGCTCGTTTGCCGCGCCCGCAGTGGCAGAAAGAAAAATGGCGCCCTGAGAAAGGCGCCATTTACGTCTGTCGTGAGTCGCAACCTACAGACTTCAAGTCGGCGAGCGGCGGCGCGAACACCGCGCCGCTACCGCAGCAGCCAAACCTTACTTCAACACTTGCGCGATGGCATTCGCCACCACGTCGATGTTGCGCGTGTTGAGCGCGGCCACACAGATACGGCCGGTGCCGACCGCATAGATGCCGAACTCTTCACGCAGGCGGTCCACCTGCGCGGCGTTCAGACCCGAGTACGAGAACATGCCGCGTTGTGCGTTGACGAAGCTGAAGTCGCGATCCACGCCCGCTGCCTTCAGGCGCTCGACGAGGCCGCCGCGCATCGCGCGGATGCGGTCGCGCATTTCGCCAAGTTCCTGCTCCCACGTCGCGCGCAGTTCCGGCGAGGCGAGCACAGCCGCGACCACCGAGCCGCCATGCGTCGGCGGGTTCGAGTAGTTCGTGCGGATTACGCGCTTGAGTTGCGACAGCACGCGCACGGCTTCGTCCTTGCTGTCGGTGATGATCGACAGTGCGCCGACGCGCTCGCCGTACAGCGAGAACGACTTCGAGAACGACGACGACACGAACACGTTCAGTTCCGATGCCGCGAACAGGCGCACGGCGGCGGCGTCGGCTTCGATGCTGTCGCCGAAGCCTTGGTAGGCGATGTCGAGGAACGGCACCAGTTGGCGCGCTTTCACGACTTCGACGACTTGCTTCCATTGCGTGTCGGTGAGGTCGACGCCCGTCGGGTTGTGGCAGCACGCATGCAGCACGACGATCGTGCCCGCGGCGTAGCTGTTCAGCGCGCTCAGCATGCCGTCGAAATTGACGCCGTTGGTTTGCGCGTCGTAGTACGGGTAGGCGACGACTTCGAAGCCCGCGCTTTCGAACAGCGCACGGTGGTTTTCCCAGCTCGGATCGCTGATCGCGACCTTGGCGTTCGGGTTCACGCGCTTCAGGAAATCCGCGCCGATCTTCAGCGCGCCCGTGCCGCCGAGCGCCTGCGCCGTCACGACGCGGCCGGCTGCGATCAGCGGCGAGTCGTTGCCGAGCAGCAGCTTTTGCACGGCTGCGTCGTAGGCCGCGATCCCTTCGATCGGCAGGTAGCCGCGCGGCAGCGCCGCGTCGACGCGCGCTTTTTCCGCGTCACGAACTGCGCGCAGCAGCGGGATCTTGCCCTCTTCGTTGGTATAGACGCCCACGCCGAGGTTGACTTTGGTGGTGCGGGTATCGGCGTTGAAGGCTTCGTTGAGGCCCAGGATCGGGTCGCGGGGAGCGAGTTCGACAGCGGAGAAGAGAGACATGATGGTTCGGCGGTTGTGAGAAGAAAGAGGCAGGCTCCCGGCCTAACGGGTCCGTCCAAATGCGGTTGGATACTACCCGGACGGGCGGCGCGCGAGCACAACGTGCCATTGTAGCGAATCCGAGCCCAGGATTCGGAAAAGCCAGGCACACAAAATCGCGGACGGTCGTGCGCTTTTGTCTGTGCTTTTATCTGCGATCCACGCCGATCTCGCCCCCGATCTCGCCCTCATTTCGCGGCGACAGGAGGCGCATCGCCCGAGTCGACAGCCCATCAGCCCGCCCAAGCCCGAGGCGCTAGAATAGCCTTTTGCCTGCCCTCGGCGAAGGAACCGCTTCCTCATGTCCGAACACCATCTGTCTCCAGTCGACGACACACTCGACGAATCGAAATTCGTCGAGTTCGAAGGCTCCCCGTTTCATCTGTACCAGCCGTATCCGCCCGCCGGCGATCAGCCCACTGCGATCCAGACGCTCGTCGAAGGCGTCGAGGACGGCCTGTCGTTCCAGACTCTGCTCGGCGTGACGGGCTCCGGCAAGACCTTCACGATGGCGAACACGATCGCGCAACTCGGCCGCCCGGCCATCGTATTCGCGCCGAACAAGACGCTCGCCGCGCAGCTCTATTCGGAGTTTCGCGAGTTCTTCCCGCGCAATGCGGTCGAGTACTTCGTCTCGTACTACGACTACTACCAGCCGGAAGCCTATGTGCCGCAGCGCGACTTGTTCATCGAGAAGGACTCGTCGATCAACGAGCACATCGAGCAGATGCGGCTGTCGGCAACGAAAAGCCTGATGGAGCGGCGCGACGTCGTGATCGTGGCGACGGTGTCGGCGATCTACGGTATCGGCAATCCGTCCGAGTACCACCAGATGATTCTGACGCTGCGCACGGGCGACAAGCTCGGCCAGCGCGACGTCATCGCGCGGCTGATCGCGATGCAGTACAGCCGCAACGAAGCCGAGTTTCAGCGCGGCGCGTTCCGCGTGCGCGGCGACACGATCGACATCTTCCCTGCCGAGCACGCGGAGATGGCGGTGCGCGTCGAGCTGTTCGACGACGAAGTCGACTCGCTGCAGCTGTTCGATCCGCTCACGGGCCGCGTGCGGCAGAAGATTCCGCGCTTCACCGTCTACCCGTCGTCGCACTATGTGACACCGCGCGAAACCGTGATGCGCGCTGTCGAGACGATCAAAACCGAATTGCGCGACCGGCTCGAGTTCTTCCATCAGGACGGCAAGCTCGTCGAGGCGCAGCGGCTCGAGCAGCGCACGCGGTTCGATTTGGAAATGCTGCAGGAGCTGGGTTTCTGCAAGGGCATCGAGAACTACTCGCGGCACTTTTCGGGGGCGGCGCCGGGCGAGCCGCCGCCGACGCTCGTCGACTATCTGCCGCCCGACGCGCTGATGCTGCTCGACGAGTCGCACGTGCTGATCGGCCAGCTGAACGGCATGTACAACGGCGACCGCGCGCGCAAGGAGAATCTCGTCGACTACGGGTTCCGGCTGCCGTCGGCGCTCGACAACCGGCCGCTCAAATTCCCTGAGTTCGAGCGCAAGATGCGCCAGGCGATCTTCGTGTCGGCGACGCCCGCCGACTACGAGCAAAAGACCTCGGGCCAGGTCGCAGAACAGGTCGTGCGGCCGACCGGCCTCGTCGATCCGGAGGTCGAAGTGCGGCCGGCGCGCACGCAGGTCGACGACGTGCTCTCCGAGATCAACGTGCGCGTCGCGGCCGGCGACCGCGTGCTCGTCACCGTGCTCACGAAGCGCATGGCCGAGCAGCTGACCGAGTTTCTTGCCGACCACGGCGTCAAGGTGCGCTACCTGCACAGCGATATCGATACGGTCGAGCGCGTCGAGATCATTCGCGACTTGCGTCTCGGCACGTTCGACGTGCTCGTCGGCATCAACTTGTTGCGCGAGGGGCTCGACATTCCCGAGGTGTCGCTCGTCGCGATTCTCGACGCGGACAAGGAAGGCTTCCTGCGCGCCGAGCGTTCGCTGATCCAGACGATCGGGCGCGCGGCGCGCAACGTCAACGGCAAGGCGCTGCTGTACGCGGACAGGATCACCGATTCGATGCGCCGCGCGATCGACGAAACCGAGCGGCGGCGCGTGAAGCAGATGGCGCACAACGAGAAAATGGGCATCGTGCCGCGTGGCGTCGTGAAGCGGATCAAGGACATCATCGACGGCGTCTATAACGCCGACGAAGTGCGCGCGGAGCTCAAGGAGCAGCAAGCGCGCGCGAAGTTCGAGGATATGTCCGAGAAGCAGATCGCAAAGGAGATCAAGCGGCTCGAGAAGCAGATGATGGAGCACGCGAAGAATCTCGAATTCGAAAAGGCCGCTCAGGTGCGCGACCAACTCGCGCTGTTGCGCGAACGTGTGTTCGGTGCGAATGTCGGCGACCATCTGACCGGCACGGATTGATGGTTGCGATGGTTGCGATGGTTGCGATGGTTACGTCAAGCTTTGCGGCAGCGCGCCGCACTACGAACCAAAGAGGATGCTCGTGAGAACCAAACTCGTACTGACCGACGAAGACGTCAAGAAAATGGCCGCCGCCGCCGAAGCGAATGCGGTCGCGAACCATTGGGCCGTGACCGTTGCGATCTTCGACGATGGGGGGCATCTGCTGTATCTGCACCGCATGGACGGCGCTGCGCCGAGCACGGTCGAAATGGCGATCGGCAAAGGACGCACTTCGGTGCTCGGCCGCCGCGAAAGCAAGGTCTACGAGGAGATCATCAAGCAGGGCCGCACGGCGTTTCTGAGCGCGCCGCTGGTCAGCATGGTGGAGGGCGGGGTGCCGATCGTCGTGGACGGCGAAGTGGTGGGCTCGATCGGCGTGTCGGGCGTGAAGTCGGAGCAGGATGCGGCGGTGGCGCGCGCCGGTATTGCGGCGCTGGGCCTGAGCGAATGAGTGTGCTCAGGCCGCGGTAATTCAGAAGGAAATTAGCAGGAAACCGCGCAAAAAAATGGCATGGCTCGCTTCGACGGCTGCTTGAAGGTGTCTGCACGAAGGGGTCTAGATCTCGCGTGCAAGCCGTCGTGGCTGGCTACTGCCCAACACCTCTCTGGAGGTGGTCCCCACAATACTCGGTGCTTACTTCGTCAGGATCAGCTTGCCCAATCGGGTTGCGCGAAGCTGGTAGGTCTCGCCGTTGTGCGCGATGCTGATGTGGCTGCGTCCTTGCAGCAGCGCATCGCTCTGCAAGACACGTTCGCCGTCATCGTTCGATCTGGCCGTTTTCGTGCGATCGACGCCCGTAGACGTTGCGACGTGCTTCGACCGGCTGCTGGGCGCGGCGCCGCTGTTGCGGCGCAGGGTGAGCGTGGGAGTCCGTGAGAAGTCGTTCATTTGTCGTTGTTGGTTCGTCGATTCGATGGGATTGAGTATAAATGAGAACCATTCCCATTTGCAACCGCAACGTATTCATCGGCGAAAATTTTCGATAGGACGAATCGGAACGGAGGACTGCCGGCGCTCAGTGCAGCGCGCCAGGCTCCTGCGGATTCTGTACTGCGTACTGCCGGATGAGCCGCACGGTGTCGATATCGGCTTCCCGGTAGGCCGACTTCACGATCTCCTGCGTTTGCCGTGCGTCTTCCGTATCGGCCACGGGCAGGGTGGTGCGATATTCGAAGCGCAGGAATAGCTGAAGCTCATCGGGCTGCTCGATGCTCATCGTCAACGAGCCGCCGACGTGCGCCTCGGTCGCGAGAATGTCGTAGCGCACGCTTTCCTGCGGCGTGAGCGTGACGCGATCGCGCACTGTCGCGTGGCCGTAGTGCAGCTCGCGCTCGAGCGTACTGTCGGTGCGCGACAGAATCGTGCAACTGTCGAGGCCGATCACGAACAATTGCGGCTGCTCGGCTCGCAGCACGAGCCCTTCCCAAAGTTGGGCGCGCGTCAGCGTATCGACGAACGGGTTCAGCGGATCGTTAATCTGAATCAGGTGTTCAAAATTCAAGGCTGGAGCTTCCTCTCAAAGCGTAAAGCGCTGCAAGCGTCGGATCATGCGCCCCTAATCAGACCGCGACAAGCCCCGTATTAATCTCGATGGGGTGCGACAGGATCTTGTGAACCGGGCACGCATTGGCGATTTGCAAGAGCCGTTCCCGCTGCTCGTCTGAGAGTTCGCCTTCGAGATGGATGTCGCGGGTGATCGTCGAGCCTTCCGCGCCCGTTTCCATCGACAGTTCGACGCGCACTGCGTCGAGCTGCCAGCCTTTGCGCTTCGCATACATCTTCAGCGTGATCGACGTGCACGTGCCGAGACTCGACAGCAGCAGCGAAACGGGCGTGGGTCCCGTGTCGCCGCCGCCCGCGGATTCGGGCTCGTCGCCGAGCCAGGTGTGGGTGCCGTCTTCGAGGCGGACCTGATAATCGACTGAACCGATGCTGGCGACGACCGTGGTTGCTGACATGCGTGCGCTCCGAAAGCGAGGTGGGGTTCCTGCAGCTAGGTGAATGTGTCGCCTATTGTGCCGCGATTTGCCCCATGCGGCCCGCTTGGTAGTCGACGACGGCCTGACGAATCTCGTCTTCGGTGTTCATCACGAACGGGCCGTAGCGCACGATCGGTTCATTCAGCGGCACGCCGCCGAGCAATAGCACGTCGAGCGGCTCGTCTGCGGCGGCGAAGCTGATGGCGTCGCCGTCGTTGCCGAACACGACCATATTCTGCGCGTCGATCTTGCGCCGCTCGTCGCCATACAACCCGCTGCCCGACAGCGGATAGGCGAACACGCGGTAGTCTCGCGGCACCGGTTGCACGACCGATGCTCCCGGCTGCAGCGTGAAGTGCTGATAGAGAATCGGCGTGTGCGTTTCGACTTTTGCGCTGACGCCGAACGCTTCACCGGCGATCACCTTCACGCGCACCTTGCCGTCGGCCGACGTGGCCGTCGGAATGCCGACCGATGGGATCTCCTGATAGCGCGGCGCGGTCATCTTGTCGCGGCGCGGCAGGTTCACCCACAGCTGCAAGCCGTGCACGCGGCCGCCTGCGCGGACGAACGCCGGGTCGGGCATTTCGCTATGCACGACGCCCGAGCCGGCCGTCATCCATTGAACGTCGCCCGCCCGCAAGGTACCCGAATGCCCCGCCGAATCGCGGTGCGAAGCCTGGCCTTCGAGCAGATAGGTCACGGTTTCGAAGCCGCGGTGCGGATGGTCGGGGGCGCCGATGGCCTCGCCCGGGGCGTAGTCGACCGGGCCCATTTCGTCGAGCAGGAGGAACGGATCGAAGTCCATCAGCATGCGGGTCGGAAACGGCCGATGGACGACGAAGCCGCCGCCCTCGATCGTGCGAACGGATGGGAAAGTACGTTGAATCGTGCGGATCGTAGTCATCAAAGGTCACCTGGAAATACGGGAATAGCGTTATTTTTGAAACGTAAAGCTATTATATGAACCGATTCATGGACTTCTAGACGCCCTTCGGCAATGGATTGTTCTATCAATGGAACGATAAGATGAAACTCGATCAGCACAATCTGAACGACCTGATGTACTTCTCGCAGGTCGTCGAGCACGGCGGTTTCTCGGCGGCCGAGCGCGTGCTCGGTATTTCGAAATCGCGTCTGTCGCGGCGCCTTTCCGAACTGGAGGCGTCGCTCGGCGTGCGGCTTTTGCAGCGCTCGACGCGCAAGCTCGCGCTCACCGAAGCCGGCCAATTGTTCTATCAGCATTGCCGGGCGATGTTGTCCGAGGCGGAGGCCGCCGTGACGGTGGTGCAGCAAATGCGGGCGTCGCCGCGCGGCACGGTGCGCGTGAGTGTGCCTGTGACGGTGTCGCAGACGATCCTGTCGAGCATCCTGCCCGAGTTCATGCATCGCTATCCGGAGGTGCGGGTCGTGGTGCGCGTGACGAATCGCGTGATCGATCTGTACGAGGATTCGGTCGACGTCGCGCTTCGCGTGCGCTCAGATCCGCCGGAAAACGCGAATATCGTCGTGCGGCCGCTATGGCGGACCGAGCAGATGCTGGTGGGCGCGCCGAGCCTCTTGAGCCAGAATTCGCCGCCGCTCGCGCCGGCCGATCTCGAGCGCTTCGAAACGCTCGATACGCCGAGCTCGGACGGACGCCACGCGTTCAATCTGATCGCACCGGACGGCACGCGCCACATTCACGAGCACGAGCCGCGTCTCGTGAGCGCCGATTTGCTGATGATTCGTGAGGCCGTGCTGGCCGGCGTAGGCATCGCCGCATTGCCGGAGATGATGTACGGGGCGGCGCTGCGTTCCGGCCAGTTGTCGCCGGTGATGCCGGGCTGGACTCTGCCGACGCCGCAGCTCTATGCGGTGTTCGTGTCGCGGCAGGGGATGGTGCCGTCGGTGCGCGCCTTTGTCGACTACCTCGTCGAGATGCTCGACGAGGGGAAGCTCGAGGCGACCGAGTGTCCGGAAGGCCGGCAGGCGGACTACCTGCGCAAGCTCAAGGCGGTGAGCGACGCGTCGGAAAAAATCGCGCCGTAACACGTGGTTCCAGCGGGCAAAGACCATGGCTCTCGGTACCGCTGTGTGATGACGCGTGATGGAAATCGGTTTTGCCATTTAAGCGTCATCGGCGATCAGTAGTTTCAATGGGCGTTTTCTTGAATGCGCGCGCTGCGCCGCCTATATTGAAATCCCTTTCGCAGTGGAGATTCCGCTACGGAAAATGATGGCTGCTCTTATAGCAAGCCTGATAGGGCTGAAACGCGCTGTCCGTGACGACCACGGCTGTCGCATACGGTGACTCCACGAGCTACTCCGATGGCAAGTGAGCCCGACGCCCGAAGGCGCTGCGTGCGCAAGACAAAAGGCCCTCATCCGACGATGAGGGCCTTTTACTTTGTACGACGCTGTCTGGGCGGTCGTTTGCGTTATATCGCCGGCTACTTCGTTTTCGGTTCGGTCACGAAGCCGATCTTCGTCAGCCCGCCTGCCTGCGCGGCGGACATCACATCGGCGACGCGCTCGTACGGCACCTTGCGGTCCGCGCGCAAATGCAGCTCCGGCTGTGGATCGGCTTGGGCGGCCTGGGCGATGTCGGCGCGCAGCACGTCGTCGGTGACCGGTTTGTCGTCCCAGAGAACGGTGCCGTCCGCCTGGACCGACACCGTCACGTGCGTGGGCTTGGTGTCCTGCTTCTGACTGCTAGCATGCGGCAAATCGATTTTCACCGCGTGATGAATTGCGGGAATCGTCACCAGGAAGATGATCAGGAGAACCAACATCACGTCGACGAGCGGCGTCATGTTGATCTCGTTCATCAGACCGTCGTCATCGTCTTCGGCGAAAGCGTTCATTGACATCGTCGCCTCGCCCTCAGTTCGTGCGTGCGGCGAGGCGCAGGCCGTCGCGCTTGGCCGATGCCACGTGCGAGCCGGTCACGAAGTACGCGTGCAGACCGTGCGCGAAGCGGCGCAGCTTGCCGACGACGGCCTTGTTGGCGCGGGTCAGCGCGTTGTAGCCGAGCACGGCGGGGATGGCGACGAAGAGGCCGAGCGCGGTCATGATGAGCGACTCGCCGACCGGGCCCGCGACCTGATCGATCGAGGTCTGCCCGGTTGCCCCGATGACGAGGAGGGCGTGATAGATGCCCCACACCGTGCCGAACAGGCCGACAAACGGCGCGACGCTGCCGATCGACGCGAGCACGGCCAGGCCGCCTTGCATGCGGGCGATGCCGTCGTCCATCGTGTCTTTCAGGCAGCGTGAGATCCAGTCCGACACGTCCATTTTGTCGTGCAGATGCGGTTGCGTCTGATGATGGTGATCGGCCGCTTCCTGCCCCGACAACGCGAGCGCGAGAAACGGGTTGGCGTTCGCGTTCGACGACGACGCGCCGAGCTTCTTGATGCCGTCCGAGAAGTCGTCGGAATGCCAGAACGCCTGCTCGGCGTTCTTCGTGAGGCGCTTCAGGCGCACCACGTTCATGCCCTTGATGACGATGACGCACCACGACAAGATCGACATGAAGATCAGCGCGACCGCGATGCCGCGCGTCACGAAATCCCCTTGCACCCAAACGTGCGAAAAACCGTAGTTCTGCATTTCAAGTCCTTTTCTTCTTTTCCAATCAATCGTTAAAGCCGAACGTGAACGGCTGCGTGTAGGCCGCGCGCACCGGCGTGCCGTTTTCGACGTAGGGGCGGCAGGCGCTTGCGCGCATCGCGGCCATGGCCGCTTCGTCGAGGCGAGAGAAGCCGCTGCTCTTTTTCAGTTCGACGTCTTCGATCCTGCCGGTCAATCCGACCACGAACCGCACGTAAGCGGTGCCCGCTTCGCCGCGGCGTTGCGACAGCGCGGGGTAGGCCGGCTTCGAGATGCTGCAGTCGAGGTGGGCGACATCCTTCGGCGCTGCGATCGCAAGCGTTTCGCGGCCGGTTGCCGGCCCGCCGGCCGCGCCGGTTGCCGGACCCGCCGGCGCTTCGGCGGCGGCGGGAGCTGTCGGGGCGGTTGAAGCCGAGGGAGCGGGTTCCGATGGCGCAACTACGTTTGGCGATGGCGCAGCCGCTTGCGGCAACGGTTCAGACTTCGTCTTGGGAATCGGGGCCGGTTTCGGCTCGACCTTCGGCTTGGCGTGCGGCACCGACGGCGCGGGTTTCGGCGCAGGCGCGCTCGACTGCAGCGCGGCGGGCGCTGCGGCAGGAGCAGGGCTTAGCAGTTCAGCGGTAATGGAGTGCGATTCGAGCGGGCGCGCGGGCGGCTCGTTTCGGATCGTCACCAGAAGGGCAATCAGCGCGGCGTGAAGCAGCACCACGACGGTGACCGCCGAGACCACACGGGAATTCATTGTTGTAAGCGCCGCCGACGCTGTGTCGACGGACATGGAAGGCTGAACCTGCATGTTAACTGGGTTGAGCGAGTGCGCGAACGACGCGCGCGCCGAAGCTTGCGTTAGGTCGCGTCATTTGCGAAAGATCAAAAGGGAGATGCCTAAGGTCACCACGAAGCCAAGCAGCAATTCCATCTCAGACTCCTTGAGGAACGAGTGGTCGCTGGCTAGTGTGAGACTGGCTTGCTGACGGGATTAAAGCGACAGGCTGGGCGAAAAGTTAAAGCGTGCCCTGGCCGGAAAAGCGCTGCTGGCGCGTGGCGGCGCCGGCTTGGAGGTTAGTAGCGTACGGAAACGATCAAGCGGCCTTGCGCTCGTAAAACGTGACCGGAATCGCATGCGTGTGATGCTCGGCGCCGCAATGGCTCTGGCAGACGCCGCTTTGGGCCATCACGTCGCGCACGGTTTCCTCGCACTTGCCGCAGCAGGTGGCGACGCCCAGCTCGAACTGAAGTTCGTCGAAGGTATCCATGCCTTCAGCGATGGCGGCGCGGATCTTCCGGTCGGAAACAGACTTGCACACGCAGACGATCATGATTAATGAGTACGATAGCTAACGTTAATGCGAACTATTATCATTATGATTGAGCCGCTTGGCAAGCTGTGAGGCCGGTTTTTTTGTAACAGAGCTGGGTGGCTGGCAGGGTTACTGCAGCAGGTGCGGGCGTGCGGCGACCTGCCGCTTAGCGGTGGTGTGGGATACAACGGGGTCGGAACAATAGATGGGCTGTCGACCGCTGTCGACCAGTCAAGCAGCTCGTGACGCGGTCGCCGCAGTGCGGCGCGATGGCACGTGCACCCGCTCGACCGGCGCTTCAAGACCGAGCAGCGTGCTGGCCAATAGGCGCAGATGCTCGCCGTCGCTGGTCGAGCAGAAGCGGGGCAGCCCAGGCGTTGCGCCGGGTTCGGCCGCGCTCGCCCGCAGTCCGTTCGCGTCGAGCACGCGTTCGAGCTGCCGCGCAATGGCGATGCTCGTATCGATCAGCATGAGACGATCGCCCGCGATGTCGCGGATGACGCGATCGAAGAACGGGTAGTGCGTGCAGCCGAGCACGAGCGTGTCGGCGCCGGCGTCGAGCATCGGGTCCAGATAGCTTTTGAGCAGCGCGCGCACTTCGGCAGAGTCGACGTCGCAGCGCTCGATGGCTTCCACCAGGCCATGCCCGGGCTGGCACAGGAACCGGCAATCGCCGGCATAGCGTTCTTGCAGCGCCTGGAAGCGAGCGCTCCTCAACGTGACCTGCGTGGCGAGCACGCCGGCCACGCGTGTTTTCGATAGCAGCGCCGCAGGCTTGATGCCGGGCTCCACGCCGATCAGCGGAATCGCGAGCCGCTCGCGCACGAGCGAGATGGCTTGCGCGGTGGCCGTATTGCATGCCACCACGAGCGCCTTCGCGCCCTGCGAGATCAGCCATTCGCCGATGGCGAGCGTGCGGTCGGCGATGAAGTCGTCGTCTTTCTCGCCGTATGGCGCGTAGGCCGAATCGGCGACGTAGATGAGCGCTTCATCGGGCAGTTGCGCACGCACTGCGCGCAGCACGGACAGGCCGCCGAGGCCTGAATCAAAGATGCCGACAGGCGCGCTCGACTGGCCGAAAGCGTCTGTCGAATCTCGGGCGGACCCGCTGGCGGGCGCGTCGTGCGGTGCGGTCATAGGAGCGTGCGGCTGGAACAAACACGAAGCGCGCATGTTACCAGCTTGGACTTACGACTCGTCCGCACCACCCATGGCGGACTGCTGGTAGTTCTGGATGCCGACCTTGTCGATGAGATCGAGCTGGGTTTCGAGCCAGTCGATGTGCTCTTCGGTGTCGTCGAGAATCTTCACGAAGATCTCACGCGAAATGAAATCGCGAACCGATTCGCAATACACGATCGCTTCCTTGCACGTGCCCTGAGAAATCTGCTCGAGCTTCAGATCGCACTCGAGGATTTCCTTCGTCTCTTCGCCGATCAGGAGCTTGTGCAGGTCTTGCAGATTCGGCAGGCCGTCGAGCATGAAAATGCGTTCGATGAGCCAGTCGGCGTGCTTCATCTCGCCGATGGATTCGTCGTACTCATGCTTGCCGAGCTTCTCGAGCCCCCAGTGCTTGTACATCCGCGCGTGCAGGAAGTACTGGTTGATGGCCGTCAACTCGTTCTTCAACTGGGCGTTCAGATATTCGATGACCTTTTTATCGCCTTGCATAGCTGTTCCTTATTGGGGGGTGACGTCGACTCACAACGATAAACGCTGCGGATTGAAAAGCCAAGATCGCAGTCTTTCGTTGACCGAAAGGGCGGCGTCTCGTGGCCGTGGGCCAGACAAAGAAAAAGCCGGGCACGAGGCCCGGCTCTCGCTTAAAAACCTGCGTAAATCAGGCCGCTGCGACCGGAATCTTGCCGATCTTCGCTTGCCATTCCTTCGGTCCGGTCTGGTGCACGGAGGTGCCGTTGGAATCTACAGCAACTGTTACAGGCATATCGACGACGTCGAATTCGTAGATCGCTTCCATGCCGAGATCTTCGAACGCGAGCACCTTCGCTTCGCGGATCGCCTTCGATACCAGGTACGCCGCGCCGCCCACCGCCATCAAGTAAGCCGCCTTGTGCTTCTTGATCGCCTCGATCGCGACCGGGCCGCGCTCGGCCTTGCCGATCATCGAAATGAGACCCGTTTGCGCGAGCATCGTCTCGGTGAACTTGTCCATGCGCGTCGCGGTGGTGGGACCGGCCGGGCCGACCGCTTCGTCGCGCACCGGATCGACCGGGCCGACGTAATAGATCACGCGGTTCGTGAAATCGACCGGCAGCTTTTCGCCCTTGGCGAGCATGTCTGCGATGCGCTTGTGCGCGGCGTCGCGGCCCGTGAGCATCTTGCCCGAGAGCAAGAGCGTCTGGCCCGGCTTCCAGCTCGCGACTTCTTCCGGCGTGAGCGTGTTCAGATCGACGCGCTGGCTCGTTTCCGTGTTCGGCTGCCACGTAACCTTCGGCCACGCGTCGAGCGGCGGCGCTTCGAGCTTGGCGGCGCCCGTGCCGTCGAGCGTGAAGTGCGCGTGGCGCGTCGCCGCGCAGTTCGGGATGATCGCGATCGGCTTGGAAGCCGCGTGCGTCGGCGCGGCCATGATCTTCACGTCGAGCACCGTCGACAGACCGCCCAGGCCTTGCGCGCCGATCCCGAGCGCGTTGACCTTCTCGTGCAGCTCGACACGCAGTTCTTCGATCCAGTCTTGCGGGCCGCGCGCGATGATCTCTTGAATGTCGATCGGGTCCATCAGCGATTCCTTCGCCATGACCATCGCCTTCTCGGCCGTGCCGCCGATGCCGATGCCGAGCATGCCCGGCGGACACCAGCCCGCGCCCATCGTCGGCACGGTCTTGAGCACCCAGTCGACGATCGAATCGGACGGGTTCAGCATCGCGAACTTCGACTTGTTCTCCGAGCCGCCGCCCTTGGCCGCGACCTGCACGTCGACCTTGTCGCCCGGCACGATCTCGTAGTGGATGACGGCCGGCGTGTTGTCTTTCGTGTTCTTGCGCGCGCCTTCGGGCGGGCTCACGATCGAGGCGCGCAGCACGTTGTCCGGGTTCAGATAACCGCGGCGCACGCCTTCGTTGATCATGTCGGTGACGCTCATCGTCGCGCCGTCCCAACGCACGTCCATGCCGACCTTCACGAACACCGTGACGATGCCGGTGTCCTGGCAGATCGGCCGATGGCCTTCGGCGCACATGCGGCTGTTGGTGAGGATCTGCGCGATGGCGTCCTTCGCGGCCGCGCTCTCTTCGAGCTCATACGCGCGGCCAAGCGCCTGGATGTAGTCGAGCGGGTGGTAGTAGCTGATGTACTGGAGCGAATCGGCGATGCTCTGGATCAGGTCTTCCTGTTTGATGACGGTCATGGCTTGGGCTCTGTGGGGACGAGGTGCTTTGTAGTGTGCTGGAAGGCGAAAAAAAGCGCGTTATTGTAACGCGCGAAGCATTTTTTCCGCTTTGCCGCTCACGGCGCGGCGGGCGCCGCGCGCTTGACCTTGAGGCTCGCGAGCGCGATGCCCGCGACGACGCAGGCGAGCGCGATGCCGTGCGCGAGCGTCGGACGCTCGCCGAGGAACACCATGCCGTAGACGGCCGCCGCGATGGGCAGCACGGCGCTGAACACGCCGGCAAGGCTGCCCGGCACGTGGCGAATACCCTTCATCCACAGCCAGAACGAGAAGATGCTGGCCGACAGTCCGTACCAGACCACGAGCGCCCAGACGTTGCCCGGCACGCTCGAATAGTCGAACGAGACGAGTGCGCCGATGCCGAGCGGCAGCATCAGCAGCAAGCCGAACAAGTGGGTGTAAGCGCAGATGTCGATGGGCGCGAGCGTTTGCGTGAGGCGCCGCGAGAGGATCACATAGAACGATTCGCAGCAGACGGCGCCAAGCACCATCAGGTTGCCGGTCAGCGAGCTTTCGCCTGATACCGCGCCTTGCGCCGAGCCGCCGTGCGCGAAGTTGATGACGACGACGCCCGTCATCGCGAGCGCGATCGAAATCAGCGCACGTCCGTTCGGTTTCTCGCCGAGAAAGAACCAGGAGAAGAGCGCGACCACGGCAGGAATCGTGCTCGTGATGACGCCCGCCGCCACCGCGCTCGTGCGTTGCACGCCGTTCAACATCAGGAGCGTGAACATGAAGGTGCCGAAGAACGCCTGCAGAAACAGATTCAGCCATTCGCCGCGCTTCACGCTTTTCATCTTGACGGGGCGAAAGAGCGGCCACAGCACGGCGATCGCCACCACGAAGCGCAGCAGGGCGAGGACGGAAACGGGAACGAAAGTGACAATCGATTTGCCGACGCCGACGTTGCTGCCGACGAGCAGCATCGCGGCAATGAGGAGTAAAGCGTAGCGGTTCAAGCTGGAATCCAAACGGGGAGTTCAGTTAGCATTGAGCATTGTAGGTTGTCGCTTAATACGGCGTAAAGGCGGCTGCAAGGTGCTGGCGCGACGATGGGCGTTCGGAGCAACCGCTTGGTGCGGCAGCGGTCGAATACGTAAATACGTATGACGTAGACCGATAAAGCGCGCTTTTGCGTGTCGTAAGTGCGCGGTAAGTTGATGTGGTTATCGTCACAGTTGAGTGCGCTGCCCGCGCTACATTCGGATGCTGCAATGCCGTATCCGCAGTCTCAGGCGCGGCACGTCGACGGCGCGTACCACGGCAAGCGGTACGCGTGAGGGTTTGGGGACAAGCGCAGCACCAAAGCTGCGTTCCATATACAAGGCGCGCCCAAGCGCGCCGGATACCGGATTCACTTTCACCTTCATGAAGGGGTTGTCGATGTCTACGATTGAATCGGTTCTTCACGAAAGCCGCGTTTTTCCGCCATCCGCGGACGTGGTGGCCAATGCGGCAATTTCCGGCATGGACGCCTACCGGGCGCTCGTCGCGGAAGCGGAACGCGATTACGAGGGCTTCTGGGCCAAGCTCGCACGCGAAACGCTCGCGTGGCACAAGCCGTTCACGAAGGTGCTCGATGAATCGAATGCGCCGTTCTACACGTGGTTCGAAGATGGCGAGCTGAACGCGTCGTACAACAGCCTCGATCGCCATGTCGAAGCGGGCAAGGGCGATACCGTCGCGATCATCTTCGAAGCCGACGACGGCACCGTCACGCGCGTCACCTATCAAGACCTGCTGCAGCGCGTGAGCCGCTTCGCGAATGCGCTCAAGAAGCGCGGCGTGAAGAAGGGCGACCGTGTCGTGATCTATATGCCGATGTCGATCGAAGGCGTCGTCGCGATGCAGGCGTGCGCGCGCATCGGTGCGCCGCACTCGGTGGTGTTCGGCGGCTTCTCGTCGAAGTCGCTCAACGAGCGGCTCGTCGACGTCGGCGCGGTCGCGTTGATCACCTCGGACGAGCAGATGCGCGGCGGCAAGGCGCTGCCGCTCAAGAACATCGCCGACGAGGCGCTCGCGATGGGCGGCTGCGAGGCGGTCAAGAGCGTGATCGTCTACCGGCGCACGGGCGGCAAGGTGGCCTGGAGCGAAGGCCGCGACTTGTGGATGCACGAACTCGTCGCCAACGAATCCGACACCTGCGCGCCCGAATGGGTCAGCGCCGAGCATCCGCTGTTCGTGCTTTACACGTCGGGCTCCACGGGCCGGCCGAAGGGCGTGCAGCACAGCACTGGCGGCTACGTGCTGTGGGCCGCGCAGACGCTCAAGTGGACCTTCGACTGGAAGCCCTCCGATATCTTCTGGTGCACCGCCGACATCGGCTGGATCACCGGACACACCTACATCGCCTACGGGCCGCTCGCGCTGGGAGCCACGCAGGTGATGTTCGAAGGCGTGCCGACCTACCCGGACGGCGGCCGCTTCTGGAACATGATCGAGAAGCACAAGGTCACGCTGTTCTACACGGCGCCGACCGCGATCCGCTCGCTGATCAAGATCGCCGAGGCTGACGCGAAGGTGCATCCGAAGAGCTACGACTTGTCGAGCCTGCGCGTGCTTGGCACGGTCGGCGAGCCGATCAACCCGGAAGCGTGGATGTGGTACTACGAGAACGTCGGCGGCGCGCGCTGCCCGATCGTCGATACCTGGTGGCAGACCGAAACCGGCGGCCACATGATCACGCCGCTGCCGGGCGCGACGCCGCTCGTGCCGGGCTCGTGCACGCTGCCGCTGCCGGGCATCACGGCTGCGATCGTCGACGAGACCGGGCAGGACGTGCCGAACGGGCAGGGCGGGATTCTGGTGGTGAAGCGTCCGTGGCCGTCGATGATCCGCACGATCTGGGGCGACCCCGAGCGCTTCAAGAAGAGCTACTACCCCGAGGAGCTCGGCGGCAAGCTGTACCTCGCCGGCGACGGCAGCGTGTGCGACAAGGTCACCGGAAACTTCACGATCATGGGCCGCATTGATGATGTGCTCAACGTGTCGGGCCACCGGCTTGGGACGATGGAGATCGAGTCGGCGCTGGTGTCGAATCCTTTGGTTGCCGAAGCGGCCGTCGTGGGACGTCCGGACGATACGACCGGCGAAGCCGTGGTTGCGTTCGTCGTCTTGAAGAGTGCGCGTCCGATGGGCGACGAGGCCGCGAAGCTCGCGAACGAACTGCGCGCGTGGGTCGGCAAGGAGATCGGGCCGATCGCGAAGCCGAAGGACATCCGCTTCGGCGACAACCTGCCCAAGACGCGCTCCGGCAAGATCATGCGCCGTCTCTTGCGCTCGCTCGCAAAGGGCGAGGCGATCACGCAGGATGTGTCGACGCTCGAGAATCCCGCGATTCTCGATCAGCTCGGCGAGGCGCTTTAAGCGGGCGGCGAGCGTCGGCGGCTGCGGTGCCGGGCTTCATAGCCTGGCGCATTGAGTCGTTGCAGGAAGTCGCCAAGTCGCGAAGTAGAGGCACGGCGCGGACAATCCCGATTGTCCGCGCCGTGCCTTTTTGATACATAGGCGCATGGCCGCGCCCCACACACCACACGCTCTCCCGCTGAACCCTCCACCCGAACCGCCGCCGGTCACGGAGGCGATGGCGCGCGCCCATCGGCGCTATTGGCGCTTCAATGTCGCGCTGATCGCCGTGCTGATGTCGATCGGCTTCTTCGTGTCGTTCGTCGTGCCGGCGCTGGCGCGACCGCTATCGGCCGTGCGGATCGCCGGTTTTCGACTGCCGTTCTATCTCGGCGCGCAGGGCGCGATCGTGATCTACCTCGTGCTGATCGCCGTCTATATCGTGCTGATGCAGCGCGCGGACCGCACGCTGCGGCGCGCCTTCGATGCGGACGCGGCCAACGCCGACAGCGCGACGGAAGCCGTTCGATGACGCTCACGCACCGGCTGATTCGCGCCTACGCGCTCTACACGCTCGGCTTCTTCGCGTTCATCTATGTGCTGTGGCGGATCGAGCGCACGACCGGCGCGGGCGTATGGGTCGGCTACGTGTTCCTGTTCGTGCCGATCGCGGTGTACGCGGTAATCGGGCTCTTGTCGCGCACGTCCGATCTCGTCGAATACTACGTGGCCGGGCGGCGTGTGCCGTCGGCGTTCAACGGGATGGCGACGGCGGCCGACTGGCTCTCGGCGGCATCGTTCATCGGCCTTGCCGGGTCGCTCTACGCGACCGGCTACGACGGTCTCGCGTACCTGATGGGCTGGACCGGCGGCTACTGCCTCACGGCTTTCCTGCTCGCGCCATATGTGCGCAAGCTCGCTCGCTATACGATTCCCGATTTTCTCGGCACGCGTTTTTCGAGCAACACGGTGCGCGCGCTTGCCGCGCTCGCCGCGATCCTCTGCTCGTTCGTCTATCTCGTCGCGCAGATCCAGGGGATCGGGCTGATCGCGACGCGCTTTATCGGCGTCGACTTTGCGATCGGTATTTCGTGCGGGTTGGCCGGGATACTCGTCTGTTCGTTCCTCGGCGGAATGCGCGCAGTGACGTGGACCCAGGTCGCGCAATACATCATCTTGATCAGCGCGTTTCTGATTCCGGTGTCGATGATCGCGCACAAGGACGGCCTCGGCTGGGTGCCGCAGTTGAGCTACGGCCGCTTGATGGAGAAGCTCGAAACGCTCGAGCACGACGTGCGCGTCGCGCCGAAAGAAGAGAGCGTGCGTGCGTGGTACCGGCAGCGCGCGACGCAGATCGATGCGCGGATCGCGGCGCTGCCTGCGTCGTATGACGACGAGAAAGGGCGGCTCGCCCACGAGATCACCGAACTGCGGCGGCACAACGGTCCGTTACGCGAGATCGACCAACGCGAGCGCGAGCTTTCCGAGTTTCCGCACGACGCCGCGGCGGCGCGCATCGTCTGGACACAGGAGCGCGACGAAATGCTTGCGCTTGCAACCGATCCGGTGCCGATGCACGAGGCGTTTCCCGCCCCGAGCGAGGACGAGCGGCGCATCCATGAACGCAATTTCCTGTCGCTCTTGCTGTGCTTGTCGCTTGGCACCGCGAGCCTGCCGCATATCCTGACGCGCTATAACACGACGACGTCGGTGAGCGCGGCGCGGCGTTCCGTCGGGTGGACGCTTTTCTTTGTCGCGCTGTTCTATGTGACCGTGCCGGTGCTTGCGGTGTTGATCAAGTACGAGATCCTGACGAACCTGGTCGGCCATTCGTTTGCCGACTGGCCGCAATGGGTGACGCAGTGGCATCGCGTCGAGCCGTCGCTGATCGGCGTCGCCGATACCAATCGCGACGGCATCATCCGCTGGTCCGAGATCCGGATGCAGCCCGACATGGTGGTGCTCGCCGCGCCGGAGATCGCCGGGCTGCCGTATGTGATGTCCGGGTTGATCGCGGCGGGGGCGCTGGCCGCCGCGCTTTCCACGGCCGATGGTCTGCTGCTGACGATCGCCAACGCGCTCTCTCACGATGTGTATTACCACATGGTCGATCCGTCGGCGTCGAGCCAGCGGCGCGTGACGATATCGAAGATCCTGCTGCTGGGCGTGGCGTTGTTCGCGTCGTATGTGGCGTCGCTCAATACGGGGAATATTCTGTTTCTCGTGGGGGCGGCGTTTTCGCTGGCGGCGTCGAGTTTGTTTCCGGTGCTGGTGCTGGGCGTGTTCTGGAAACGCACGACGAAGCTCGGCGCAGTGGCGGGCATGGTCGCGGGGCTCGTGGTGTGCGTCTATTACATCGTGTCGACGTACCCGTATTTCGCGCAGTTGACGGGCTTCGCCGGGCAGCGCTGGTTCGGCATCGAGCCGATCAGCTCGGGCGTGTTCGGCGTGCCGGCGGGGTTCGCGGTGACGATCGTCGTGAGCCTGCTGGATCGCAAGCCGGATGCTTATACGTCGGCGCTCGTGGACTACATTCGGCACCCGTGACAGGGGAGGAGTGGGAGGTGGGTGGCACAGGGCCCGAAGTTTGCTATAATGCGCGTCCCGCCGGAGAGATGGATGAGTGGTTTAAGTCGCACGCCTGGAAAGCGTGTATAGGTTAATCGCCTATCGGGGGTTCGAATCCCCCTCTCTCCGCCAGAAATATCAGCAAAGCCCTGTAAGTTCGACGACTTGCAGGGCTTTTGTGTTTTTGGCCGTCAGATCGCTTATCGGGCGAATTCAGCGACGTCGCGTGAGGCAGTAAGCGAGTGTGCTGAGTGCGAGTGGTGGTGAATGTTTGCGCCTATCTCGGCACGCGCAGCACGTTATCGCTTCTCCTCGTCCGGCTTTGCCTTCTCACTCGTCCCGCTGTCACGCGTCGCGTTATGAATCGCGTTCTTAGTCGCGTGGTACCCAAGCTCGGTGGTATTCGCCACCCAGTGCCCCGTTTTCTTCGCCCCGCAGGCCGTCGCATGCGCTGCATCACGCGCACCGTGCCCGACCTTCGTGCCGGCTTCCTTCACGTCTTCCTTGACTGCGATCGATTATGCAAACGATTGCTTATCCTGGCTCTTGAGTTGCACCGCACGCTACACCGCGACTAGGGTTAACGCCCAATTTCCCGGCACGTAATGACGCGTATATTCAGTTCCGTTATGCAAACGGTTGCATAGGAGCTGAATCGTGTCCCACTTAACCATTCCGAAAGGCGTTATCGACGACGTGGAGTCCGTCACCGAGGTCGTCAAAGCCGCCATGTCCGGCACGCAGGATTCGAGGCTGAAGGAAATCGTCGACGCGCTCGTCGATCACGGCCATGCGTTCCTGAAACAGGTGCGCTTGACGGACGAAGAGTTCGAAAAGGGCCTGGCATTCCTGAAAGACGTCGGGCAGGCATGTCACGAAAAGCACAATGAAATGGTCCTGCTCGCCGATGCGCTGGGCTTCTCGACGCTGGTGGCGTTGCTGAACAACTCGGACGCGAGCGAGCGGACTCCGGGCACGCTACTCGGGCCGTTCTACCGCGGTCGCTCGCCGGCCTACAAGAACGGCCAGTGCATCGCGTGCGAAGAGTCGCCCGGTTCGCCGCTGTTCGTTCGCGGACGTGTGCTCGACAAGCAAGGCCGCGCGGTCCCCAACGCGAAGGTCGACGTGTGGCAAGCATCGCCGGTCGGCTTGTACGAGAACCAGGATGCCAGTCAGCCCGACATGAACCTGCGGGGTCATTTCCATACGGACGCAAGCGGCGCGTTCCGTTTTAGGAGCGTCCGCCCCGCAGGCTATCCGGTGCCGACCGACGGCCCCGTCGGCACGTTGCTCGCGCTGCAGCAACGTCACCCATACCGGCCGGCGCACCTGCATTTCGCGATCTTCGCCGAGGGCTACGCGACGCTCGTGTCCCAGGTGTTTGCAGACGATTCGGAGCACCTCGAATCGGATGTCGTATTCGGTGTGAACCGGCGTCTTGTCGGTGTGTTCGAGCGTCATGAGAACGGTTCGGGGCCGCACGCGGAAGTCGGTGGGGCGTACTACACCCTCGATTTCGACTTCATCCTGGCCGAGGGGACGCCGACGTACCCCACGCCGCCCATTCAGTAGAGAGGAGCATGCCCGTGTCCAGCACGCTGCAAGGAAAGGTAGCCGTCATTCTCGGCGGCACAGGAGGGATCGGCGCCGCAACCGCGAAAGGTCTGGCCGTTGCGGGCGCGCGCGTGGTGATCGTCGGCCAGCGCGACGAGACGAAAGCGCGGCAGATAGCGGATACCTTGCCTGGTTCGGGGCACGGCTCGGCAGTCGCGTCGATCACGGACAGCAGCAGCCTGAACGCGCTCGCTGCGCAGGTCCGCGCGCAATACGGACGCGCTGACATGCTCGTGAACGCGTCGGGTTTCACTCAGGCTGTCAAGCACGCCGATCTGGATGCGCTGACCGACGAGCTGATCGACGAGATCATGAAGGTCAACTGGCGCGGCCAGTTCGCCGCCATCCGCGCGTTTCGCGCGCTGCTGGACGAGTCGGGAGATGGCCTCGTCGTCAACGTGTCGTCTATCGCGGGCTCTACCGGCTCGGGCAGCAACATCGCGTACTGCGCGGCCAAGGCGGGACTGGACGTGATGACGGCCTCGCTCGGCCGCGCGCTCGCGCCGCGCATCCGTGTGTTGAACGTGTCGCCGGGCGTCGTCGACACGGCATTCGTGCCGGGGCGCAGTGCCGATTTCAACGACAAGGCGGCAGCAACGACGCCGCTCGGCCGAATCGGAACACCTGACGACGTGGCGGCCGCGATCGAAGCGTGCGCCACGCACCTGACGTTCAGCACCGGCGTGACGATCGTCGTCGACGGCGGCCGACGCTTGAACTGATTCCCCGGAGGCCTGCATGCATTCCCGCAAGACCATCATTACCTGTGCGGTGACGGGCAACCTTACGCGCCCCGAGCAGCATCCCGGCTTGCCGATCACGCCCGAGCAGATCGCGACCGCGTCGCTCGAAGCCGCGCAGGCGGGCGCCGCGGCTGTCCACATTCACGTGCGCGACCCGGCGACAGGCCGGCCTTCGATGGGCGTTGCTTTGTACCGCGAAGTTATCGAACGGATCCGCGCCGTCGACGACGCGCTGATCATCAATCTCACCACGGGCCCCGGCGGGCGTTTCATACCGAGCGACAACGATCCGAAAATCGCGGCGCCGGGCACCACGCTCTTGCCGCCCGAAAAGCGCGTCGAACACATTCTCGAGCTCAGGCCGGACATCTGCAGCCTGGATCTGAACACGATGAATTCCGGGGGCGATGTCGTCATCAATACGCCGAAGAATGTGACGCGCATGGCGAACATCATTCGCGAGGCGGGCGTCAAGCCGGAGCTCGAGATCTTCGATTCCGGCGACTTGCACCTCGCGCGTGATCTGATCCAAGCGGGCGTGCTCGACGGACCCGGCCTCTGGACGATCGTGATGGGCGTCAAGTACGGATTCGCGGCCACGCCGGAGACCCTGCTTTATGCGCGCGACCTGCTGCCTGCGAGCGCGGTCTGGTCGGCGTTCGGCATCGGCCGCTTCGAGTTTCCGATCGTCGCGCAGGCGTGGCTCGCGGGCGGTCACGTCCGGGTCGGCCTGGAAGACAACATCTATATCGAGAAGGGCGTGCTTGCCGAAAGCAATGCCGCGCTCGTCGCGCGTGCGCGCGAGATCGTGGGCCTGCTCGGCGGCGAGGTGGCCAGCTGCCGCGAAGCGCGCGGCATGCTGGGACTGTCATGAAGGAGGGCGTACTCGAAACTCGCACGCCGGTCGTTGATCCGAGCGCGTATGTCGCGCGCGGCGCGGTGCTGGTCGGCGACGTGACGATCGGCCGCTCGGCATCGGTCTGGTTCAATTGCGTGCTGCGCGGCGACGTGCAACGCATCGTGGTCGGCTGCCGGACGAATATTCAGGACGGTACGGTGATTCACGGTTCGACCGGCGGCTCGCCGGTGATCATCGGGGATGACGTCACGGTGGGGCATGGCGCGATCCTGCATGCGTGCACCGTGGAGGATGCCGGCTTCGTGGGTTTCGGCGCGCGGGTGCTCGACGGCGCCGTGATCCGGTCTGGCGGCATGCTCGCCGCCGGCGCCGTACTGACATCCCGCAAAGTCGTCGGCGCCGGCGAGCTGTGGGCCGGCAATCCGGCGAGGCTACTGCGCACGCTGGCTCACGAAGAACGCGAGGGACTGTTGACGTCCGCCGCCAGATACGTGGCGTTAGCTGAACGTTACAAGGCAGCGAAGCCTGCCTACGTCGTCGTTTAGGAGACTTATCAGTATGAAAAACGTCCGTGTTCTGCAAAAAAGCATCGACATCGATTCGCTGGCGTTGCACATCGATACGCAATCCGTTCCACAGGTCGGGGCGGCGGAGTGTCTCGTCGAGATCGAGAGTGCAGGGGTGAACCCGAGCGACGTGAAGGCGGCGCTCGGCCTCATGCCCCATGCGGTGTGGCCGCGCACGCCCGGTCGTGATTACGCCGGCCGCGTGATCGACGGCCCCTCGCATCTGCTCGGCATGGACGTCTGGGGCAGCGGCGGCGAGCTGGGCATCCGGCGGGACGGAACGCATGCGCGCTACCTCGCCGTGCCCGCCCACAGCGTGCGCGAGAAACCGGCCAATCTCACGATGGATGAAGCGGGCGCCGTCGGGGTGCCGTTCATCACGGCTTTCGAGGGGCTGCGGCGCGCCGGTCGCGTGAAGCAGGGCGACGTGGTGCTGGTGCTCGGCGCCAACGGCAAGGTCGGTCAAGCCGCGATCCAGCTCGCTACGATGGCGGGCGCGACAGTGCTGGGCGTCGGGCGCAGTGAGCAGCCTTACATCGGTCATGCCAGCGGCGACGTGAAAATGATCGACGCGTCATCGGTCAACCTTGATGAGGTCGTCCTCGACATGACCGACGGTCATGGAGCGGACTACGTTTTCAATACGGTGGGCAGCCCGTATTTCGAGCGCGCCAACAAGGCAATGGCGGTTAGGGGCACGCAGATTTTCATCTCGACGATCGAGCGGCCGGTGCCTTTCGATATCTTCGCGTTCTATCGCGGGCAGCACACGTACGTCGGCGTCGATACGCTCGCACTCGACGCCAAGGACGCCGCGCTGATGTTCGACGTGCTGAGGCCGCATTTCGAGCAAGGCACGCTCAAGCCGTTTCCGATCGACGACGATTTCGTGTTCGATCTCGCCGATGCGACGCTGGCCTATCAGGCGGTGTATCGCGGCGCGGCCAACCGGGTGCTGCTCAAGCCATGAACGTGACCCGCTTTGATGAGGCGCCCGAGTACTTTCCCGCCAATCACGTTCTGATGCGCTGCGTGCGGTTGCAGGGCCACGAGGCGGGGCCGGCCGAATCGCTGTGGCTCGGCGTGTCCACGCTCGAACCGGGCGGATACACGTCGATGGACGCATCTTCGGTCGAAAAGCACTACGTGGTGCTCGAAGGCGAGGTCTGCGTAGCGACCGACGACGGGGAGGTCGCCCTGCGGACGTTCGATTCGTGCCGGCTCGCGCCTGGTGAGCGCCGCGCATTGCGTAACCGTTCCGATCGGCCTGCACGACTGCTGCTTGCCATGCCTTTCGCGCGACCGGCCCCGCGTTGAGCGAGCACATGCGGCGCGACGGCGATTCGCGGAGGCTGCGCGCGTGAGCGATCGCGCCTGCCACGTGGCGGACATGCAACTCGGGCCCTCGGAATGGCGCGATTTCCCGCGCGATGCGAGCGGACGGTTCGTCTATGTCGGGCGCGGCGGGATCTGGGTCGCCAGCGCACGCCGTGCATACTGCCTCACGCGCGGCAGCGGCATCTGGTTGCCGCCTTCGGCGGCGTTCCGGGTCTACGCGGCCTATGAGGCGCAATTGTGCGAGTTGCGGGTGGCGCCCGCGTTGAGCGCCGGATTTGTTCGCGCAGGGCGAGTCGAGCGTTGTTCGAGCGTGCTCGCGTCGCTTCTGTCCGCACACGGACGGCAGGCGCTCGCGCGCTCCCCGCAGGCCGCCGTTGCGTTGCTGTTCGACGAACTGCGCGCCGCAGGAAACGGGGCGTGGGGACTCGCCATCGACATGCCGTCGCCACGCAGCCGGGTCGCGAAACTGTGCGATGCGTTGATTCTGAATCCGCGCCGGGACATGCGTCTCGACGAGGTGGCCAGTCAGGCGGGGGTCAGCATCCGCACCCTGCATCGGATCTTCGTCGGCGAGCTTGGCACGAGCGCGGGGCGATGGCGCAGACATGCGCAGATCGGCGCCGGCATGTGCGCACTGGCTCTCGACTTCCCCGTTGCGGAAATCGCTCGCGGTCTAGGGTTCACCGCGAGCGCGTTTTCAACGTTCTTCAAGGCGCAGGTCGGCTATGCCCCGCGAGAATGGTTGGCGCAGCGTCGCGCGCTGGCCCATGAGGACCCGGCATGACCGCGGCGAAGGCGCGGCGGCTCAGCGCGCCTGTGCCGCTGAGCGCGAACGCGACGTGGCTTGGCGCGGCGCGGCTGTCGATCCTCGAACCATGAGTTCGGGGGGGAGCGTGATGCGCAGCGGCGCGGCGCCCGGTGTCGAGATCATGCCGAGCAGCAGGCGCGCCGCCTGCCGGCCCATCTCGTGATGCTGAATTCGCAACGTCGTCAGCGGGGGATGCAGCATGTCGACAAGCGGCATGTCGTTGTGGCCGATCAGCGAGATGTCTTTGGGACACTCGATCCGGAGCGCGGCGAACACGTCGTAGCAGCCGAGTGCGATGAGATCGTTTGCAGCCACGATCGCGGTGACGCTGCGGTGGGTCTTGAGCAATTGCTCGCACGCCACCCGGCCAGCCTCGCGCGTGAATTCCGCGGCCTCGAATACGACGGTCGAGCTCAGACCGTGCTGCTGCGTCGCGATCTGGAAACCCTGGAGCCGCGACAGGCCAGTGGCGAGCCGCTCCGGCCCGGACAAATGCGCGATGCACGTGTGCCCGAGCTTGACCAGATGCTCGACCGCAAGCCGCATGGAAAGGAAGTCGTCGTTGACGACTTCCGGAACCTGCCCGCCGTCCTCGCCGCGATTCACGAGCACCACGGGTACGCCGTCGCGCATGCAGCGGCGTACCAGCGGGTCGTGCCGTGACGCCGTCGCGAGCACCAGTCCGTCCACCTGGCGCTCGAGCATTTGTTCGAGCATGCGCTCCTGGTCCTTCGGCTTGCCGACGACATTGGCGATCAGCACGCCGTAGCCCTCGGCAGCCAACGCTTCCGAGACGCCGCAGACGATCGGCGGAAATACCGGGTTTTCGATGTCGGGCAGGCAGACCCCGATCACTTTTGACTGACCGCCGCGCAACGCGGAGGCGAGCCGGTTCTGGCGATAGCCGAGGGACTTCGCGGCCGCAAGCACTCTGCGCACCACTTCGTCGCCGATCAGGTGGCGCGTGGCCGGATTCAGAACTCTCGACACGGTGGAAGCGTTGACGGAGGCTGCAGCGGCGACTTCGCGAATGGTGACGCGGCCGGCGCCGCGCGTGTCTGGTGTATTGGCCATGGAACCTGTTGTTCGATTTCGGCCGATTATAGATGCAAAGGGTTGCTTTCGATGTCGCAGTAAAAACCCTCATGTTTTCAGGCGTTAAAACGCTTGGACATTGTGCGGTGCGTCGGTAGGATATGCACACGTTTGCATGAAACTGATTCGAGCTAATCGCTTGATGTGCTTCACGGTTGCGAAATGCGCGCTGCAATAAAGGTGTCAGAGTAAAGCGTCGATTAGCGGGTATTCATGCAAACGGTCGCATACGAGCATCTACAAGTGCCGCGACGCTGGCAGAGCCGCTTTCGCGTCTCGGCGTCGGCAATGTGCAGGATTACGTGGAGGGAGACGAACTTGAAAGTCGAACGGATGCCATCAGGCAAGAGGTCCAGGGGGCGCATCGCCATCGCATGCGCCGTCGCGCTCGGCGTGAGTCATGCATCGAGCGCATTCGCGGCAGGCGAAAATCTTGCCGCTTTCTACAAGAACCAGGTCGATCCGCATTTCGCGCTGGTGCACGCCGGCGTCGATGCGGAGGCCAAGCTGCTTGGCGTGTCGGTGACGCATTACGCGCCGACGCGGCCCAACGACCTAGGCGAGCAGTTGAGCGAACTCGAGGACGTGAGCGTCAAGAAACCGGGCGCGGTGCTGTTCATGGGGGTGAACCCGCGCGGCGTGGTGCCCGAGATCGAGAAGCTGAACACCATCGGCATTCCCGTCGTCAACTACAACGACCGGGTTGCGGGCGGCGCGTTCGCGTCGGTGGTGGTGGCCGACGACTTCAATCTCGGCCTCGAGATCGCGCGATACCTGTTCACGAACATGGGGGGCAAGGGCAATGTCGTCATCCTCGAGGGCGTGAAGGGTTCGACCACGAGTGACGAGCGCGTGCGGGGCTTCCACAAGGCACTCGAAGAATTCCCGGGCATCCATCTGCTCGCCTCGCAGCCGGCGAACTATCAACGCTTGCAGGCCCTGCAGGTGACGGAGAACCTGATCCAGGCGAACCCGAAGATCGACGGCGTGCTCGCTGCGGCGGACGTGATGGCGATGGGTGCCATCGAGGCGCTGGAGGCCGCCGGTCAGAAGCAGACGAAGGTGGTCGGCATTGGCGGCGTGCCGGAATCCGTCAAGGCGATCAAGGACGGCCGCCTGCTCGCCACCGCTGAATTCAACGGCTTCAAGATGGGCTGCATCGCGACGATGGCGGCGGTCCGAACCCTTCGCAAAGAACCCGTTCCGAAGACCATCTTGTTGAAGGGCATCGTCATCGACAAGACCAACTACGCGCCATTCGAGCTTCCCGGCGACCAGCGGCAATGCCCGGCATGGGATGACGTAGCCAGCAATTGACGCGACGGCGGGCCACGCGGGGCGCATTCAGGTGCGGCGCTCCAAGGCGCCTCGCGCGTCGTGGCCGCCGCCCTGTCAGCACCGCGGAGGCGAACATGGAAACCACGGCTTCGACCGAGTGCGTGCCGCGACTCGAATTACGCAAGATCTGCAAGAGCTTCCCCGGCGTTCGCGCGCTGACCGATGTCGATCTGCGGCTGTATCCCGGCGAGGTCCACATGCTGCTCGGCGAAAACGGCGCGGGAAAATCGTCGCTGATGAAGGTGCTGTTCGGCGCCTATCGAGCCGATTCCGGCGCGTTCTTCTTCGACGGCGAGCCGATTACGATCGACTCGCCGGCTGACGCGAAACGCTTGGGCATCGCGGTGATCTTTCAGGAATTCTCACTAGTTCCGCATCTGTCGATTGCGCAGAACATCTATCTCGGTCGCGAACCGCGCAATCGTCTTGGCCTCGTCGATCATCGCAGGATGCACGCCGACGCCTCGGCACTGCTCCGCGAACTGGGTCTCGCGTATGACACGCGTGCACATGTAGCGGATCTCGGCGTCGCGCAGCAGCAGATGGTCGAGATCGCGAAGGCGCTGTCGCACGACGCGCGCGTGCTCGTCATGGACGAGCCGACCGCGGCCATTTCGGACCGCGAGGCCGAAGCACTCTTCGCCGTTGTCCATAAGTTGCGCGATGCGGGCGTAGCGATCGTCTATATCTCGCATCGGATGAAGGAAGTCTTCGATCTCGGCGACCGAGTGACGGTATTGCGCGACGGACGCCTCGTGAAATCGATGCCGGCTGGCGAGACGACGGCCGAGGAACTGATCGCGCTGATGGTCGGCCGTCCGGTCGGAACCGTGTACCAGCGGCGCTATTTCGGCACGCCCGGCGAAGTTGCGCTCGACGTGCAGCGGCTGACGACCGCGACCGGTGTGAAGGGCGTCGATCTTCAGGTCAGACGCGGCGAAATCGTCGGCTTGTCGGGGCTCGTCGGTGCGGGGCGCACGGAAGTGGTCCGCGCGGTGTTCGGCGCCGATCCGATCCAGGGCGGCCGCATCGAGATCTTCGGCGAGCCGGTGACGGGCGGGCCCGACAAGGTGGCGGCGCGGGGCGTGGGCCTGATTCCGGAAAACCGCAAGCAGGAAGGGCTGGCGCTGAACCGCTCGGTCCACGAGAACCTGCTCGCGTCGAGCCTGTGGCGGCTCTTTCCAAAAGGCTGGTATCGCGCCGAGCGGGCGCGGCGCGCAACGCAGGAACTGATCGAGACACTGCGCATCGCGCCGGGCGATCCGGGCAAGCGCGCGCGGTTCCTGAGCGGCGGCAATCAGCAAAAGATCGTGATCGGCAAATGGCTCAGCGCCCGCTGCCGCCTCTTCATCTTCGACGAACCGACGCGCGGCATCGACATCGGCGCGAAGACGGAAATCTTCAACTTGATCGAGCGGCTGGTGGAAGAGGGGGCAGCCGTGCTGTTGATCAGTTCGGAACTCACGGAAATCGTGCACGTCTGCGACCGCGCGTACGTGATGCGCGATGGCGCCATCTCGGGTGAATTGCCGCGCGAGCGGTTGAGCGAGCAGAACATTCTTGGCCTGGCCATGCACGGAGGGTAACGATGTCACGCAATGAGAAGCAGGACAGGAAAGTCGAGACGGCACGGCGCAGCCGGCCGCTGCCGTCGATCGTGTGGGCGAGCGTCGCGCTTGCCGTGGCCGCGTCGATCGGCGTGCCGGGATTTGCATCGCGCGCCAACGTGACCGATATCGGTCTGCAAATCGCGATGCTCGTGATGATTGCGATGCCGATGACACTCGTCATCCTCAGCGAAGGGCTCGACCTCTCGGTGGGTGCGCTGCTCAGCCTGTGCGGTGTGGTGTTCGCCATGACGCTGGGAGCAGGGTTCGGCATGGCTATCGCGCTGCTGAGCGCGGCGGCGGTGGGCATGGCGATCGGCTTCGTGAACGGCACGCTCATCGCGAGGCTCGGGCTGCCGCCCTTCGTCGTGACGCTGGGCACGCTCGGCATCTCGCAGGGCATTGCGCTCGCCCTGACCGACGGCAACGCCGTCGTGGTCGGCACACCCGCCGTCGCGCAGCTGTACGCGTGGTCGGTGTGCGGCGTGCCATTTCCGGTCCTCTGCGCGCTGGCGGCCTATGCGGCGACGCATCTGCTGCTCTATCACACGAAGTTCGGCGCCTATGTGTTCGCCATCGGCGGAAATCGCGAAGCACTCGTGTTGGCAGGCGTGAAGGCGAGAGCATTTCACGTCGCGATCTACGCATTGAGCGGCCTCTTTGCCGGTCTCGCGGCACTGCTGCTGGTTGGCCGCATGAACGCCGCGGAACCGACGTCGGCGATCGGCATGGAGTTCGACGCGATTGCCGCGGTCGTGCTCGGAGGCACCTCGTTCGAGCGCGGCCAAGGCGGATTGCCCGGCACGGTGATGGGCGTCGTGACGATCGGGGTGCTGCGTAATGCGCTCAACCTGCTCGGCGTCGAGTCGTCCCTTCAGGTCGTGTCGGTGGGCATGCTGGTCCTGCTCGTCGTCGTGGTCGACAGCGTTCGCAAATCCCGCGTCATTGGAGTGCAAGCATGAATATCCCGAATCACACCCGGTCCTTGTGGGCTCAAGTGGGCCAGTTCGATGTCCGCCGTCGCGTACGCGAGGAGCCCGCCGGGCTGATCTCCCGCGCGATATTGGTGGCAGCGATCGCGTTGGCGCTCGCAGTGGCGACCGACGGATTCGCCACCTCCGCGAATCTGCTGAACGTGTTGCGGCAGGCGAGCCTGATGTTCCTGCTGGCCTCGGGCCTCACGCTCGTGATCCTTTCCGGCGGCTTCGATTTGTCGATTGCGGCCAACATGACGTTGTCCGCATGCCTTGCCGCTGGTGCGATGAAGTCGGGTGGATCGCCGATGCTGGCGGTCGCGACCGCGCTTCTATGCGGCACATCGATCGGGTTGCTGAACGGACTCGCCGTGACGTTCCTGAGGCTGCCGCCTTTTCTGGCGACATACGGAATGCTGTGGGTCGTGCAGGGGCTTGCCTTTCACTACATGGGCGGAAACGAGATCTTTGGGTTTCCTGAGGGATTTCGAGCGCTCGGTACCGGATTCTGGTGGCACGTGCCGTTGCCGGTCTACATGATGCTGTTCGTCTTGATCGGAGGCACGGTTGTCACCGCCTGCCTGAACTTCGGCCGCGAGATCTACGCCATCGGTGCCAATGCGGAAGCGGCACGGCTCTCCGGCATTCCGGTGCGGCGGCGCCGGATCGCTGTTTATACGATCAGCGGCTTGATGGCGGGGATCGCCGCTATCGTCTTTCTGGCACGAGTCAATGCGGCGGATTCGGCGATGGGAGAACCGGTTCTGCTGCCCGCGATCGCTGCGATCTTGATTGGCGGCGCGTCGCTATTTGGTGGAGCAGGGTCGTTGCTGGGCACGGTGTTCGGGTGCGTGATCCTCGCGCTCGTCATCGATGGGATGAACCTGTTGAACCTCAACGCGAACTGGCAGCCGCTCGTTGTGGGTTCTGTCTTGCTGGTCGCAGTGCTTACCGATGCTCTTGGTCGGCGGCGTGCGGAGAAGGCCCGCTAACCGTTGTCGCGTTGCGGGGCACAACAAAGAGACGATTTGATAAGCGGCGGGACTGTTCGGCGACCGCGCATTAGAGAGTTTTCCGTAGCATTGATGTAACGACGCCGCATGCGGCATGTCCTGACAACAGCGGCGAGGCACTAAGCCACTGCGGTCAATAGGGCGAACGATCCGTTATCGATTTTGAATGCCGCTGACCGGCATCGCTTCATCGAAACGGAATCGAAATAACAAAATAAATTCGCAGTACGAATCGGGTAACGATCGAAATGCGACATGCACCAGTTAATGGTTTGCTGACATGGAGGGGATGGTGGAGATGAAAAGAAGGATGATCGCGGCGTCAATTGTTGCGGCAATCAGCAGCACGGCGTTCGCACAGAGCAGTGTCACGCTTTCGGGCCGGATCGACGAAGGTCTAACGTATGTCTCGAAAGACGGAGGGAGCAACAACACGAAGATGGACAGCGGCGTGCTGTTTCCGAACCTGTGGATACTCTCGGGCACCGAGGATCTCGGCGGCGGAAACAAGACATTGTTCAAGCTGTCGTCGATCTACAACCTGAACAACGGAGAACTGGGCCAGCCCAACACGCTGTTCGGTCAGCAGGCCTGGGTGGGCTTGCAGACCAAGTACGGCACGCTCTCGTTCGGCAACCAGTTCGACTTGAGTGCCGATTACTTTGGGCAGTTCAACATCAGCTCGTCGGGCAGCGGCTATGCGATTCACCAGGGCGACTTCGACCACACCAACAACGACCGGCTGAAGAACTCGGTCAAGTACGTCAGTCCGACGTGGGGCGGGTTCTCGTTCGGCGCGATGTACGGTTTCAGCAACGCGGCGGGAAGCTTTCACGACAACAGTGGCTGGAGTGCGGGCGCGCAGTATGCGAACGGTCCGCTGACGGTCGCGGCTGCGTACACCTATGTCGCGACACCGACTGTGGATCCCTATGCACAGATCGGCACGCACTCGTTCTTCGGTTTGCCGGTGGCGAGCGTGGCGAACAATGTCGCTACCGATCTCGAACCCAATTTCCAGCTTCGCTCGCTCGGCACGTTGGGCGTCGGCGCGTCATACGCGATCGGTGACTTCACGCTGTACGGCAACTTCAGTGACACGGTGTTGAAGTACCTGAACGAGACGTCTGTCATGCACGTCTACGAAGGGGGCGCCAGCTGGCAGTTGTCACCTGCCACCCAATTGGTGGCGGGCTATCAGCACACGACGTTCGAAGGGCATGCATGGAATCAGGTGACGGCGGCCGCGCTTTACGCGCTGTCGAAGCGGACCCAGGTCTACGTGTCGTCCGACTACCTGAAGGCATCGGCCGGCGTCGATCCCGTGATCGGCGCGAGCTTCGCGCCATCGCTGGCGGGACAGCAGGCCGACGTGCGCATCGGTATCTATCACAACTTTTAGTCGAAGCCCGCCGCGCGCCGGCGGGCGTGCCGCGGGCGAACGGCTGCAACAACCTGTCCCAGCTTCGGCTGGAGCTATCAACGAGTGTAGGAGGAGGCGAACATGAAACGAGCATTGGGTGCAATCACATTGGCAGGCACGCTGGCAGCGTGCGCGTACGCATGGGCAAGCGATGCGGGCAACGCGCCGAAATGGCTCACCAACATCCCGATGACGAGCGCGAAGCCGTTCGGCTTCGACATCAGCGCGACGGCGGACGGTGCCTATTATTTGGCGGACGGTTCGAACGCGACGCTCGACGTATTCGACGCGAAGACGATGACGCTGCGCGATCGGATCTCCGCGGACTTCGCCGGCATCGGCCCGAGCCACGACAAGTCGGGGCCGTCGGGCGTGATCCCGGTGCCGGGGACGTCGCTCGTCTACGTCGGCGACGTCAACGCGGTGAAGGTGATCGACGTGGCGTCGAAGCAGCTCGTCAAGCGCATCGAAGTCAGCACGACTGGAATCCGGGCCGACGAGGGCTGTCTCGATCCGCAGCATCACATCGCCATGTTCTCGAGCGGCGCCGAGGAGCCGCCGTTCGCTACTTTCATCAACACCGAGACGCAGTCGGTCATCGCCAAGGTCACGTTGAGCGACTCGACCGGACTGGAAGCGTGCGCGTATGACCCGAAGGGCAACAACTTCGTCCTCAACAACGACGGTACGAAGGCCAATCCCAAGGGCGAGGTCGATGTGATTCCGGTGGCATCGGTGCTGGAGGGCAAGCCGGCCGTATCGAACGTCTTCAAGTTGAAGGGCTGCGAAGGGCCGAGCGGCATCGCCATGGGGCCGGGCAACGACGCATTGATCGGCTGCGACCCGGACGAAGGCGGCAAGCAGTCCACCGTGATCATCGATCGCACCAACGGCACGACGCTCGCCGAGTTGCCGTTCGGCGGCACGGACGAAGCTGTCTACGATCCGGTCTCGAACCGCTACTTCCTCGCCGCCGGCCATCACTCGGCGGACAACGTCTCGCGTGTCGGCAACAAGGCAGCGAAGTTCGATCCGGCTCTCGGCATCGTCAATGCGAGCACGCGCAGCCTGGTCGCGATCGTTCCGACCGGCGCTGGTGCGCACTCAGTGGCGGTCGACGGCGAATCGCATCACGTGTTCGTTCCGTTTGCCGCAGGCCCGTCGGAGCAATTCACGGGTACCGGTGTGTCGGTCTTCGAGACCGAATGACGGTTTCATCGTCGCGTGATTGAAGCGGCTTCCCCGTGAGACCGCCGGAGGGTCTCACGGGCTTTTTTCCCGCGCGGCGGTTTCGTCATGCCGTGTTGCGGTCCCGGCCGCGTTCAGGAGCCGGTGTGCTGAGCGGTGTCTGGCGCGGGCTGGCTGGAGTCGCCCTGACTCTGCGGCGGCGGCTGGTTACGCGTGCGGTCGTGTTCGTGATCGACGTGAAAGTGATTGCCCGCTACAGCCGGACCTGCCAGGAGCACGCCCAGCATCAGCGCGGCGCCATACATCAACGTTTTCATGAGGGTTCTCCAGGTTCTACGTTACGCAAACCTGAATTCAAGGCTAGGCAGATTTCGCCTGCCGCTCTAACTCGTGAATACCCGTAAAAGTGGCCGATTTTAAAAACATTTTGGATGTCGATTCGAATGACGGACGCGACCCGGTCGTCAGCAACAAGAAGGAGAGGGATGTGAAAGTCAGGTTTTCGATTCAGCGGCTGGCGCAGGTGGCGATCGCGTCGTTGGCATTCGCGGGTGTGGTTCATTCCGCGGCTGCCGACGAGACCGCCGCGCTCACGCCCGCGCCGGCCTATTCGCTCAGCTTCACGCAAACCGAAAAGCTGATCGGGCTCGCGGTCGCCGCAGCGAACGCGCGCCATCTCGCGATGAGCTTCGCGGTCGTCGATCCGGGCGGTCATCTGATCGCCGCCGCGCGCATGGACGGGGCGCCGTTCGCGAGTCTCGATTTCGCGCGCGGCAAGGCGTTCGCGTCGGTGGCGCTCGGCGGCCAATCGGGCACGACGCTCGAGCAGCGGTACCGCGACGATCCGTCGGAATACAGCAACGTGTCCGGCGCGGGCTATTACGCCCCTTTCCTGCCGGCGGGCGGCACCTTTCCCGTTTTCTCGAACGGCCATTTGCTGGGCGCATTGGGCGCCAGCGGCGCGCCGTCAGCGATTGACGACCAGGTGGTCAAGCAAGCGATCGAAGCGCTCGGCGCAAGCACCACGCGTTGAGCGCGCTTTGTCATTGAAACTTTGTCAGGATGACTTATGACACGCAACACAGAGATTGACCGCTCGGCCGAGATGGCGGCGAGCGGCCTGGAGACGACGGGCGCCGAGACGCGGGATGCGACGACGATCTGCCGGCGAACGATGCTGCGGCTCGGCTTCGGCGCGCTAGCCGCGGGCGCGGCCGGCATTGCCGGCGCGGCCCGTGCGCAATCGACTCATGCGGCCGCAGGCGGCGCGGGTCCCCATGCGGTGCGCGGCGGCAAGGTCGTTCGCCTCGTGCCGTCGTGGGACACGGTTCAGGTCGGGCGCATGGAGCCGAACGCGGCGCCGGCCGTCACGATCCATTCGGGCGATACCGTCTGGTACGACGGCACGTGGACCAATTGGGGCAACGAAGCGAAGTACGGGATGGGGTTCAAGGAACGCGAGCCGATTCGCAAGAAGTATCCGAACGGCGCCTTCTCGCTGATCGGCCCGGTTGTGATCGATGGCGCGGAGCCGGGCGATCTCGTCGAATGCCGGATGCTGAAAATGCGGACCATCGACTGGGGCTGGAACTCGGCGCCGCCGGGCGTCGGCGCGTTGCCGCACGATTTCAAGCCCTATCTTCGCTATCTGAAGATCAACAGCGAGCGTACCCATGCGGCGTTTGTGCCCGGCGTCGACATTCCGCTGAAGCCGTTTCAGGCCTATCTCGGCACGCAACCGCTGGGTGACCGGCCGGTCAGCGCGAACTTCGCAGGCAGCTACGGCGGCAATCTGGATTGCGCCGTGCTCGGCGTCGGCACCTCGATCTTTCTGCCGGTGCAGATGACAGGCGCGCGGGTTTGGACGGGCGGCTCGATGGGTGCGTCGGGCGAAGGCAACGTCGATCAGACGTCGATCGAAACGGCATTCGAAGAGATGCGGATCCAGTTTCTGCTGCACAAGCAGTCGGCTCTCGACGGCCCGATGGCGGAGACGCCGGAGCACTGGATCGGTTTCGGCTTCGCCGACAGTCTGGATAGCGCGCTGGTCGCCTGTCTGCGGCAGATGATCGGTTGGCTATCGGCCGCCACCGGCATCGCGCCGGAAGACTGCTATGGCATCTACAGCGTGGCGGGGAGCTTTCGCGTGTCGCAGTACGCGAATCAGACCGGCACGGTGTACGCGACCAAGCCGCCGAAAGGCATTCATTGCATGCTGCCCAAGCGCATTTTCTCGGCGGAGCTGCAACAACGCATCTCGGCCTACACGCGGGCGTGATGCGGCATTTCTTTCCAATGTATCGAGCAAACGGCGATGCCGGCGTCTCCGTGTTTCGAACGGGGGCGTGCAGGCTCGCGCCGTGAGGAGTGGATGTGATGGAAGTGAAAGAGAAGAAGGCCGCGGTCGCGGACGAAGTTTCAGTCGAGGTTTCAGTAATAGGCAGCACGGGCCGGTGTTTTGCGCTGGCGGTGTGCTTTCTGATCGTCGTGCTGGACGGATTCAATACGACGTCGATCTCGTTTGTCGTTCCGACGCTCGTGCGTGCGTGGCAACTGGCGCCGGCCTTGTTCACGCCGGTGTTCGTCGCGACGAACGTCGGTGCGGCGATCGGATTCGTCGTCACGGGGCCGCTCGCGCATCGCGTCGGACAGAGGTTCGTCGGGCTCGCGAGCGTCGTGCTGTTCGGCGGCTGCACGCTGCTCTCCGCGTACGCGGGCGACATCATGAGCCTGTCCGCGATGCGCCTGCTAGCGGCGATCGGACTGGGCGCGGCCTTGCCGATCGCCATCACGGCGTCGGCGGGCATCCTCGGCGCGAAGCACAAGGTCGCCGCATCGATTCTGGTGACGACCGGCATGTCCGTGGGGGCCGTCATCGGCGGCCTCGTGGGAGGGCCGCTCATGCATCGGTTCGGTTGGCAATCCGTCTTCGTGCTCGGCGGCACGCTGCCGTTCGTGGTGGTGCCCGCGTTTTACCGCGTCCTGCGAACAGCCGGGCAGGCGAGCGGAGATCACGCGGCGGGGCGGAGCGCGAATCAGTTTAAGGCGCTATTCAAGAACGGCCTTGCGGGCTACACGTGCCTGCTTTGGCTGTTCTCCTTTCTGATTTTCATGGACGTCTATGCGCTGCTGTTCTGGCTGCCGACGCTGTTGGTCGCATTCGGCTTCTCGCTCGATCATGCCCCGGCCGGGATGGCGGCATTCAGCGTCGGCGGGCTGAGCGGCAATCTGTTGATGACGGCGGCCGTTGCTGCGATGACGCTGAAGGGCAATCTGCGGATCAAGTCGGCTCTGACGATCGGCGTGGCGTGCGTGATCGCCAGCATCGCGGCGCTGAGCCAGGCCGCCTTGCCGCCGCCCGGTGTGCTGTTGCTGATCGGCGTGATCGGTGCGGGACTGGTCAACGGCATCATGGGACAAACCGCGCTCGCGGTCGCTTTCTATCCAGCGAACCTCCGCGCGACGGGTGTGGGCATGGGCCACGCGATGGGGCGCGTCGGATCGTTCGTCGGTCCGGCGATCGGCGGTGCATTGCTGTCCCTGGGCTGGGCGCCGCGCGACATCATCCTGACCGCGATCCTGCCGGCGCTCGGCGCGATCGTTACGCTCGTTGCCTTGTCGTTGGCCGGACGCCGGGCAGGTAGCCGGGCAGCCAGTCATGCGCTGGTCGAGCACTGAACTTCCAACTACCGCTTTCGTTTTTTTAACTCAACTCGAAATCACGTCTTAATCATGAAAATCATTGCTTATACGGACGCGGGTCGTACCGCGCTTGGCGTCGTCACCAGCGCGACCCACTTCATCGCCGTCCACGATGTCGCTCCTGACTTGCCTACCCGTCTCATCGATATCCTCGAAATGCGCGATGGCCTTGCGCGACTGCGGCAAGCGGTCGAGGGCAAATCGGGCGACCGGGCGCTCGCCGACGTGACCCTCAAGCCGTTCCTCGATCGGCCGAACGCGATGTGGGCGCTGGCGCTGAATTTCAAAAGCCACATCGCGGAAACCGGCTTGCAGACCAACCCCGACTACCCGCATCTCTTCATGCGCACGGCGGCGTCGTTCGTCGGCGCAGGAGAGCCGATCGTCGCGCCGCCGGACGAAGTGGCGCGCGCATTCGATTACGAGGGCGAACTGGCCGTCGTCATCGGCAAGCCGGGGCGCTATATCCCCGTCGAGCAAGCCATGGAGCACGTGGCGGGTTACACCTGCCTGAACGAAGGTTCGGTGCGCGAGTTTCAGATGCACAACCGGCAATTCGGCTTGGGCAAGAACTTCGAGGCATCCGGCTCGTATGGCCCTTGGCTGATGACACCCGACGAGTTCGGCGATCCGCAACGGCACACCGTGCTCACGCGCGTCAACGGCGTCGTGCGGCAGCGTGCGCCGTTGGACGACATGCTGATCGATGTCGCCAATGTGATCAGCTACCTGAGCTGCGGCTACTCGTTGCGCCCCGGCGACCTCATTGCGATGGGCACGCCCGGCGCATTGAAGCCGCAACCGGACGATACGGAGGGTCTCGATCTGTCGCGGCAATACGGGCCGTTCCCGACACCGGGTCTGGTCCACATGCGGCCGGGAGACTGCGTGGAGGTCGAGATCGACGGGCTGGGCGTCCTGCGCAATCGGGTGATTGCGGACCCGTCGTACGCTGGCGTCGAGTGATTGATGCTGCCCGCAGGCGCCTGGCGTATGAGCCGGGCGCGTGCGGCGGCGGGGCCGTCTTCGCGCGATCAGCCTTCGCGCGTATTCAGCGTGACCGAGTGCCGCCGGAATTCGCTCGGCGGCACGCCCATGTGCTGCGCGAAAAAGCGCGTGAAGTGACTGTGTTCCTCGAAGCCCAGTTCGTCTGCGATGTCGGCAAGCGGCTTGTCGCTTCCGCCGAGCAGCTGGATCGCGTGCGACATGCGCACCCAGTCGATGTAGTGCTGCGGCGAAATCCCCATGCAGCGCCGGAACTGCTCGAAGAAGCGCGATCGTGAAAGCCCGACCTCCGCGGCGACTTGCGCCACGCTCGGGTTCGCGACCGGTGACCGCTTGATGAAGTCGAGCGCCTTGCGGATCCGGAAGTCGACCGGACGACGTGACGGCACAATGCCCGTCGTGAGCGCAGGGTCCGCGAAATCACGCCCGAGCGCCTTGATCAGATCCTCCAGAATCGGCAGGCAGCCCTCGTCGTGTGCCACGAGGTGATTGGTGATCGCGGCGGCGAGACGGTCCACGTGATGACGCACATCCGGCGTCACCACGACCAAGCGGTTCGGGAAGAGGTCGGCCGATCCGTTGTCGGCCATCTGCAGCCTGTCGCGCAGCCACGAGGGTTCGATCACCAGCGAAAGGATCAGCGACGCACCTTCGCCGTTGCCGTCTTTCGCATGCTCGACCCAGGGGTTCAGGCAGATCGCGCGTTCGGCGGTCAGCGTGCAGTCCTGTGCCGCGATACGGAAATCGCAATCGCTTCCACCCAGCTTGAACAGGAACTGGTACTGCGAATGCGCGTGCGCGACGAGCGGGCGGACGATGAAGTTGACCGTCGCGCGGCCGAAATCGCCGCGCAAGATCCAGACCGGCTTCTCTGCGTTCTCTGCATCGGTGACTACGGTCGGCATACCCAATTTCTCTCTTGGCGGATCGGCTAAGCACGTGCCGTCACGCGTGTTTCGATCAAATGCTTGCGGCAAGCATCCCATTGCGCGCGCACTGTTTGGCTCCGGAATGCGCGCACGAACGTCACTTAATCAAATGCCTGCTAACACGTCAATCGGTGAAAGCCTATTCGCGCCGCTCACGCTGCGCAGTCGCACTTGGGTGAACGAACGATTCGTGTCCTGCCAGCGATGCAGGCAAATATCGGACGATTGGGTAAGTGACCGGCGCGTTCGACCAATCGCTGCGAGAGCGGCGACCCTATATTGAGAGCCATGCGCATCGTGGCGCGAACAGAACGACTCGACGTTTGACGAGAGGCTAGACATGGGATGGTTTGAACGCGAAGGAATCCGCTTCGCTTACGAGGAATTCGGCCCGCGCGCCGCACCGACGATCGTGTTCAGTCACGGCTTTCTGATGGACGGAGCGATGTTTCAGCCGAACGTTGCCGCGCTCAGCGACGTGTTTCGATGCATTGTTTGGGACCAGCGCGGCTTCGGTGCGACCGGACCGACCGATCGCACCTTCAGCTACTGGGATTCCGCTCGGGATCTGATCGGTTTGCTCGATCATCTGGAGGTCGATTCGGCTTCGCTCGTCGGCATGTCGCAAGGCGGGTTCCTGTCGATGCGAGCGGCGTTGCTCGAGCCCAACCGCTTTCGCGCGCTCGCGTTGATCTCGACTCGAAGCGATCTGGATGCCGAGCCGGTGAAACAATCGTTCGAACAACTGAAGAACGAATGGGCGCGTCATGGTGCGACGAACGTCGCGCCGCAAATGGCCGCCTTCCTGTTCGGTCCGGACTATTCCGCTTCGGCGTGGACCGCGAAATGGCTACAAATGAGTCGCGACCATTTCGAGCGCCCGGTCGATGCGCTGACGACGCGAGACGATATAACGCCTCGCCTTGACGGCATTACGCACGCGTCGATGGTGTTCCATGGCCGGGACGATGCTGCGATCAGCCCGAACTGTGGCGAGGCGCTCGCCTTGGCGCTGCCGAACTGCAAGGGGCTGGTGCTAGTGGAAGGCGCTGGGCACACGCCGAATCTCACGCACCCTGCGAGCGTCAATCCGGCGTTGCGGGAGTTCTTGTTGCGATACGGGCGTTGATGTGCGGCTCTATAGCGAGTCTTCCGCCTGCGGGTGCGCAGCGGAACGTTCGCGTCGACGCTCGAGGAGCGGGCCTTTTCGAGCCATCTGCACAGGCCTGCTCCGTGAGCGCGGCTTGCCGTTATTGTTTTCCCTCTTCCGGCTTTGCCTTCTCACTCGTCCCGCTGTCACGCGTCGCGTTATGAATCGCGCTCTTAGTCGCGTGATACCCATGCTCGGTGGTATTGGCCACCCAGTGCCCCGCTTTCTTTGCCCCGCTGGCCGTCGCATGCGCCGCATCGCGCGCACCGTGCCCGATCGCAGTGCCGGCTCCCTTCACATCTTCCTTGAACTGGTGGGCGGCTTCATGCACGTCCGCGTACGCCGCCGATTGAAACACGCCGAGCACCAGCGCGGCCAACAGCAGTTTTCGAGTTTTCATTAGTAAGGTCCCTTAAAAAATCACAAAGACAACAACGGCAGCGATCACGTACCCGCGTCCGGCTTCGCGGCTTCCCCCATCGAACCCAAACCGGAAGCATCGAGAATGACGGCGGCGCGTCCGGTCATCACAAGCCGTTCACCGCAGCGCAAAGTAAAACGGTAAAGCACGTTATTCGCGTCGCCACCAATACGATCGGCTTCGACGATCAATGGAGCGTCGAGCGTATCGAGTCGTTCCACCTGCATCTCGACGTTGCGCAAGCTCGCGAGAAATCCCGCGCGCGGACGTTGCGTCTGACTGGCGAGCACCGCCCCGTGCACGGCCATGGCCTGCGCCGCGTATTCGATGCCGCAGACCGCAGCAAGACGCCCATTCGATCGCAGCGGATTGGCTGGATCGAGATGAGTCGTCGCCACGCAGCGAATCGCTTCGTCGCTCCACGTCTCGACGGCATCGAGCAGACACATCGCGTCGCTGTGCGGAATGTGCGAAGCGATCCACGCATGATCCAGCTTAGGCGAAAGGGGAGTTGTCGAGCTCATCATGCGACGTCTCCACAAGACCCGCACATCGTGATGCCGACTGCGAGCCGTAGATCGTCCAGATAATCGAGCACGACGTTCGACGAGCGCCGCAACGCAAGCGCTTCGATCAACGGCAGCGCGCGTGCGGCGGGATTGTTGAGCCGCAGCGCCTCGAAATCGGAAGAGGCGAGTGTGGTCGCGGGTTCGTCGGCGAGTCGAATGTCGATGCGCGCCAGCGCTCGTTCGCTCTCTTGCGGCGTCAGCACGAGCGCCACCCCGAATGAATCCTCGACGGGACGCACGTCGCGAATGGGCCTGGGGTAGTCCGCATCGAACGCGATCAGGAGCGTCGGCTTCGCGTCGATCGCCACTTGCGTGACGCTTTCGAGCAGCCCCGCGGCGAAGCTGCCGTCATGCGCGCACAGCACGTTGGACGGAGCCATCGAGCCCATCGCGATGCCCCAGTATCCGGCCGGCGCGTTGTGGACGGAGTTGTGAAAACGCGTCGGCGACAAATCGCGGTCGTCGCCCGCCAGCGTTTCGCACACCACGTGGCAATTGTTGCCGTCGCCGCCCGATGCGGCGAACACGGTGGCGAGCGTCGCCGGATCGCGTCCGCTTGCGAGCGCGGCTTCGCGGCCGACCGCGAGCGAAAGCTTGACGGTGGCCACAGTGCGGCGGCGTTCGGGCCCAGGAAGTTCCGACGGCACGGGCAGTACGGTGCGCTGCGGTTCGTACGCGGCCTTGCCCGCCAGCACTTCCGCCGCTTGCTCCCAGTGGCTCAAGCCCGGCCCGAGCAGCCCGATGCCTTCGATGAATGCGCTCAAGCTCTTCTTCATGACGAAGCGTCCACGTTGCGTGCGGCGTCTACGCGGCCCAGCAGCAGCGCGCAATTCGTGCCGCCGAAACCGAACGAGTTGCTGAGCGCGGTGCGCAAGCGCGCGTCGCGGCTGGTCAACACGTAGTTGAGCCCCAACGCCGGATCGGGATGCGTCGTCTGCACACCGGCGGGCACGAACTGATCGCGCAAGGCGAGCGCCGCGATGACCGCTTCGAGCGCGCCGGCCGCGCCGAGCGTGTGGCCGGTCGCGCCTTTGGTGGAGCTGCAAGGCGTGCCGTCGAAGAGGGCATTGACCGCGTGGCTTTCGGCGGTGTCGTTGCTTGGCGTGGCCGTGCCGTGCAGATTGATGTAGTCGACTTCGCGCGCGTGGACCTTCGCCATCGTGAGCGCCTCTTGCATCGCGAGCCGTGCGCCGAGTCCTTCGGGATGCGGCGACGACATATGATGCGCGTCGCTCGATTCGCCGACGCCGAGCAGGGCGATGGCGTCGTGGTTCGATGCATTCGCACGTTCCGCCGCGTCGCTGGGACGTTCGATCAGAACGAACGCCGCAGCCTCGCCGATCGAAATGCCCTTGCGTGCGATGTCGAAGGGTTTGCAGGGCTGCGTCGACAGCAGTTCGAGCGAGTTGAAGCCGTACAGCGTCGTCAGGCACAGCGAATCGACGCCGCCGACCACGGCCGCGTCGATCAATCCGGCTTCCAGCATGCGGCGAGCCGACCCGAAAACCTTGGCGCCCGAGGAGCATGCCGACGATACCGACATCGCCGGCCCGCGCAAGCCAAAGAACACGCGCACGAACGCGGCGAGCGAATACGGATTGTGCGTGTGCGCGTAGTGGAAATGCGCGGGCAGGGCACCCGTTTGGGGATCGCGCTGACGAAAGGCTTGCTCGGTTTCGAGAATGCCCGCCGTGCTCGTGCCCATGAACACGCCGATACGTCCTGCGCCGTAGCGCGCGGCGGCCGCTTCGACCGCTTCGGCGAAACCGTCTTGCACGAGGCCGATTTGCGCGAGCCGATGATTGCGGCAATCGAAGTCGCTCAAGCGCGCTCGCACAGGTTCATCGTCGACGCCCGCGACGGCGCCGATCCACGTGTCGAGCGTCGCGCGCTCGAAGTCGCAAGGAGTCAGTCCGGTGCGCTGCTCGCGCAGGGCTTGCGCGGTGGCGTCAAGCCCGCGTCCGAGGCAGCTTGTGGCGGTGAAGTGCGTGAGAGGTAACGGGTTCACTGGGTTCCGTCCGGTTGTCGGCTCACTTCAGCGCGTGTGCCGACGATCTGTGGGTCAGGCGTCAGTGTGGAGTAGGTGGACGACGACGGCTGTGAATCCAGCGCCGCACGCAGCGTCGTCCAACGCAATTGCGCATCTTGCGCGGCGCGCAGGACCATCGGCAGCGTGTCCAACACGATCGGCCTGCCTTGCTCATCGCGCGCGGCGTTGCCGTCGTGCAGCAGCAGGATGTCGCGCGCTGCGAGCCCGGTGACGAGCCGCCGCGCGATGTCCGCGGCATCGCGGTTGCGCGTGTCGAAGCCGCGCCGCGTCCAGCTCGCCAGCTGCAAGCCCAGCGCGCACAGCACCGGCTCGAGAAACGGATTGCGCAATCCCGCAGGCGCGCGGAAGAACAGCGGACGAACGCCGCTGATTTCGGTCAGCGTGTTCTGCGCGGCTTCGATTTCGCGGCGCAGCGCGCGCGGGCCTTGAAGCGAGAAATTGTGGCGATGGCGCTGGCTGTGGTTCTCCACGGCATGGCCGCGCGCCACGATCGCCTCGACTAAGTGCGGATGCTGGCGCGCGGCATCGCCGATGCAGAAGAACGTCGCGCGCGCATCGTGGCGATCGAGCAGGTCGAGCACGCGTGGCGTGACTTCGGGATCGGGACCGTCGTCGATGGTGAGCGCGATTCGATTGCCCGCGCTCAGCGGCAGCGTCGTCCAGTTCGGTCCGAGCAGGCTGCTGCGCGGCCAGAGACCCGCCGCCGCCAAGGGGATATGCGACGCGATCACGCATCCCGCCGCCCATGGCCACAGCGCGTGTTGAGCCGCGACGGCAGCCACGGCCCCGGCGTGCAGCGCGATCGTGCCGCTGATGATCGGCGTGGGCTTCCAGCGGCGCGCGCCGATGCCGTTGGCCATGCTGTCCGCTGACATCGTGACGATAGGTGAGGTGGGCTTCATATCGGCTTCTCGGTGCGCTGGCCTTCTTGCTGGCGCAAGGGCGAGTGCGACGCTTGCGGCGCCAGGATAGCGGAGAACAGCAGCGCGAGGATCGCGCCGGGGCCGACGGTCAGACCGAACGATTCGAGCAGCGGCACGCGCGAGAGCGCCAGCAAGCCGAATCCCGCCACCGTCGCGAGATTTGCGATCAAGAGCGAGACGAGTGTGGGCGCGGCTATGAACGGTGTCTCATGCCGAGCCGCTTCGCTGCCACGGTTGCCCCGGTTGAAGAACAAAGCATAGTTCGATCCGACGGCCACGATCAGCAGGAGCCCGATCAAATGCAGGATCGTGAGCGGCACACGCGCGAGCGCGAACCCGGCGCTCACGACGAGCACGGCGGCAACGAGCGGCGCGAGCGTGCGCGCGACGCGCGCCGGATCGCGCAGCGAGACGAGCAACAAGACGACGATGGCCGCGAACCCCGCCAGTGAGAGGCGAATGTCCTCGTTCAGATAGTTCACGTAGAGCCGGTCGGCTTCGGCTTTCATGTCGACGAAGAGCGCGTCGGGCACGCCCGCTTGCGCGACGGCGGTTCGGATGGCGTTCGCGTCGAGGCTCGAATCGTCGTTTGAAGCGCTCAACGCTTGAGAGGCAGACGATGAAGTCGACGGCGCGCGCAGCGTCAGCATGGCGCTCCACCGGCCCGCGCGCTCGGTCAGGAGCGCATCGATCGCCAGCGCCATCGACGTGCCCCGCAGATCGGCGCGATTAAGCAACGGCTGTTGGCGCGCTCGCTCGACGTCGGAGAGGAATGGCGTCAACGCGTCCGGCTTCAAGTCGATCGATTGGTTGGCGAGTGCTGCGTGAAGGCGGGGCGCGAGAACGTCGGCCGCAGGCAGACTCGCGAGCCGCGCGCGCTGCATGGCGTCGCTAGGCAGATAGCGCGCGGGGCTCTCGTAACCGGCGAGGGTGCCCTGGTCCACGAGCGGCTGAAGTTGCGTGCCGATCTTTTCCGCGCCTTCGAGCACGGCTTGTTCGCTGTCGCCCGAGACCACCACCAGATAGCGCACGTCGGGCGCGCCGATGTCGGCGCGCAGCGAGGCGTCGAGCGCCTGGCTTTGCAACGGCACCGGGCTCAGCGCGGACAGCTCGTGACTCCACAACGCACCGCGATGCAGTGCGAGGATCGCGACCGAAGCCGCCAACAGCGCAAACAGCGCCCAACGCAGCGAAGGCGCGGCGCGGACCACGCGAGCCAGCACGTCCGCGAGCCGCGACACGTCGCGAATCGCGCCGGCCTTCTCGCGCATGTGGGGCAAGACGTAGCGCGTCACAGTGGCCGCGGCGACCAACCCGGCGATCGAATACAGCCCGAGTTGCACGAGGCCGGGAAAGCCGGAAAACAACATCGACGCGAAGCCGCACACCGAAGTCAGCACGCCGAGCCGGATCGTCGGCCAGTACGCCGCGATCCACTCGCGCATGGAATCCGCGCTGCGCGAGCCTGCCGCGCGCGAGGTTGGATTCGTCGATTGAACAAACAGATAGATCGAGTAATCGACGGCCTCGCCGATGAGCGTCGTGCCGAAGCCGAGCGTCAAGCCATGCACCGTGCCGAAGGCGAGACTGACCGCCGCAATCCCGGCGGCGACGCCCGTTAGCACCGGCAAGAGCCCGAACGCGAGCGTGAGCGGCGAGCGGTAGACGACGAGCAGCAAGCCGACGATCAACACGAGGCTCACGCTCGAGAGCCGTTCGACGTCGTGCTTGATCGTGTCGCGTGTGTCGACGGAAAACACGCCGGGGCCGCTGAGCAGCAAATGGTAGGGGGAGGCGTTTCCCGCTTCGTGCGCGGCGGCATCGAACGCTTGGCGCACCGCGCGCATCGCCCGTTCCTGCGCATCGGTATCGGAGCCTGCGCCGGCGGTCTCGACGACGAGCACCGCACGCTTGCCGTCGCGCGACGCCCAGGCGCCGTCGATCGACGACGGTTGCGCGCCGCTGTCGAGCTGGCTCGTGATTGAGGCCACTTCGCCCGTGGGATCGTGCGGCAGCAGCGCCTTGACCATCATCCCGGCCGACGAGCTCAGCAGATCGATGCTGTCGCCGAGCGCTTGATGCAGCCCTGCCTCGGTGAAGCGCTGCGGCGTCACCACTGGGCTCAGCAGGTAGCGATGATCGAAGACGAACTGCTGATCGCGCGTCTCGGTGACGGGCTCGCCGTTATTGACCGACGCAAACTGCGAGTCGCCGCGCAGGCTCGCCGCCATTTGCTTCGACAGCGCCGCGCGTCCCTGCGCATCGCCGCCTTCGATCGCGACGAGCATCAGCCGCGACACCAGCCCGTCGCGCAGCTGATCGACGAGGACGCGCTGCGCCGCGCTAGGCGCGCGCGGCAGGAACGCGGATAGGTCAGCCGTGAACGACGCGCGATGAATGAGGACCGCGCAGGCGACGAGAAACACCAGCCAGAGCTGCACCGCGCGCTTGGCGCACAGCGTGCGAAGCCATGGTCGCGCGGAACGTTGGAGCGCCGGCTCGTCCATCAGTCTCTCGATGCATCTTTGAGCTGCATCACCGAATGGTCCCCGTCGGCCTGCTCGATCGTGACGGTGCGCAGCGCGTCGCGCGCGCCGCACAGCGTCACGGTGCGGATCACCTTCGAGGTGCGCGCGTCGAGCGGCGTCAGCGTCAAGGTCCAGTCGTCGCGATTGCCGTCGAGCGCCACTTGGTAGACGCGTTCGAGCGCCGCGCGATCGCCGTCGAGCGTCGCGCGGATGCTCTCGATGAATGCCGACAGCTCCGGATAGCGGCTAAGCGCGAGCGTGACCGTGCGCTGATCGCGCTCGATGGTCAGCTTGTCGCCATCGACGACGAGGCGCTCGGGCTTCGGGCTCGTCGTGATTTTCTCCAGATGATCGGGCGCGGCGAATACGAGTTCACCCGAGGATTCCACGGGCTTCGCCGCGATCGAGAGGGTCTTGGTCTCGACGAACGTCGCACGGCCTGATTTGTTGTGCGCGAGCATCGACATGAGCGAGTCGAGTGTCCAGCCCGGCGTGCTTTGGGTGCTTGACGTGCTCGACGCGCCCGAGGCGCTTGCGGCAGACGCTTGTGCCCGGCACGGCGTCGCGCTCAAGGCGAGTACGGCCGCCGCCGTCATCGCGGCGAGCGATGCGGCGGCAGAGTGGCGAAAACCCAAGCGACGAAAACCCAAGCGGCCCCAGACAGTCATGCGTCACGACTCCTCGACGACGGGCACACGCAGCGCAGCCCGAGCTTTCGCATCGACGTCGCGCTTGACGCGCGGCGCCGCGACGGCCGCTTTGCCGCCTTGCCAGAAGTCGAAATAGTTGAACCAGTTGAAGGGCGCCGCACGGCAATGTGCTTCGAGCAGTGCGACGTATCGTCCGAGCGCGGCGCGGACTTCATCGTTGCGTTCGCTGCGCGGCACCGAAGAGAAATCGGCGATCGTGTCGAAGTGCACGTCGTAGCGATTGCCGCCGCGATAGAGGCCCGTCATGAAGATGACCGGGCGCCGCAGCATCGCAGCCATGCGCAGCGGCCCGAGCGGAAATGCGGCGGGCGCGCCGAGGAACGGAAGGTGTACAAGCGAGTCGCTGTCTTCGGAGAGCAATGTGCGGTCGGCGAGCATGCCGATCATGCAGCCTTCGTCGAGACTTTCACTTGCCTTGAGCATCGAATCGGCCCGTCCGAGACTGATGACGTTCGGTTTCGCGGCGGGGTTCACGGTCTCGAGAATCGCGTTGATGTTGCGCGCGTTCTCCTCATACATCATGACGGCGACGCGCAACTCGGGCAGCGTGCGGCCGATCGTGCGCACGACTTCGAAGCTGCCCAGGTGTCCGCCGAGCAGAAACGCGCCGTCGCCTTGCGCGAGCGCGGCAAGCACGTGCTCGCCGCCGTGCAGGCGGATGTCGAACAGATCGAAGCGCCCGGAGAGCAGGTAGATGCGATCGTGGATCGTCGTGCCGAAAGTCAGCATGTGCCGATAGACGTCGCGCCAGCCGGCGGGCCGTCCGAGCACGCGGCCGAGGTAGTCGCGCGAGGCTTCGCGCGCTTGCGGCGAGAACAGCATGAAATAGGCGGCGATGGCCCGCAGGACGACGCGGCCGAGCGGCCGTCCGAGCCGCAGCGAAAGCCACGTCATGATGCGCAGCAGCGTCGGATTGCTGCGTTCCTCGCGTTCGGCCCAGGCGGCGCGGGCGGTGGTGCCGGGGAGTTTCATGCTGTTGCTCCGCTTCGTTCGGTCAGCACGCCCGTCGCGACCGTGCGTGCGCCGGCCGTGACGGCAAACTGAATCGCGCCGTTGTCGGCCGTGCGATACGTGAGCTCGAGCGGTATGCCCGGCATCGCGGAGTTCGGAAACTTCGCGGAACTGATCTTGAACGCATGCAGAGGGCGCTCTAGCACGCGGCCGATGCTGCTGATCGCATGATCGAGGAGCACCACGCCGGGCACGATCGGATGCCCGGGGAAGTGACCGGGCAGGGCGGGATGGTCGAGCGGGATGTCGAAGATGAGCGGCTGGGCTTCGCGAGCGGTGTCTTTCGCTTCGCGACGCGCATGTTGAGCGGCAACCTGAGCGGAAAGCGAAACCAACGCTTCGCGTGGCAGCTTGCCGGCTTCGTTGCGCGGCAGCGCATCGACGAACAGTAGCGGACGCGGCATGAACGCGGCGTCGATGCGCTCGCGCAGGGCACGCTGCAGTTCGGCTGCGGAAAGCATAGGGGCCACGACGAACGCAGCGAGTCGCGTGACCGTTTCGCGCCGCTCGTCGTTGGCATGCGCCGAGGTGTCCGGCATGAAAAACACGCCGTCCGTCACGCCCGGTATCGCATTCAGTTGATGGTTCAGATAGCCGAGCGACGTGCGCTTGCCGGCGATGTTGATCAGGTCGGCCTTGCGCCCGTGCAGCAGGAAGTGCGACTCGTCGAGCGGCTCCAGCACGTCGCCCATTGGCGACGGTGCTTCGATGTGCCCGCCGGCGGCCCAAATTTCGGCCTCGCCATCGTTGATGTCCGGCGTCCCGCTGCGCACTTGCAGTTCGACCTCCGGCACAAGCTGCCAGGCGTCACCAAGCGCCGTGCGCCGGGTCGCGATCTTGCCCGTTTCGGTGCTGCCGTAGATTTCCACGAGCGGCGCGGCAAGACGCGTTTCGGCTTCCGAGGCCAGCGTCGCTGGAAGCGGCGCGGTGGCCGACAAGATCAGCGACACGCGCGGTTCAGGCGTGCTGTCGGACATCAGCAGCGCGCGCAGATGAATCGGCGACGTGACGAGCACGCGCGGCTCCGGCACGGCTTCGAGCGCCAGGCGGATGTCGGCGGGATAGAACGGCTGACGGTTGCTGAACGCCAGCCCGCCGATCAACGCGAGCAGGATCGTGTGCTCGAAACCGTACATGTGCTGCGGCGGCACCGTGCCCACGAGCGTGGCGCCGTGGGCGCCGGCCAGGCCGAGCGGCTCCAGTCCCGCGCGCACGCTCTTCACGAGCGCGCCCCAGGTCTTGCGGTGAGGGACGGGCGTGCCGGTCGAGCCCGACGTGAAGAGAGTCGCGGCAACGCGCGAGGCTTCGATGCGCGGCACGGCCTGATGCGCGCCGGCATCGGCGCCGCTTACGCTCGAGGCGGCGCGATCGAACTCGGGAAAGCGAAACCCCGGCAGCCCGATCGCCAACTCGTTTGAATCGTGCAGGCAGAACGTATCGGGTGCGAACGAGGCAAGCTGGCGTAAGGATTCCGGTGTGTGCGTCGAGGGCAGCAACGTCACTTTGGCGGCGACGAGCGCCGCGCAGAAGCCGACCGCGAACCGGTAGCGGTCCTTGCACGCGTTGAAGACGTGCCCGCCCGGCGGCAAGGCTGCGGCGAGCTGTGCCACGTCGGCGAGAAACTCGCGGACCGGAACCGGCGCGCCATCGCGCCAGGCAATCGGCTCATCGAGCGTCGAATGGGTTACGAGCGGAAAACTCGGCATAGCGTCAACAAAAGCAGTAGCAGTGCGCCCGCGACGCGTCGAAAGCGTGCGCTGCGGACGGCGGTTTCAACGTGCCCTCAGTGTGCATCGACGGCGGCGTTGCCGCGCATCGAGCGTTGGTAGGCGCGGACCCCGTCGAGAATGCTGGAGCGCTCCTCCGGCAAGGCGAAGCGGCGGCACCCGTACTCGGCGGCAAACATCAGCGCGACGAGCGGCAACATCAAGTAATTGGCGAACGTCGACCAGACCACGATCGAACTCAGCGCGAACAACAGCGTCGATACGCCGGCCATGGTTATGAAGAAAAGCGTCCACGCGAGCGTGATGCGACGCGTGTAGACGGCGACGGCCGGCGTGAGCGGCCCGTGCACCATCGCGGCGAACCGGCTGCACAGCGGCTCGTGTCCCGGGCGCAGCGTGCGGCCGAAAACGGCGGCCATCATGAGATTGAACGACAGGTGCTCGAGATACAGCCCCCATTCGAAATGCTGTGCAAGCGGCGCGCGCGCCATCCACAGCGCGGCGCTTGCGGCGAGCCACAGCGGCAGCATCCAGCTGCGACGGCTCGGCTGCAGCGCGACGGCGAGCGTGAGCGCCAGGAGCGGCGTCAGGGCCAGCGCGAGACCGACGCCTTGCAGGCCGGGCGTGCTCACCGCGTAGTGGGCGCCGATCTCGTACCCGGCGACGAACGCGATGCCGAGCGCCGCGCGCGCGAGGCGAGCCAGCGCGTTCACGCCGCGCCCCCCGTGCGGCCATGCAGCGGTTGCCGCTCGACTGTAAGCCGATGATTTAAAATACGGTCCATTCTAGTATCGCGAAGCCGGCAAAGAGCCGACGAAATCTGCCTGCGGCTGGGGAGCTGTCCCCAGGGTCCGAGTCGACGGATGTTACGGTTTTCCCATGACGCAAAGGTTGCGTTTTGTAACCGTTTGTATGGCGCGCGAGCGGGTGCGCAAGGTCGCAATTTTAACGCATGCGCCGCCTTTTCAAGATATCTGGGCGCTTTCGCCGCCAAGCGGAGCGCCGCTGAGGCAGGCAGACCAAGAGGTTCTGTAACCGTTTTTTCGCGTACCAGGCGTCACCCGTAGTTAGAATCGCTCCGAACCTGAGCGGGCCCCGTTTCCGGGCGTACCGGCTCCGGACGCCCCTGCCGCCGGCCCGGCTTGCCCGCGAGCGTGGCCGTCGTCCGTCGCTTGCTCAGGCCATTTTTCGCTGTCAATCGCCGATGCACGCATGATGAACGAACTGGAAAAAGAGCTTGCCGGATTGATCATCCGCGAACTGAACCTTGAAGACATTCGGCTCGAGGAGGTGTCCGCGGAGTCTCCGTTGTACGGCGAAGGCTTCGGGCTCGATTCCATCGACATTTTGGAAATCGCGCTCTTGATCTCCAAGAGGTACGGCTTTGCGCTGCGCTCGGACAATCCCGACAACGCGAAGATTTTCGCCACGCTGGGCGGGTTGGCCGCCTACGTCGCGGAGCATCGCGTCCGCTAGGCCCGCGCTCGCTCATTCACGCTCATTCAAGCTCACATCGGGAACATGACGAACGCACGGAAGAGAGCGCTGGTCACGGGCGGCAGCGGCGCGTTGGGGCAAGCGATCTGCGTTGCCTTGGCGCAGGCCGGCCACGAAGTTTGGGTCCATGCGAACAGCAGCCGCGCGCGTGCCGAAGACACGGTGCGGCGCATCGTCGAGACCGGCGGCGCGGCGCATGCGATCGCGTTCGACGTGACCGATGCCGACGCGGCACAAGCCGCATTGGAAGCCGCGCTCGAAGGCGGCGCGTTTCAGATCCTCGTCAACAACGCCGGCATTCACGATGACGCCCCGATGGCCGGCATGACGCAGCATCAATGGAAGCGCGTGATCGACGTCTCGCTCAACGGCTTCTTCAACGTCACGCAGCCGCTCCTGATGCCGATGATCCGCGCGCGCTGGGGGCGCATCGTCAACATCGCGTCGGTGGCCGGCGTGATGGGCAATCGCGGACAGGCCAACTATGCGGCCGCGAAGGCCGGCTTGATCGGCGCGACGAAATCGCTTTCGCTGGAGCTCGCGTCGCGCGGCATTACCGTCAATGCGGTGGCGCCCGGCATCATCGCGTCGCCGATGATCGAAAGCGCGTTTCCGCCCGAGCGCATCAAGCAGATCGTGCCGGCGGGCCGAGCAGGCGAGCCGGAGGAAGTGGCGGCGATGGTCGCGTACTTGGTCTCGGACGCAGCCGCTTACGTCACGGGGCAAGTGCTGTCGATCAACGGCGGACTCGCCTGACGCGCTCGAGTCGCTGTACCCATGCCCATTCCACGAGCGTCTTCCACCCACCTCGTCCTGATCCCGAGCTACAACTCGGGGGAGAAGCTCGACGAGACCGTGCGCAGTGCGCGAGCGCATTGGGCGCCCGTATGGGTCGTCGTCGACGGCAGCACCGACGGCAGCACGCCGCGTCTCCTGGCGATGGCCGAAAGCGATCCCGGGCTGCATGTCATCGTGTTGCCGGTCAATCAGGGCAAGGGCGCGGCCGTGCTCGCCGGGCTCGACGAAGCCGCGGCGCGCGGCTTCACGCACGTGCTCACGATGGATTCCGACGGGCAGCACCCAGAGCATTTGATCGAGGCGTTCATGGAGGCGTCGAAGGACGCGCCCGGATGCATGGTGCTAGGTCTGCCGAAATTCGACTCGACGGCGCCGCGTGCGCGCGTCTACGGGCGGCGGCTATCGAATCTTTGCGCCAACATCGAGACCCTCTGGGCCGGGATCGGCGATTCGCTGTTCGGTTTTCGCGTGTACCCGGTCGAGCCGCTACGCACGCTGATGCGCAGGCATGCGTGGATGCGGCGCTTCGACTTCGATCCCGAAGCGGCCGTGCGTTTGTGCTGGGCCGGCGTGTGGCCGATCAGGCTCGATGCACCGGTGCGTTACTTTCGTCGCGACGAGGGCGGGGTCTCGCATTTCAACTACCTGCGCGACAACGTTCTGTTGACGTCGATGCACCTGCGGCTGCTCTTCGGGTGTGTGCTGCGGCTGCCGTGGCTGATCGCGCGGCGTTTGGGCGGGCGCTAGGCAACAGTTGGGGCATGGTTAGGCAACGTCTCGCAGCGCATGTCATGATGCGCGCACTCAGCGCAATGGAACCAGACAATGACAAAAGAACGGCGCGGCATTCAATCGATTGAAGTCGGGGGCGCGTTGCTGCAGGCGCTCGTGGATCACGGCGGGCCAATGCTGCTCGGCGATCTCGCGAGGAAGGCGGGCATGTCGTCGGCCAAGGCGCATCCGTATCTCGTGAGTTATGGCGTGCTCGGCCTGATCCAGCAGGATGCGGCCACGGGCCGTTACGAACTGGGCCCGTTCGCGCTGCAGATGGGGCTCATCAGCCTGCAACGCTCGGACCCGGTGCGCACGGCGGTCTCGGTCATCGACGAAATGGCGGCCGGCATCGGCCATACCGTCGCGCTCGCGACGCCCGGCAGCAGCGGCCCGACCATCGTCTATATCCGGCACGCGAGCGATTCGATTTACGTGGCGATGCGTACCGGCACGGTGATGTCGCTCCTGCAGACGGCCACCGGCCTCGCGTTCGCCGCTTATCTGCCGCCGATGACCGTCGCGGCGCTCGTGGCGCTGGAGGAATCGAACGCGGCCCGGCTCGGCGTCGCGAACCGCAAGTTCAGCCAGAAGGAAATCGACGCGAAGCTCGCCGAAGTGCGGGAGCAGACGCTGGCGCGCAGCGTCGACGCGCCCGTCGCCGGCATCAGCGCGATGAGCGCGCCGGTGTTCGATCACACGCGCAACGTCGTGCTCGCGATCACGGCGATCGGCCCGAGCGGCTCGCTCGACACGGCCTGGCAAGGCGAACTCGCGAACACGCTGCGCGCGAGCGCGGCGGCTGTCTCCTCCCGGCTCGGTTTTACGGCCATCTAAGTCTCTTTCGCTTCCCCTTAGTTTCGTTTCTCGCGATGCACGCCGACGCGTGCGTCGCGGTTTTTGTTCGCCTGTTGTCTGAGGTTTTGGGGTAAACCGTGATTCACCATTGAGAAATCATTTATACAATGCTGAACCATGCGCAAGGGATTAACCCATTCGCATACAAATCGAGACATTTGGAGCGAGACAGCATGAGCTATTCCCTTTCCGCGGAGGCCGCGCCGCGCGCCGCTTCCGCCGCCGGCGATCAGGCGATGTTCCGCAAGGTGGCCTGGCGCATCATTCCGTTTCTGTTTCTTTGCTACGTCGTGTCGTTTCTGGACCGCATCAACATCGGCTTCGCGCAACTGCAGATGAAGCACGATCTCGGCTTCAGCGACGCGATGTACGGGCTCGGCGCGGCCGTGTTCTACATCGGCTACGTGCTGTGCGAAGTGCCGAGCAATCTGCTGCTCGCGCGCTTCGGCGCGCGCCGCACCTTCACGCGGATCATGCTGCTCTGGGGGCTTGCTTCGATCGGCATGATGTTCGTGTCGAAGCCCACGCATTTCTACGTCCTGCGCTTCATGCTCGGCGTGTTCGAGGCGGGGTTCTTTCCCGGCATCGTGCTGTATCTGTCGTACTGGTTTCCCGCGAACCGGCGCGCGGCGGTGATGGCGGTGTTCTTTGCGGGCGTGGCGGTGGCCGGCGTGCTCGGCGGGCTCATGTCCGGTTGGATCATGCGCGACATGGGCGGCGTGCTGGGGCTCTACGGATGGCAGTGGATGTTCGTGATCGAAGGCTTGCCCGCCGTGGTGCTCGCGTTTTTCGCGCTGTTTCGCCTGGTCGACCGGCCGCGCGACGCGCGCTGGCTCGAACCCGCGGAACAGGAGCGGATCGAGACGCTCTGCGCGAGCGATCAGCCCAAAGGCGCAGGCGGGGCGCACCAGGAGCGCAGCTTCGCCGCAGCGCTCGTCAACCCGCGCGTGTACCTGTTCGCGTTCATCTACTTCTCGCTGACCTGCGCATCGCTGACGCTGAACTTCTGGATGCCGCTCATGATCCGCGACTTCGGCATCAAAGATGTGCTCTCGGTGAGCCTCTACACCGTCGTGCCGAATGCGATCGGCGCCATCGGGCTGCTGCTGATCGCTCGCCGTTCCGACCGGACCGGCGAGCGGCGCAAGCATTTCGCGGCCTGCACGATCGGCGGCGGACTCGCGCTTGCGGCGCTGACGCTGCATCTCTCGAGCTTTGCCGCGATGCTCGCGATTCTGTCGGTCGCGTCGATCCTGATCTTCGCCGCGCTGCCGATTTTCTGGGCGATTCCGTCGAGCTATCTGTCGGGCGAGGCGGCCGCTTCCGGCATCGCGCTGATCAGCAGCATCGGCATCACGAGCGGCATCGTGAGCCCCTGGGTGATCGGCCAGATCCGCACGAGCACGGGGAGCATGGACCTCGCGATTTATCTGCTGGCCGGGCTGTTGCTCGTGAGCGGGATCGCGTTGATGGCGGGTATTCGGCCGAAGGCGAAGAAGCTTGGTTGACGGGTGCAGACATCGTGCGGTGCGGCACGAAGAAAGTCGGCGGAATCTGCGTCGCGTCGGTTGCTTGCTCTATAAATAAAGTGTCGGCGTGTGCTTGCGGCGATCACGTTTTACGTTCGGCGTCCAAGGCATCGACATCCTGCTATAGCGACCATAGCGACTGTTTTGGAGGTGCGTCGTGTTCCGCCGGTCTATTGCCCGCACCTTGCTCCCTGCTGCCGTCGCAGCCGGACTTCTCGGGAGCTATTCGCTTGCGCAGCCTGCGACGCTCGCCACCGGCGCCGCGCCGCCGCCCCCCAAGGAGAAACGGCTCGCGCCGCTCGGCGCCGCGTTGCCGATCGACTATCCCGCCATCGTCGAACGTTACGGGCGGGCGGTCGTCAACATCAGCGCGGCTTCAGACAAGCAAACGTCGCCGCCCGCTCCTGAAGCGGTCGATTCAGACGATCCCTTTGCTGCGTTTTTCAAACGCGTCGTGCCGCAACAACCGGAGTCTCCAAGCAACGCGCCGCGCGCCATAGCGGGCAGCGGCTCGGGTTTCATCGTCACCCCGGACGGCCTCATCGTGACCGCCGCGCATGTCGTCGATCAGGCGGCCGAGGTGATCGTCACGCTGACCGATCGACGCAAGTTCAAGGCAACGGTGCTCACCGTCGACACCGAAAGCGGCGTCGCGTTGCTGCAGATCGACGCCACGAAACTGCCGACCGTCAAACTGGGCGACTCGTCGCGCGTGCGCGTCGGCGAGCCGGTTCTGACGATCGGCTCGCTCGACAGCTTCGCGAATACCGTGACCGACGGCATCATCAGCGCGACGCCGCGCGCGTTGCCGGACGGCAGCCGTTTCCCGTTCTTTCAAACCGATGTCGCCGCCAATCCCGACAACTCGGGCGGCCCGCTGTTCAACCACGCCGGAGAAGTGATCGGCATCGACGTGCAGATCTACACGAATGCGGAGCCGTACCAAAGTCTCACCTTCGCCATCCCGATCAACCTGGTCAACACGGTGCGGATGCAGTGGCAGGCTCAGCGTGGCGACGGGGCGAGCGGCGGTCTTGGCGTAGACGTGCAGGACGTCGCTCCCGGGCTGGCGGCGGCTCTCGGGCTGCCGCGACCGGCCGGCGCGCTGGTCAACGCCGTCGCGCCCGGCACGCCGGCGGCCGCCAGCGGCCTCAAGGCGGGGGACGTCGTCACGCAGATCGGCGAGAAGGCCATCGATGGTTCCGCCGATCTCGTCGACTACGCCTCCGGTATGCAGGCGGGCACGAAAACGGTCGTTCGGGTGATTCGCGATCGGCGGCCGATGACGGTAAGACTCATGGCCGGCTCGGGCGGGGGAGGCCTGGCGGCTGGGCGTATTTCGCAGGCGAAGCAGAGTCCGGAGGCGAAGCAAGCTCCAGTCGCTGAGCCAGTCGCCGAGATGAAGCAGGTTCCTGCCGTCGGGCCAGTTCAAGAGGTGAAGCAAGTCCCTGCCGCTCAGCCTGTCCCGAAGGTGAAGCAAGTCCCTGACGCTCAGCCGGTCCAGGAGGTAAAGCAAGTCCCTGACGCACAGCCAATCACCGAGGCAAAGCAAGTCCCAGCCGTCGAGCCGGTCCTCGATGCAAAGCAAGTCCCAGCCGTCGAGCCAGTCCCCGAGGCGAAGCAAGTCCCTGCCGCTGACCCAGTCCAGGAGGTGAAGCAAGTTCCTGCCGTTGAATCAGTCCAGGAGGCGAAGCAAGTCCCCGCCGCCGAGCCACTCCCGCAGGCAAAACCGATTCCCGCCGCCGCGCGAGTCCCCACGGCTCAGCCAATCCCCGCCGCCGGACAGAACGCAGCCGTTGCGGCGGATCGCCTTGGCTTGAGCATGCATGCGCTCAGCGAGGACGAGAAACGCGCGAGCGATCTTCCGCTTGGCTTGATGGTCGACGAAGTAACGGGGCCTGCTGCACGCGCCGGCATTCAACCCGGCGATATCGTGCTGTCGTTCAACGGCGAACTGCTCGAGTCGCAGGACGACGCGAGCGCCCTGGAAGCCAAGGCGAAGAAGCCGATTGCGGTGCTGATCCAGCGCCATAACGTGCGCCGTTTCGTTTCGATCGAGGCGAGATGAACGGCGCGAGTGCGCGCGCGCCGCTCACTCGCTGCGGCGGGCGCTTTTGTTGATTCGATTTTGCGGCTATCCGCATTCGGCGGTTGATTCCGGCGCTCTCTACTGCATCGCAGAAGTTGGCACGCTTGCCGTGCGTCGCTCGGCGGGCGCATTTCGACCCGTTTCAGCCAGTCGCCTTTCCTCAAAGCGGCCGCTCAGGATAGTTTGCAATGCTTAAGGCCATTCAATACGTTGGAAACGTCGGAATGGAACCGAAAGCACCTACGTCAGTTGAGACGCTGACCGCTTGCCAACGATCTGCATCGGCTGCTCTTGCTTGCTCCGCCTGACGCGCCAAATGGAAAGCGTCGCTTCCGAGCAGAATGTGCGGCGGCACTGTCTCCGTGTCGGCGATCCGGAGAATAACCTGTGCAACTTTGATGGGGTCCCCAGACTCATTGCCCCAATAGCCCTCCAGCTGTTTCATGCTTGCACCGACTGAGGGTTCGTAATCCGGCAATAAGACCGGCCGGTCTGCGTTCGCACGCTTTCCCCAATTGGTACGCATTCCACCCGGCTCAAGCGCGGTAACCTTGACGCCGAACGGTGCAGTCTCCTCTGCCAGACCTTCGGTGAAGCCACCGACGGCCCACTTCGACGCGAAATAGGCCGCGTTGCCCGGGAACGCCGTACGACCACCCAACGAAGAAATCTGAATGATGTGTCCGCTACGCTGCCGCCGCATGATCGGAAGCGCCGCGCGAGTGAGATTCACGACACCGAAAAAGCACGTCTCGACCAGTCGGCGAAACTCATCCGAGGGAACCTGCTCGAACGGACGTGTGTCCCCGTACCCAGCATTGTTCACGAGCACGTCAAGTCGCCCGAAGCCATCGATCGCTGCATCGACGGCCGCCTGACCTTGAGACTCGTCCGTGACGTCGAGCTCGACCGCCCGGACATTCGCGCCGTATTGCGCTACCAGTGCGTCTAACTGGCGGACGTTACGGGCGGTCGCGACGACCTGGTTTCCAGCGGCCAAAGCTGCCTCGGCAATAATTCGACCCAGACCGCTTCCGCTTCCAGTAATTAGCCAAACTTTAGACATGTTGAATTTCCCTTTCGTTACATGTATGACTAGACAGTCATTTAAACGAGAAAAAATTTACCGCAATGCTTTCCACAGGAACTCGAATGTCGACATGCAGATCTCTTCGGCATGCTTCGGGTCCCGACTCATGAAATCCATCGTCGTGTTCGCCAGGGACTCCACGACTGCTCCGACGAACGCCAAATCCTGATTCCGCAACGCGCCGTGACGCGCAACCTGACGGATCAGGTTGACGGACCGATGGGCGGCAGCAAACCCCGCCGTTTTTGTCGATTCCAGTACGTCCTCCGACACGCTTAGCTGGGCCAGAACTCGCCGCTTCTCGTCATTGGCTGCGCCCCACCGAGTCCACCGCGCCCATATGTGCAGCAACTGCTCGCGCTCGTCCCCCGCGTTCGATAGACCATCGTCAACTGTGGAAATCAACTCTTCCTTGATCTCGATATAGAGCGCGTTGAACAGTTCGACCTTGGTCGGAAAATACGTGAACAGGGAGCCATTAGGCACCCCCGCTTCTTTCGCGATGGCAGCCGTAGCTGCACCCAAGCCTTCGCGGGCGATCAGCTTGATCGCACTATCGATGATCGTCTGGCGCCTCTCCTCACTTTTCGGTCTGGCCATCGCTTGGTCGCTCCAACTTCTTTGATAAGTGTCTGGTCAGTCATTTTATTCATCGCCGGATAGTTGTCAAGTGCTTCGTGTTGGGTGTTTCGATGGTGCACGATCCAGCAGAGGGGCTTGAACGGCAGAAACTGGCCGTTCTGCGAGGCCTCAGTGTCACTTGTACTCCGCTGCTTTCACTGCGCTACACAATGACAAATCAAGCGCGGAATACGAATACGAGATGTTGCATGCCTCTCGCCCGTGATTCCTGCCTAACTCTGAACGCGCTCAAAACGAAGCGGGGCGCGCGTCCATCGTCGCGGACTGCATGTATCGCGACGGATGGACGAGGTAGCGATTACCCCCGCGCCTCGACGATCTCCCTGATCGCCCGCCGAACGAGTTCGAGTTCGGTCGACTTGTCGAAGAAATGCTGCGCCCCTGCAGCCAGGCATTCGTGCTCGTATTCGGGTCTGGGGTTGTTGGTCACCACGATCGACACCACCGGCGACGCGCGCTCCGCGAGCTTCTTCAAGAGCGCGAGCCCGCTGCCCTTGGCAAGATGCAAATCGACGATAGCGACGTCCGCGGCGGCCTCGGCAATGCCGTCGAGCGCCGTGTCCGAATCCTCAGCCTCGCCGACGATCAGCACGCCGTCGATCGCGCCCACGAGCTTGCGAAGGCGCCGTCGAATCATCTCGGAGTCTTCGACCAGAAACACTTTCACGGGGGCGCTCGCGTTTGTCGATTTCATGCAGCCAGTATGGCGCGCGGGCAAGGCTGGCGAAATCAGCGATGGATAAGAGTCCTGTAGGAAGGAGGGAAGGCCTGTACGCCGATTCCTACAGGTTCGCTTGGCGCCGCCCCCGGCGTTCGGCCTCAATCACAACCCGCCGCTTTCCTCGTCCTCGAACAGCTTATTCTTGATCGCGTAGCGCACGAGCCCCGCATCGTGCGGGATCTGCATTTTCTCGAGGATGCGCGTCTTGTACGTGCTGACGGTTTTCGCGCTCACGCAGAGCTTGTCGGCGATTTCTGAAATCGTTTCCCCGGCGACGAGCCGCCGGAACACGTCGTACTCGCGGTCGGACAGCTTGTGATGCGGCGCTTCATCGGGCGGCGTGGAGAGGTTCATCGCGAAGCGCTCGGCCATCGCGACGCTCACGTAGGCGTTGCCCGAGGCGATCCGGGTCACGGCCTTGACGAGCTCGGTGGGCGCGCTTTCCTTGGTCAGATAGCCGGCGGCGCCGGCCTTGAAGGCGCGCACCGCGTACTGCTCCTCGGCGTGCATGGTGAGCACGAGGATGCGCAGCGCGGGCATTTCTTCGTGAATTTGCTTGAGGAGTTCGAGCCCGTTACGGCCGGGCATCGACAGATCGAGCACGAGAATCTGGGCGTCGCCCTTGCGCGCAAGCTGCAGGGTGGTGGCGGCGTCGGCGGCCTCGCCGACCACGGCCACCTCTGACGTGCTTTGCAGGATGCGGCGCAGACCATCGCGAACGAGGGCGTGGTCGTCGGCGAGCAAGACGCGGATCATTGCAAGGCTCCTTTGTCGCGATCGCATCCGGTGTGGCGGTCGCGTCGGTAGCGTAGGAGCAACGATTTTCCATCATACGAATGCGCTTGGCGAGCAGGGATTGCACGCAGTTCCCGCGAGGCGCGTCATTGGGCGCAAACGGAGTCGAACGCGGGAGTCGAACGCGCCGGCGCGCTCAGGCGGTTTCCGGCGCTTCGACGGCGCGCGAGGCGGCCGTCTTCAAGGTCTTCCCGGCGCGCGGCGGCGGGCAGCAGGCGCCGCACACCAGGCCGTCGCAGAGGTCGTATTTGTAAGCGACGAACTTGCCGCGGCAGCGGGTGCACGGGGCCATCTGCACGATGTTGGCGCTGAAGAAGCGCACCAGCGTCCAGGCGCGAGTCAGATCGAGCAGCAACTCGGCGCCCGTCGTGCGGCAGTGTTCGACGTAGATCCGGTACGCCTTGGTCAAGGCGTCGAGGTGGGTCTCGCCGGCGTCGTGGCGCATGAACAGGTACGCGTTGTAGAAGAGCGACGAGTGGATGTTCGCGAGCCACGTCATGTACCAATCCGCCGACGAGGGCAACAGGCCGCGCGGCGGCGCCTTGCCTTTGAGCTCGTGATAGAGGCGGATCATGCGCTCGCGCGGCAGCGTCAGCTCCGTTTCCAGCACCTGCATGCGCGCGCCCAGTTCGATCAGCTCGATGGCGCGCAGGACCTGCTGGGCGTCCTCGGCGACGCTTTTCCTGGCGGCGCTGGCGCCATTGGCGGCCGTGGCGGCGGACGATTTCATGCGAAGACCTCGGCGGGCTGCGCGGCGAGCACGATGGCGGCATGCGCCGGGATCACGTCCGCGTTCTTGGCCGCGTGCGTGAGCGACGCGAGGATCGAGTAGTCCTTGAAGCGGAAAAAGCACAGCAGGTGTTGCGTCGCGGCGATCTTGACGATCTGCGCCGGCGACAGGTTCTGCAGAATATCCGCGACTTCAGCCGAGATGCCGAGGCGATACATGCCGATCGCCTTGTCTTCGCGCAACAGCCGCTGCGCGAGGAGCATGTACGACAAGTTGAGTTCTCGAATCAAATCCAGCGGGTTCTCGATATCGTTCATTTCCTTTTCCCCGGTAGGTGGCGCCGCAAAGGGAGGGCTCGCGGCGTGCCGTGGCGGTCCTTGAGGGTCCTTGACGGTCCGCTCAGGCGGCCACGGATTCGCGCACGGCTTGAGCGAAACGCTCGAGCGACGTCAGCGAGCCGAACACGCTTTGATACTGCGAATTGCCGATGCAGCCATCGAGCGTGATCAGCATGCCCACGCCGCGGGCGAGGGCGACGATGTCGAGCGCATGGCTGGGCGCGGCCGGCGTTGTTAATGCGGTCGGCGTGGAGGGTGCTGCGCTCGCTTGCAGAGCGTTGGTGCGGCGACGTTCTTGAATGGCGTCGTTCGTATCGTAGTAAAGGCATGTCATGGCGAACCCCCGGTGGTGTGTGGACTGCGTCTCTCAGGTATGGCGCTTGGGTATGACGCTTAGGTACGACGATTTGTGAGCCAAGTATTGGTCACGACCGGGGGAATGAAAATCGGCGATGGCTTGAGTTTGCGTAGGCGTACGGGAACGCCTATAGGCGATTTCCTACAAGCCGGCAGAGGAGGCGGAAAGCGGGGCGGGTTTACGCGGGGCTGTCATCGCTGACGTCGGCGAGGGGCAGGTCGACCGTCAGGCGCAGGCCCCGGCCCGGCGAGGTTTCGATGGCGGCCGTGCCGTTCAAGAGGCGCACGCGCTCGCGAATGCCGAGCAAGCCGAACGATTTGTCCTTGCGCGGCGCGTCGGCGGCGATGCCGCGGCCGTTATCCGCGACGGTCACGCGCCATGCGTCGTCGACGAGCAGCGCCTCGACGTGCACTTGCGTCGCCTGCGCATGGCGCGCGACGTTCGTCAGCGCTTCCTGCACGATGCGGAACACCGCGGTCGAAGCGGCGGCGTTGAAGCTCGGCTCGCCCGTGGGGAAGTCGAGCAGCACGGGGATGCCGTAGCGGGTTTTGAAATCGCGCGCGAGCCATTCGAGCGCCGGCACCAGACCGAGATCGTCGAGCGCGACGGGCCGCAGACCGGCCGCGATACGCCGCACCGAAGTCACCGTTTCGTCGATCAGCGATTGCATCGACTGCGCCTGTGCGCGCAGTTCAGGCGACATCGTGCGGTCCTGCAGATCGGCTTCGAGCATCGTGAGGTCGATCTTGATGGCGGTCAGGCGCTGCCCGAGATCGTCGTGCAGTTCGCGGGCGATGCGTTTTTGTTCCTCTTCGCGCGCCGCCTGGATGCCGGCCGACAGCAGGCCCAAGTGCTCGAGCTCCTGCACGCGCATGCGCTCCTGCAGGTCGCGCCGCGTGAGCGCCGCGAGCCGCGCATAGAGCATGCCGCTTTCGACGAGCAGCACCACCAGCACGAAGCTCGCGGATAGCAGGCCATAGACCCGGCCGACGTAGAAGCCGAGATCGAAGCGGCTTTTGTTGAGCATCGCGGCGAGCGCGATGTCGATCATCCAGGCGCACAGGACGACGCGCAGCCACATATCGAGCTTCGAGTGCGTGCCGTAGCGCAGCAGCACGAAGAACGCGGCGAAGGTCGTCGACCAGACGAGCCCGATCGTGATGCGATATGTCAGCGTGTAGGTCGGCGCGAAATGCGCCGGGACGAGCAATGCGGGTAGCGCGTCGCGTCCTGCGGTTGCGAGGGCCGCAAGCCCGCACACGAGCGCGAGCACGAGCCCCGCGCATAGCGCGATGGCGCGGTGTGGCGAGGTTTCCTGAGTCGGGAGGCGCGCTCCGTCTTCGATGCGCTCATCCCTGAGCAGCGCATAGGCGATCACGAAGAGCGGAAACCCGGTGTGCCAGAACATATAGATCCACGCGGTGCTCTGCGGGCCCGCGCCGATCAGGCCGCCAGGCGCGAAGAGGCCGGGAAAGGTGAGCGCGTGCGAGACCGTCATGCCGGCCGTGAAGAGGTAGCCGCAGGCGAGCACGAGGAGGCGCTGGGATCTCAGGGAATAGAACTGCCCGAAGAGCAGCATCGAGGTGATCAAGTCGGTCACCACCAATGCCGATTCGTAGGTCGGGACGAATGCCCAGATGATCGGCCACTCGCGCTTGGCAAACGGGACGGCGATGAGAAACACGATGATGCTCACGAGCATCAGCGTGAGCGCAAGCCGCCGCTCGCCGGGCCCGGCCGGCACGGTCGACAGGAACATCCGATTGCCTTGCGCGAAATCGCGTCCAGCGTCGTTGCCAGGACCCCCCGAATAGCTGGCGAACTGTTCCATTCTTGACCTCACTTCACCGCTTGTTGGATTGCCGCGAAAGGCGAGCGGCGTTTTGGAAGTTGGTGCTGAGCTTGGTGCGGGAAGTGTACTACCGGGTAAGCGGATGAGCGAGATGTAGGGGCGGCTTACATGGACGCCCCTGCATCTCGCCTGACGTCGTGCGAACGATCACGCGATCGTGCCGCCGCCGTCGACGAGCACGGTGGAGCCGGTTGCAAAGGGCGTCGTCGCGAGATAGACGACGGCGTTGGCGATGTCGTCGGGTTGTCCGACGCGGCGTGCCGGCAGGCGCGCGGCGGCGCTGTCGTACATGGCTTGGCGCGCTTCGTCGCCGAGCTTGTTCCACAGCGGCGTGGCGATCAGGCCGGGCGACACCGTGTTGACGCGCACCGGCGAGAGTTCCAGCGCCAGCCCGCGCGCCAGCGCTTCCAGCGCGGCGTTGATCGCGCCTTGCAGTACCGACGACGCGCTCGGCCGAACGCTCAAGAAGCCCGACACGAAGGTCAGCGAGCCGCCCTCTGCGATCTTGGCTGCGCGCGCCACGCGGTAGGCGCCCCAGAACTTGCTTTCCATGGCGGCGTAGGCGTCGTCGAGCGCGAGCTGACGCACGGGGCCGCTCGGCGTTTGCGCAGCTGAGATCACAACGTGATCGAAGGCGCCGGCTTGCGCGAAGAAGGTTTCGACGCTTGCCGCATCGGTTGTATCGAGCACGGCCGTCGTGACGCGCTTGCCTATTTGCATGGCGGCCGCGTCGAGTTTCGCCTGATTGCGCGACGCGATGACGACGTCCGCGCCGCGTTCGGCAAACGCCTTCGCGGTTGCGGCGCCAATGCCGGAGCTGCCGCCGACGACAAGAATGCGTTGGGATGCAAGATCGCTCATATCAAGCCTCGAATCGTGAGTGGAGTGGAAGGTCGTTGCTACGACGTGACTCCATTCTGCGAATCGGACAGCGTTTTGATAATTGGCGTAGCTCTTGAATTACTTTCAACGGCTGTCAAAAGATCACGGCGGCCTTCACGCCACTGAACCCCTAACGCGGCGACGGATTCAAGTACGCGTCCAGCTCGCCGGACACCGCGTTGAAGCGCTCGATCAGAAAGTCGAGCAACGTCCGCACGCGCGGCGCCATGTAGCGGTTGCGTTGATAGATCGCGTGTACCGGCGCTTCGGGTGAGCGCCATTCGGGCATCACCACGCTCAAGCGGCCGGCGCGTAAATCAGCGCCGATGTCCCAGATCGACTTCATCGCGATGCCATAGCCCGCCACGGCCCATTCGCGGGCAACGGCGCCATCGTTGGTTTCGCGGGCGGCGGCCAAGGGCACCGTAAACGTTTCCCGCTCTTCGCCTCGCACGAAGTGCCACTCGTTGGCGTAGCCGCTGGCCGAGCCAAGCACGATGCAGGGGAACCGTTCGAGGTCGCGCGGCTGCTCGGGCGCGCCGTGTTTCGCGAGATAGTCCGGCGACGCGCACAGCACGCGCCGGTTTGCGGCGAGCGGCCGAGCGATCAGCCCGCTATCGGGCGGCACACCGAAGCGGATCGCCAGATCGAGATCGTCCTGCAACAGATTCGCGAGCGAATCGGACAGCACGAGCCCGAACGTGACCTCCGGATACTGCTGGTTGAACTCGTCGAGCCAGCCCTTGAGCACGTGACGGCCAAAGTCGGACGTCGCCGATATCCGGACCTTGCCGCGCACGACGGTGCTGCCGGCCTGCAGTGCGGCATGCGCATCGTCGAGCGCCTGCAGCGCCTGCTGGCAATGCGCGAGGTACATCCTGCCTTCCTCCGTCAGCCGCAACTGACGCGTCGTGCGCTCGAAGAGCCGCGTGTGCAGCGCCGCCTCCAGTTTGACGAGCCGCGCGCTCGCCGCGGCGGGGGACAGGCCGAGCTTGCGGCCTGCCGCCGATAGTCCACCAAGATTCGCCGCTTCGACAAAAAGCCGGATGTCGCCCAGGTTGTCCACGAGTTTTCCGTTTTGTTTGAAATTGATTCAAAGGCTACGCCAATTATCAATCGACAGCGTGGTTTGCAGAATGCGGACATTGCCTGTTTGCCACCGCAACCTCATGAAGCTCGATCACGCCACGATCGTTACGAAGGATCTCGAAGCCGCGCGGCATTTTTTCTGCGCGGTCGCGGGCCTGACCGACGGTTGGAGGCCGCCATTCGGTGTCCGTGGCCATTGGCTCTATGCCGACGGGCGGCCCGTCATTCACCTCGTCGAAGCGACCGTGCCGTCGCTCGAAGGCCCGCTCCTAGGCCGTATCGCGCCGCGTATCGACCACGTCGCGTTTCGCATCGGCGATGGCATCGAGTGGCGGGCGTTGCTCGAACGTCTGCGCGCGAACCGCGTGCCGTTTGAAGTCGCCGAGGTGCCGCTCATGGGCGAGCGGCAGGTGTTCGTCGCGCTGGAGTCGGGCGTCGTAGTCGAATTCGTAAGCCGGCTTGACGGCTTCTTCGAAGAAAACTTTCGAGGATAATGCGGACTAGCTAACTCCACTGGTCCCTCCCATGCGCGTGCTGATTTCGAGCGCTCGTCTCGTCTGCGTCTTGTTCATTTGGGTCGCCATCGCCAACGGCATCGTCGCCAAGTGGGACAACCCGGCCTTCGCGCTTTCCAACTACTTCAGCTACTTCACGAACATCAGCAATCTGTTTGCGTCGGCGGTGTTGCTGATCGGCGTATTCAGGCGCGGCAAGTCCGCGTCGCGCACCGTCGACATGCTTCGCGCGGCCGCGACGCTATACCTGCTCGTGACCGCCATCGTCTACGCGCTGCTGCTCGCGCCGATCGACGCGCTCACGCATGGGACGCCGTCGTTCAACAACTGGGTGCTGCATCGGATCATGCCGATGGCCATGGTCGCCGACTGGCTGATCGACCCGCCGCGCACGCGCTTGCGCATCCGCGAAGCGTGGATGCTGCTGATCTTCCCGATCGCCTATGTGACCTACACGCTGGTCCGCGGGCTGATCGTCGACTGGTATCCGTATTCGTTTCTCAACCCGCAGCGCAATGGCTATGGCTTCGTATTCGAGTATTTGCTCGGGATCGTCGCGGGTTCCATGCCGTTGATCGCGGCGATCGTGTGGTCGGGGAACGTGCGGCTCACGGCTAAGCCGATCGTCTAAGCCGGGCCGCGCGGCTGGGGTGGCCGGCGCCTCAGTGCGTCATGACGGCGGTCAGGCTCGACTCGTAGCTGATACCAACGTGGTTAATCGCGTTTGCCAATGCTTCGAATGGCGCCGAAAGCCGTTTCATTGCACGCGGGACTCGGAAATTTTCGAGGCGAATTGGCGATTTTCCAAAGGCGTGTGCGGCGTCCCTATCGAGGCAATTCTCTTTTCCGAGCCTTGAATCAACACGTGTCGCCGATGAGGATTTTCCGGACGGCGGCGCTGTCGTTTGCATCCGATTTGGCTATTTCATTCCCCTCGTCCGCCTATGCGGATGTCTTCGTGTGCGCGGTGGTTTTTTAGACGATCGGAGTGGCGTACGCGTGCTGAGACCGCCAGCCTGAGGCCGCCGCCGTTGTTTCAATTCGATGGCGCATATCCGTTTTATTGCGCGATTGTTTCAATTTGAATGGGATTTCAATTCGGCATATATGTAAAAGAAGTATCAATTCAATTCGATTTGCATAGTTCTTATACCGACTGTCACAAAGCCGCGTTGTATTTTCGTATCGAGTTATGAGATATTCGACGGAAACTGCCAATGCAAGGCGTTTTAAGCGGGGAATTTTCCGTGCTCTATTTCCGCATTGAATCGCGGCATAGCGCCGGTCAATCCCCTGACACTCCTTTTTATCGAGGTGCAAATGAAAACAATGACGATTGGCGCAGCACTTTTCCTCGCAGCAGCCGTGATTCAGCCGGCCATGGCGCAAGACTCGATGGCGAGCACCGCGCAGGCCATCGTGGCGACGTCGCCGGCTACGCACGTGAAGGCCACGATCGTCGGCATCGAGCAGACGACGCGCACGCTCACGCTCAAGGGGCCTAAGGGCAATATCGCCGTCGTCGCAGTCAATCCGGAAGTCACCGGGTTCGACAACCTGCATCTCGGCGATCGTGTCGACGTGCTGTACAAGAGCGCGGTGCTGCTGGCGGCCGACAAGGTCAAGAGCGACAACGACGGCATTCGCGAGCGCGTCGATACGCAAACCTACAAGCCAACCGGCACCGGTTACGACGCTGCGCATCGCGTCGATCTGATCGCCACGGTGCAGAAGATCGACAAGAAAGAGCGGCTCGTGACGCTGCGCGGCCCGAACCAGGCGCAGACGCTCCAAGCCGCGCCTGACATTTCGCTCGATAACGTGAAGGTCGGCGATACGGTTCACGCCGTGTTCGTTTCCGCGACCGCGGTGCAAGTGACGCCGCAAGGCGCAGCCGCAGCGCAGCCGGCGCCGCAGAGCTCGGGTGCAGCTGCCGCAAAGCCGCAAAGCTGATCGAAGGGCCCACCTAAGGGTCCACTGAAGGGCTTCACCGAAGGGCAGGCCGTCGCCTGCCCGTCACGGTGCTTCACATCACGGCGCCCGCTGTTCCTGCCGGCGCTCGACCTCCAACGCACCCAGGAGAATTTCATCGTGAGACGATCATGGGCACTCAGCCCGCATGCGCTTATTGTGTGCGCTGCATTGGCCGGCGCGCCGATGCTGATGTGCGTCGCGCCGACCGCCACGCTCGCGCAAACCGCCGCCAAGCTCTCCAGTCAGCAGCTCGATTCGCTGACGGCGCCCGTCGCGCTCTATCCCGATGCCTTGCTCGCGCAGGTGCTGATGGCCGCGACGTTCCCGCAGGACGTGGAGGCCGCGGCGGCCTGGTCGAAGTCGAATGCGAAGCTGCAGGGCGATGCGGCCGTGAAGGCCGTGGCGTCGGAGCCTTGGGACCCGAGCGTGCAATCGCTGGTCGCGTTTCCGCAAGTGCTGGCGACGATGTCGGCGAAACCCGACTGGGTCGCGCAGCTCGGCAATGCGTTTCTCGCGCAGCCGAACGACGTGATGGATTCGGTGCAGCGCTTGCGCAAGGAAGCGCAGAAGGCCGGCAATCTGCAAACGAATACGCAGCAGAAGGTGGTGGTCGAGCAAAGCACGATTCAGATCGTGCCAGCCAATCCGCAGGTCGTGTACGTGCCGACCTATAACCCGACCGTGGTCTATGGCGCATGGCCTTATCCGGCCTATCCGCCGGTTTATGTGCCGCCTCCGCCCGGGTACGCGTTTGCGAGCGGCGTTGCCGCCGGGATCGGCTTCGGTGTGGGCGTGGCGGTCACCAACGCGCTGTGGGGCGGCTTCGACTGGAATCACCACGACGTCAATATCAACGTCAATCACTACAACAACATCAACGTCAATCACCGGATCGACGCGACGACCCGCACGACGAGCTGGAATCGCAACACGACGAACGTCAACCGCAACGTGACGAACGTCAATCGCAACAACGCGAACTTCAGCAACACCGACCGCTCGCAGCGCGATCAATATCGCGGGCGCGATACGTCGGCGTCGCGCGACGCCTCACGCGATGCCGCGCGGCAAACGCTGCAGACGCGCACCGGCGAGAACCTGAGCGGCTCGGCGAGTCAGCGCGTGCAGGATATCCATCAGGGCGGCGCGGCCGGCAGCCATGAATTCGCCGACAACCATCCGAACGCACGCTCGAGCGCGTCGGCCAGCGACCTGCGCTCGAACGCGCAAGCGGCGAACCGCAACGGCGCGCTGCACGATGCGGGCGACGGCGACGCGAGCCGGCGCGACCTGCAGCGCGGCCAGACGAGCCGCGCGTCGGTTTCGAGCGCGCACAGCGGCGGCGTGCGCAATGCCGATTTACCCAGAGGCGGCGGGCTGAGAGGCGGCGAATCGGACCGTCGCGGCGGCCTGCGTCGATAAACGATAGAGAGGAGCTTCAGATGATTCGCTTTTCTGCACGCGCGATTTCGCGCGCACGTGCCGCGGCCTGCGCTGTCGTCCTCGGCAATGCGGGGCTCGCGGCCGGCTCGGCCGCCATGCTGCTCGCGCTCGCGTCCAATCCGGTTCACGCGCAGGCGGTCTATGCGACGCCTGACGCGGCCGCATCCGCCTTCGCCGATGCGTTGGCGAGCAACGATCGCGACGCCTTGCACAAGGTGCTCGGCAACGACTCCCCGCGCTTCGTCCCGGCCGAATCGTTCGACGAAGACGACGTGTATCGCTTCCTCGGCGCTTGGGCGCAGGGGCATCGGGTCGTCGACGATGCGGCGCCGTTGAACGGACGCCCGAGCGCGCATGTCGAGGTCGGCGCAAGCGGCTGGACGCTGCCGATTCCGCTCGTGAAAGCGGGGCAGGGGTGGCGCTTCGATCCGCAGGCCGCGCGCGACGAGATCCTGACGCGCACGATCGGCCGCAACGAGAACGCCGCGATGCTGACCTCGCTCGCCTATGTCGATGCGCAAGGCGACTATCACGATCTCACGCAGCACTACGCGTCGCGTTTCGTGAGCACGCCGGGCAAGCGTGACGGCCTCTACTGGAGCACGGCGCCGGGCGAAGCCGAGAGTCCGCTTGGCCCGCTCGCCGCGGTGATGGGGAAGGAGACGTCGCCGGATGACGCGTACCACGGTTACCACTACCGCATTCTCACTGGGCAGGGTACGCGAGCGTTGGGTGGCGCGAAGAGCTATGTGAAGGACGGTCAGCTCGAAAACGGCTTCGCGCTCGTCGCCTGGCCCGCGCAATACGGGAAGACCGGCGTAATGAGCTTCATCGTGAACCAGGACGGCCAGCTCTTCCAGAAGAACCTCGGGCCGCAGACGGCGCGCGTGGCCGATGCGATCAAGTCGTTCAATCCCGATGCGTCGTGGGCGGCGGTGACGCCGTGATTCAGCGCTGATGCGATAGCGCTCGGCATAGGAGCGCCGAGCGTTGAGCAAGTGTTCGCGCGCGGGGCTCGCGTGAGCGGCGAGCCTCCTCGGCTTACGGCTCGCGCGGCGCGCCCGTTGACGCTCTCACGACCAACCGCGGCGCCGATGTGACGCACAAGCGCGGCGCCGATTCCGCCGCGCCGACATAATCCGGCGACGCAGTCAGCAACTCCCTCAATAGCCCCACCGCAAGCTCAGCGGCTTCGGCTGTCGGCACCGCCACGGTCGTCAGCGCGGGACGCGCTTCGCGCGCCGGCTGAATGTCCGTGATGCCGACGACCGACAGGTCGTGCGGCACCTGCAGCCCCAGATCCGCCGCCGCATGGAGCGCGCCGAGCGCGGGCAAGTCGTTCGACGCGAAGATCGCGGTGATCCCCGGCTCCGCTTCGAGCAGCGCGCGCGTCGCGGCGTAGCCGCCTTGCACGGTGTCGGGCGCGTGCCGCAAGCGCGCGTCGGGTTCGTCGAGCCCCGCGTGCTGCATCGCATCGAGGAATCCTTGGTAACGCGCGGCGTGGATCCCCGACAGCTTGCTGCCGACGATCGCTCCGATCCGCCGATGCCCCAGCTCGACGAGATGCGTGCCCGCCAGCTCCCCCGCCAGCCTGAAATCGACCGCGACGCAATGCAGCCCCGGCGGCTCCTGCGGACGCTCCCACATGCACAGCACGACCGGCGCGCCGCGCGCTTCGGTCTTGTGCAGATCGGCGAAGTCGAGATTGGCGTTCGTCACGAGCACGCCTTCGGAGAGCGTGCCCGCGATCTGCTCGAGATAGGCGCGGCCCGTCGCCGGATCTTCGTTCGTATTGCAGACGATCACGAAATGGCCGCTCTCGCGCGCCGCGCGCTCGACCGCGAGCACGAACTCCGGATAGAACGGGTTGGCGATGCTCGACACCATCAGTGCGATAGTCGGCGCACGGCCTTCGGCCAGCGCGCGCGCCGCGAGGTGGGGGCGGTAGCCGAGCGCCTTCACGGCGTCGAGCACGCGCAGCCGCGTCTCTTCGCCGACCCGGCCGCGGCCGCGCAACACGTTCGACACGGTGGCGGCGGTGACGCCGGCATGGCGCGCGACTTCGCTGAGCGTGGGCATCGGTCTATCTCACTATTTAGGCTGATTGCTCAGCATTTGCATCCTGCGACATGACGCGGCACTATCGGCCCCATACACAGAACGACATCGGAGACGCCGCAAATCACGATCGCCATGCGATCGCTTTTTTCGGTCCAGCTGATTAAGCGCTTAATCTCCGATTGCGTGCCGATTAGATCACGGAGACGACGCGATGGCGAGCATTTCGTTAAGAGGCGTGCAGAAGGCTTACGGCGACGGGCCGCCGGTGATTCGCAACGTCGATCTTGAGATCGGCGAGAACGAGTTTTGCGTGTTCCTCGGGCCGTCGGGCTGCGGCAAGTCCACCTTGCTGCGCATGATCGCCGGCCTGGAAGACGTGACCGACGGCGACCTTTCGATCGGCGGCAAGCTCGTCAACGACGTGCCCGCCGCGGAGCGCGGCGTGGCGATGGTGTTCCAGAGCTACGCGCTGTTTCCTCACATGACCGTCTTCGAGAACATGGCGTTTGGCCTCAAGCTCGCCAAGAAGCCGAAGGACGAGATCGACCGCCGCGTGCGCGAAGCCGCGCGCATCCTGCAGCTCGAAGCGCTGCTCGAACGGCGTCCGAAGGCGCTCTCGGGCGGCCAGCGCCAGCGCGTCGCGATCGGCCGCGCGATCGTGCGCGAGCCCGGCGTTTTCCTGTTCGACGAGCCGCTTTCCAATCTCGATGCCACGCTGCGCGGACAGACGCGCGTCGAGATCGCGCGCCTGCACAAGCAGTTCGCGAAGGCGAGCGTCGTCTACGTGACGCACGACCAGATCGAAGCGATGACGCTCGCCGACAAGATCGTGCTCCTGCATTCCGGCAAGGACACCGAGCGCTACGGCAGCATCGCGCAGATCGGCGCGCCGCTCGAGCTCTATCACCGCCCGAAGAGCCGTTTCGTCGCCGGCTTCATCGGTGCGCCGCGCATGAACTTTCTGCCCGGGAAGGTGGCGTCGAGCGATGGACACGGTGTCGTGGTCACGCTCGCGGATACGGGGGAGGCGGTGCGCGTCGCCGTCGACGGCGAGCGCTTGCGTGCCGGGCAAACCGTCACGCTCGGTGTGCGCCCCGAGCATCTCGAACTCGCCGATGACGCGAGCGCGGAGGCGAGCGATCACGTGCAGCCCGAATGCGCGGTGCTCACGCGCACCGTCTCGCTTGTCGAGCAACTCGGCGAACACAGCTACGTGCATCTGGACCAGCCCGGCGGCGCCGCGCTGATCGCGAAGGCGCCCGGCGATACGCGCTTGAAGCAGGGCGATGCCGCGCGCTTGTTCGTGCCGTCCTCGGCCTGCCATCTATTTACTGAAGACGGCTTTGCGGTCGCCGCGCTCGAACCGCTCGAGCTTCACGCCTGAGCCGGCCGCGCCTCAATCCCCCATATACAAAGGACCTTAGATGCGCCTCGGAGTCTGCTACTACCCCGAACACTGGCCGGAATCGCTCTGGGAAGACGACGCCCGGCGCATGAAAGCACTCGGCATCGAGCAGGTGCGGATCGCCGAATTCGCGTGGAGCCGCATGGAGCCCTCGCCCGGCGAATACGATTGGGCGTGGCTCGATCGCGCGGTCGACGTGCTCGGCAACGCCGGCCTCAAAGTCGTGATGTGCACGCCGACCGCGACGCCGCCGAAGTGGCTGATCGACCGCCATCCCGACATCCTGCCCGTGGGCGCGGACGGCCGGCCGCGCGCGTTCGGCTCGCGCCGTCACTACGATTTTTCGTCGCCTTCGTATTACGAGGCGTCGCAGCGCATCTGCACGGCAGTGGCCGAGCGCTACGGCAAGCATCCCGCGGTCGCGTACTGGCAGACTGATAACGAATTCGGCTGCCATCAGACCGTGGTCAGCTATTCGCCCGCGGCGATCGCGCGCTTTCGCGAATGGCTCAAGGCGCGCTACGGCACGATCGATGCGCTGAACCGCGCGTGGGGTACCGTGTTCTGGAGCATGGAGTACCGCAGCTTCGACGAGGTCGACGCGCCGATCGCGACCGTCACCGAAGCGCATCCGTCGCATCGGCTCGATTACCGGCGCTTCGCGTCGGACGAAGTCGCGCGCTACAACCGCATGCAGGTCGAGATCATCCGCGCGCATTCGCCGGGGCGGCCGATCGCGCACAACTTCATGCAGCTTTTCACGGAGTTCGACCACTACAAGGTGGCGGCCGATCTCGACGTCGCCGCTTGGGACAGCTATCCGCTCGGCGCGCTCGAAGAGCAGTGGTTCGCGCCCGAGGTGAAGGCGAAGTGGCTGCGCACCGGGCATCCCGATTTCGCGTCGTTCAATCACGACGTCTATCGCGGCATGTCGAAGCTGCCGTTCTGGGTGATGGAGCAGCAGCCGGGGCCGGTCAACTGGGCAAGCTGGAACCCCGCGCCGCTGCCGGGGATGGTGCGGCTCTGGAGCTGGGAGGCGTTCGCGCACGGCGCGGGCTGCGTGTCGTATTTCCGCTGGCGGCAGGCGCCGTTCGCGCAGGAGCAGATGCACGCGGGCTTGAATACGCCGGATAACCAGCTCGATATCGGCGGGCGCGAAGCGGAGCAGGTGGCCGCGGACATCCGCAGCGTGCTCGGAGCCAACGCCGATGCGGATGCCAACATTCGCTCGAAAGTCGCGCTCGTCTACGACTACGAAGCGAAGTGGCTCTTCGAGATTCATCCGCAAGGCGACGACTTCCACTATCCGCGTTTCGCGTTCGAGTACTACTCGGCGCTGCGCGCGCTCGGCTTCGATGTCGATATCGTCTCCGCGCATGCGCCGCTCGACGGCTATCGCTTGATCGTCGTGCCGCCGCTGCCGATCGTGCCGGACGATTTCGCGGAGCGCCTCGCGCACTCCGGCGCGCAAGTCGTGATCGGCCCGCGCACGGGCTCGAAGACCGTCGACCTGCAGATCCCCGCCAACCTGCCGCCGGGCGCGCTGGGCTCCGTGTTGCCGATGCGCGTGTGGCGCGTCGAATCGATGCGGCCGAACGTGGCCGCGCCGGTGCGCTTCAACGGCAGCGCGCAAGGCACGAGCGACGGCGTCGCGCGTCACTGGCGCGACCTGATCGAGCCCACCAAGACGCGTTCGCTCGAAGTGCGCGCGCAATTCACCGACGGCCATCCTGCCTACGTGAAAAGTGGCGCATTCCACTACCTCGCGGGCCTGTTCGACGACGCGCTGACTCAGCGCCTCTTCGCGCACATTGCCCACGAAGCCGGGCTCGATTCTGCGCCGCTGGCGTACGGCGTGCGTATAAGCCGACGCGGTGCGCTGACCTACGTCTTCAACTACGGTGAGCAGGTCTACCAGCACGCAGGCATCGCGGCCGAACGCTACGTGATCGGCTCGCAGGCAATCGAACCCCAGGGCGTGGCTGTTTATCGATCGAACTGAAGATCAACGCCCAACCCCGCAGCACCGACGTACCGACGTACCGACGTATCGACGTATCGACGTATCGACGAAAACGACGCCATTCCAAGGACAAGGAGACACGCATGACTTCGAAACCACGCAGCATCTTCACCGCCGTCGCATTGGCTGCGGCCGTCGCGATGTCGACGGCCGGCACCGCCGATGCCAGCACGCTCTCGGTCAACATCGCGTTCAAGGGCGCCAGCCAGCGCGCGGTGTGGCAGTCGGTGATCGATTCGTTCGAGAAGGCGCATCCCGGCATCGACGTCAAAGTCTCGTTCATCGACGAAGAGGCGTACAAGGTGCAGCTGCCCGGCTGGCTCACGACGGTCTCGCCCGACGTGGTGAACTGGCACGACGGCGAGCGCATGGCGTACTACGCGAAGCGCGGCCTCTTCGACGACCTCACGGGCGACTGGAAGAAGAACGGCTGGGACGATATGTATGCGTCGACGAAGGAAGCGTCGTCGTATAAAGGCAAGCAGTACGCGGCGCCGACGTTCTACTACTCGTGGGGCCTGTTCTATCGCAAGGACCTGTTCCAGAAGGTCGGCATCACGAGCGAGCCGAAATCGTGGGATCAGTTCATGGATGCGTGCAAGAAGCTGAAGGCCGCGGGCATCACGCCGATCGCGGTCGGCGGACGCGACGCCTGGACGCTAGCGGGCTGGTTCGACTATCTCGACTTGCGTCTGAACGGCAACGCGTTCCATCAGCAGCTGATGGCGGGCGACATCGCGTACACGGACCCGCGCGTGAAGAAGGTCTACACGACGTGGAAGCAATTGATCGACGACGGCTACTTCATCGACAACTCGCTCTCGTACGATCTCGACGCCGCGCAGCCGTTCCTGTTCCAAGGCAAGGCCGCGATGATGCTGATGGGCACCTTCATCTCCGGAGGCTTCCCTGCGAACGTGAAGCAGGAGATGGGCTACTTCCAGTTCCCGGTCATCAACACGAGCGTGCCGACTGCCGAGGATGGTCCGGTGGAAACGCTGAATATTCCGTCGAAGGCAAAAAACAAGGCCGACGCCCGCACGTTCCTCGCTTTCGTCGAGACGCCGGAAATCGGCGCGCGGATCGCGACGGGGATGGGATCGCTGTCGGCGAACAGCAAGTCGCCCGAGCCGGATGACCCCATCGCGAAGATCGGCTTCCAGATCCTTTCGAACACGAAGGGCGGCATCGCGCAGTTCTACGATCGCGACATGACGAAGGAAATGGCCGATGAAGGCATGAAGGGCATGCAGCAGTTCGTCGCCGACCCGACCAAGATCGACGACGTGCTCGCGCAGCTCGAAGAGACGCGCAAGCGGATTTACCAGAAGTGATTGGTAGCGAGCGCAGGCGGTTCGGCGTTGTCGCGAGCCGCCGCGCGTTCGCTCAGGATTGACCGGGAGATTGGCCGTGCCACACATCGTCACCCATCACACCGCGCACCCGCTGCCGGATGCGAGCGCGAGCGGAGCGCCCGAATCGCAGACAACGGCGAACGGGCGTAACGCAGCGAGCGCGCACCGCCGGCGCGCCTCGCCGACTTCGCGCCGGCAGAATCGCGCGGCGTTCCTGTTTCTCGCGCCCGCGTGCGTGATGATCGGCCTCTATGTGATCTGGCCGATTCTCTCGACCATCCGCATCAGCTTCTACAACTGGGACGGGATGACGCCGCCGGCTTTTGTCGGCCTCGCGAACTACGTGGAGCTGGTTCACGCGCGCACGTTCTATACGGCGCTCAAGAACAACGTGATCTGGCTCCTGCTGTTCCTGCTCGCGCCGCCGATGGGACTCGCGGTGGCGCTCTATCTGAACCAGGCCGTGCGCGGCATCCGCTTCGTCAAATCGCTGTTTTTTGCGCCGTTCGTGCTGTCGGGCGTCGTGGTCGGATTGATCTTCACGTGGTTCTACGACCCGACCTTCGGCCTCCTGGCGATGATGCTCGGGCACGGCATCCCCGTGCTCGGCGACGCCCGCTATGCGACCTTCGGCATCGTGTTCGCGGCGCTCTGGCCGCAGACGGCGTACTGCATGATTCTCTATCTGACGGGGCTCACGACGCTCAACGCGGAGCAGCTCGAAGCCGCGCGCATGGAAGGCGCGCGCGGTTGGGCGCTGCTGTGGCATGTCGTGCTGCCGCAATTGCGGCCGACCACGTTCATGGCGATCGTCGTGACGGTGATCGGCGCGCTGCGCAGCTTCGATCTGATCTCGGTGATGACCGGAGGCGGCCCGTTCGAAAGCTCGACGGTGCTCGCGTATTACATGTACGACCAGGCCATCAAGTACTTCCGGCTCGGTTACTCGGCGTCTATCGCGGTCGTGCTGTTCGCGATCATGCTGGTTTATATCGTGTACCACCTGCGGCGGATGCTGCGGACTGAGCAATGAGCGAGCAATAAGGAGCCGATGCCATGTATCCGATGCCCGTCGAACAATGGAAGAGCCCGGTATCCCGGCGCCTTTATAAATTGAGCCTGCCCATCGCACTCGTGATCTGGCTGCTGCCGATGATCGCGGTGCTCGTCACCTCGGTGCGTTCGACCGAGGAACTGACCGAGGGCAACTACTGGGGATGGCCGAAGCATTTCGCGCTGATCGACAACTACCGCGAGGCGCTGACGACCTCGCCGATGCTTCATTACTTCTTCAACAGCGTGCTGATCACGGTGCCTTCGGTGATCGGCTCGATTGCGCTCGCCGCGATGGCCGGCTTCGCGCTGGCCACCTACCGGTTTCGCGGCAACACGGCGTTGTTCGCGACCTTCGTCGCGGGCAACTTCGTGCCGGTGCAGGTGCTGATGATTCCGGTGCGCGACTTGTCGCTGCAACTCGGATTGTTCAATACGCTAAGCGCGCTGATCCTGTTTCATGTGTCGTTTCAGACCGGCTTCTGCGCGCTCTTCTTGCGCAACTTCATCAAGCAGCTGCCGTTCGAGTTGATCGAGGCCGCGCGCATCGAAGGCGCGGGCGAATGGACCGTGTTCGTGCGGATCATCCTGCCGCTGATCCGCCCGGCGCTCGCGGCGCTCACGATCCTCGTGTTCACGTTCGTCTGGAACGACTACTTCTGGGCGCTGTGCTTGACGCAGGGCGACGACGCGGCGCCGCTCACGGTCGGCGTTGCTGCGCTCAAAGGAGAGTGGACGACCGCGTGGAATCTGGTGTCGGCGGGCTCGATTCTGGCGGCGCTGCCGTCTGTCGCGATGTTCTTTGCGATGCAGAAGCATTTTGTCGCCGGGCTCACGTTTGGGGCGAGCAAGGGGTAGGGGGCGTAGGCGCGATCGTCGCGCCTACGCTTTTCTAGTTACGCTCCGAGCAGCACGCCGGTGCGGATCGGCCGCACGCCCGTGACGCGCCCAAGCGGCGCGCCGGCCGTCACGAAGCGAATCGCGCGCCGCATGTAGAGCACGCCTTCGGTGTTGCTGCGCACGGTCGTCGTCTCGTCGGTCAGCGGATCGACGATGTCGAAGAGCGCGTCGCCCGCGCGGATCAGATCGCCGGTCGCCGCGCGATGCACGAGGATGCCGGAGACGGGCGCATAGAACTGCTCGCTGCCGGCCAGCGGCGTCGGTTCGCGAAGGAGCGGCGGCATGGGCTTCGCCTCGCCCTTCACGGCGCCGCGTGCGCGCAGGAAGTCGATGATCGCTTCGGCGTCGCGCCCGGCGGTTTCGTACGACACGTCGCGCTGCCCGCGGCATTCGATCGTCGCGGCGATCGTGCCCGGCGGCAGCAGCGCGGGGTCGGCGAGCGTCTGTTGCAGCGTCCACCACGGCAGGCTGTGCGCTTCGTCGAACGCCTGGCCGCCGGAATCGGTCGAGATCAGCGAGGCCTGCGCGCCCATGTAGCGCGCGAGCGATTCGAACTGCGGCCATGCGGCGTCGCTCGTGTAGAGATGCAGCGTGGCTTCGAGCGAGCAGTGCAGATCGATCACGACGTCGGCGTCGAGCGACAAATCGAGCAGCGCGCGCTGCAGCGATTCGAACTCGGTGCGCGGCGTGTGCTGCGCGAGCGCTTCGCGCATCAGGCGGCGCACGGTGGCCACGTTGGCTATCGGATCGTTGCCAAGCGCGCCTTCGATCTTTTGCGCCAGGCCGTCGAACGACGGAAAGTGCCGGTTGAAGTTGCGCCCGCTTGTCAGATCGAAGCGGCCGACGAACTGGCCGAGCACATGTTGCGCGAGCCCGACGGGGTTCGCGACCGGCACCAGTACGATCTGTGCGTTGAGCGCCCCGGCGGCGTCGAGTTCGGTCAGGCGCCGCCTGAGCATCACGGCGGTGAGCATCGCGGGAATTTCGTCGGCGTGCAGCGTCGATTGGATGTAGATCTTTTCGACGCCTTCGGCTGTGGCTTCGGGGCCGAAGTGAAAGCTGGTCAGTTCGCGGCGCGTGCCGATGGCCGGTGAAATCAGAAAGGTCGAGCGCGTGTGCATGAGCGGGTGAAGGTGGAGTAACGGAGGCGCCGGAGAGTGTCGCACGGCGTGCTCAATCGGTCGCGGATCAATTGCGAATCAAACGTGGATCAATCCCCGTACGGATCGAAATCGAAATAGCGGTGCGCGATGCGCGCATAGGTGCCGTCCGCGCGCATCGAAGCGATGGCGGCGTCGATCGAATTTTTCAGCGCGTCATCGTCCTTGCGCATGCCGATGCCCACTCCATGGTCGCCCATCGACAGCGGCTGACCCGCGAAGGCGAAACCCTTGCCTTGCGGCGTGCGCAGGAAGCCGTTTTCGGCTTCGACCGTGCCGAGCAGGGCGGCGTCGAGCCGTCCGTTGACGAGATCCGCGAACACTTCTTCCTGGCTCTTGTACGGCACGACGGATACGCCATGCTGCGCCCATTGCGCGAGGCCATAGCTTTCGAACTGGGTCCCCGACTGCACGCCGACTCGCTTGCCCGCGAGCGACGCGGCATCGCTGCCGAGCCCCGAGCCTTGCCGCGCGACGACGCGTGATTTGAACTGGTAGAGCTTCGAAGAGAAGGCGATCGCCTGCATGCGCTTCTCGGTGATCGCCATCGCCGACAATACCGCGTCGATCTTGCGTGCCTGCAGCGCCGGGATCATGCCCGAGAACTCCAGCTCGACCCACTTGCATTGCGCGTGGATGCGCCTGCAGATTTCGTTGCCGAGGTCGACGTCGAAGCCCTGGACGCTGCCGTCCGGCGCCTTCGAGTCCATCGGCGGGTAGGTCGGGTCGATGCCGAAGCGGACCACGCCGGCATCGGCCGCGTACGCGGCGCTCATGGCGCTCAGGAGGCCCAGTGCGGTCAGGCCCGCCAGCACGATCTTCTTCATCTCATCTCCTGGATTAGAGCGCCATCGTAGGGCCCCTCCGTGCCGCCGCGAAGTGCCGTCGCGGCTATCATGATCGTTTTTACCGATCACCCCGCGATTGCCCCCGACAACCCGCCCATGGCCCTGACCCTCGCCCAATTGCGCATCTTCTCCGCCGTCGCCAAGCACGGCAGCCTGCGCGGCGCGGCGCGCGCGCTCGACCTTGCGCAAAGCAGCGTCACGCAGCAACTGCAGAATCTCGAAGTGGAACTCGGCGCGCCGCTTTTTACGCGCACGAATCGCGGCATCGCGCTGACCGTCTACGGCGAACGGCTGCTGGCGCGTGCGGGCTCGATTCTCGGCGAGTGCGAGCGCACCGAAGAAGAGATGCGGCAGTTACGCGGCGACTACGAGGGCAGCGTGGCGTTCGGCATGAGCGCCGAGCCGATGATCGACACGCTCGCGCCCGTGCTCACGCAATACCGTGCGCGCTTCGACAAAGTTCGGGTGCATCTGGTGAGCGGCACGTCGCGCAAGATGATTTCGTGGCTGCGCGACGGCACGCTCGATTTCGCGGTCGCGCTCGTCGCGCCGAACACCGACACGCACGATCTCGCCGTGACGACGATCTACGCGTCCGATCCGGTCGTGGTGTGCCGACACGATCACCCGCTGCGCCACGCGCGCTCGCTTGCCGAGCTCGCCGACTGCGAGTGGATCGGCACGCGAGCGCCGAATGCATCGAATGCGCCTCCGAACCGGTTGATGGACCTGTTCGCGAGGAACGGCCTGCCGCCGCCGCGCATCGTCGCGACGACCGAGGCGCTGCTCGACACGCTGCACCTCGTCGTCGAGACGGACTGGCTGTCGCTGGAGCCGTCGATCGTCACGCGGCACGGTCTGTTTGGCGGCGCGCTCGCGTCGATCGCGATCGACGAGCGCGCGGCGCTATCGAACGTTTGCGTGCTGCAGCGCGCGAGCGTGCCGCTCACGCCCGCCGCGCAGGAACTCGCGACGATGATCGCGTCGTACGCGCGTATGATCAAACCCCATGATTGAATCCGCGCTTAGACCCACGATTAAACCCACGATTTGACCTGCGAACCCGCACGAGACCTATGAATTCCACTCCCGAAGTTTCCCCGCCGCGATCGATTCGCATCCTGAGCCCGCTGGAGGTGCGCGTGCTGGGCGTGCTGGTCGAAAAGCAGCACACGGTGCCCGATACCTACCCGCTGTCGCTCAACTCGCTCACGTCGGGCTGCAACCAAAAGACGGCGCGCGCGCCGGTGATGAACGTAACCGACGCCGAAGTGCTCAACGCGATCGAAGATCTCAAGCACCTGAGCCTGGTGTTCGAAGGCAGCAGCAGCCGCGTGCCGCGTTTCGAGCACAACCTGAATCGCGTGCTCGGCATTCCGAGCCAGGCCGCCGCGTTGCTGACGGTGCTGATGCTGCGCGGTCCGCAGACCGCGGCCGAGCTGCGGCTGAACTCGGCGCGTCTGCACGGGTTCGCCGACGCCTCGTCGGCCGAGGCGTTTCTGGAGGAACTCGCGGAGCGCGAGCCTCCGCTTGTCGTCAAGCTGGCGCGTGCGCCCGGCGAGCGCGAAAGCCGCTGGGCGCATCTGCTGTGCGGCGAGGTGAGCGCGCCCGTGAGCTTCGCTGCGGGCGATGCGGCGCCGGGCGGCGTCGCCGATGCGGCCATCTCGCTCGACGAATTCGATGCGCTCAAGAGCGAGCAAAAGCGCCTGGCCGCCGAAGTGGAGCGGCTGCAGGCCCTCGTCGAGCATATGGCCGCGGAGTTGGGCATTTCGATCGACAAAATCGGCGAGCGCTCATAGCGTTCGGCACGCGCGGCGCGCCCGGCTCATGTACGCGCGCCGGGAAAAAAACTACGGCAAACGCTATGCTTCCATAGTTCCGCGACGCGGCGCGGACGGGGTCATGCGGACCCCGCTCGGCATGCCGCGCGCAACCGCGCGAGGTGAAGGATGGATGGACGCGTTCGCGACGACCAGGCGCCGACGACGATAACGGCGCGCACCAGGCTCGCGATTCGAGAAGTGCTGGAAGGGCGCCGCACGGGGTGGTCGGTGATCGTGCCGCTGGCGGGGCCGGCGGTGGTCGTGTCGGTGGCCTACATGGACCCGGGCAACTTCGCGACCAACATCCAGGCGGGCGCGCGCTACGGCTATGCGCTGTTGTGGGTCGTGCTGGTCGCGAATGTCGTCGCGATGCTGTTCCAGTCGCTCTCGGCGAAGCTCGGCATCGTCACCGGCAAGAACCTCGCCGAACTGTGCCGCGCGTACTTCCCGATGCCCCTCGTGCTGCTGATGTGGGGCGTGAGCGAAATCGCCGCCATGGCGACCGATCTCGCCGAGTTCCTCGGCGGCGCGATCGGCCTCTCGCTGCTGTTCCACGTGCCGCTCGTCGCCGGCATGATCATCACGGCGATCGTCACCTATGTGCTCCTCTTGTTCGAGAAGGCCGGCTTCAGACCGCTCGAACTCGCGATCGGCGCGCTGGTCGGCATCATCGGGCTCTCGTATGTCGCCGAGCTGTTCATCACGAAGGTGGCGTGGCATGGCGTGTTCGGCGGCATGTTTTCGTTGCATCTGCCCGACTCCGACGCGGTGATGATCGCCGTCGGCATCATCGGAGCGACGGTGATGCCGCACGCGCTGTTTCTCCATTCGGGGCTCACGCAGAACCGCGCGATCGCGCACACGCCCGACGAGCAGCGCACGCTCGTCAAGTTCTCCGATATCGAAGTCGTGATCGCACTGACGGTCGCCGGGCTCATCAACATCGCGATGGTGATCATGGCGTCGGCCGCGTTTCATGCGGGTCACCCGGAGGTCGCCGAAATTCAGACGGCGTATCACACGCTCGCGCCGCTGCTCGGCATCGGTGCGGCGGGGATCTTCCTGCTCGCGCTGATCGCCTCGGGCATTTCGAGCTCGGTCGTCGGGACCATGGCGGGGCAGATGATCATGCAGGGCTTCGTCGGCTTTCAGATTCCGCTCTGGCTGCGAAGAGTCATCACGATGGTGCCGAGCATCGTGGTCGTGGCGATGGGCGTGAACGCGACGCGCGCGCTCGTCATCAGCCAGGTCGTGCTGAGTCTGGCGCTGCCGTTTCCGATGGCGGCGCTCGTGTGGTTCAGCTGCCGGCGCAATGTGATGGGCGAGCACCGCAGTTCGGTGCTGTTGGCCGCGACGGCGACGGTCGCCGCGGCCGGCGTGTTGGCGCTGAACTTGGTTCTCGTGCTGCAGACGTTCGGGGTGAATATGCCGGGGTTGCCTAGCTGATTTAGGCGTCAATTAGGCATCAATGAGGTGTCACACGGGTTTCAACGCCATCATTGCTTTGCGCAGAAACTCGCGAAATTCCGCATCGATCCAGGCCGAGCGCAAGTCCGGTTCGCGCTCGAGCGCGAGGCGAATCTTGGCGTGCGTCTCGGGGTTGTCGGTTGCGTACGAGCGGAACAGATCGAGCCAGCGCAACGCCAGCTGCTGCATTTTCGGATCGTCGGGCGCGGTGCCTTTCTTCAATTCCGCCCGCACTTCGCCGATCAGCGGCGGCCACTCGTGCATGCGCTTGCCGTAGTTCGCGCGCACGAAGCGCATTTCGTCGGGCGTCAAATAGCGCTCGAAGACGGCGAGCTTGGTCTCCTGATTCGTTTCGAGGATGTAGGTCCTCACCTCGGGCGAAATGCCGATGCGATCGTGCAGCGACGGCTCGTTCAGATGCATCTGGTCGAGCTTGGCGACCAGGATCGGGTCGGCGTTCGTGTCGCGTTCCAGCAGCGTCATCCAGCGCTTGCCGAGCGCCTGGGCTTCCGGCTCGCGCGGCGCGACGTTGCGCTGCATCGCGTCTCGCACCTCGTCCACAAGAGCGCGCCATTCGGCCGCTTGATGCGTGCTCGCGTCGAGCAGGGGGAGCTGTTTGATTTCGTCTTCGGTGAAGTATTTGTCGTACATGGTCATCGATTCCAGAGTCGTTAGCCATTCGGCGAGCTCCGGCTCTTCCCCGCATGCCAATTGATCGCGCAAGCGAGACAGACGCTCATGCAGTCTGGCCGCTTGCTCGATTTGGCTTTTGAGCATGCTCAATTGCCGCTCGACGATCGATGCGAGAGGGGAGCCGGGGCCCGCCAGGAACGCTCCGATATCGGCGAGCGACATGCCGAACCGCCGCAATGCCTGGATCTGATGCAGGCGGGCGATGTCGGCCTTGTCGTAGAGGCGGTAGCCGCTTTCGGAGCGGGCAGAAGGCGTGAGCAGGCCGATGTCGTCGTAGTGGTGAAGGGTCCGCACGGTCAAGCCTGACCGCTTGGCGAGTTCGCCTACTTTGAGCAACATCGGTTTCTCCTTGTTCTGCACGCTTGAAGGCTGGGGCCTTACGTTACGTGAGGGTCAAGCGGTCAACGGACTTAGAAAAAGGACTCGACAATACCCGCCCGGCGCGCTGTTTGACAAACGAGCGGCACGACGAGGCTTGGGTGTTCGTTCGGAACGAGTTCGCCGGCCTGGGGCTCGCATCCCTGCCTTGCTGGTTGCTTAACCACTACGTTAAAAGCGGCGAACTGGTGGCGGTCATGGAGCGCTGTATCCAGCCGCCGCAGGAGATCCATGTGGTCTGGCCGCAAACGCGCTATTTACCGCTGAAAACCCGCTATGCGATCGACGCGCTGGTCGCCGCTATCCCGCCCATGATCACCGCCTGAAAGCCATTCCCACACGCCGGAGCGGGGTATCGGGCCGCCAGATGGCGCGAACCTGTCAGCGCGCTGACGCGATGGACATTCTTTCGCGCAATGAAAAGGTTTCTTGTCGACTCAGGGATTTTTACCGTTCGTTTCAACGCCTATCCTTGACTCATTCGCCAAGGACATCGTGTTCGAAGCGGTTCATAAATCGATTTTCGAGGTAAAAATCATGAAGACCCAACTGTTTGCCGTCGCCGCTGCCGCCGTCCTGCTTTCCGCTCCGCTCGCTTCGTTCGCGCAACAATCGGACGCGCCGGTCACGCGCGCAGAAGTGCGTGCACAGCTGGTCGAAGCGCAGAAGGCCGGCTACAACGCCAATGACAACCTCACGTACCCCGCCGACATCCAGGCCGTCGATGCGAAGATCGCCGCGGCGGACAACCAGACTCAGCCGGTCAAGACGGGCTACGGCCCGGCAGTCGGCGGCATGTCGCAGTCGGGCGCGGCTCGTCCCGTGTCGAACGACGGCATGAAGCCGACCTTCTTCGGCCAATAAGGCGGCAAGGGCGGCAGCGGGATGCCTCGATAGCGTCCCGCGTCGCCACACTGTCTGCGCGCCGGTTTCACTGGCGCGAGGCTCGCCGCCACCGCTTGGCGGCAGCCATCTTTCCTTCGCTTCGGACACTCGTCCCGTAGCAGCGCTTCCCTCTTCAAGCATCGCTCCCCCCGCTATTGGTTAGACGCTTTCGTCGGCTTATCGTAAGATTCGGCCCTTGCCGGGCTTGAAAAGCCCTCGTTAATCCAACGCTCAAATATTCGCCTTAACAGATCCACACTAAGCGTATACACGCGGTGCGCGACGACGAAGCACGGTTTGACGCCGATATAAGCGCTACGACATGCGCTGCATGCTCCTGGCCCGATGGGACGTGATGTCGCGTTCGCCTAACCTTCGCTACGGCAAAGTGCAAATGGCGAGGCTGATAGAAAAGCGCGTCGTACAGCGCGAAAAAGCAGCCGACGCATCTGAAACGACGAGACGCACAACGACTCGCCCGTCCTCAAGACGTTGCTGACAAGCCTAAGCCTCTAACTCAATTAGATTCGAGACAAACCTGATGACGGTCCGACTAGCGCGGCCGTTTCAGCACGCTGATAAAGGAGCAAGCTCATGAGTGATACCCAGGCGCAGCCGGTCGTCGGCGTCGGCGCGGAAAGCGACTTCGGCACCAAGGGATTCATCGATCGATACTTCGGCATTTCCTCGCGTGGCAGCACGCAGCGTCAGGAAATCGTCGCGGGCGTCACCACGTTTCTGGCGATGGTGTATTCGGTGTTCGTCGTGCCGGGCATGTTCGGCAAAGCCGGCTTCGACACGAGCGCCGTGTTCGTCGCCGTGTGTCTCACGACGGCCTTCGGGTCGCTGTTGATGGGCCTGTGGGCGAAGCTGCCGATCGCGATCGGCTGCGCGATTTCGCTCACCGCGTTTACCGCGTTCGGCCTCGTGCTCGGCAAGGGGCTGCATCCGACCGTGGCGCTTGGCGCCGTGTTCCTGATGGGCCTCGTATTCACGGGCATTTCCGTCACCGGCGTGCGGTCGTGGATTCTGCGCAATTTGCCCGCGGGCATCGCGCACGGCACGGGGATCGGCATTGGCCTGTTCCTGTTGTTGATCGCCTCGAACGACGTGGGTCTCGTCGTCAAGAACCCGGGCGCTGGCCTGCCGGTGTCGCTCGGCCACGTCACGTCGTTCCCGGTGATCATGTCGGTGATCGGCCTCGCGGCGATCTTCGGCTTGATCCGCCGCCGCGTGCCGGGCTCGATCCTGCTCGTCGTGATCGCGATTTCGGCGGCCGGCGTCGCGTTCGATCCGGACGTGAAATTCCACGGCTTCTTCGCGCTGCCGTCGCTCTCCGCGCCGGGCCATGCGTCGCTGATCGGCGCGATGGACATCAAGGGTGCGCTCTCGCTCGCCGTGCTGCCTAGCGTGCTGGCGCTCGTGATGACCGCCGTGTTCGACGCGACCGGCACGATCCGCGCCGTGGCGGGGCAGGCGGGCCAGCTCGACGAGAACGGCCGCATCATCAACGGCGGCCGCGCGCTGACGGCCGATTCGCTGAGCTCGATCTTCTCGGGTTTCCTCGGCGGCGCGCCGGCGGCGGCTTACATCGAATCGACGGTCGGCGTGGCCGCCGGTGCGAAGACGGGTCTCGCTGCTGCAGTGGTCGGCCTGCTGTTCCTGGTGGTGATGTTCTTCTCGCCGCTCGCGGGCCTCGTGCCGTCGTATGCGACCGCCCCGGCGCTGATGTACGTGGGCCTCATGATGCTGTCGAGCGTGAGCAAGCTGCACATGGACGACATGGTCGATGCGATGTCGGGTCTCGTCTGCGCCGTGTTCATCGTGCTGACCGCCAACATCGTGACGGGCATCATGCTCGGCTTCTCGACGCTCGTGATCGGCCGCGTGGTGAGCGGCGAATTCCGCAAGCTCAATGTCGGCACCGTGGTGATCGCGGCTGTGCTGGTCGCCTTCTACCTCGGAGGCTGGGCGATCTAAATACGCATTCCGGGCGTTGCCGCTAAAGATGCGGCAACGCTTCGAGAGGACGTTGTCTCCTCCACCACATTTTCGTTGGTGGTCTTGAAGCCTGGGAACTCGCGTTCCCAGGCTCTTTTTGTTTGGGGCATGCGATTTGGTCGCTCCACCTAGGCGCTCCCACGTTTCTTCATTACGATAGGCGCTCTTCAACTTTAGACACGGCGCGCGGCCCCATCGTCGCCTTATCCGATGCTCAAATCCTTGCTGGCCTGTCTCGCCTCGGCGCTCGCGATCAGCTCCGCAGGGGCCCAAACGCCCGCCGCCGCGCCCCTTGAATCGTTTGCGCTTTACTACGGCAGGAATCCGCCGGTCGAGCCATTGTCGGCGTTCGATGTCGCGGTGATCGAGCCGGACAGCGGCTTCGAGCCGGGCGCGCATCGCCTCACACACACCATATGGTTCGCGTATGCGAGCGTCGGCGAAGTGCTGCCGTCGCGCCGCTATTACGCGGCGCTGCCCAAGCGCTGGCTAGCCGGACACAACGAGGCGTGGGCCTCGCGCGTGATCGACCAGAGCCATCCGGAGTGGCCCGCTTTCTACGTGAAGCATGTGATCGCGCCGCTGTGGGATGCCGGCTATCGTGGTTTCTTTCTCGACACGCTCGATTCCTACCAGCTCTTCGCGCGTACCGATGCTGAGCGCACGCGGCAGCAAGCCGGGCTCGTCGCTGTCGTGCGCGCGATCAAAGCGCGTTATCCGGAGGCGAAGCTGATCTTCAATCGCGGCTTCGAGATCCTGCCGCAAGTGCACGACCTCGTGTATGCGGTGGCGTTCGAGTCGCTGTATCAAGGCTGGGATCAGGCGCATCAACGCTATGTCGAGGTGCCGGAGGCGGATCGCGAGTGGCTGCTCGCGCAGGCCAAGACGATTCGCGAGCAATACCATTTGCCGGTGCTGTCGATCGACTATTGCGCGCCGAGCGATGCGGCATGCGCACGCGATACGGTCGCAAAGATCCGGGCGCTCGGCATCGTGCCGTATGTGACGGATGGAGCGCTGGCTACGGTCGGCACGGGGCCTTCCACGTCTTCCACGCCTTCGACGCCGTCCGAGTCTTCGAATTGATGTTTCGGGCATTCCGCATGACTGATTTCCGCGCGATTGTCACGCCATTCCCGGTATACAGCAGCCCCACCTTTGAATCGACGTTGTGACCCCTAGAATCGCTTGCCGATGTAGCAGTGCATAGCAGTGCCTATCGGCGCGATATTCAACAAACGCAAAGGGGTTGATCGTCATGAAAGAACGTATTTCGTTTTCCGAGTTGCCGGCCAAGCTGATCGAAGCGGTGCTGACGGTGGAGTCGTACGTCAATGGCTGCGGCTTCGATATGAAGCTGGTCGAATTGATCCGCTATCGCGTGTCGCAATTGAATGGCTGTGCATATTGTCTGGATCGGCATTACAAGGAAGGCATTCATGCAGGCGAAGGTGCCATGCGTTTGTACTCGCTGCCGGTTTGGCAGGAGACGCCGTTCTATTCCGACAAGGAACGCACCGCGCTGCGCTGGGCCGATGCCGTCACGCTGTTGACGGAAGACCAGATCGACGACGAATTGGTCGAGAGCATGTATGAGCACTTCAGCAAAGCGGAACTGGCGAACCTCACCCTGATCGTCGCGCAGATCAATACCTGGAACCGGATTGCCAAGCCGTTTGCGTTCTTGCCTGGGGAGTTTCAGGCGGGCTGAAGAATTCCTGCGCGCTGCCGTTAAACAGGGTGAACCCGCCTGCTCGGCCTGAAGTGGGTTGAGATCGTCGACGTCGAATCATCCCTTCCCGTCTGAAAGCGCACCATGAAAAACGTAGGCATACGCACGGGGCTGCTCGTCATCCTCGCGGTTTTTGCGGCGATGATCGTCGTCGGCGGAGTGGCAGGCATCGTTTCACTGCACACCTCGAACCAATCGACGACGCGCGTCCACGCGATCTCGGCGCAATGCATCCAGCTCAACGACGCGTACAAGGATATGCAGCGCTCGCGCGCCGGCCTCGGGCGTGCCTACAGTTCGGCGCGCGAGCAACCGGGCTCGCCGCCGGACAGCAAGGCACTCGACAGCGCGCAGGGCAAGCTCAAGACCTCGATGGCGGAGTTCCAGGCCTTTACCGAAGCGCCGCGTTTCGAAGGGCGCGATGAAGCCCTGCAGGAGACCATCGTGCAGGCGGCCCGCACGCACATGCAGGTCGTGCAGCACGCCATCGATCTTTTGCGCGCCAACGATACGGCCGGCTACGTGGCGCTCAACGACAAGGACGTGACGGACACCGGCGTCGCCTACTCGAACGCGCTCGAGCGCTTTCAGAAGCAGGCCAACGCGCTGGCCCAGGCCGAAACGGATCTCGGCGACGCGCGCTACGAGCTGATTCTCAAGCTGGTGGTGCTCGGCGTGCTGCTCGCGCTCGCCTTGATCGTGGCGGTGCATTTTGCGCTGCGGCGGCTCGTCTTGACGCCGCTGACCGAGGCGGCGAGCCTCCTCGACCAAGTCGCGGACGGCGACCTGACCATCGCCATCGCGAGCGCGGGCAACAACGAAGTGGGCCGGCTGCACGCCGCGATCGCGCGCATGAAGGAAGGGCTCACGGGCACGATGCGCCGGGTTCTCGACAGCTCCGGTTCGGTGAACATCAGCGCGCACGAAATTGCCGCGGGGAACATGGACTTGTCGTCGCGCACCGAGGAGCAATCGGCGGCCTTGGAGCAGACGTCGGCCAGCATGAAAGAGCTGACCGAGACGGTCACGCTCAACGCCCAGAGCGCCCGTCAGGCCAGCTCGCTCGCCAGTGACGCGGCGGAAATCGCGATGAAGAGCGGTGACGTGGTGCGCGGGGTGGTGACGACGATGAACGACATCAGCAGCAGTTCGGCGCGGATGGCCGACATCATCGGCACGATCGACGGCATCGCGTTCCAGACCAACATCCTTGCGCTGAACGCGGCGGTCGAAGCCGCGCGGGCCGGCGAACAGGGGCGCGGCTTCGCGGTGGTCGCCGGCGAGGTGCGCGCGCTCGCGCAGCGCAGCGCGAGCGCGGCGCGCGAGATCAAGACCTTGATCGACGACTCGATCACCAAGGTCCAGTCGGGCAATTCGCTGGTGGCGCGAGCGGGTGCGTCGATCGACGAAACGGTCGAGGCGGTGCGGCGCGTGGCCGGCATCGTGCAGGAGATCTCGGCGGAATCGGAGGAGCAGGCGAGCGGGATCGTGCAGATCGGCCAGGCTGTTGCGCAGATGGAGCAGGTGACGCAGCAGAATGCGGCACTCGTCGAGCAGGCCGCGGCGGCGGCCGGATCGCTCGAAGAGCAGGCGCGTCAGCTGGAGGCGGTGGTGGCGTCGTTCAGGTTGGCGGGGGCTTGAACGTCGATCCGAGAGGTCGATTTATTCGAACACATTACGAACGCCGCTCATGGACGCACTAAGCGGCCATGAGCGGCGCGTGCCCGACGTGTGCGTTAAGCGACCTTGTCCGCCTTGAGCTTGGCGACCTCCTCCGACGACATCCCCAGCAACTCGCCCAGCACCGCCTCGGTGTGCGAACCGAGCACGGGCGGCGCGGCACGTATGGGAAGCCGCGCGCCATCGAAGCGATAGGGCGGGGCGAGCACGTCCACTTGCCCGGCGACCGGATGCGCCTGCTTCGTAACGATGCCGCCGGACGTCGCGCGCCCGGACGTCAGCGCCTCGTGCAGCCCAAGCACTTCGCCACACGGAATGCCGGCATCGCCGATCGCCGCAAGCAAATCCGCGCGACGGCGCCGCGCGAGCTCGCCGAGAATCTCGGGCAGCAGCGCCTCGCGATTGGACGAGCGTCCGAGATTGGTTTTAAAGCGCTCGTCGCTCGCGAGATCGGGGCGTCCGATCGCTTCACAAAAGCGCGCGAATTGTGCGTTGTTGCCCACCGTGATGACGATCGGACCATCGGCCGCGTCGAACACGCCGTACGGCACGATCGACGGATGCGCGTTGCCGTAGCGTGGCGGATCATGCTCCAGCAAGAGCGCTTCGAGCCCGTAGTACGCGGTGATCATCAGCCCGCAGTCGAACAGGGCCATTTCGATGCGGCGTCCGCGGCCGGTCGAGGTGCGCTCGTAGAGCGCCGCGAGAATCGCCTGCGCCGAATACATGCCCGTGAAAAGATCCACCGCCGCGACGCCGAATTTGAGCGGCGGCTGATGTTCTTCGCCGTTCATCGCCATCAAGCCCGTTTCGCCTTGCACGACGAGGTCGTAGCCGGGCCGTCCCGCTTCGGGCCCGGTGCGGTCGTAGCCGGAAATCGCGCAATAGACGAGCTTCGGATTGATCTCGCGAAGCGCCTCGTAGCCGAGGCCGAGCTTTTCCGCGCCGCCGAGCTTGAAGTTGTGCACGACGACGTCGCTTTCCTTCACCAGTTCGCGCGCGATGCGTTGCCCTTCGGTGGTTTGCAAGTCGAGGCAGATCGAGCGCTTGTTGCGGTTCACGCTGTTGAAGTACGTCGTCTCCGTAGCGCCGACGCGCAAGCCCCAATCGCGCGTATCGTCGCCGCGGCCGGGCTGTTCGATCTTGATGACGTCCGCGCCGAAATCGCCGAGCACCATCGCGCACCACGGCCCAGCGAGCACACGCGAGAAGTCGAGCACGCGGATGCCTTGCAGCGGTTGCGCGTGAACGTTGTTGTTGTCGGTTGCCATCATGTTGTCCCCCCCACGAACGCTCATTGTTTTGAAAGCGCGATATAGCGCGCGAGATGGTGGTCCTCGTCGCCGAGCTGGTGGTCGATCATCACGAGGCGCTTCGCGTAGTGGGCGAGCGGCAGCTCCCATGTCATGCCGATGCCGCCGTGCAGTTGCACGGCTTCGGTCGCGACGAGCGCGCCGACGCGGCCGATCGTGACCTTCGCCGCCGACAGCGCGCGTTCGCGCACGAGGCGCGGGCCGTCGAGCGCGGCGGCCGCGTTGATCACCGCCGAGCGCGCCTGCTCGATTTCGAGCGCGACGTCGGCCATGCGATGCTGCAGTGCCTGGAAGCTGCCGATCGGCACGCCGAACTGCTTGCGCGTGCGCAGATACTCGAGCGTGTCGCGCTGCGCGACATCCATGGCGCCGACCGCTTCCGCGCATAGCGCGAGCACGCCGAACCCGAGCGCGGATTCGATCGTCGCAAAGGCTTCGCCTTCGGCGCCGAGCAGTGCATCCGAGCCAAGACGCGTGCCGGTGAACGTGAGTTCGGCCGCGCGCCCGCCGTCGATCAGCGGATAGCCGCGCAACGAGAGGCCCGACGTGTTGCGCGGCACGATGAAGAGCGAGATGCCCGCTTCGTCGTCCACGTTGCCGCTCGTGCGCGCCGAGACGACGAAGAAGTCCGCGCGCTCGCCATGCGGGACGACGGCCTTTGCGCCCGAGAGCACCCAACCGTCGCTCGCGCGGGCGGCGCGCGTCACCACGCGCGACGGCTCGTAATGCGTGTCCGGTTCGCCATGCGCGAACGCCGCCACCGCGCTGCCGTCGATCACGTCCGCGAGCCGCGCCTTTTGGTCGTCGGTGCCTGCGGACGAGATCGCGCGGCCGGCCATCAGCGTGCCGAGAAACGGCTCGACGACGAGCCCGCGCCCCAGGCTTTCGAAGACTACGGAAATGTCGAATGCGGCGCTGCCGAAGCCGCCGTCGGCTTCGCTAAAGAGCGCGCCGACCGCGCCCAATTCCGCAAAACGCCGCCACAGGTCGGGGCTATAGCCCGTATCGGAGTTGGCGATCTTGTCGCGCGTCTCGAAGCCGTATTCGCCGGCGATGAAGCGCTCGAGCGTATCCGCGAGCATGCGGCGGTCTTCGGTGTGTTGGAAGTTCATGTCCTTTCTCCCCTCACAGTCCCAGGATCATCTTGGCGATGATGTTCTTCTGGATTTCGTTGGAGCCGCCGAAGATCGACAGCTTGAGGTTGTTGAAATAGCTCGACGCAGCGCTCGCGGCGTCAAGTGGACCGACCGGCTCGCCGGCGTAGTCTGCGTCGAGCGCGTCTTCGATGAACGGCTGCGCGTAGGGACCCATCGCGCGGCGCGTGAGCGAAGCGATCTCCTGGCGGATCTCGGTGCCGCGAATCTTGAGCATCGAGCTTTGCGCGCCAGGAGCGCCGCCGCCGGCCGCCAGCGCGATCGTGCGCAGGTTGGTGGTCTTCATGTTCTCGAGGTCGATCTGCACGCGCGCGAGACGCGCGGCGAAGAGCGGATCGTCCGCGAGCGGCTTGCCGTTCTTCGTCTGCGTGGCGGCGATGCGCTGCAGGCGTTCGAGCGCCGCAACCGAAAAGCCCACGCCTGCGATATTCGTGCGCTCGTAGGTGAGCAGATACTTCGCGTAGGTCCAGCCCTTGTTCTCTTCGCCGATCAGGTTTTCCGCGGGCACGCGCACGTCGGTGAGGAATACCTCGTTGACCTCGTGCTCGCCGTCGAGCGTGATGATCGGACGCACTTCGACGCCGGGCGTCTTCATGTCGATCAAGAGGAAGCTGATGCCTTCTTGCTTGCGCACGTCAGTTGCAGTGCGCACGAGGCAGAAGATCATGTTCGCGTAGTGGCCGAGCGTGGTCCAGGTCTTCTGGCCGTTGACGATGTAGTGCGCGCCTCGATCGTCCATGCCGCGCACGGCCGAGGTTCGGACCGACGCCAGATCCGAACCCGATCCCGGCTCCGAATAGCCCTGGCACCACCAGTCCGAGCCGTCGAGAATGCGCGGCAGCCAATAGCGCTTTTGCGCCTCGTTGCCGTATTTGATCAGCACGGGGCCCAGCATGTTGACGCCGAACGGCACGATGCGCGGCGCGCCCGCAAGCGCGCATTCGTTGTCGAAGATGAACTTCTGCACGGCGCTCCAGCCCGGGCCGCCGTGGTCGGCCGGCCAGTGGCTCGCGAGCCAGCCGCGCTCGTTGAGGATCGCGTGCCACTGCGCCATGTCTTCGCGCGTCAGGCGCTTGCCGTTCTTGACCTTGCTCGAAATGCGCTCGGGCAGCTTGTCGCGCAGAAAACGCAGCACGTCGGCGCGAAACGCTTCTTCTTCGGGAGTGAAATTCAGATCCATGGGGTGGCCTTTATGGCTGAGTCATTGCTGACTCATTGTTGATTCAAGCTCGCGAAATCCGCGCCGCGCTCGACGAGTTCAACGATGAGCGGCGACGGCTTCCAGAACAGCGCGTCTTCTTTCTCGAACGCGCGCAGGTCGGCGAGGATGGTCGCGAGTCCCACCGTGTCCGCGTACTTCATCGGGCCGCCGCGATAGCGCGGAAAACCGTAGCCGTAGAGCAGCGTCATGTCGACGTCGAGCGGCCTCAAAGCGATGCCTTCGCGCACGATATTCGCGCCTTCGTTGATGACGATGGCCATCAAGCGGCGCACGATTTCCTCGTCGGTGAAACTGCGCGGCGTGATGCCGGCGCGCGCGCGCTCGGCGTCGATGATCGCTTCGACTTCGGGATCGGGCGTGCCGGTGCGCGCGCCTTCGGGGTACAGATAGAAGCCGCGTTGCGTTTTCTGTCCGAACCAGCCGCGCTCGCAGAGGCGGTCCGCGATCTCGACGTAGCGCGCGTTCGGATTGCGCGTCGGCGCGCGGCGTTTGCGCGCTGCCCAGCCGATGTCGCCGCCCGCGAGATCGACCACTTGATACGGTCCCATCGGATAGCCGAAATTGCGCATCGCGCTGTCGATCTGATAGGGCGACGCGCCGTCTTCCATGAGGTAGTCGGCGGCAGTGCGGTAGACGGCGAGAATCCGGTTGCCGATGAAGCCATCGCAGACGCCCGCGCGCACCGGCACCTTGCGCAGCTTCTTCGCGAGCTCGAACGCGGTGGCGACGACGTCCGCGCTGACCTTCGCGGGCACCACGATTTCGAGCAGCTTCATGATGTTGGCCGGCGAGAAGAAGTGCAGACCGATTACGTCGGAAGCGCGCGAGGTGCTCGCGGCGATCTCGTCGATGTCGAGGTACGAGGTGTTGGTCGCGAGCACGGCGCCGGGCTTGCAGACGCGATCGAGTTCGGCGAACACGGCCTTCTTGACCGCCATGTCTTCGAACACCGCTTCGATCACGAGATCGGCCGCGGCGAGCGCATCGTACGACGTGCTGCCGTTATAGCGCGCCATCACGGCGGCCTTCGCGTCGGCGCTCATGCGGCCCTTGCCGATGAGCCCGTCGTAGACGCGCTCGACATGCGCGCGGCCTCGGGCCAGCGCTTCGTCGTCGCGCTCGATCATCGTGACGGGCAGGCCCGAGTCGAGCACGGCGACCGCGATGCCCGCGCCCATCGTGCCGCCGCCGATCACGCCGACGCGCGCGATCTCGCGCGGCGACGCGCTGCGCGTTTCAGGGGCCTTGGCGACTTCGCGCTCGGCGAAGAACGCGTGGATCAAGCCCGCGCGCTGCGGACTGTCGAGGCATTGCAGGAACAGCTTCCGTTCGAGCGCGAGCCCTTGATCGAACGGCAGGTCGAGCGCCGCAACGGCTGCTTCGACGATCTTCAGCGGCGAGAAGAGGCCGCGCGATTTGCGCTCGGTGTCCTTGCGCGCGGCCTCGATGGCGGCGCGGCTCGCATCGCGATCGGCGAGCGCGTTGGCCGCGCGAGTGGGCCGCACGCTCGCATGCGACGCGAGCAGTTCCTGCGTGTAGGCGAGCCCTTCGGCGAGGATATCGTCGCTCTGCGCGAGGCGATCGACGAGGCCGAGCTTCGCCGCTTCCGTGCCGCTCGCGTGACGGCCGGAGAGCATCAGATCGAGCGCGGCGGCGGAGCCGATCAGACGCGGCGCACGCTGCGTGCCGCCCGCGCCGGGCATCAGGCCGAGCTGCACTTCGGGCAGCCCGAGCTTCGCGCTCGCGACAGCGATCCGGTAGTGCGCAGCGAGCGCGATCTCGAGACCGCCGCCGAGCGCCGCGCCATGGATCGCCGCGACGACCGGCTTCTTGCACGCCTCGATGCGGTTGCAGACATCCGGGAGCGCGGGCGCCTGCGGCGGCTTGCCGAACTCGCGGATGTCGGCGCCCGCGATGAAGTTGCGCCCCGCGCCGACGATCAGCACGGCGGCGACGCTCGCATCGGCATCGGCGGCTTCGATCGCGGCGAGCAGGCCGCGCCGGACCTCGACGCCGAGCGCATTGACGGGCGGGTTGTCGATGCCGACGAGCAGGATCTTGCCGTGCATCGTGCGCGTGACGGCGGGAGCGGAAGTGTCGGGGGAGAGGGGGGTGTCGGGCATGGCGTTGTCTCCGATAGTGGCTTTGGAGACGATTGTCGGGTGGCTAGGCACAATTGACAATCCGGGATCGGATTGACAGACTGTCAAGGAATTTTTGACAACCGGGCGCACAATGGATTTGAACTCCCTGTCCTTGCTCGTCGAGATCCTGGATGCCGGCAACCTCAGCGAGGCAGCGCGGCGCTTGAAGATGACGCGGGCGAACGTGAGCTACCACCTGAACCAGTTCGAGCGTTCACTGGGCTTGCAGCTCGTGCGGCGCACGACGCGGCGCGTCGAGCCGACCGAAGCGGGCCTGCGTCTCTACGAGCATGGCCGCGCGATCCGCAACGAGCTGCTGGCCGCGCGGGAATCGGTCGCCGCGCTGGGGTCGACCTTGCAGGGACGGGTGCGCCTGAGCGTGCCGAGCGGCTATGGGCAGCTCGTCATGTCGAGCTGGCTCATCGAGTTCAAGCGGCAGCATCCTGGGATCGTGCTCGACGTCATGTTCGAGAACCGCGTCGAAGATCTGATGCGCGACGAAGTCGATATCGCCGTGCGCGTGATGTCCGAGCCGCCGCAGAGCCTGGTCGCGCGCGACATGGGGCCGGTGCGCTATGTCGCGTGCGCGTCGCCGGCCTTCGCGGCCGAGCGCGGCATGCCCGTCCAGCTCGACGACTTGCGCACCGCGCCTGTGATCACGGCGGCGGTAGTGGGGCGGCAGTTGCGCGTGGCGGCCTACCTCGATGACGATCGGCACGAGGTGCTGCTCGAGCCGACGCTGATCTCGGAGAACTTTCTGTTTTTGCGGCAGGCGATTCTTGCCGGGCTCGGCGTTGGAATCGTGCCGGACTATGTCGTCGCGGATGTCTTGCGCAGCGGCGATGTCGTGACCGCGCTCGATGCGTGGCGCTTGAGCATCTTCGGCACACGGATGTACATGCTTTATATGTCCAACCGCCATCACACGCGGGCGGCTAGCGCATTCATCGAGTTCGTGCTGAACGAGGCGCACAAGCACGCGCCGTGACAAAAAACGCCATTAATCGCGACAAAAAGCGCCATTAATACTATTTATTCTGATATACCAGGCGAAGGTAATGCCGGGTAATGCGAGAAATCCGCTCGCGTGCAGCAATAACTCGCTTCAATTGAGAAAGCTCTGATAAAGTTAAGCGCCAACGGCGATTTCTTTGCAAACCGAGCCCATTCATTAGGCGGGAGGCAAAAACGTTTTCTCGCCGTTCAAATCGGGCTGAAGCTGCTTGCTTCAAGGTATATCGTGTGCCTTATGGATAAAATCGAAAATTTGAACGAGACGCTTGAATTGCTCGAATGCAAGGATATAAACGAATGGTCGGAATCCATCTTCAAGCTGGCTCGCCAGTATGACTTTCCATACGTCTACTTCGGCATCAAGTCATCCAGAGGGGCGTCATGCCGGTCGGCCTTCGTGCAAACCAATTTCCCGGCGGCCTGGCAGCGCATGTATGACGTGCACTATTACCCAATAGACCCGATCGCATTGCATTGCACTCAGCATATGCACCCGCTGGTCTGGGACGCCGAAACGTTCGCCACTGAGCGGCAGCGGGAATTCTTTGAAGAAGGCTGCCAATACGGGCTTCGCTCGGGGATCGGCTTTCCGATCCACGGGCCGCAGGGGCAGGCCGGCATTCTTTGTCTCGCTTCGGAGGGCAAGGCTCGCAACGACGCGCGAATTCGAGCCTCGCTGTCGATGCTGCGCGATTACGCATGCGAATCGTATCTCAAGGTCTCTCGTTCCCAGGCTGGCAGCCCGCCGTCCACCTCGTTGACGCCGCGCGAGCTCGAGTGCCTGAGATGGGTGACGGCCGGCAAGACGAGCTGGGAGATGTCGCGCATCCTGTCGTGCTCGGAAGCGACGATCAATTTTCATATCTCTAACCTGACCAAGAAGTTCGGCGTGCAAACGCGCCGGCAAGCCGTGATCCGCGCCATCTCCGAAGGCTTGGTCGCACCCGTTTGAAGCTTCGGGCACGCGAGTCGCTGCCCGGCACGAAGGACATATCTCCGATGGAATCCAACCTGCCGTTGCCGGCCAGTGAGGCCGGCCAAGCGAGCGCGATCGTCTGCGATCGCGCCGCGATCGAACAGCTCCTGCGGCATCGGGGGCACGCGCTGTTCCTGCACGCCGCGACCGTCACTCAGTGGCGCGTCGAGGCGCTGGCTTGCTGGGATGCCGCCCATCCTCATCTGCAGGGCCATTTCCCCGGACTGCCCATCGTGCCGGGCGTGTTCCTGGTCGAGGCCGCGGCTCAAGCGGTGGGTTTGGTTCTGGGCACCGTGCCGCAAGAGGAAAGCGGCGATGCGCCGGATCGTATGCCGGTGCTCGCCGGCCTCAATGGCTGCCGGTTGCACCATATGGTGCGGCCTGGGGACGTGGTGAGCTTCGAGGTGGAGGTGCGGGCCGTTGTCGACGGAAAGTACTACGAGGCGACGGCGCTCGCGCGGGGCGCAGGCGGCGTCAAGATCCTGAACGTCGAATTGAACGTGGCGATGGTGTCGCGCAGCGAGGCCGCCGGCTAGGAACCGGCGGCCTCGCTGCGGCCCGTTGGCGGCCGGCGCTCGCGAGCCGCCTCGGCTGTGCAGGCCGGGCCGCGCGGGCAAACCGGGTCAAGTGAACCGGCGGAACACCAGCGTGCCGTTCGTGCCGCCGAAGCCGAACGAATTGGACAGCGCGACATCGATCGGCATGTGCCGGGCGGTGATGGGCACGTAATCGAGGTCGCATTCCGGGTCGGGTCGGGTCAGGTTGGCGGTGGGCGGCGCGACCTGGTGATGGACAGCGAGCGCGGTGTACACCGCCTCGACGCCGCCAGCGGCGGCCAGCAAGTGTCCCGTCACCGATTTCGTCGAGCTGATCGCGAGGTGCTTGGCGTGCGCGCCGAAGGCGGCCTTCAACGCGGCCGTTTCCGCACGATCGCCGAGCGGCGTCGACGTGCCGTGCGCGTTGACGTATTGCACGCTGTCGGCCGTGACGCCCGCATTGCGCAGGGCATTGAGCATGCAGCGGGCCGCGCCGTCCCCGTTCTCCGCCGGGCTCGTGATGTGGAATGCGTCCCCGCTCAGGCCGAAGCCGGCCAGTTCCGCGTAAATCCGGGCGCCGCGCCGGCGCGCGTGCTCCAGTTCCTCGAGCACGACGATGCCCGCGCCTTCGCCGAGCACGAAGCCGTCCCGCTCGGCGTCCCACGGGCGGCTCGCCGTTTCGGGGCTGTCGTTGCGCGTCGAGAGCGCCTTGGCGCGGCCAAAGCCCGCGAGGCTGCTCTCCGTGATCGCCGCTTCCGCCGCGCCCGCGATCATCACGTCGGCATCGCCGTACTCGATCAGCCGGGCGGCGTCGCCGATCGCGTGCGTCGCGGTCGAGCACGCTGTCGCCATGGCGAGGTTCGGCCCCTTGAGCCCGTACAGGATCGAGAGGTGGCCCGCGACCATATTGATGATCGATGACGGCACGTAGAACGGCGACACCCGCCGCGGTCCCTTGTCCTTCATCGTGAAGGCGGTATCGACGATGGTCTGGACGCCGCCGATTCCCGAGCCGACGTGAACGCCCATTCGGTGTGCGTTCGCGTCGGTCACTTCGAGGCCGCTGTCGACGAATGCCTCCATGCCGGCCACGACGCCGAGCTGAATGAAGCGGTCCATATGGCGGACCTCTTTTTCCGAAATGAAGCGGGTTGCGTCGAACCCCTTGATCTCGCCTGCGATCTGCGCCGGAAAATCCGTCGTATCGAAAAAAGTGACCCGGCCGATCCCGCTGCGGCCGGCAACGATATTCGACCAGTTTTCCTCGACGCCAATCCCAACCGGGGAAATGGCGCCAAGACCGGTGACAACGACTCTTCGCTTGTTCATCTTTTTCCTCTTTGATATCGCATTGGAAACGTCATGGTTTCGAAAACGATTAATTGCCGCCATGCACGCGATACTGAGATCCCAATTGCGCCCGCAATTTCGCCGAGCTCGCTTCCAGGCGCTCGCGCAACGTCCCGGCGGGCGATTATGGCGTGGCTTTCCGCCTCCTTATACTGGTACTTTTTATAGGTTGGCCGTCTCGAATGCGATGTTAGAGTTTCGCGAAATCAAAAATAAGGAATGAGAGTGTTGAGAGAAACTCTTGATAATTGGATTAAAGAGAGTCGGGCAATAAGGCTAAATCAGCCAATTGAAATTCAGGTGGATGTAAAAGAGCTTCTGCCGCATCGGGGAAACATGCTGTTAATCGACGGCTTGACGCATATCGCTCGCGATCGGACTGCGATCGCGGCGAGGATGTCGGTCCGCCGCGGCGACCTCGTATTCGACGGGCATTTTCCGGGCGACCCCGTTTATCCGGGTGTGTTGCTCGTGGAAGCGATTGCCCAAGCCGGCGTTTGCCTCGTGAAACTCGCCTCGCACGACAGCGTCGCCGAGGCCTGCGCAGCCGGGGCGCGAGTGCGGGCCATCAAAGTGCTTTATGCCGAATTCACCGGCGAGGTGAAGCCCGGCGAGACGGTGAATATCGAAGTGAAGACATTCGAGGTGTCGTCATTCCTGTCCGTGTTCGGTGGCCGAATCGTAGGGAGTGACGGCGCGGTGCGGACTACTGCGATCGTGGAGGTGTACGTTGGCGAGTGAGCGTGACGAAATCGTAATAACGGGAATGTCGATCAATACGCCGCTCGGCGATACGCTCGACGGTTTCATCGATGCGCTGTACGAGGGCAAGTCCGCGCTCTCGAACTGGCATTCGATCGACGCTTCGCGAATCTACTCCAAGGTCGGCGCGGATCTCGGCGCCTATGATCTCGAAGCCAAGCTGCAATCGCTCGAGGGGCGGATTCCCGGCGACGTCTGGCGGCGTCTGCGCAAGCTGCACGTCAAGCTGCCGTGGAGCACCAAGATCACGACGACGCTGGCCGTGGACGCCTGCGCCGACGCCGGCCTGTTCGAGCGCAAGCCGGACCCCGCGCGCATCGGCGTGATCGTCTCGGGACACAACATCAACGTCAACTACGACTTCGACAATCGAACGCAATTCGATCGCGAGCCCGACTACATCGATTCGCTGTACGGCCTGCAGACGCTCGACACCGACCATGCGGCGGCGGTGTCGGAGGTGCTGGGCATCTATGGTCCCGTCTATACGATCGGCGCGGCGTGCGCGAGCGGCAACGTCGCGGTGCGCAACGCCATTGACGAGCTGAAGCATCACGGCCTCGAGACGATGATCGTCGTCGGTCCCGTGTTCGACTGGTCGCCGGTCATGCTGCACGGCATGGCGCTGCTCGGCGCGATCTCGTTCAATGGGTTCGTCGATTCGCCGCAGCAGGCAAGCCGCCCGTACGACATGCGGCGCGAAGGGTTCGTCCCGGCGCACGGGGGCGGGGCGCTCGTCCTGGAAAAGCGCCGGGCGGCGAGGTCCGCCGGCCAGACGTACTACGCGCAGGTCCTGGCCGCGGAGGCGACCTCGTCGGCCAGTCATTTGCCGACGCCGTCGGCCGAATGGCAGGCCGAAGCGATGCGCCGAGCGCTCGGCTCCGCGCAGATCGAGCCTTCCCTGATCGACTATGTGAGCGCGCACGCCACCTCGACGCCGCAAGGCGACCTCAGCGAGTTGCAGGCGATCCAGAACGTGTTCGGCGAGCACGCGCACGATCTGCATATCAATGCGCCCAAGAGCCTGCTCGGGCACACGTGCTGGTCGGCGCCGGTCGTCGAGCTGGTGGCGGCGGTGCTGCAGATGCAGCGCGGCAAGATCCACCGGACGATCAACGTCGACGAGCTCGATCCGCAGGTGACGCTCGACGTGACCGCGCACGCGAACCGCGAACTGGAGATCCGCTATTTGATGAAGAACTCCTTCGGCTTTGGCGGCATCAATTGCGTTTCGATCCTGAAAGCGCCGGAAACGGGGGAAGCGCGATGATTTTCGTCATTACAGGCGGCTCCCGCGGCATCGGCGCCGAGATCGTCGCGAAGGCCGTGGCCGCCGGGCACAGCGTCGCGTTTACGTACAACTCGAACGAGGCGGCGGCGCAGCGCGTCGTCGAGCAGGCTCGCTCGATCGAGGCGGATGCCATATGCAAGGCGTATCCGCTTGACGTGCGCAATTCCGCCGCGGTGGACGCGTTCGCCGACAGCGTGCTGCGCGACTTCGGCACGGTCGATGTCGTGGTCTCGAACGCAGGGGTGAATCGCAACGCGCTCCTGATGTCGATGTCGGACGAGGAGTGGTCCGACGTGTTGGCCGTCAATCTCACCGGCGCCTTCCATGTGGCGCGTGCGTTCGTGCCGGCGATGCTCGAGAAGCGCTTCGGCCGCTTCGTCTTCCTGTCCTCGCTGAGCCGGGACGGCCTGTCGGGGCAGGCGAACTACGCGGCGACGAAAGCAGGGCTCCTCGGCCTGTCGCGAACCATCGCGAAGGAATATGGCAAGCGCGGCATCACGAGCAACGTCGTGGCGCCGGGCATGATCGATACCGATATGTCGCGCGAAAACATGTCCGACGTGCACGGCCGATTCTGGGAGACCCATAGCACGCTGCGCCGCGTCGGCAGCGCCGCCGAGGTGGCCGCCGCGGTGATGTTTTTCGCGCAGCCCGAGGCGGCCTACATCAACGGAACCTGCCTGCCGGTCACTTCCGCGCTGGACTGGGTACCTTGAGAGGGCGGCGATGAAGACCTTGGTCGATTACGACAATCAAGCCGTCGTCGTGACGGGCGCGACGCGCGGCATCGGGCTGGAAACGGCGCTGGCCTTCGCGGCCGAAGGCGCGCATTGCTATCTGACGTTTCATCTCGGCAGCGCCGATCTGGACGGCGTGTACCGGCGCTTCGAGGCGATCGGCGCGCGGCCGCCGAGCATCCTCCAGTGCAACGCGGCGAACGAAGACGAGACGCAGGCGCTGTTCGACGCCGTCAGAGCGGAGCACGACCGGGTTGCGGCATGGATATCGAACGTTTCGGTTGCGCAGCTCGTGCCCGACTTCGAGAGCTATCGCAAACGGGCGCTGTTCCAGTCGATCGAATCGAGCGCGTGGCCGCTTTACGACGGCATCACGCGCATCAAGCGGACCTTCGGCGCCTATCCGAAGTACGCGATCGGGATGTCGAGCGCCGGAGCGGGGCAGTACCTGCATAACTACGACTTCATGTCGGCGTCCAAGAGCGTGCTCGAAACGCTGTGCCGGTACGCGAACTACCGGCTCTACGACGAGGACATCCGCATCAATGTGGTGAGAGCAGGCATGGTCAAGTCCGAGTCGATGCGCCTCACGTTCGGCGACGCGTTCGCCGGCAAGGCGCGCGAGTTCGAGCTCGACCGCTACTACCTCGATCCGCGCGCCGTGGCGAGCGCGATTCTCGGCTTGTGCAGCGGATACATGGATGCGGTGCGCGGCGAAGTGATTTCCGTCGACAAGGGATTCCACTTCTTCGACACCTTCATGAGGATTTACTCCGATCAGCAGCGCGAGGCGCGCTGATCGCTCAGTTTCAACTCGATTTCAACCTAAGGAGCAACCAGATGGCTGATGTTCAAGAAATCCGCGAAATCATTGTCGGCTTCGTCAAGCGCACGCTGCCCGAACTGAAGTACCAGGAGATCGACACGCGCCAGTCGATGAAGGAGCTGGGAGCGACGAGCATCGACATTCTCGAAGTCGTTTCGGCCAGCATGCGCAAGCTCAACGTGCAGGTTCCGCGCGACAAGCTGGGCCAGCTCAAATGTCTCGACGACCTGATCAATCTGCTGGCGTCGATCGTCGACGAAAAAGTGACGCAGTAACGGTTCGGCGCCGCTCAATCGGCAAATCGGGAATACATGCATATGGATACGCTAGAGCTTGGGCAAGCCGGGCTGAACGAGGTGGCTAAGCGGCTTTCGTCCATTTCGCTCAGTCCCGCCAAGGGATTGCATCAGCCGTTTACGCGCGTGGCTTATCAGGCGGAGCTGGACCGGAATCGTCCGCAGTTTCCGGAGGAGCTGCTGAGTCTCTACCACCATCCCATTTACGCCAGCCTGAGCGCCGAGCAGAAATGGAAACTGGGGCTGCTGGAGACGATCAACTTCTTTTCCATCAACATCCACGGCGAAAGAAAGCTCGTGCAGGGCCTGGAGGAGCGGCTCTACGTGCCGTCGAGGTTCGGCGGCTCGTGGGATATCGGCGATTACCTGCAGCATTTCATTCACGAAGAAAATGCCCACACGCACATGCTCGCGGGCTATTGCTATCGCTACGGGGACGGCGTGATGAAGGATTACGCCATTCAGGTGGAGGAGCCCAGGCTGAGCGATGTCGGCGCCGAACTGCTGTTCTTTGGCCGCGTCTTCGTCCTGGAAATGTTCCTCGACTACTTGAACACCAACGCGATGCGCGACGAGCGGCTCGATGTCACGGTGAGGCAGATTCATCGCTTTCACCATGACGAAGAAGCGCGTCACATGGCGTTCGACCGCGAAGTGATCGAGTGCTGCGTCAAACGCGCGGAAGCAGCGGGACTTCACGACGAGATGAAGCTGATCGCTAAGCTTCTGGACGACTATGGCCGGGTTGCGGTGAAGAGCCTCTATTCGCCTGTCGTCTACAAGAAGATCGGCATCAAGGATCCGACGGTGATTGCGCAGGAAGCGCAGGCGATCCCGCAGCGAGTGAAAGTCGAGAATGCGTGGCGCGCGAATGCACGCGCGTTCCTGGACAAGATGAGGCTCTCCGTCCACTGACGCAGCAAGGCCGTGAGGCCGCAGGCGCAGCGTCGACCTGCATTCGGATTCAAAGAATCTTTTCATATTCCATAGTCATCCTAACAGGCAAAAACATGATTACCTTATTCCGGGCGGTAGCGCTCGCCGTGTTCGCACTATTCGTCTTCTACGTCTTCGACATTCGGCACAAGAAAGGCATGAAGCCGCTCATCACCGGACCGTGGACTTCTCTGATGAAGCTGCTTTCCCTGGCGATGCTGATTCTGTACGCGTACCTGCTCGTCACGCTGAAGTCCATCGAATGGTTCGACATCGTCGCGCTCGCGGTCACCGCGGCCGGCGCCTCGCTCGTGATGGCCGCCAAGCTGACGCTCGGCCGCTATCACACCTGGGCCGGCTATCACTTGCCCGAGACGACCATCGTCAGCCACGGTATTTATTCGCGCCTGCGCCATCCCCTCTATACCGGGACGATCCTGTTCGAGATTGGCGCGTTCTTCGTGATTTTCCCGAGCATGTCGATCTATCCGGAGTACGCGTCTTACCTCATCGCGGGCATTTTCGCCTACATGATCTGCTTCAACATCTACCTGGCAACCTGCGAATCCAAGGCAATGAAGCAGAAGTTCGACAAGCAGTTCGACGATTACAAGGCGCGCGTGCGGGCCTTCATTCCGATCAATAAGTCTTCGAACATGGCGGGGCGGTAAGCATGTCGACCAACGATCAATCGAACGTGTTCGGCATCCATGCCATCGAGTACCTGGTGCCGCCGATTCGCCATTCAGTGCGCGAGCTGCACGACAAGGGGCTGCTGATCAGCACGCCCGAGGCCATGGAAGAGCTGGGCTTCGAGTACGGCCTGATGTGGGATCGTCCTGCCACGGCGGCGGCCGCCGAAGTGGTCGACCGCGTGCTCAAGCGCGCGAATATCGATCCCGCGGACGTCGATCTCCTGATCAACGCGACCGCGATCTCGGAGAGCTCGCTCGTGCCGCCGAGCTACTCGGCGCCGACAACTGACGAGAACCGGCATCTGCAGCAGTTCATGAATTCCAGCGCGCGGATTCAGGATGAGCTGGGCCTCGTCAACGCCAAGACGATGGGTTTGTGCGAAGTCAGTTGCTCCTCGCTCATGACGGCGATCTGGACTGCCCGGGCTCTGATGATCGAGGAAGGCAAGGACATCGCCGTGTGTGTGAACGTCGACAAATTTCCCGATGGTTACAAGCGGGAAGTCGTCTACAACGTCGTCAGCGATTCGGCGTGCGCCGTCGTCGTCAAGCGCGGCGAGACGCGCAACCGCATCGTCACGTACGAGGCGATGACGCGCGGCTACTACTGGGACAGCGATCGCCGCCAGAACGAGATGATGGCGTCGTACTTCACCACCGGCAGCCGGATCGTCCAGAAGACGCTGAAGAAGGCGGCCATGAAGCTCGACGACATCTCGCTGATGATTCCGCACAACGTCAGCTTGCGCAGCTGGCAGATCCTGAGTGACCTGATCGGCTATCCGATCGAGAACGTGTACACCGGCAACATCGCGCAGATGGGGCATTCGATCGCCGCCGACAACTTCATCAACCTCAAGGATGCGGCCGCCGAAGGGCGTCTTGCCGAAGGCGACCTGACGATGCTCTACACGTTCGGGCTCGGCGCGCATTGGGGCTGCATGATTCTCGAGGCTTAGGGAACTTAAGGCACTTAGGGCAGGGGATACCGCATGTTATTTGTTACGGGAATGACAGGAGCCTTCGGAGTCGAGATACTCCGCATCCTGTTGCGCGATCACAAGGACAAGGAAGTCGTCGCACTGATCCGCGCGAGCGATCCGCAAAAGCTCGAGGAGCGATGGACCAAGCTTCTTGCGATCGCATCGGACGGCGAATTGAAGCCGGAGGACGTGCCGGGCTTCACGCCGCTCGCCGGCGACATCACGAAGCCGCACTTGGGTCTGTCCGTCGCACAGACACAGTCGTTGTGCGAGCGCGTCGAGGAGATCATGCACAGCGCAGCGACCGTCGACTTCGACGAGCCGCTCGACAGCTGCCGCATCATCAACGTCGAGGGCACGCGCAACGTCCTTCGTCTGGCAACCGATTGCGCGCGCCTGAGGAAATTCGCGCACGTGAGCACGCTCTACGTGGCGGGGCGGCGCAGCGGGAACATCTTCGAGCACGAGCTGGAGCACAGCGACGGTTTCGTCACGATGGGCTATGAGGAGTCGAAGTACGAAGCCGAGCTGCTGATTCGCCAGTACATGCCGCGCCTGCCGATTACGGTCTATCGGATGTCGCTGCTGATGGGATGTTTGCGCGACGGCTATGTGAACGACTACGGGGCGATACACCGCTACCTGATGTTCATGTACAGGGGCATCGCGCCCTGCTTCCCGGGCATCCCGAGCTGTCCGCTGGATTTCCTGCCGTACGACTACTCCGCCGAATGCTTCATGACTTTGTTCGGCAAGCACTTCAAGGGCGGGGATACGTACCAGATCAGCGCCGGGGAACGATCGCCGACGACAGAGCGCTGGCTCGAGCTGACGGCGCAGACCTACGCGAAGCATTCGGCGTCGTGGCGCAAAGGTTCGTACAACTCGCCGGACATCGTCACATGGCCGACCTATCAGCTCTACAAGAAGACGATCCTGACGATCGAGAACATGGAGTTCATGAAGGTGGTCAGAATCCTCGACAGCTGCGCGGAGGAATGCTTCTGCCCGAAAGTGTTCAAGCGGGACAAGCTGAACGCCGCTCTTGGCGTGGGCATGGACAGCGTTCCGGACTACGAAGACTACTACCCTCGAATTCTCGAGCATTGCATCGAGATGAACTGGGGGCTGTCGCCAAAATATGTAAAGGCTTGAGTCATGGAAAACGACATTGCAGAAAAGAACGCGTTCATCGCCAAGGTGATCGGCATCCTGGAGCCAATCGTGGCGCGGAAAAAGCTGGAAATTCGCATCGAGCCGGACACGCCGCTGTTCGATTCGAGGATCCTGGACTCGGTCACCTTCGTCGAGTTCATCACGGCGCTCGAGGTCGAGTTGGACGTGAGCGTGCCGGACCAGAAGATGTCGACGCAATTCTTTGCGACACCCGCGCATATCGCGGAGCACTTCGGCAACTGAGAGGTTGCCGCGCGGCAAGCGAGCGCGCGGCGATTCCTGCGCCGATTCCTGCGCCAATTGCCGGCACATCAACGAGAGACGGATGAGGGCCCATGAGCGGTAACGTAGAAACGACATGCCACGCCGTGCACGCGGGCCTTTTCGAGCGTGCGGCGGCGAGTCCCGCCAGCATCGCGCTGGACTTCGGGGATCGGACCTGCAGTTACGGCGATCTGCAAAGGCTGTCGCTCGCCATCGCCGGCGCCGTCGGGGCCTGCGGCCCGGATGGCGCCGCCTCGCCTTGGGTCGGCATGCTGGCCGGCAAGAGCCTTCATGGCTATGCGGCCATGCTGGGCATCCTGGCGGCCCGCAAGGGCTACATGCCGTTGTCCTGCTCGGCGCCGGGAGTCCGCCTTGCCGACATGATCGAGCGCAGCGGCACATCGCTGATCTTTGCCGACGAGGAGGGCGTGCGTGCGTTGCCCTCGGTGCTGGCGCACATGGACCGGCGCTTGACCGTGCTTGTCGGCGTGGCCGGCTTGGCCGAAGAAGACGCGGCGGCTCAAGTCGAAGCCTTGGAGAAAGCGTGGCCATCGCATGCTTTCAGGCGGGTGGCGCCCGAAACGCTGGAGAGCAAAGCGCTGGCCAGCGAAGCGCTCGCGCTGGAGGTGCATCGCGATACGCCGGCTTATTTGCTGTTCACGTCCGGCAGTACGGGGCGCCCTAAGGGTGTGATGGTGAGCCACGGCAACGTGCGGCATTTTCTCGATGCGATGGCGGACCGGTATGCCTTCAAGGCGACCGACCGCTTCTCGCAGAACTTCGATTTCACGTTCGATCTGTCGGTGTTCGACGTCTTCGCGTGCCTGGAGGCCGGCGGTTGCATCTGCGTGCCTTCCGGCGGCGATAGGGTATTGCCCGCGCGCTATATCGATCGCTCACGTCTGACGGTGTGGTTTTCCGTTCCGTCCGCCGTGACGGCGATGCAGGCGGCACGGCAGCTGAAGCCAGGCGCCTTTGGCGGCCTGCGGTTCAGTTTCTTCTGCGGCGAAGCGCTGATCGTCAAGGCCGCGCGCGCATGGCAGGCGGCCGCGCCTGCCGGGAAGCTCGTCAACCTGTACGGCCCGACGGAAGCCACGATCTGCTGCACCGAGTATGTGTGGAGTGCTGACGACCGGTCGCTTGCCGACGAGCACGTCGTGCCGATCGGCAGCGCGTTTCGGGGGCTTCACGCAAGCGTGCGGGACGAGAGCGGGGTGGTGGTCGCCGGCGAGGAAATCGGCGAGCTGTGCATCGGCGGGCCGCAGGTGGCGCTGGGCTATCTCGACTCGCCTGAAGAGCACGAAAAGCGCTTCGTCGAAGACGTATCGAGCGGCCAACGTTTTTATCGAACGGGTGACCGGGTGTTCTTCGATGCGCGCGGTTGCTTGCGTTTCGTCGGACGCGTCGATCATCAGGTGAAGGTCAGAGGCTATCGAATCGAGCTCGGGGAAGTCGAGCAGGCGCTGCGTGCCTGCAACGCCGAGGCGAACGCCGTGGCGGTGCCCTGGCCGCCGCTGGCGCCGCACGAGCGCCTCATTGCAGTGTGCGAGGCCGGCGGGCGGGACGAGCGCGACGGCCAGCGCTTGATCGGCGAGCTGCGGCAACGGCTTCCCGACTATATGCTGCCCGGCGAAGTTGTCTTCATGGACCGGTTCCCGTTGAACGGCAATGGCAAGATCGACCGGCGCGCCGTGACACAAGCGCTGGCGGACCGGTTGAGTCAGCCGGCCGACTGACGGGGCGGCGCGGCTGCGCGCGGCGGATCACGTAACGAGGAAAACGTATGTCCGTATTCATGTTTCCCGGGCAGGGCTCGCAAAAGAAGGGCATGGGAGGCGAGCTGTTCGCGCGGTTTCCGAGCGAAGCGGCCGTGGCGAGCCGTATCGTCGGCTACTCGATGGAGGCGCTGTGCGTGGCTGACGCGGAGGGCAAGCTCGACAACACCCGCTATACGCAGCCGGCGCTCTTCACGGTCAACGCGTTGCACTATCTGGCGATGCAAGAGGAAGGCGGCTCGAAGCCGCGATACTTCATCGGCCATAGCCTTGGGGAGTACAACGCGCTCCATGCCGCCGGCGCGATCGACTTCTCCACGGGCGTCGAGCTGACGATGCTGCGCGGCCGCCTCATGAGCGAGGCGCGCGAGGGCGGCATGGCGGCGGTTCTGGGCATCGGCGAGGAGGACATCCGTGCCGGGTTGCGTGAGGCGAAGCTCGATCGCGTCTACGTCGCCAATCTCAACGCGCCGACGCAAACCGTGATTTCGGGCGAGACAGAGCAATTGCGCGCGGCGTTGCAGTGGCTGGGGGATCGCCTTGGCGCGGTGTGCGTAGAGCTCAATGTGAGCGGTGCATTTCATTCGCCCTTGATGGAAGACGCGCGCGCCGAGTTCGGCAATCGATTGGCGGCAGTGGCGTTTCGCGAGCCCGTCACGCCGGTTATCGCCAACGTCGGCGCAAGGCCGTATGTAGCAGGCGGCATGCGTGCAGGCCTGGAGCAACAGCTGACGTCTCCCGTGCGGTGGACCGATACGATTCGCTATTTGCTCGATCAAGGCGAAACGGAGTTCGTCGAAGTCGGCCCGGGCCGGGTACTGACGCAACTCGTCGACCGGATCAGGCGGAGTGCACATGTGTAGGTCGATTCGACGCTCAAGCCGCCAAGGAATTCGGGTGCGGCCCAATGGATCGCGACTTGCACCTCGGCGTCCGCATCGATCCCAACAGCTAGTGCAAGCATCGCCTCGTCGGTAACCGGTGTGCTCAGGAAGCGCCAGCCGTCCGGATGCGCTTCCTCGTCGGCATGAAATGCAACGCGCGGCGTATCGGACAGATCGAACGACACAGACGACAACGGCATGGACAGGCCGATGCCTTTAGCCTTGACGTACGCCTCCTTTAGGGTCCAATAGGCGTAAAAGCTGCGGCTCAGTTCGGCTTCGGGTGTCGCCGCGAGCCGTTCCGATTCGCTTGATGCAAAAAAGCCTCGCGCCATGGCGAGAAAATCTCTTTCCTGCGTGACGTTTTCGACGTCGATCCCGATTTGGGCAATCTCCGAGATCACGCAGGCAGTGAGCCCCAACGTGTGCGAGACGTTGAAATGCAGGTGACGGTACGCCGGCGGCGATTCAACGAACGGGCGGCCAAACGCGTTGCTGCCGAAGCACCACTGATTGGGAGGAACGTGCGTGCGGGTGTGCAGCAGCGATCGTAGAAACGCCTTGGACCGAATGAACAGAGTCTTCTCGCTGGCGATCAAGATCCGTTGTGCAGCCTCTTGCTCCGCGTTGCTTAGCAGGTCCAGATAGGGTGCGGCTGGAGCCGGCGAATGAGGGAGTGTCGGCAACAGCCACACGTCGAGCTGATGGTGCGGTGAAGTTCGCAAGGTTATCGAAGCGTGATGGTTCTAGTGCAGGCGCGGACGGCGGGGCGGTGAGCGCCCCGGTCACTCAGCGCGTCGTCAAGGTTTTCCAACGCAACGCCAGCTCTTGGCTACCGGAGGAGTAAAGCGGTTGTCATATTCGACCGTGCAACGGTCGATATTCCTTTCCAGCGGCTTGGCGAGGATGACGCTCGTTCCGGAATATTCGCAGCCGACCCAATAGGCGGTTTCCGATTTCGGCAGTATCCAGGTGGCCGTCGTGCTTGCAGCGTGATTGCGTTTTTGCTGCGAGGGCGCCAATTGGGCCTTTTGATCGGGCGTGCCGGACCAGAAGGAAACGCCCGAAAACGGATAGTCGTCTTTCGCGTCGTAACGTGTCCAGCCTTCAGGTGCGTTGCCGTCGAGATTTTGCGCGACGGATATTTTGGCGGGGCAAACCGGATTCTCATCCGCCATTGCCGGAAAACAAATGAATGCCGTTGCCGCCAGCACCGAGGGGAAAATAAAAGCGTGTACGGGATTCATGTTTATTTGATCACGGAAAATGCGTCGCCGTTGTTGCTCGGAGTAATGAAATGCCCGTTCTTGTCCTTGCCGAGAAAGGGCAGACGCCGTTTCTTGATCGTGCCGCTCGTCGACCACTGGTCGACGACGATGATGCCGCCCGCGTCTTGGCCGACATACAGGGCGGCGTGATTGCCGGAAGCGTGATTCTGGTAGCGGCCGTCGACGAATGTCGCGATTGCCGTGCCTTTCTTGAGTAACAGGTTGCCTTTGACGTTTTCGCCTTCGTGCCATAACGACGAGGCCGGTGCTCCGGCAAATTGCTTGACGAGCGCGACGCATTGTTTGTTGCCGACGGTCGGTAATTTTTCCAGAGATTCGGCATCTCCGTAGATATATGGCATTTACTTCTCCTCGTTTTCCGGTTGATTTCCCGGTTAAGGCAAATTTGCGGCGAAGATTCGGATGCCAATTCTAGCCGAATGAATTGAAATTGGATTGGGGGTTTTAGTGTTTTTAGTGTCCGTAATATGGCGGTTTCCTGGGTACATCGCCCGTTATTACTCCCTCACGCCTCTCGGCACTGCTAGCGATGTGTCGGCAAGATGAGCCTGAAGTCGAGGTCAGATTGTTTAAGGTTTACGCCTCGGCAGTGATCAAATCACGAAGTCGCATAGCATCGCGAAGTGGGGGCTCTCCGAACAGCCGCTTATATTCCCGGTTGAATTGGGACGGACTGTCGTAACCCACCGCGAAGGCCGCGGCGCCAGCATCGAGCTGTCGCGTGATAATCAGGCGCCGCGCCGAGTGCAATCGCAAATGCTTTTGATACTGTAACGGAGTCATCGACGTCACCGCCTTGAAGTGCTCGTGGAACGTCGAGAGACTCATGTTGGCGACTTCGGCGATCTCGTCGATCTTGATGGCTGACGCATAGTGAACCCTGATCCACTCGATGGCCTTCCGGATCTGCGACAGCCGGCTGTCGGCCTGCGCGATCTGCCGGATCAAGGCGCCCTGTGGACCGCATAACAGTCGATACACCACTTCCCGCTCGATGAGGGGCGCGAGTATGGCCGCGTCTTGAGGATTGGCCAACGCACCGACCAGTCGGGTCAGGCAGTCCGTCAGTTCAGTCGTCAACGGGCTCGTCATCATGCCCAGATTCGGCAATTGCCGTTTTCCGTCTACCGGCACGGCCAGCAGCATGTCGCTCAGTATGCTCATCTCGAACTTCAACATTAGGCCGAGAAACGGGCGCTTCGCCGTGGCATGTACAAGAACATTGGTCGCCGGCAGATCGACCGACACGATTGAGTACTGCCCGGCCTCGTAAAGGAACGGCATGACACCCAAGGTCGCCTGTTTGGAACCCTGCACGACCACGCACAGCGCCGGTTCGAGCATCTTGGGAGTTGAACGCTCAAAGGGGGCATCCGGAGTCGTTGCCCGAAATAGCCTCAGTTCGGGGATGGGGGTTCCGCACACCCCCTCGACATCTCCGCAGAATCGTTCAATTGAAGCCGTCAGGTTTTTGAGCATGGCCAGGCAAATCAGGTTTGAATTCCACGATAAATCATAACGCGGACACTTGGTGTCGCGCATCGGCGAAACCCGCTAGCCAGACAATTAGGCAATATTTCCGGAGAATCTTGCTGGCTGATCCGCTGCGGCCACCTTAGTCTTGGGCGTCAACCAGACTAGGAGTAACACCATGAATCAGCAAACCCTGGAGGCCCAACCTGCGTTCCTGCATGGGCCCAAGCAGCATTTCATCGACGGCCAATGGGCCGACGCCATTTCCGGCGAAACGTTCGCCTCGATCAATCCTTCGGATGGCCGTGAAATCGGCCGGCTCGCGCTCGGCGCGGCAGCGGATACGCCGAGTTAAATCCCGACTACACGCGTCGTCCCGAACCAGATCACCTCTTTCCTATCCTCGATCAACTCGCCCGCGCCAAGGGCGGCTGATACGCCGGGAATATCCCAACCTCCACTGCAAATGGATGGTTTCATGTCCGAATATCTTCTCGATCTCACCAAAGAATTTGCCGGCCGCCGCGCCCTTGTTACCGGCGGGTCGCGTGGCATCGGCGCGGCTACCGTGCAGCGCCTCATCGATGGCGGAGCAACCGTCGTCGTCACCGCCCGGAACACACACGCCGAAACGCCCAAGGACGCAACGTTTATCTCCGGGGACACCCGCACGCTGGAAGGTGCGCAGAAGGTGGCGAAGGAGGCAATCGCCGCGCTCGGCGGCCTCGACATCCTGGTCAACAGCTCCGGCGCCTCCCGACTCCACCTGCCGGCCTCGACCGCAATTCCGGACGAGGAATGGGTCGATAGTCTGAACGTCAACTTCCTGGCCGCGCTGCGTATCACCTACGCGTCGCTGGACGAGCTGGTGAAGACCAAGGGCTCGATCGTCAATGTCACCGCCGGCGGCCGCATCGCGCGCGGCGGCCCGATGGCGCACTACGGCGCCGCCAAGGCTGCGTTGAACAACTGGTCGGAAGCGCTCGCCAAGGAACTGGCCCCTAAGGGTGTGCGCGTCAACATCGTGTCGCCCGGCCCGATCCTCACCCCCGGCGGTAGTGCGGCCCGCAAGACCATCGCCGACGCGATGGGTATCACCGACCAGCAGATCGTCTCCTCAGTGCCGCTCGAAGGCCGGGCCGGCACGGCGCAGGAGGTGGCGGAAGCCATCGCCTTTCTCGTGTCGCCGCGGGCCTCCTACATCACTGGCGATACGCTTTTCGTCAGCGGTGGCTGGGGCACTTTGGCCGGCATGTGACCACAGCGCCTGTCGCCCGATCCTGTCTGACACTCCGTTTCAACACCGGGCGGCGGGCAACCCGGCTTTCCATTGAGAAGGTTCGTTCTATGAAAGCTCTCGTTTATGAAAAGGCGCACAGCCTCGCTGACTTCGCGATCCATCTTACGGATGTCGAAGAACCGGCGCTGCGTGACCAAGACGTGTTGGTCGAAGTTCGCGCCATAGGTATCAATCCCGGCGAAGCGGCCATCCGCAGGATGAAAACCGCCGAACCCGGTGGCCGTGTTCTGCTGGGTTGGGAGTTGGCCGGCGTCGTGGTCGGAACGGGCCCTGCGGTCGAGCGCTTCAAGGTCGGCGATCGGGTCTTCGGCACTGGCGACATGACGCGCGACGGTGCTTGGGCGGAGCGTGTGGCCGTCGATCACCGGATTGTTGCCCTCATTCCCGATCGGCTCTCGTTCACCGATGCGGCGAGTTTGCCCATCGGCGCCCTGACGGCATGGGAGGCTGTTTTCCGCGATCAGGACTCGCTCCCGGCTGGCGTGGATCGTGTGCTCGTCCTGGGCGGCGCCGGGGCTGTCGGTTCGCTTGCCACCCAGCTCCTAAAGGCCAGGACCAAGGCGTCCATCATCAGCACAGCGTCGCGCCCCGCGTCCAAAGAGTGGTGCCGCGAAATGGGCGCCGATCTTGTAGTGGATCACGCCGGCGACGTTATCGCGCAACTGACCGCGGCTGGCATTGCGCACGTCGATTGGGTGCTCTCCACTGCCAAGAGCACCGAAAATATCGGATGGATCGCGCAAGTGCTGCGACCGTTCGGACACCTCTCGATCGTGGACGCAGGCCCTTCGCTCAACGTGAGCCCCCTCGTGATGAAGGCGGCATCGCTCCACACGGAGATGGTGTTCAGCAGGATCATCCACGGCAGCGCCCCCGAAAAGCAGGGACGCATTCTCGAAACCCTCGTAGACCTCGTTCTGGAAGGGCGAGTGAAGCCGATCGCGACGACACGACTGGACGGTCTGAAGGCCGAAACGATGAAGGTGGCCCACGAGCTCGTTGAATCAGGACGGACCATCGGAAAGGTCGTGATCGCAGTTTGACCGAGTCGGGGCGGAGAGCATTTTTTCCGAACGTGGTCCTGAAAAACGTCTGTCTCTGATCGAAGGCGCTACAGCGTGACTGGAATGCTGGATGTAGATACGCCAGCTTCCAATGTGGCGCCGACGTTTAAATGCCAGCTCCAGCCTGTGAGCGAACGGCTTGTGGTGGCCGTACCGGGACACCTCGGTAGCCGCTTCCGTCCCATCGCTTTCACTGCACTGCGTAATGAAAAATCAACCGCGAAATACGGATATCGTTGGTTTTGAATTGGGTCGCCGCGCTTATATGCGGGACAAAAGCGGCGCGGCGTAAAGCGCGGTACGAAGAGAATCTCACTGCAGTTGGCGCGCAGCCTGCGCGATTGCTCGCCCATGCCGCGCGCCGTTGCCGTCATATCGGCATCCGAGCCCGACTAACGCTCGATTTGGCTATTCCACCGCGCATCCCACTGTGCGCGGTGAGCATTGATCACATCCCAATCAACCACATTGACCTTCTTCACCAGCTCGTCGACGTTACCGAGACTTTGCTGCATCGAAGCGGGCATCGTCGCGAGGCGGTTGGTCGGAATCTGCTTGCCCGCGATGGCGGCCTTGGTCTGCGCCGGCGCCGACAGCAGGAATTGCGCGAGCTTCTGCGCAAGCTGCGGATCGGGATTGTTATTGACGACGCACAGATCGACGAGCAGCAGCACCGGGCCTTCCTTCGGGCTCACATAGGCGACCGGGATGCCCTTGTCCTGCAGATCGCCGACGCCGGTCGGCGTGAGCGGGAACAAGCCGGCTTCACCCGTTTGCACCATCTCCGAGATCTTCGCCGAGTTCGGAATGTATTCGACGACGTTCGGCCCGACCGTGCTTTGCCACTTCGTGAAGCCCGGTTCGACGTTCTGCTCGCTGCCGCCCCACAGTCGGTTGATTTCAAGGAATCCATGCAGGCCGAACGTGCTGCTCGACGCCGATTGGAACACCACCTTGCCCTTGTATTTCGGATCGGCGAAGTCGAGCCACGAGGTGGGCGGCGTCCAGCCTTTTTCCTTGAAGAGCTTGGTGTTGTACGCAATGCCCGTCATGCCGAGCTGCACGCCCGCGCCCATGTCGTCCTTCATGCGCGCGAACGGATAGAGTTCCTTGAGGACCGGCGCATCGTCGAGCTTCTTGCACACGCCCATGCTGACCGCGCGCGCCATCACGCCGTCGTCGAGAAACACGACGTGAATCTGCGGATTGCTCTTGTTCGCGAGCAGCTTCGCGAGAATGTCCGACGACGTGCCCGGCACGACGACGACCTTCACATTATTGGCTTTCTCGAAGTCGGGCAGCACCTGGCTCGTGTAGGCCTTTTCCATCGGGCCGCCGTTCATGCCGATGTATATCGTCTTGCTTTGCGCGAAGGCGGGGATGGCGACGGTCAGGCCGCACAAAGCCGCGGCTGCCGCGATCGTTTTGATCAGTTTCATGATGCCTCCCGCCGGGCCGCCCCAAGGGAGGCATCGGGCCCCCTCGGGGGGCAGCGAACGAATGTGAGCGTGGGGGTAGTTCATATAGTCTCCTGAAGAGCGGATTCACTGCACCTGATGCGTAGCGGAAAGCGATGGTGTTGCGTCAACACATGTGAAGCGTTCGATCGAAAACGCGTCGATGGGCGTTGCCGTGGCGCCATCGGCAACGAGGTCTGCAAGGACTTCGCCGACGCCCGGCGCGAGCAGAAACCCGCCGCCGGAAAAACCGAAAGCATGCAACAGCCGAGGCGTCGTGGAGCTCGCGCCGATGATCGGGTTGTCGTCGGGCGTCGCGCCTTCGACGCCGCTCCACGTGCGAATCACGAGCGCGTGTTCGAGCAGCGGCAGCAACTGGCAGGCGTCGCGCATCACGCTGCGTGTGGTGTCGGTGGACGGCTGGCCGAATTCGCCGTTGCCGCTTCCGCGCCCGCCGCCGATCACGACATTGCCGCGCTCGACTTGCCGCGCGTAGATGCCGCCGCCGAACACGCCGAGGTTGTGCGTGATGAACAAGGGCAGCGGCTCGGTCACCCACATGTTCGGGTAGATCGGTTCCAGCGGAACCGCTTCGCCGAACTGGGCCGCGAGCGTGTTGCCCCATGCCCCTGACGAGTTGATGAGCCAATCGGCGGTAAAGGACGCCTCGCTCGTGCGCAGCTGGAAACGTGCGCCGTCGAAAACCGCCGCCGTTAGCGCGGTGTTTTCGCGAATGTCGGCGCCGGCCTCCCGTGCCGCGCGCGCAAAAGCAGGCGACACGAGCCGCGGATTCGCGTGGCCGTCACGCGCGCACAGCGAGCCGCCGACGGCGCGCGAGCCAAGCCACGGATAGCGGCGGCGAAATGCGTCGCCCGCCATCACCTGCAGATCGAGCCCGTGCTCGCGCGCCATCTGCGCATAGCGGTGGAGCCCGTCGAGATCGGCATCGCTGCGCGCCAGCCGCAAGTGTCCCGAGACGACGAACTCGCCGTCGCTGCCGATCAGCTCCGGCAAGCGGTCCCATACGCGGCGCGCGCGCAGCGCGAGCGGCAGTTGTTCGGCGGGGCGTCCTTGGCAGCGCACGCCGCCGTAGTTCACGCCGCTGGCCTGCGCGCCGCAGAAGCGCCGCTCGAACAGGCCGACGCGCAAGCCGCGCTTCGCGAGATTCAAAGCCGCCGACGCGCCGACGAGACCGCCGCCCGCGATCGCCACGTCGTAGTGCGTGCCGTCATTCATCGCGGGCCTCCTCGGCGATTTCGGGGACGACGCCGGAATGAAGCGCGAGCGAGATCGGCACGGGCTTGATCGGCGCTTGCGCTCGCAGGCGGCCGACCGCTTCGAGCGGGCGGCCGGTTTCTTCGGCGAGCAGCAGCGCGGCCGCTTCGCCGCACATGCGTCCTTGGCAGCGTCCCATGCCGGCGCGCGTCAGCGCCTTTAGCCGATTGATCTCGGTGACGCCGTCGTTGCGGATGCACGCGCGCAACGCGCCCGCGTCGATTTCTTCGCAGCGACAGACGAGCGTCTCGTCGGGCCAGGGCGACGCGCAGGGTTCGCGCGGCGTGAACGCGGCGTCGAGTCCCGCGCGGAATGCGGCGATGCGTTGCATGCGGTGTGCGATTGCGGCGTCGCTTTCGAGGTCCTGCATACGCGGGCGTGCTACGCCGAGATCGTCGATCAGCGCGAGCGCCGCACGGCGTCCCGCGAGTTCCGCCGCATCGGCGCCGGAGATGCCCGCGCCATCGCCTGCGAGATAGATTCCAGCCACCGAGCTGCGGCCTGCCTCATCGAGCGAGGGCAGCCATGTGCGGCTACTCGATTCGAAACGAAACGCGCAGCCGGCGAGATCGGCGAGTTGCGTTTCGGGGCGCAGGCCGAAGCCAAGGCCGATTGCATCGCAATCGATCGCGAGCGGCGCGCGTCCTTCCACTCGTCCTTCTGCGCGCCATTCGATGCCGGTAACGCTGCGCCCGCCGCGAATACGCACGAGCGTCGCGCCGCGCACGACGCGAATCCCTTGCGCGCGCAACCATCCTGCGTAGTAGAGCCCTTTAGCGAGCGTCGAAGGATTGCTCGCGAGGCGTGGCAGAGCGGCCGCTTGCTGCGCGAGCGAACTCGTATCGATCACTGCGGCGACCTGCGCGCCCGCCTTCGCGTATTGATACGCAACCAGATAGAGCAGGGGCCCCGTGCCGGCAAACACGACGCGCTTGCCGATCGCGCAGCCTTGCGCTTTCAGCGCGATCTGCGCGCCGCCGAGCGTATAGACGCCGGGCAGCGTCCAGCCGGGCAGCGGCAGCACGCGATCGGTCGCGCCGCCCGCGATGATGAGGTGTGAGAACGGCACGCTTTGCGCGCGGCCTGCACGAAGCGTATCGATGCGCTGCGCGCCGATGCCCCACGCGAGGGTGTCGGGCCGGTAGTCGATGTGCGGCAGCAGCGCGGCCATGGCCGCATGCACGCCTTGGGCCTTGTTCGCCTCGAAGCCATACAGAGTGCGCTTCGAGCGCTTGAAGCCGCCCGTTGCCGGCGGCTGACGATAGATCTGCCCGCCCCAGCGCGCGTTCTCGTCGAGCACGATCGGCGCGAGCCCCGCGGCGACGAGCGTCTCGGCGGCGCGCACGCCGGCCGGACCCGCGCCGACGATCACGATGCGAGGGGCGTTGTTCGATGTTGTGCTCATCGGGAGGGCTCCGCTTCGGCATGCTGCTGCTGAACATCCGGCGCGCGCGTGACGATCCGCATGCCGGCTTCGACGAGCGTCGAGCACGCGCGTATCCGCACACCGTCTTCCGTTCTCACCCAGCAGTCCTGGCACGCGCCCATGAGGCAGAAGCCGGCGCGCGGCGCGCCGCTGAATTCGCTGTCGCGCACGCGCTTGGCTTCGAGCAGGATCGCGGTCAACACGGTGTCGCCCGCGAGCGCGCTGACGCTGCGGCCATCGAGCATGAAAGCGACCGGCGCGCGGCCTTGCTCGGCAACGCGCACGAACTGCGGACCGCCGCCGCTCGCATGCGAGCGGCGTTCGCCGTTGACGTCGATATCGGGCGAGGTAGGTGCCATGAAAGACGAGGGGGCTGAGGAAGTCATCAGTGATGCCCGACCAGAATGCGATTGAGGCCGTAGGCGCGGTCGATCAGCAGCATCGCGCCGGCCGTGATGGCGATCACGAGCGCGGAGACCGACGCCATCATCGGGTCGATCGATTCGGTCGCGTACATGTACATGCGCACCGGCAGCGTGATGGTTTGCGGCGACGTGACGAAGATCGACATCGTCAGCTCGTCGAAGCTGTTGATGAATGCGAGGAGCCAGCCGCCGGTGATGCCGGGGATGATCATCGGCAGGGTAATGCGCTTGAACGTCGTCCACGGATCGGCGCCGAGCGAAGCGGCGGCGTGCTCGACGCTGCGTTCGAGCCCTGCCACCGATGCGAGCAAGAGCCGCATCATGAACGGCGTGACGATGATGATGTGCGCGATCGTGAGCCACACGAACGAGCCCGTGACGCCGATCAGCGCGAAGAAGCGCAGGAAGGCGATGCCGAGCACGAGGCTCGGAATCACGAGCGGCGAAAGCAGCAGGCCGTTCAACACGCTGCGTCCTGGAAAACGCATCCGTCCGATCGCGAGTGCCGCAGGCAAGGCAATCGCAAGCGACAGCGTCGCCGACAGAAACGCGAGCTTCACGCTATTGAAAAACGCGCTGATGAAATCCGGGTAGTCGAGAATCGCGTGGAACCAGCGCAGCGAGAAGCCGTGCGTCGGCAGCGTCAGTGTTTCGTCGGGCGTGAAGGCGACCAGCACGACGATCACGAGCGGCGCGAGCACGAAAAGAATCACGAGCGTGTGAAACGCCAGCGCGATAGGGCCGTTTTTTCTCATAGCTTCAGTCCTCGCGCCGTTAGCCCATGCTGCGCTGATAGCGCCGTTCGAGCATGCGGTAATACGTGAGCATGATCGCGAGATTGGCGATCAGGAGCAGCACCGCAAGCGTTGCGCCGAGCGGCCAATTGAGCGAGCTCAGAAACTCGTCGTAGACGGCGGTGGCGGCAACCTTGAGACGCCGTCCGCCCAAGAGACCCGGAATCGCGAACGCGCTTGCGGAGAGACCGAACACCATCAAGCTCCCGGACAGGATGCCCGGCATCAATTGCGGCAGGACGATGCGGCGCAGCGTCGTCGCGGGCGACGCCATCAGCGACAGCGCCGCGTTTTCCGTCTGCGGGTCGAGCTTTTGCAGCGAGGTCCAGACGGGAATGACCATGAACGGCAGCATCACGTGCACGAGCGCAATGACGATCGCGAACTTCGTGTATTCGAGCCGATAGGGGCCGAGTCCGAACACGCCGAGCGCCTGATTCACGAGGCCGTTCGTATTGAGCAGCATGCTCCAGCCGAACGCGCGCACCACGACCGACACCAGGAGCGGTGCGAGGATCGCGAGCAGGAAGAGCGAGCGCCATGGGTCGTGCATGCGGTAAAGCACATACGCCTCGGGCGCGCCGATCACCACGCACAGCAGCGTTGTGACGATCGCGATGCCGAAAGTGCGCGCGAAAATCTCGTGGTAGTACGACGAGCCGAGTACGTGGGCGTAGTTGCCGAACTGGAACGCGGCGATTGGGCCGCTTTGCGGGTCGAATCGGTAGAAGGTCAGGACGAGCGTCATCGCGAGCGGCACGAGCACGAGCACCGCGAACAGCACGAATGCAGGGGCGCACAGCAGCCACGCGGGGACGAACGCATGCCACGGTGCTTTCGATGACGAGGAGGCTGTAACGTTGGCAGCGTCGGCCGCCGCCGCGGCGCGCAGCGTGCTGGTCGTGCTAGTGGGCATGGCGGGCGTCCTCTTCGATGAAGCGCACGGCATCGCTCGTCCAATCGACGCCAACCGCATCGCCTTCCGAGAACGGCTCGCCGCCCTCGTTCTGGCAGCACACGAGCATGTCGCCGAGCTTGCTGTCGACGCGGTAGAGCCATTGGCTGCCGAGGAAGAAGCGGCTCGAGACGCGCGCGGCGAGGCGGCCCGCATCGGGCGCGCACAGGCGCAGCTTTTCCGGGCGGATGCAGAGCGTGACGGCGTCGCCGAGGCCAAGCGCGCGCTCGGCGCGTTGCGTAGACGAAGCATCGCGCGTCTCGATCAGATCGTGGCCGAGGTCGATACGGATTTGATCGTCGGCGGCATGCACGACGACGCCCGGCAGCATGTTCGCCTTGCCGAGAAACTGCGAGACGAACTGCGTTTGCGGACGTTCATAGGCGTGGTAAGGCGTATCGACTTGCGTGATGCGGCCGGCCTCCATCACGACGACGCGGTCGCTGATCGACAGCGCCTCGGCCTGATCATGCGTGACCATCACCGTCGTCGTGCCGACTTTGCGCTGGATCGCGCGCAGCTCGAACTGCATGTCCTCGCGCAGCTTCGCATCGAGATTCGACATCGGTTCGTCGAGCAGCAGCACGGGCGGCTCGATGACGAGCGCGCGGGCCAGCGCGACGCGCTGCCGTTGCCCGCCCGACAGCTCGCGCGGAAAGCGATCGCCGAGCTTGTCGAGACGCACGAGGCCGAGCGCGTCGCGAATCCGTCCGGCGCGCTCGGCTTTGGCGACGCCGCGCATTTCGAGCCCGAAGCTCACGTTTTCAGCGACCGTCATGTGCGGAAAGAGCGCGTAGCTCTGGAACACGACGCCGAGCCCGCGCTGGTTCGGCTTCACGTGCGTGATGTCGCGGCCGTCGAGCGCGATGCGCCCGCGCGTCACGTCGATGAATCCCGCGATCATCTGCAGCGTCGTCGTCTTGCCGCATCCGGACGGGCCGAGCAGCGAAACGAACTCGCCTTTTTCCACGGAGAGGTTGAGATCGGAGACGGCGTGCAGGTTGCCGTACGACTTCGAAAGATCGGTGAGCGTGAGGAACGACATGGTCTGGCCTCTGGGTGCGTCGGCGGACGATTGCCGGTGAAGCGACTCTAGCCAGCCAAATTACGCAGCGTCAATTTCAAATTCCGTTCAACGGGATGAAAATTAAAAAAATTCCGTTTAGCGGAATAAAAAGATCAGGGCCACAAGCCTTATTCCGTTGCTAGGGTTGGCAGGAAAGGCCGGAAAAGTAGGGGTAAATGCGGAGAGGCTGCGTCTGGTAGGGGCTTGAGCGTAGGAGTTATCGGCGGTTAAAAAACTCTATATGATTCCGCCTAATGGAATAAAGACACGAGAAAAGCGATGAACTCTGCCGATGATCGAATGAAGCCCGGGTCCGAAGGCGGTACAGCGGATCGCACACCCGCCGCGCCCGGCGCACTGCAACGCGCGTTCACGATCATCCGCGCGCTGGCGCATGCGCCGGCCGAAGGCGCGCGCGTCACCCGCATCGCGAAGGAGGCCGGGCTCACGCAGGCCACGGCGCACCGCATCCTGCAATCGCTCGCGGACGAAGGCGTCGTCGAGCAAGACGGCAACTCGAAGCTCTATCGCCTCGGCATCGATTTTTTCGCGCTGGCGGCGCAAGCGAGCAACCCGAGCGGCCTGCGTACGCTCTGCCGTCCGGCAATGCTGCGGCTGTGCGCGAGCCTCGGCGATACGATCTTCCTGCTCGTGCGAAGCGGGTTCGACGCCGTCTGCCTCGACATGTGCGAAGGCCCGTTCCCGATTCGCTCGTTCACCGGCGATATCGGCGGGCGCGTCGCGCTCGGCGTCGGGCAAGGCAGTCTCGCGATTCTCGCGTTCCTGCCCGAAGCGGAACGCGAAGAGATCATTCACTTCAACGTGCCGCGTCTGCGCGGCTATGGCGTGCTCGACGAGGTGTATCTGCGCACCGAGATCGAGCGCGTTCGCCAGCTCGGCTACGCGGGCAGCAACAGCGGGGTGCTGGATGGCATGGCGGGCGCGGCGGTGCCGATTCTGGACCGCTCGGGTGTGGCCGTCGCGGCGTTGAGCGTCGGCACGCTGGCGAGCCGCTTGACGCCGGAGCGCCTGCCGACGGTCGTCGAATTGCTCAAGCGCCAAGCCGATGCGATCGGACCGCGAACCAATCCATTCGACGTCGCGCTGCGCCGCACGGCGCAACGTCCGGCGATTGCGCCGATTGCGCCAAACGGCGACGGTATCGGCTGAAGCGTGCCTATCGCTCGGTGGTGTTCGCCGTCTTGTCGTCGCGGCCGATCAGCGGCTGCAGCGCGGGCGAGAGCGACTTGAGCAGCTGCACCGCGAGCGCGCTCGTATATTCGTAGTGCGCCGCATACGGCTCGTGCACGTACGCGGTCAGCGTGCCGTAGAAGTGCTGGCCGATCTCGAACACGAACGTCGCCGTGCGGTTGACCTTGCGCGACTCGATCAGCCGGTGGCCCGGCGCGTACACCTCGAAGCGCTGGTCGCCGGTGCCGGTTTTGCCGTACACGTCTAGCGTCTTGCCGTCGGCGAGCGGCATGCCGTAGGCGAGGCGCTTGGCCGTGCCGCCGGTCACGACGTCACGCAACAACCCCTGCACGACGCCGACGATCTCCGGCGACAGCACCGGATCGGTCGGCTGGCTCGCATGCTCCAAGTGGGTTTCGTATGGCGTGCCGGTTGCGAAGTCGAGCGAACTGATGCTTTCGGTCGGCAGCATCTTGCCGCCGCTTTCGACGATGCCGATCAATTTCGCGAGCGCCGCCGGCCGGTCGCCCGATGCGCCGATCGCTGCCGCGAACGACGGCGTGAGCGTCTCGAACGGATAGCCGAGCGCGCGCCACGACTGGCCGATCCGCTGATACGCCTGCAGCTCGACCATGTGCCGGATGCGCCGATCCTGCGTCAGGTGATAGCGCGTCTTGTAGAGCCACTTGTACGTGTAGAAACGCACGTCGCGGCTCGCGTCCTGCACTTGCGCCTCAGTCGCCTTCGGATGCTCGCGCAGATAGTTCACGGTCCACAGTTCGAGCGGATGCACCTTCGCGATATAGCCGCGGTCGTTGAGGTTGAACTTGTCGATGCCGTATTTCTCGTAGAGCCGCGAGAGATCGTAGATGTCGAGCGACGCATCCGGCGTGCCCTTGAGCGCGGTGCGCATCTGCGCGCTGAACCAGGTGATCGATGCGTCGGGCGCCTCGCTGCGCAGCACCGTCGCGACTCGCTTCGCCGACTTGTGCACGTGCTCGAGCAGCGTGGCGAGCGCGTCGTCGGGTGTCTTGCCGTAGTAGCGCGTGTAGAAGCGGTGCAAATAGACCTTGCTTTCCTGATCGACGAATTGCGCGAGATACGCCTGACGTACCGCGGGATCGGCATACCAGCTCTGCGACGGCCCCGCGGCCTGGATCATTTCATAGTGGACGATGTCGCGCATCAGACGCACGAACACGAGGTTCACCGAGTGCTGGAACGCGCGGTGCACGGTGAGGATCTGGCTGTTGTCGGAGGCTTCGAAGTTCGTGAAGGTCTGCTCGCCGCCGCCCGTGTAGAACATTTCTCCGGCGCTCGCCGAATACTTGCGTTCGGTCGCCGCGTTCAGCATCGCCGAGAGCGAATGATCCGGCGTGTGCAGCAAGTAGTCGACGGACCACTTCGTCAGATTGTCGAGCGGATCGGGTTCGACTTGCTTCAATTCAGCATTGCTCATCGACGCATAGCGCTCATGCAGTGCCGTCACGATCTGCAGATAGGTGATGATCGTGCGCAGCTTCGCGGTCGAGCCGAGGTTCAGGCGCGCGCCCTGGTTGATGTCGAACGGCTCGTTTACGCTGTCGGTTTGCACGCGTACGAGATTCTCGCCGTTGCGCCGCTCGTACAGCGTGAAGCTGAACGTGATCTTCGACGGGTCGTCGCCCGGGCGCAGCATCTCGAAGCCATAGAGGCCCGCGGCTTGCGCGCCGTCCTTGGTCGCGGCCAGCGCGAGACGGTCGCTCACGGCCTGCTGCACCGCGTTGTCGAGCGTCGCGCGGGCGGTGAGATCGAGCCGGTCGAGATCGTAGAAGCTCTTCACGCCGAGCGTGCTCAATAGATGCGCGCGCAACGAAGTGACCGCCTTGCGCGAGATGAACGAATCGGGGGGCGGCAGCGTCGTCTTGCGCTTGAGTTCGAGATGCGCGGCGAGCGCGGCGTCGCGCAGCGGCGCCGAGATCACGCCGTTGGCTGCCAGCACGCGCAGATAGCTGTCGGTCAGGGGCTCGAGTGCGGAGTTGCCGGGGCGCAGGAAGGACGACGGCGCGCGTTGCGCGACGAGCAGCGAGAGCACCTGCTTGAACGCGAGCGCTTGCGCGTCGAGCGCGCCGGGGGCGATCGGGCCGTTGCCAGTTTCGGCGTTGGCGTCGGCGAGAATCCGGTTGACCTCGTCGAAATCGCGTCCGTACCAGGCGGCGAGACCGTCGCCGAGACCTTCGATCTCGCCGATGCCGGGCTGCGCGGCAAGCGGCTCGGTGTTCAGGTAGTGCACCAGAATCTCTTTGCGCGCGGGCAGCGTTTCGGGGCCGTCGAGGTAAGCGAGCACCGATGCCGAAGCGATCTGCCGCAGTTTTTCGGGCGGCGTCGCGGTACGCCCGTTCGGCGAGTGGCGGAACTTCTCGATCTGCGTGGCGAGCGTGCTGCCGCCCGGCGTCGCCTGATGGCGATCGACGAGGCGCACGGCCTGGTCCATCAACGCGCGCGAGAAGCGCCCCCAGTCGATGGCGGGGTTGCGGTAGGGCGCACTGGGGTCGAGCAGATAGCGGTCTTCGATGAACGTCAGCGCGTCGACGACGAGCGGCGGAATTTGCTCGAAGCTGTCATAGGTGCGGATCGGATAGCGCGCGCTGTAAAGCGGCGCGCCTGTCGCGTCGAATAGCTGGAGGCCGGCGCGGTCCTTCTCGTCATAGGGAAGATAGAGGCCGCGGTTCGCGAGATCGAGCATCGCTTTCGAATCGCGCGCTTGGTTCGTGATCGCGAAGCCGCGTTCGGTGAGTCGCGCGATGAAGCTGGGCAGTTCCGCGTAGCCGAGCCGCACATCGTAGGGGCCGCCTGCGGGGAAGTGGATGCTGTTGCTCGGGCCCTGATCCAGCGAATAGTTCAGGTTGCGCGCGAGGTCCGACAGATAGCGCGCCTGCAGCCGCGACGTTTCGATTTCGATGTCGACGAAATGCGCGGCAATCCCGATCACCACCGCCGCGACGAGCAGCAGTAGCCACTTCAGGCGCCTTCCGAGCGGCATCGTGGCGATGGCGCGCAACGGCAAGCGAGGCAATCGAGCGAGAGGGCGGTTCATGGCGGCATCCCCGACGAGCCACGGTGCCGGGCTTGGATGCGGCGGGACTGCGGCGCGGGGCCGTGCGCGGCCGATTCTCTCGTAAGAAACCGGCGCTCGCACCCTCGCGCGACGTGTTTTCCGGCGCGCCCAGCACACTACGTCTTAAGTTTAATCATGCTGGATCGCGCTTGCAGCAGATGTGGGCTACCACACGTAGCGCGGGGGAGACAGATGCTGGAAAACCAGGGGTTTCCGGCAATGTTTGGCGCCTTCCAGGCGGCGCCGGCTGCCGCGCCGGTAATGTTTGCCGTCGCTTAATGGCGACACGCGGCGACCTTTCGCGCCGCACCAACATGGTGATGCAAATCGGCCCCCGTGCGATCGATGAGCATGCTCGGGAATTTTCATCTGTGCGCAAAGAAACGCTGTAACTGTCAGAACTAGCAGTTGTAGTCGGCGTTTTCGATAGGTGAAATCTAAGGCTACAGCCGTTCGCTGGAACGCACCGTTTGCGCGTTCCAGCGAATGGTTTCGAAAGCCGCCGGCGATGCCGCCCGTGCGCATATCAATCGGATGTTTGCCATTCAAAACGGGGGAGAGCGTCAATGGAGCTGAAAGCACATTCATTCGCGCGCAGCCATCATTCGTGCTGGACCGACGATCTGCAGGCCGACGCGTACGCGGGCGAGGTCGCATGCGACGCCGCCGAGGACGCGCTCACGCACGGCGGCGTCTATCCGCTCGAGCAAATGCAGCAGGCGCTCGGCGCGTACGACCGCGCCGCGCTGGCGGTGTTGCGGCGCCATCGCGAGCTGCGCGTCGAGACGCTGCCGGTCGTGCCGTCGCGGGCGCCGGGCGGCGCTTCGTTGCTGTCCCTCTATATCAACGCGCACGGACGCCTGCATATCCGGCCGGCTTCGCAAGAGAAGATCGATTGCGGCGGCGACGCTTGGATCAGCGTCGGCCAAGTTGCCGCCGGCGCGTCGGTGATGGCGGAAATCGTCGGCGTAAATGCCGCGTGGCAGCGCAGCGAAGCGGAGTACTTCGTGCAGGTTCGCGCGGCGATCGAACGCTTGTTTAGCGAGGGCGGATTGCAGCGGGCGCTGGAGCAGGTGATCGATCAAATCGACTACATCGACTCGCTGAGCTTCTACATCGGCGACCGCTATGTGACGCTGATCGACGAGGACGGCCGCCCCGGCTTCCTGTACTCGCTGCGCGAAAAGCCCTACGTGCGCTGGACAGACGACGAAGTGCTGATCGTCGCGGCGCTGCATGTGCTCGTCCGATCGGGACGCGCCTCATGCTTCGACGAGTTCAACGGCGCGCTCCTCACCGCACGCGATCTGATCGCGCGCATCGAGCACTATTCGCTCGGCGATGCGCGCGAAAGTCACGACCGTATGGCATTCGAAAGCCTGGACCTGTTCGAGCGCGTCGCGAAGATCCGCGCGCTCAAGCGCTTCTGATTTCGCGCATTCCCTTCCTCAGCCGGCGGGGCGCCACGTGTGCTACGTGACGCCGCCGGCATCCCCTCCGCTCGACGCTCGTGCTGCTCATCTTGAGCCGATAATGTGTGAACCGTCGCAACCTTAGCGATGCACACTCAACCGGAGACAGATGATGATTCAGCACGCACTGTTCGCACGCTTTGAAGCCAAGCCCGGCAAGGAAGCCGAAGTGGAAGCGTTTTTGCAGAAAGGGCTGGAGATGGCGAATCGGGAACACACCACGCCGATCTGGTTTGCGCTGAAACTGTCCGATCACGTGTTCGGCGTGTTCGACGCATTCCACAGCGAGGCCGACCGTCAGGCGCATCTCGACGGCGAAATCGCCAAGGCGCTGATGGCCAATGCCGAGACGCTGTTCGTGGCGCCCCCTGCGATCGCGAAGATCGAGGTGCTCGGGATGAAGAACACGCTATGAGCATCCGCATCGTCCAGCTCGGTAGTCCCCGCGCGGCCGGCGAGGGTACGCGCATCGGCACCGTGCGTCGGCCCCCGCGCGGCGTGCCGAAGGCGGAGTTCGCGACGCGCGATTACTACGACGTGTGGCTGCCGATCCTATCGCCGAGCGCCGGACTCATGGCGCAAGGCAAGGAGGCGGCGAGCGATGGAGAGTGGAATGCGTTCGTACGAAAATTCCGCGCGGAAATGAACGAAGGCGATGCGAGCAAGGTGCTCGATTTGCTCGCGGTGCTTTCACAGGGCACGCATTTTTCGGTCGGCTGCTATTGCGATGACGAAAGCCGCTGCCACCGCGGAATACTGCGGCAGTTGCTGACGGAGCGGGGCGCAGCTTTGGCCGACTGAGTCAGTGGCTGCCGCACACTGCTTGCAAATCGTCAGAAACGGCGCCGAGAATTTCCTTCGATAGCGCCTCGTCGCTAACCGCGCGCGACAGCACCACCGCGCCGACGAGTTCCGCCATCGTCGAGATCGCCATGCGGCGCCTCGCGGACGTGTCGGCGCCGGCTTCGCCTGGAATCAACGGCTCGAGCGATTGAATCATCGCCGTCACGCCGTCGGCGAAGCGCTGACGGATTTCGGGGCCTTCGCGCGCGGCGTCGCTGGCTAGCGCGGCGAGCATGCAGCCTTCGCCGGGGCTGTCGCGATGGCGCTCGGACAGGTACTGGCCGATGAGCGTCGCGAGCGCGCTATCGGGATGACTTTGCCGGTGTTCGCGCCACTTCTCGACCGTGCGCGCCATCGACGCCTCGCTCGCCTTCGCGGCGAGGTCTTCCTTCGACGCGAAATGGCGATAGAAGCCGCCGTGCGTCATGCCGGCGCCGTTCATGATGTCGGCGACGCCGACGCCATCGAACCCTTTCTCTCGAAACATCTTGCTCGCGACTTCGAGGATGCGTTCGCGATTCTCCAAAAATTGCTCACGGGACACTTTCATCGTCTGGCTCCCTGATGTTGACATTTTAGATTGTACAAAACATCATTAGGAAATTCGATGTTTATCGTCATCTATCAGGTGATTTTGCCATGGATATGGATACCCCGACCCGCTCGACCCGCTCAACACACGTCGAGAACGAACTCGATGGGCTTGCGCAGCTGCGCCAATTGATGGCGTCCGGAAAGAAGCCGGGGATATTGGTGTCGTTGGGTTTCGACTTCGTCGAATGCGATGTCGGGAAGGCCGTATTCGCGGGCAAGCCGGGCGATCACGCGTATAACCCGATCGGCACGATTCACGGCGGCTACGCGGCGACGCTGCTCGATTCGGCCTGCGGCTGTGCCGTGCATTCGTGTCTATCGGCGACGCAGGCTTATACGACGCTCGAATTGAAGGTGGCGTATCACAAGGCGATGACGCGCGACACGGGCGTGGTGAGAGCGGAAGGGCGAGTGGTGTCGATCGGGCGGCGCGCTGCGTTCGCGGAGGCGAGACTCGTCGATGATGACGGGAAGCTGTATGCGTCGGCGACGTCGACGCTCATGGTTTTCGAGCGGTCTTAACCGCGGGTTTTAGCCACAGTACGCGCTGCCGGATAGCAGGAATAGCAGCGCGGCGGGCGACAGGTAGCCCGCGAAGCACAACGTTACGATTGCGGCTCCCAGCAGCGATACTGCGGTCGCGATCAGTGTTCGGCGTAACGGCAGCGTGATGTGCAGCGCGCGTCTCATGCCGCAAGCGCCGCCGGTTGATCGAGACGCGCGACGCGCTCGTCGTCGATCGGCAAGTGGAGCAGACCCGCGACGATGCCAAGCGCGATCGCGCCATACCAGAGCCAATCGTAGGCATGGGTCGCGTCATAGACGATGCCGCCGAGCCAGACGCCCAGAAAGCTCCCGAGTTGATGGCCGAAGAACACGAAACCGAACAGCGTCGCGATATAGCGCACGCCGAACACTTGCGATACGAGTCCATTGGTTAGCGGCACCGTGCCGAGCCAGATCAAGCCCATCAGAAACGAGAACACGTAGACGCTTGCGGGCGTGAGCGGCGCAAGAAAGAACGCCGCCATCGCCGCCGAGCGAATGAAGTAGATCGCCGAGAGCACATACTTGCGGCGCAGGAAGTCGCCGACATAGCCGCACAGGTAGGTGCCGATCACGTTGGCGAGCGCGATCAGCGCGAGCGCCGCGCTCGCGTTGCGCGTGCTCAAGCCCTTGTCGAGCAGATACGAGGGCATGTGCGCAGCGATAAACGCGAGTTGAAAGCCGCACGCGAAAAAGCCGAAATTGAGCAGCCAGAAGCCGCGATGCGAGAGCGCTTCGCGAATCGCGGCGCCCATCGACTGCGTGGGCGCTTCGCCGGGCATGCGGCTCACAGGATACGCAGGACGATCGCGCAGCCACGCCGACAGCGGCGCGAGCACCACCATGACGGCCGCGAGCACGGCGAGCGTCGAGACCCAGCCGATGCCGCTCATCAACGTTTGCACGAACGGCACCGTGCAGAACTGCCCAAGGCCGCCGATCGCGCCTGCGACACCCAGCGCCCAGCTACGGCGCTCCGCGGGAAAGAGCCGGGACAGCGCGCCGTACACAGCGCCGAACGCCGAGCCCGACAGCCCGATGCCGACCAGCACGCCGGTGCCGAGCGTATAGACGCCCGGCGTGCTCGCATAGGCCATCGTGACGAGGCCGAGCGCGTAGACCAAGAGGCCTGCGAGGATCACCTTCGCCGAGCCGAAGCGGTCGGCGATCATGCCGGTGAACGGCTGCGCGACGCCCCACAGCAGGTTCTGCAGCGCGAGCGCAAGACCGAACGTTTCGCGCGACCAGCCGTGGTCGAGCGTCACAGGCGTCAGAAAGAGGCCCTGCACGTGCCGCACGCCCAGTGCGGCGCCCATCACCACGCCGCCGGCAACCACCAAGGGCCAGCGCTTGTGCCAAACGTCTTGTGGTCCGTTCACTTGATCTCCTCTTTCGTATTGCCGTGGCGCGCACGCCGCCGCATGCCATGCCGGCCATTAGAGGCCGGCGCGAGGCGCCGTTCAATCAATACTTTGGGAGGGTTCGCATGCATGCAGCGCATGCGAGAGAGAAGATGGCGCTAGCGCGCGGCTTGCTCGGCCAGCACGCGGCTGACGACCGCCTCGACCGCGCGCGCTTCCGCCTCGATCCACTCGACGACATCGAGCACGTCCTGGCGCGGTTTCGTTTCTGCCCGATAGAGCCAGTACCCGTAGGCCGTGGTGCGGCTCGCGGCGCCGTCGGCGAGCGCGACGAGCCGCCGGTCCGCGAGCATGGGCTCGATCAGCGCGATGCGGCCGAGCGCGATGCCCTGACCGGCGAGCGCCGCCTGGATGACCTGGTCGTATTGGTTAAAGCGCAGCATGCCGAGCGGCCGCGCGTCGTCGAGTCCCATCGCGGCGAGCTGGTCGGCCCAGCGCAGCAGCGGCCGGCGCGGCCCCTCGAATTCGAGCAGCACATGCCGGCCGATGGTGGCATCGTCGTCGAGCCGCGCGAGCCCGAGCGACGGATGGGCCACCGGCACGACCGCTTCCTCGAAGAGCCGCACCGCGCCGGGCGGCGCGCTCGCCGCCGAGCAGTAGCGGATGCCGAGATCGATGCCTTCGGCGCGCAAGTCGAGATTTCTGTCGTTGGCCGCGACACGCAGGTCGATGTTGGGGTAGCGTTGCTGAAACCGGTTGAGGCGTGGCAACAGCCACAGGCCCGTCACGCCGATGCTCGCCGTGATCGTGACAGGCAGCCGCTCTTGGGGCTGGCTCAGAATCTCGAAGACTTCCTGCAACTGCTGGACAGCGGCGTCGGCGGTGCGAAAGAGGCGCTCGCCCTCGGGCGTGAACGTGATCGACCGGTAGCCGCGATGAAAGAGCGCGACGCCGAGCAGGTCCTCGAGCGCATGGACCTGCCGGCTCAGCGCGGATTGCGTGAGGCACAGATCCTCGGCCGCGAGCGTGATGCTCATGCGCCGGCCTACGGCGACGAAGCCGCGGATCAGGTCGAGCGGCGCGAGCCGCACCAAAGGCGTTGGCATGCGTGGCCCTCATGCGAAAGATGCGAGAAGGTTGGTTGAGCGGGGCGATCGAGTCAAGTGCAATATCGAACTGTGTAGGTGCGACGCGGATGCCCCGCGTTGTTCGGCATGTGAGGAGGGAATGCAGTAATGACGGAGGAAAGGGAGTCGATGAGAGAAGCGATGACACTCGCACCCGAGCCCGAACCGATCGCGCTGAGCGCGGCCGACGGCTGCCCGATCAACGGCTTCGTCTGGCGCCATCGCACGCGCGACGTCAGAGAGGGCGTAGGCGCGCAGCACGGCACGGCCGTGGCCGCGCGGCCCGTGGTCATCGTCAACGCGGCGACCTCGGTGCGCTGCACCTACTACTTCCGTTTCGCGGCCTTCCTCTACCGGCATGGATACGACGCGATCGTCTACGACTACCGCGGCATCGGCGAATCACGGCCGGCCACGCTGCGCGGTTTTCGGGCGTCGTGGCTCGAATGGGGGCAGCTCGATTTCGAAGCGGTGCTGCAATACGCGTCGCGTGAATTCGCGGGCCAGCCCATCGACGTGGTCGCGCACAGCATCGGCGGTTTCGTCCTTGGGCTCGCGCCGTCGAGCGCGATGATCCGGCGCGTCGTCACGATGGGCGCGCAGTATGCGTATTGGCGCGACTATGCCCCGGCGCACCAGCGCGCAATGCTGTGGCGCTGGCATGTGCTGATGCCGATGCTCGCGGCGCTGGTGGGCTATGTGCCCGCGAAGCGGCTCGGCTGGATGGAGGACACGCCCAAGGGCGTGGCGCAATCGTGGAGTCGCAGCAAGGCGCGATTCGAGGATACGTACCGGCGCGGCGCGTTCGCTCGCGGCGACGCCGAGCGCGCGCGTCTGGTCGAGCAGTTCGCGGCGGTGCGCGCGCCGCTGCTGGCGATCAGCGTCACCGACGACGAGTTCGGCACAGTCCCCGCCATCGAGCGCCTGCTCGGCTATTTCACCGGCGCCGCGCTCACGCATCTGCGCATCGCGCCGCTGCAGATCGGCCATCCGGCCATTGGGCATTTCGCGTTCTTTCACAGCCGCTTCGAAGACAACTTGTGGTGGATCGCGCTGGCGTGGCTGAAGTCAGGAACGTTGCCGCAGGACGCGCCGGGCAGCGTCGTGTTCGAGCGGCATCGTCCGCTTGGCGATGACGCGGCGGCGCCTGAGAAGACGGCGAGTCTAAGTTGATGGCGCGCGTGGCGGAAAACGCTTTGACGCCGCTCGTGCTTTAGGAGGGATTCACATCCGATTTAGCCGACGCGGCCGCAGGCGGCGGCGCCGGCTCAGCCTCCTTCGCGGGGCTCTCGGACGCGCCGTCCGGCATCGTCCGGTTGCGTCCCTCGGCCTTCGCCGCGTAGAGCGCGGCGTCGGCGGCATCGATGAGCGAGCGCAGATCGGCGAAGTTGCGATCGGGGGTGCTCGCCACGCCGATGCTGATCGTCAGCACCTGATGCGTGCTGGCCACGTGCCGCAGGCCGAGCGCCTGCACGGACTCGCGCATGCTCTCCGCGACGAGCCGCGCGCCCGCGAGGTTCGTCGCCGGCAGCAGCACGACGAACTCTTCGCCGCCGTAGCGCGCGGCGTGATCAGCGGGGCGCCGCAAGCCATTCCGGATGCAGCGCGCGACCGCCGTCAGCGCGTCGTCGCCGGCAGCGTGCCCGTACAGATCGTTGAAGCCCTTGAAGTGATCGACATCGATCAAGAGCACCGACAGCGGCTGCCCGCCGCGCCGCGCGAGACGCCATTCCTTCTCGCCGACTTCGTCGAGCGCGCGGCGGTTGCCGAGGCTCGTCAGGCCGTCGGTGCGCGCGAGCATCCGCAGCTCGGCCTCGACGGCGGTGCGGCGCCGCAACTGCTGCGAGAACAGCACCGCGAACCAGATGATGAACGCGTCGAGCACCGCGACGATGGTCCCGAAGACCCACGCGCGGTGCCGCCAGTTCGCGTACATGTCGTCGGTCGAGAGCGCGACGTCGTAGATCATCGGGAACCGCGAGACGTGGCTGAACGCGTACCAGCGCTCGACGCCGTCGATCGCCGCGGTGCCGTAGAACGAACCGCTTTCCGCCTGCGTGAAGCGCGTGTAATTGGAGGTGTTCAGAAGGCTGCGGCCGATGATGTTCGGGTCGTACGGACGGCGCATCAGCATCGTGCCGTCGGCGAGCATCAGCGCCATCGAGCCGTGCGGCCCGAGCTTCATGCCGTCGAAGAGGTTATGGAAGTAGTCGAGCCGCAACGTGCCGACGACGATGCCCGCGAAGCTGCCGTCCGGATTCGACAGCCGGCGGCTCAGGGCGATGCTCGGGCTCGTGCTCGACAGGTGCGGAATGAATGGACGGCTCACGTAGAGACCCGCGTTCGCTGAATCGCGCTGCACCTTGAAGTAGTCGCGGTCGGCGACGTTGATCTTGCGCGGATGCTCCGATCGCGAGTCGTAGACCGGATTGCCCTGTGCGTCGACGACGAGGATCGAACCGAGGTGCGTCGCCATCGCCGAGCCGTCGAACAGCACCGCTTGCCGGATGTTGGCAGGCAGCTTGCCGATGCCCGGCTGATTGAGCCCGTCGATGACGGCTTGCAGCGACAGATCGTAGATCTCGAGATTGCGCGCCGTATCGCGCTCGACGAGCAGGAGCAGGTTGGTCGCGGCGTCCTGCGCGCGTTGCGCCGCGTCCAGCCGCATCTGAATCAGCACCGAGACGCAGATCGCGAGCACCATCGCCGCGAGCGCGACGCTGAGCGCGACGAGCAGGCCGGGGCGGCGCGTCAGCATCTCGGCGGCGCCGGCCGAGCGGCGCAAGGAAAGTGAGGCTCCAGTTTCATCGGACGATTATTAGTGCGATTGTTGCCGACGAGCGGCATCTGCGAGCACGTTTCAGACGGGGTTCGCAGGTACAGCGAAGCTCGGAAAGTATAGCGGTGAAGAGGGCGTTTGAAAGCGGCGAAAATGCGCGGGTTTTACCGGGGTTTAACGTTTTTGCCGGTGCCGCTGGGAAAGGCGTGGGGAGAGAGGCGGGGCGCGTTCGGCGACGGGGCACCGCTCCCGCCCGCTGCGCAAAGTCGCGCGCGGCGGGACCGGTGCCTCGCCCGGCGAGGCCGCTTGCAGCAAGACAGGTCTAGAAAGCCTGCCCGCGCTGCCTGCGGCCGCGTCAGGACTGCGTTTCTTTCAGTTCCTCCGAAGGCGTGTTGGTCGTCCGTATCGCTTCTGCAAAACGCGTAAGCGCCGCCAGCGAACCGCTGACGCTCACGTATTCCTCGCGCCCGATTTTTCCGTCGAGCAGGACGGCCATGCCAGACTCCTTCGCCAGTTCAATGATGTTCACTTGCGGTTCTCCGTGCGTTTCGCTCAATGCTCACGCTTTGTCGCGGTTGTCGTTCAAGGCGGCCGGATCGGTCCGGTCTCTTGCTTCTTCGAGTGTCCCGTGGTCGAGGCGGGCGGCTCACTTTGACTAAAGCATTGGCTATGCCCGTTTTCGCCTTTTTTGCGCCGGCGCTGCTTGCTGGCGCCGCAGTCCGCCGGGAACGCGAAACAGCGCGATTCCGGTGCGCCGGCGCATCCATTCTGGTGCGCGGCGCGCGCGCTCCTGGGGCGGACGGGGTAAGGGTTATCACGGGCCGTGGAGTTCTTTCAAAACCCGGGCGCGGCGGCGATTTCGCCGGTGTTGAGTCGGCGCCGCGCGGAGGATGTGTCTATACAAGTCGTTAGGCCGCGCGAATGGTCTTATTTAATGCCAGCGCGGCGGCATCGAATTTGCTGCAAAGCAGAAGTGAAGGGATTCTCAAGAGGCGAGAACGCCTCGATTGCACTAATGGAAAGCCCTTATCCTGAAATCGCAAAAACAAGTTGTATAGACAAGAACGCGGCGATAGACTGCCTCCACGTTTTTGATATCACAGGACCTTCCAAGCCATGTTGACTCTCACGCCCGGCAAACTGACTCTCCCGCAACTACGCCAAATCGCCCGCCGTCCTGTGAAGCTCCAGCTCGATCCGCAGAGCTTCGCCGCAATCGACGCCTGCGCCAAGGCCGTCGCCGATATCGCCGCGAAGGGCGAACCCGCCTACGGCATCAATACCGGCTTCGGACGCCTCGCCAGCACGCATATCCCGAACGACCAGCTCGAACTGCTGCAGCGCAATCTCGTGCTGTCGCATGCGGTCGGTGTCGGCGAGCCGATGGCGGCGCCGGTCGTGCGTCTGTTGATCGCGCTGAAATTGTCGAGCCTCGGCCGCGGCCACTCGGGCATCCGTCGCGAAGTCATCGACGCGCTCATCACGCTCTTCAATCACGACGTGCTGCCGGTGATCCCCGTGAAGGGTTCGGTCGGCGCATCGGGCGACCTGGCGCCGCTCGCGCATATGTCGGCTGCGCTGCTCGGCATCGGCGAAGTGTTCATCCGCGGTGAGCGCGCGAGCGCCGCCGACGGCCTCGCCGCCGCCGGCCTCGCGCCGCTGACGCTGCAAGCGAAGGAAGGCCTCGCGCTCTTGAACGGCACGCAGGCTTCGGCCGCGCTCGCGCTCTACAACATGTTCGCGATCGAAGACCTGTACCGCACCGGCCTCGTGGCGGGCGCGCTGTCGGTCGATGCGGCCGCGGGCTCGGTCAAGCCGTTCGACGCGCGCATTCACGAGCTGCGCGGCCATCAAGGCCAGATCGAAGCGGCCGAGGCCTACCGTACGCTGCTCGACGGCTCCGGCATCAACCTCTCGCACCGCGACTGCGGCAAAGTGCAGGACCCGTACAGCCTGCGCTGCCAGCCGCAAGTGATGGGCGCGTGTCTCGACCAGATGCGTCACGCGGCCGACGTGCTGCTCATCGAAGCGAACGCGGTCTCCGACAACCCGCTGATCTTCCCGGACACCGGCGAAGTGCTCTCGGGCGGCAACTTCCATGCGGAGCCCGTCGCGTTCGCCGCCGACAACCTCGCGCTGGCCGCCGCCGAAATCGGCGCGCTCGCGGAACGCCGCATCGCGTTGCTGATCGACGCGACGCTGTCGGGCCTGCCGCCGTTCCTCGTCAAGGATGGCGGCGTCAACTCTGGCTTCATGATTGCGCACGTGACGGCTGCCGCGCTCGCCTCGGAGAACAAGACGCTCGCGCATCCGGCTTCGGTCGATTCGCTGCCGACGTCGGCGAACCAGGAAGATCACGTGTCGATGGCGACCTTCGCCGCGCGCAAGCTCGCCGACATCGCCGAGAACACCGCGAACATCCTCGCGATCGAATTGCTCGCCGCCGCGCAAGGTGTGGACCTGCGCGGGCCGAACAAGACGAGCGGGGCATTGCAGCGCGTGATGGACACCGTGCGCGAGGCCGTGCCGCACTATGAGCTCGATCACTACTTCGCACCGGATATCGCGGCGATCGCGAAGCTGGTGCAAGGCGGCACGATCGCGTCGCACAGCCCGTTCTCGTTCGTTTCCGAGCAGCACTGAGCGAACAGCACTAAGGCACGCGGCCGAACGACAGCGAACACAGGCGAACAACCAAAGGCACCCTTATGAACGCTCCGGCATACCTGGAAATCAAGAACTTCATCCTCGGGCGCATCCATGCGGGCGAGTGGGCGGAGGGCGACCAGGTGCCATCGGAGAACGAGCTCGCGCGCGACTTCAAGGTGGCGCGCATGACGGTCAACCGCGCGTTGCGCGAGCTGACCTCGGAGCAAGTGCTCACGCGGGTGCAGGGCGCCGGTACGTTCGTCGCCCGGCCGAAGTACGAATCGACGCTCGTGGCGATCCGCAGCATCTCGGACGAGATCGTCGCGCGCGGTCATCGTCATCACGCGAGCGTGCTGCACCTGGGCGCCACGATCGCCGACGAGCCGCTCGCCGACGAAATGCAGGTGAGCGCCGGCAGCCCGGTGTTCCATTCGCGCGTGCTGCACTTCGAGAACGACGAGCCGGTGCAGCTCGAAGAACGCTGGGTCAACCCGGCGGTCGCGCCCGAATACGCGCTGCAGGACTTTGCGCTGACCACGCCGAACCAGTACCTCGTGCGCGTCGCCCCGTTGCAGCGCGTCGAGTACCGGATCGAAGCCGCGGTGCCCGAGGATGACACACGCAAGCACCTGACGATGACCGACACCGAGCCGTGCCTGATGCTGCATCGGCGTACGTGGTCGCAGGGCGTGGTCGCTTCGGTGGCGAATCTCTGGCACCCCGGCACCCGCTATCGCTTCACCGGACATTTCTGAACCGAATCTTTTTGCCATTGCGAGGTTGTCCGCACGGTCCCTCGCCAACTTGACGAACCCCGACGAACCTGAAGAGAGCCGACATGAACAACCCGAAGCACATCGACCCGCGCCTGGACCCGACCCGCACGATCCGCGCACCGCGCGGCACGGAGAAGAGCTGCAAGAGCTGGCTGACCGAAGCGGCGTTCCGGATGATCCAGAACAACCTCGATCCGGAAGTCGCCGAGCATCCGCATGCGCTCGTCGTGTACGGCGGCATCGGGCGCGCGGCGCGCAACTGGGATTGCTTCGATCAGATCCTCGCCTCGCTCAAGGACTTGAACGACGACGAGACGCTCCTGATTCAATCGGGCAAGCCGGTCGGCGTGTTCCGCACGCATGCCGACGCGCCGCGCGTGCTGCTCGCGAACTCGAACCTCGTGCCGCATTGGGCGACCTGGGAGCACTTCCACGAGCTCGACCGCAAGGGCCTCATGATGTACGGCCAGATGACGGCGGGCAGCTGGATCTACATCGGCAGCCAGGGCATCGTGCAGGGCACCTATGAGACCTTCTTCTCGGTCGCCAACCAGCACTTCAACGGCGACCCGAACGGCCGCTGGATTCTGACGGGCGGCTTGGGCGGCATGGGCGGCGCGCAGCCGCTCGCGGCGACGATGGCGGGCTTCTCGATGATCGCGGTCGAATGCGATGAGACGCGCATCGATTTCCGCCTGAAGACGCGCTACGTCGACAAGAAGGCGAAGACGCTCGACGAAGCGCTCGCGATGATCGAAGAGGCGAAGCAGGCGGGCAAGCCGGTGTCGATCGGTCTGCTCGGCAACGCGGCCGACGTGTTCGCGGAATGCGTCGCGCGCGGCATCACGCCCGATTGCGTGACCGATCAAACGAGCGCGCACGATCCGATCAACGGCTACCTGCCGCAAGGCTGGAACGTCGAGCAATGGCGCGAGCGCCAGAAGGTCGATCCGCAGAGCATCGTGCAGCCCGCGAAGCAATCGATGGCCAAGCAGGTCGAAGCGATGCTCGAGCTGCAAAAGCGCGGCGCGGCGACGCTCGATTACGGCAACAACATCCGTCAGATGGCGCTCGAAATGGGCGTGAAGAACGCGTTCGATTTCCCGGGCTTCGTGCCGGCGTATATCCGGCCGCTCTTCTGCGAAGGCAAGGGCCCGTTCCGTTGGGTCGCGCTGTCGGGCGATCCGGAAGACATCTACAAGACCGACGCCAAGGTCAAGGAACTGATCCCCGACGATCCGCACCTGCACAACTGGCTCGACATGGCGCGCGAACGCATCGCGTTCCAGGGCCTGCCCGCGCGCATTTGCTGGGTCGGCGTGAAGGACCGCTATCGCCTCGGCAAGGCATTCAACGAGATGGTCAAGAACGGCGAGCTGAAGGCGCCGGTCGTGATCGGGCGCGATCACCTCGATACGGGTTCGGTCGCGAGCCCGAACCGCGAGACCGAATCGATGAAGGACGGCTCGGATGCAGTCAGCGACTGGCCGCTGCTCAACGCGCTCTTGAACACCGCAGGCGGCGCGACGTGGGTGTCGCTGCACCATGGCGGCGGTGTCGGGATGGGCTTCTCGCAGCACTCGGGCGTTGTGATCGTCTGCGACGGCACGGATGCCGCCGCGCGCCGCGTCGAACGCGTGCTGTTCAACGATCCGGCCACGGGTGTGATGCGTCACGCGGATGCGGGCTACGAGCTCGCGCAGCAGACCGCGCGCGAAGCCGGCCTCAAGCTGCCGATGCTGGGGCGCTGAACATGGCCGCCGGCGCGGGTGAGGGAACCAGACAGCCGCACGAGGCACACGAGGGGCGCGCGGGCGCGGTCACGCTCTTGCGCGCAGCCGATCTCGTCGCGTCGCGCTGGAAGAACGGCGGCGGCGTCACGCGTGAAATCGCCGCGTATCCGTGGGGCTCGGATCTCGATACGTTCGTGTGGCGCGTGAGCGTCGCGGATGTCGAAAAGCCGGGAGCGTTCTCGCGTTTTCCGGGCATCGACCGCTCGCTCGTCCTGCTCTCGGGCAACGGCATGCTGCTCGACGAACGCGGCGGCATCACGTACTCGCTGATGAAGCCGCTCGACGCCGCGCACTTCAACGGCGAGACCGCGATCGATGCGAGCCTCGTCGACGGTCCGACGCGCGACTTCAACCTGATGCTGCGGCGCGGCCGCGTGCGAGGGTTGATCGACGTGTGGCGCGGCAACGCGGAGCACACGCTCGACGCGGACGTGATGCTGCTGTTCTGCGCGAGCGGGACCTTCGATGTCACGCTCGGCGGGGAGGCGTCCGATGCTGGCGCGCCGGTCACGCTCGGCGAGACCGATACGCTGTGCATCGAAGCGCCTCGCGCGCTGTCGTGCGCGGTGTCGGGCTCGGGCGTGATGCTCGCGGTGTATATCCGCTACGTGTGAGCACGCGATGAACGACACAGTCTGGCAGCACTTTCATCTCTGTCCGCAAGGTGATCCCGATCATGTGATCCGCGATGCGGCGCTCGCCGTGCGCGACGGCAAGGTCGCGTGGCTCGGCGCCGCGCGCGACCTGCCCGCCGAATTCTCGGCGTGGCCGCGCGAGAATCTGGACGGCGCGTGGGTCACGCCGGGTCTCGTCGATTGCCACACGCATCTGGTCTACGGCGGCCAGCGCGCCGACGAATTCGCGATGCGCCTCGCGGGCGTCAGCTACGAAGAGATCGCCAAGCGCGGCGGCGGCATCATCTCGACGGTGCGCGCGACACGCGCGGCGAGCGAGGCCGAGTTGCTGCGCGCAGCGGCGGCAAGGCTCGAGCCGCTGATCGCCGAAGGCGTGACCGCGATCGAAATCAAATCGGGCTATGGCCTCGACCTCGACAGCGAGCGCAAGATGCTGCGCGTCGCGCGTGAGCTGGGCCGTCGCTATCCCGTCTCGGTCTACACGACGTTTCTCGGCGCGCACGCGTTGCCGCCCGAATTCGCCAACCGCGCCGACGACTATATCGGCGAAGTCTGCGACCGCATGCTGCCGGCGCTCGCGGACGAAGGGCTCGTCGATGCGGTCGATGTGTTCTGCGAGCGCATCGGCTTCACGCTCGCGCAGAGCGAGCGTGTATTCGAAGCGGCCGCGCGTCGCAACCTGCCCGTCAAGATGCACGCCGAGCAGTTGAGCAACGGCGGCGGCACGGCGCTCGCGGCACGCTATCGCGCGCTTTCCGCCGACCACCTCGAATTCCTAGACGAAGCGGGCGTCGCGGCGATGAAGGAAGCGGGCACCGTCGCCGTGCTGCTGCCGGGCGCGTACTACTTCATCCGCGAAACGCAATTGCCGCCGATCGACCTGCTGCGCCGCTACGAGGTGCCGATCGCGATTTCGACCGACAGCAACCCCGGCACGTCGCCGTCCACTTCGCTCGTCGGGATGCTGAACCTTGCTTGCACGCTGTTTCGCCTGACCGTGCCCGAAGTGCTGAAGGGCGTCACGCAACATGCGGCGCGCGCACTTGGGCAACACGAGCGGCACGGCGAACTCGCGGTGGGGCGCGCGGCGGACTTCGTCGCGTGGTCCGTCGACACGCTCGCCGAGCTCGCCTACTGGATCGGGCGGCCGCTCACGCAGCGAGTCGTGCGCGCGGGCGACACCGTCTACGTGCGCGACGCGCATCCGATCCTGCAACCGGCACCTCTTCACGCTTTCGATCGATGACTGGAAATCACACGCTTTTTGCCGAGCACGCGTATTTGCCGGAGGGGTGGCGACGCGATGTCTTGCTCGAATGGAACGACGCGGGCGTGCTCGTGGCGGTGACGCCCGATAGCACGGCATCGCCTGACGTTGCACGCGCCGCCGGACCGGTCATGCCCGGCATGCCGAACCTGCACTCGCATGCATTTCAGCGCGCGATGGCGGGGCTCGCCGAATATCGCGCCAACGCCACCGACAACTTCTGGAGCTGGCGCGACCTGATGTACCGCTTCGCCGCGCGCATCACGCCCGAAGGGCTGGGCGCGATCGCGCGCTGGCTCTACATCGAGATGCTGAAGGCGGGCTATACGTCGGTGTGCGAGTTCCACTACGTGCATCACATGGCCGACGGCAGCCGCTACGCGAATGCGGCGGAGCTCGCCGAGCGCGTCGTCGATGCCGCGACGAGCACGGGCATCGGCATGACGATGCTGCCGGTGCTCTACCAGTACAGCGGCTTTGGCGCGCGTGCGCCGCGCGACGATCAGCGCCGCTTCATCAATACGCCGGACAGTCTGCTCGAATTGCTCGCGACGCTGCGCCGTGCGCGTCCCGAGCACGCCGCGCTGCGCTACGGTGTGGCGCCGCATTCGTTGCGCGCGGTGTCGGAGGAGTCGCTGCGCGCGCTGCTCGCCGGACTCGATGCCAACGCCCCCGTGCACATCCATATCGCCGAGCAAACGGGCGAAGTCGACGACTGCTTGGCGACAACGGGCGCACGCCCCGTGCAATGGTTGCTCGACCGCTTCGACGTCGACGCGCGCTGGTGCCTCGTGCACGCGACCCACATCGATGCAGATGAGACCGTCGCGCTCGCCAAGAGCCGCGCCGTGGCCGGACTGTGCCTGACGACCGAGGCGAACCTCGGCGACGGCATTTTCCCGGCGCACGCGTATCTCGATGCGCACGGGCGCTTTGGTGTCGGGTCGGACAGCCATATCGGTGTCGATTGGGGCGCCGAGCTGCGCTTGCTCGAATACGGGCAGCGTCTCGTGCGGCGGCAGCGCAACGTGCTGGCCTCGGACGCGCATTCGCACGTCGCCGACCGTCTCTTCGACGCGGCGCTTGGCGGCGGCGCGCAAGCGACGGGACGCGTGACGGGCGCGCTGCGCGCGGGGTGCCGCGCCGATTGGCTGGTGCTCGATCCGGATCACCCGAGTCTCGCCGAACATGCGCCTGGCAAGTGGCTCTCCGGCATCGTCTTCTGCGAGCATGGCGAAACGCCGGTGCGCGATGTGTACGCGGGCGGACGGCGAGTCGTCGAGGCGCGCCGGCACGCCGACGAGGCGACCGCCTACGCCGCTTATCGCGCGGCCGTCGCCGAGCTGCTCGACTAATTCGAAAACCATTGAGTCACGCGCACTGCCATGACTGATACCAACGATCTCCCGATCTACACCTTGCATCGCGGCAGCCTGCCGATGTTGATCTCGATCCCGCATCTCGGCACGCGCATCGCCGATGAAATCGCGCCGACGATGACCCCGGCCGCGCTGCGCGTCGATGATTGCGACTGGCATCTCGATCGCCTGTATGCGTTCGCGAAGCGGCTCGGTGCGTCGATTCTGAGCCCGACGTATGCGCGCTATGTGATCGACCTGAATCGCCCGCCTGATGGCGCGAATCTTTATCCGGGGCAGGACACGACCGGGCTGTTGCCTGTCGATACCTTCGACAAGGAGCCGCTATATCAGCCGGGGCGCGAACCGGACGAGGCAGAAGTTGCGCGCCGTCGCGAGCTTTACTGGAAGCCGTATCACGCGGCGCTCGTTGACGAGCTGGCCGCGCTCAAGGCGCGGCACGGCAAGGTGCTGCTGTGGGAGGCGCACTCGATTCGCTCGCACGTGCCGCGCTTTTTCGAAGGGCGCCTGCCGGACTTCAATTTCGGCACGTCAGGCGGCGTGACGGCGACCGCGGGCCTCGCGGAGGAACTGGCCGCGATCGTGACGAAGCAGGGCGGCTATACGGCGGTCGCGAACGGGCGTTTCAAGGGCGGTTACATCACGCGTCAATACGGCGTGCCCGCCAGCGGCATCCACGCGGTACAGCTCGAGCTGTCGCAGATCACCTATATGGAAGAGCGGATGCCGTATGCCTATGACGACGCGCTCGCGGCGAAAGTCGAACCGCTGCTGGAAACGCTGGTCAAGACCGCGCTTGAACGCGTCGCGTCAAACTGATTGTTGCCGGGCATCCGCCTTGCCGATTACAGCGTCGGAATCACGCTCGGAACCTCGAGGTGGTATTCCACGCGCTTGATGCCCGGCACGTCCTCGACCGCAATGCGGATGGCGCGCTTTTCCTCTTCGGATTCGATCATTCCCCAGAGGTGAGCGACACCGTCCTTGACGAGCACGCCTTGTTTCGGCAACCCCCAGCGCTGCCCGCGCATGGTCAGGACGATCGCGTCGCGCAGACTCGCATCATCGTGCGAAATCGAATCCACGGGAGGCGCCACGCTCGCGAGCGCGCGGATCAGATTTGAACGGCTGACGATGCCGACCAGCTTGCCGTCCTTCAGCACCGGCACGCTTTTCAGATGCCGGCGCTCCATGAGGTCTGCGATCTGATCGAGCCGCTTGTCCTCGGTGATCGACGTCACCTGGTCGCACATCACGTCGCCGACCACATGCCCGTGCTCCTTCACATACCTGGCGGCCTGCTCGCGAGGCGACGACAGCAGAAAATCAAGCCACCACGGGCGCTTCCCATGGACCGTGCCGTTCTCCACGCGATGCAGCAGATCGCCGTGGCTGACGATGCCGACAACCCGTCCTTCCGCATTGATCACCGGCATGCTGCTGATACGGTTGTCGACGAACAGCCGTGCAGCCTCGTGAATCGTCATCTCCGGTGTGGCGGTGATGACGGACGTCGTCATGATGTCGAGTGCGCGCATGATCGCTCCTCCATGGTGTTCGCGAAGGGTCCCCATTCGTGGGGCAACTATCTGCAAGCGGCAGTAGATCTGTCTGCTCGAATCGTGAAGGGCTCTTAAAAACTCGGCGACGGCGATTTGGTTACGCCGACCACGCTTTTCACGCTCGTCACGTTTTTCGCGTTTGTCGGCGAGCCGTCGGAGGCGACTTCTTTGACTTGCCCGTTGGGCACGTTCTGCGCCCAATACGCTTCGATCTTCCCGACCAGGTCCGGCGGCGGGGTGCCGTAATTTTCAACGGCTGCCTCTTTTCGGCCCTCATTGAGGGCCCACCGGAAGAACGCTAGCGCAGCGGTCGAGTCGGCCTTGCTCTCCGCTTTCAGCAAGATGAATACGACGCCGGGAATCGGCCACGCTTTGTCGCCCGGCGGATCGGCGACGCGCTGGTAGAAATCATCCGCATGGCCCCATGCCACGGTTTCCACCGCAGCTTTGAAACTCGCGGCCGATGGCTCGACAAACGCGCCGGTTTTGTTCTGTACGGTTGCGTAGGTGAGGGGCGCCGGACCCGTGTAGGCCAGTTCGACATAGCCGATCGCGCCCGTGATCCGCTTCACATAGGTGGCGACGAGCTGGCTGCTCGTGGCGTTGAGGCCCACGGGCCATTTGACCGTCAGGCCGCTGCCCACCTGTTCACGCCACTGCGTGCTCACGGCGCTCAAGTAGTTCGTCCAGTTGAAGGTCGACCCGGACCGATCACCCCGATGAACCACGACGATTTTCAGATCAGGAAGCGCGAGCCCGGGATTGAGCGCCTTGATGGCCGGGTCGTTCCAATCGGTGATCTTGCCCAGGTAGATGTCGGCCAGCAGCGCACCCGTCAAGCGAAGCTGTCCCGGCGAAATGCCATCGAGGTGGACCACGGGCACGAGGCCGCCGACCGCCACCGGAAACTGGATGAGTCCCGATGTGCGCAATTCCTCTGGTGTCAGCGGCATGTCCGAGGCACTAAAACTCACCGCGGCCGCTTTCAGCTGATCAATGCCGTTCCCGGAGCCATTGGCATGAAAACTCACTTGCTGACCGGTTTTGTCGTAATAGGAGGCGGCCCACTTCTGCACCAGCGGATCGAAGAAGCTCGAACCGGAACCCGTGATGCCGCCCGCGGCCTGCGCTGCCAGCGCATGACCCGCGACGAGGCACGCAACCGCGGTGCAACGAAACACCTGCCGCAGGTCACGAGCCGCTCCAGCAATGCGTGCGGAGATGGGAACGACAACGGTGCGCTGGAATCTGGTGTGCATGGCGGCGATCCCCATCGAGGAGTTGGGCTGCGCCTGCCTACCCCGCCCAAGGGTTGCGGTACTTCGACAGGTACCGCTGCACTGTATGCGCTGGCCGCATTCATATGAATCAGGCGCCGTTGCTAAAAGAGGCTAGGGGATCGCCCTATTCAGTGGTCGGGCTCCGCCCTATTGGCTCTCGATCCACTGAATGGCGAAGCGCATCAGCTCCTTGCCGTTGCGGATATTCAGCTTTTCCTTGATGTTGGCCTGATGGGCCTCGACGGTCTTCACGCTTCGATTCAGTTTCTCGGCGATTTCGCGGGTGCTGAAGCCGAGTCCGATCAGGTGCAGGACCTCGAATTCCCGTTCCGAAAGGTTCGCGATTCGGCCCTCCGGTTTTTTATGGGGGACGGTGAGGGCGCGCGCAAGCTTCTCATGCATGGCGGCGCTCACGTAGATATTGCCTGCCAGCACTTCGCGCACGGCGGTCATGACGTGCTCGGTGGCTTCGAGTTTCATCAAATACCCGTTCGCTCCCGACCGGAGTGCGCGCTCGGCAAATAGGCTTTCGTCGTGCATGCTGAGGACGAGGATGGCCAGATCCGGATAGCGGCGACGAAGCGTCTTGACGAGCTCCAGGCCGGAGTCCGATGGCAGACTGATGTCCACGATGGCCATGTCGGGATGGCAGTCCATCGCCGCCAGCGCTTCTTCCGCGCTGCCGGCTGCGCAGCAGACGCGCAGATCCTGTTGCAGATTCAGCAAGTGCGCCATCCCCTCCCGGATGATGGGGTGGTCATCCACGAGCAGGATTTGCGTCACCCGGCCAGGGCTAGCGGATTTCCCGTGCATGGTCAGGACCCTCCGGTTGCGGATAGCTGATGGCGACCGTGGTGCCGCCCAGACCATTGCGGGTCACGGCGCAGGAGCCGCCCAGCAGGCTTGCCCGGTGACGGAGGTTATGAAGTCCCAGTCCCGCGGCGCGCTCCATGTCTTCCTGGTCGACGCCCGCTCCGTCGTCGCTGATGGAAAGCGTCTGCAGACCGTCTGCCTGCTGCAGGTCGATCCAGATGCTGTTGCCGTGGCTATATTTCAGCGCGTTGTTGACGGCTTCCTGTGCCGCTCGATAGAGGTTGATCTGCATGAGCGGATCCACCAAGTCCACATCCGGCGCGATCCGCAGCATGCAATCCACGCCGTTGAGCGTGCGAGCCGTCTGCGCCAGCCCCTGCAAGGCGGCCACAAGCCCGCCATGTTCCATCGCGACGGGATCCAGGCCATGGGCAATCCGGCGGGTCATCACGGATGCCTCCTTCACCAATTCGACAATGGTAGCGGCGTCGGCGGAGGCCGGGTGGCCCAGCGCGTGCAGTTTCTGATTCAAGGCGGCGCAGTACAGACCCAGGCTGGTCAGGTGTTGCCCAAGTCCGTCGTGCAGTTCGCGGCCGATCAGTTTTTGCTGCTGATCGCCGATCCGGATCAGTTCTTCTTCCAGCAGATGGCGCTGCGCCATCTGCTCCTTAAGTTCGTTGTTTGTCTTCTGCAGGTCTTCGGTTCGCTCCTCCACGCGCCGTTCCAGTTCGACGTGGGATGCCCGCAGCAGGCGATGAGCACGCTTCTCCTGAGCACGTGCCGCCACCAGCAGCAGTCCGGTTATCGCCAGGACGTTCGCGAAGGTGCACCACCTCACGAGGCTATCCACCGGAGTATCGGCGGCGAAGGGGCCCGTGCCGTGGGTGGTACCCCAGATGGCCACGGCCGAGACCACCAGGGTCGAGGTGTTGATGCCCAGGTGATCGAAGCGCAGAGCCGCCCAGATAACGAACGGAAAGACCGCCAGGGCGGCAGGATAGTAGCCATGCCCGGCAAGTTGCGGGGCGCCGAAGATGAGGTAGCTCACCCACAACGTTGCAATGGTCAGCCCGCAGGCCTCTACGGTCTGCGGCGCGGAGCGCACAGGGTTCGAATACGTGAGGAAGCCGAACAGGGGTGGGGCCACGACCAGTACCCCCATCATGTCGCCGAGCCACCATTTCAGAAAGGTTGAGCCGTACTCGGTGGGCGGCACCAGACCCGCTCCATGCAGGGCGGTCGTGCCGATCAGCGCGCTGAGTGCCGTGCTCGCCACCGCAGCCAGGCCGATGAAGGCCAGCACGTCACGGATACGGTCGAGGGTGATTTGGAATCGGGCCGCGCGTTTCAGCAAGAGTGCTGCCGTCAATGCACCAATCATGGAGCCCGCGCCGATCAACGCGGCCGCTCCCACGGGCACGCCTCCCGACAGGTTCGCGAGGAAGGAGCCAATGGCAATTCCGGGGGCAACGGGGAAACCCAGTGCAAGCAGCGCAACAAGGGCGATGCCGCTGGAGGGCCACACCAGCGAGACGGCGCCGCCCACTACCGCGTAGGCAAGTCCTATCTTTGCGCCTGCGTAGTAGGCCAACGCAACAATCCCGGTGTTCAGGAAGAAGCTGAGCTTGAAATTGCCGCGAATGGTAACCAATGCTCGCTCCAAATCCTGGAGGACAGATCCTTGCGGGCGTCAACCTGACGTCATGATTGTGGTGGTAGCCACTGCGTTAATCAAACACTACACATCGTTTCTGGCCTCTACAGGAAGCGCGCCGATCCGCAAGGATGGCCACGCGACATTTCACATGAATAAGGCAATCCCCTAGTCCCTTTTAGAACGAAAGCCTTATTCAAGCGCTTGCGGTCCGCGCCTACAGTACGCGCGTGGTCTGATCGTTGGACGAGGTGGCCTCCGACCTGCCGCGAAGGAGGGCGATATGAAATCTGACATGAACGGCGCGATGGCAACCCCAGTCGCCTCCAAACCGGCAACAAGCCGCGAGACAACGATTGTGCAGTCGTTTGCCGTCCTGCTCGCTTTTCAGTGCCTCGGGGAACTCGTTGCCTATGTCACACGAGTCCCGATTCCCGGGCCTGTGATAGGCATGGTCCTGTTCCTTTGTGTTCTTTCCGCATCACCCGCGCTCGCGCAGCGGGTGGAGTCTGTGTCGCGCGGCTTGCTCAGTCATCTCTCGCTCCTTTTCGTTCCCGCCGGGGTGGGTGTGATGGTGCTCGCCGACGCGATGAAGGGGCAACTGATTGCGATCGCCGTCGCGATCGTCGCCAGTACGATCCTTTCGATTGCAGTAGGTGCTCTGGTCGCCGGCGGATTGATGGTCAGGCTTGAAAGGAAGCGGCGCCGCCTGAGCGCGCCGAATCCCACGCAAGCTTAGGGCATGACCGCACGGAGGTAGTCGTGAAAACCGGTGAAATATCCACGATGGCAGCCCCTTTCATGGGCGCATCGCCGCTGACCGCGCTCACCGCGACGATTGGCGTGTACGTTTTCGCATGCTGGGTCCACGCACTTGCTAAGCGAAATGCCTTGGCCAATCCAGTGGCGATCTCCGTTGCATTGCTCATAGCGCTCCTGAAGTTGTCAGGTACGCCATACAGCACCTATTTCGAAGGCGCGAAATTCATCCACTTCTTGTTAGGCCCGGCCATCATTGCGCTGGCGGTGCCGCTTCACCGGCAGATGCCGAAGCTGCGCGGAGCGCTGGTTCCTTTGCTTGGCGGTCTGATCGCCGGCTCGGCAACGGCGGCCGTCTCGGCTGTCGGGATAACGATGCTGCTGCACGGCTCCGGCGTTGCCGTGGCATCGATTGCGCCCAAGTCGGTCACCGCGGCCATTGCCATGTTGATCTCCAGCAGGATCGGCGGCATACCCTCATTGACCGCTGCGATGGTGATCGCCACTGGAATTTCCGGCGCGATGCTCGGAAGCCTCGTACTGGACGCGCTAGGTGTGCGGCGCGACGATGTGCGTGGCTTTGCGATAGGTGTCGCATCGCACGGCATTGGTACGGCGCGCGCCTTTCAGATCAGCGAAGAAGCGGGGGCGTTCGCCGGACTCGGCATGGCGATGAACGGCATTCTCTCCGCGTTCGTGCTGCCGATCGTCTTTCCTGTGATTTTGGTCTGGCTGTTGGCGTGACTTTAGCTCAGTCCACCGCTTCGTCATCTTCTCGCAGTCGCTTCCTCACTCACGCCAGGCGCGTAATTTGCTCGCCTCGCGACACGCCCGCCACGCCGTGCTCCCGCGCTTTTCTGGTGCGTCGCCTGCCTCGCGCCGCGGCGCTCGAACTCGCGCCCGGTAACGGATGTTTTCAATTTCGCGGATTGCGCGCAGCGCGGCGTAGCGGCTAGTCTTTTATCGATGAACAATTCCGACTACGCGCGGCGCGGCCCATGAGCGCGCGCCGCCTCCGCCTCGGAGGGCATGAATCGATGGACAACTCGGCAATGGAAGATTCCGACGAAGCCATGGTGCAGGTCTGGCGCGAGAACCTTGGCGTGCTGACGGAAGCGGTCGGCGCGGTCACGCGTCTTGCGCGGATGATGTCGCTATCCGCGAGCTTGTTGAAGCTGATCCTGGCCGGCCAGCGCGAATTCAGCGAAGAGTTCGTGCGCGGCGTCGAGACCGTGACCGGGCTGCCGGCCGGCTGGATGGACACGCCACATAGCGCCGGCGACATCCCCGAAAGCACCCAGACGGCGATCGACACCGAAACGCCTTTCGCCAGGTTCCGGGGCACCGTGCATCCGGTGCGCAAGCGGACGGTGCTCAAGAGCGGCAGCGAGCTTCTCGGGCGCAGCGACGGTGCCCGGCGCGCAGCCGAAGCGGCCAGCGACGAAGCCGAACAGAACCGGCGCCGCGCGCATTTCCGTAAAGTTCGCGATCTCGCCGCGCAGGAAGTGCGGCGGCTCGAATGGCACCTCAACCATCCACCAGCCGAATTGGCCGTGCTGCGCGCGAAAGTCGATGACGTGATGGACGCCGAGAACGATCTCGATGAACGGGCGGTCGCCGATCTCGCCGGGCGGATCGAGCAAATCGAGAAACATCACGATCTGCTCAAGCGCCATGTCGAGAAGCTGTATGCGCTGCTGACACGGCTCGATCTTGCCGAGCGTGGGAGCGAAGGTTCGGAGTAAGCGGTGCACCCACCGCTCAAACCCGCGCTCAAACCCGCAGCTCGCTCAATATCTGCTCGGCCAGAAAATCGCACGGCGCGCGGTTCGAACGCGCGCTGCGCGCGAGCACGATTTCGAGCGCGGGCAGGGCGGGCAACCCATCCGCGCGGCCTAGTTGCACGAAGCGCTCGGGGACCGCGCAGCGCGCGAGCGGCGCGATCGCGAGCCCGGCATCGACCATGCTGAACAACCCGAGCAGGCTGGGGCTTTCATACGAAGTCCGGTACGCGATCTTCGCGCGTTCGAGCGCATGCAGCGCATTGGCGCGCGCGACGCTGCCGGTGGCGAAGACCGCAATCGGCAGCGGCCGTTCCTTCCAGATTTCATGGCTCGTCGACGTGGCCGCGGCACTCGCCCACACCATCGGCTCGAGCCGGATGAATTCGCCGCTCGCCCCTTTCACGCGCGTCATGCACGCGAGGTCGACCTTGTTGTCCTTGACGAGCGGCACGAGCGCGTGGCTCGGCAGCCCAACCACTTGAATCTCCACCTTCGGATAGGTCGCCGAGAACTTGCGCAGCACCGATGGCAGCAGCGACGACGCGTAATCGTCCGGCACGCCGATCACGACGCGCCCCTTCACCTCGGGATGCACGAGCGACGCCCACGCTTCGTCGCGCAGGGCGAGCATGCGGCGCGCGTAGGCGATCAGCGTGTGTCCATCCTGCGTCGGGGTCACGCTGCGCGCGCGCCGGATGAAGAGCGTCTTGCCGAGTGCGGCTTCCAGCGTCTTCACCTGCATGCTGACGGCCGACTGCGAGCGATGCACGAGCGCGGCGCCGCGCACGAAGCTGCCGGCATCCGCGACGGCGACGACCATCGCTAGCACGTCGAGATCGAGGGCTTTCATTGGTTTTCGACCATGGATGAGGTATCAGAAAATCTGAACGAAGTCTTCAATATATCGCGTTTGTCTGAACGCATAGTGCTGGGCATACTTGGTGCACCGAATACCTAATTTTGTATGCCAAACACGCCGCCACCGGCGGGAGACGATGCCGATGACCTACGACGACTTCAAGCAGCTGGGACTTTCGATCGACATGACGCGCGGCAAGCCCGCGCCTGAACAACTGGACCTTTCGCGCGCGCTCGTCGACGAAGCGGGGACCGTGGGGTACTTGTCGCGTGACGGCATCGACTGCCGCAACTACGGTCACGTGCTCGGCTTGCCCGAAGCGCGCGAATTGGGCGCGCAACTGCTCGATATACCGGCGGCGCAAGTGGTCGCCGCCGGCAATTCGAGTCTCGAGCTGATGCACGATGCGCTCGCGTTCGGCATGCTCTTCGGCATGCCCGGCCACGAAGCGTGGCGCAAGGGCGGGGACATCGCGTTCCTGTGCCTGGTCCCCGGCTACGACCGGCATTTCGCGATTTGCGAAGCGCTCGGCATCCGCATGATTCCGGTGCCGATGCAAGACGACGGTCCGGACATGGCTTTCGTTGAAGCGCAGGTCGCCGCCGATCCCGCGATCAAAGGCATCTGGTGCGTGCCGCTCTACAGCAATCCGACCGGCGCGATCTATTCTGCCGACGTGGTCCGCCGTCTCGCCGCGATGCCCACGGCGGCCCCGGACTTCCGCCTCTTCTGGGACGACGCTTATCGCTTCCATCACTTGACCGAGCACGAGCACGCGAGCGAGAACATCCTCGAAGCGTGCGCGGCCGCCGGCCATCCGGATCGCGCGTTCGTGTTCGCATCGTTGTCGAAGGTGACATTCGGCGGCGGGGGTGTCGCGTTCTTCGCGTCGTCGCCGCGCAATGTCGAGTGGTGGCAGGGCCACGTGTCCATTCGCACGATCGGGCCGGATAAGCTCAACCAGTTGCGCCACGTGCGCTACTTGCGCGACCGCGCGGGGCTCGCGCAACTGATGGCGCGGCATCGTGCGCTGCTGCGTCCGAAATTCGATGTGGTCACAACCACTTTCGAGCGCATGCTCGAAGGCGTGCCGGGCATCTCGTGGAACGTGCCGCAAGGCGGCTACTTCATCAGCCTCTATACACCGGACGGGCTCGCGAAGCGCACGGTCGCGCTCGCCAAGGAAGCGGGCATCGTGCTGACGCCGGCGGGCGCGGCGTTCCCGTACGGCGTCGATCCGCGCGACCGGCACTTGCGTATCGCGCCGAGCTTCCCGAGCCTCGCGGTCGTCGGGCAAGCGGCTCAGGGCATCGCGCTGTCGCTCATGCGCGCGATCGAAGAGCGAGGGTGAGCGGCCGGCGGTTCGTGAAAGTCCACCGTAAGCGCGCAACGCACGCGGCACACCGCAAAAAGGCGTTTTGAGGTAAAAGGGAGCGCATGACCGAACGCTCCCGACTCATTCCGCTCATCGTTGCCTGCCCGCTCTTTCTGCAAAATCTCGATACCTCGATCATGGCGACGGCGCTGCCGTCCATCGCCCGCTCGCTCGATGTCGAAGCGCTGCATCTGAATCTCGCCATCACGTCCTACTTGCTGAGCCTCGCGGTGTTCCTGCCCGCGAGCGGCTGGCTGGCCGACCGCTTCGGGCCGCGCCGCGTGTTCTGCGGCGCCATCGTGTGCTTCTCGCTCGGCTCGGCGCTTTGCGGGCTCGCGCAGTCGCTGCCGCAACTCGTGCTGTTTCGCGTGCTGCAGGGGATGGGCGGCGCGATGATGGTGCCGGTAGGGCGCTTGATCCTGCTTAGAAGCGTGCCGAGTGCGCGCATGGTTGCCGCGATGGTTTGGTTCACCGTGCCGGGCGCGTTCGGGCGGCTTGCAGGACCGCTGTTCGGCGGGCTCATCGTGACGATCGCATCGTGGCGCTGGATCTTTTTGTTGAACATCCCATTCGGCGTGCTCGGCGTGACGCTCGCGTTGATCTTCATCGACAGCGAATACGAGCCGCTGATCGAACGCTTCGATCTGGCCGGCTTCGTGCTGCTGTCGACCGGCCTCGTCGGGATGGTCGGCGGGCTCGACACGGTCGGGCGCGGGCTCGTGCCGCATGCGGTGACGCTCGCGTTCGTCGGCGGCGGCGCGCTGTCGTTGCTCGCTTACGTGCTCTACGGACGCGCGCGCGAACGCACGATCATCGATCTGGGCATCCTGCGCTTCAAGGCGTACCGGACTGCCGTGGTCGGCGGCATGCCGCTGCGTATCGCGATCGGCGCGTCGCCGTTTTTGTTGCCGTTGATGCTGCAGCTCGGCTTCGGGCTGTCGCCGTTGCAATCGGGCTCGCTTTCGGTGGCGACGGCCGTCGGCTCGCTCAGCGTGCGCACCGTGATGACGACCGCGATTCGCCGTATCGGCTTTCGCACGTTGTTGATCGGCGCGACGTTCGCGACGAGCGTCTTCTACGCGTCCTACAGCCTGTTCAGGCCGACGACCCCGCATCTGTTGATCTTCGTCGTGCTGCTGTTCGGCGGCCTCTTCAATTCGCTCGCGATGGTGACGCTCAACACGCTCGGCTATTCCGACATGCCGAAGCCGAAGATGAGCCGCGCCACGGCGCTCTCGAGCATGATGCAGCAGTTGTCGGTGAGCTTGGGCGTTGCCTTCGGCGCGTCGCTCGTCGCGCTGACCGCGCATCTGCATGGCGGCAGCACGGCGCATCTCGCCGCGCGCGACTTCTCGCCGGCGTTCGTTGTGGTCGGTGCGATGACGCTGTGCTCGCTGATGTTCTTCGTGCGGCTTTCGCACGAGGAGGGCGCGGAGCTGCGCGGGACTTGAGGTGCTAGACCGCCAGGGCCTGTCGTTAGCCTTAGCGCGAGCAGCGAACTGAGCGTTCGACCCTTCAAATGCCCATACGCGTTGCGAGGAATTCCCCTTCGAGCCGCCACGCCAGAGCGCCGACGTCGCGCGCGTCGCCGATCCAGTGGAACGAATCGGGCGTGATCTCGGTGAAGCGCCAGCGCGTCGCGGCGCCGTTGGCGCGCGTGCCGAGCTGCACGATGTCGCGGCCATCGCGCCGGCCGATCTGCTCCTCGCGATGGCCGTTCACGGGATTGGTCCAAGTAATGCGCCAAGCGCGCAGCGAGGGGTCCCAGACGCGCTGCGTCGTGCCGTACATATTCCAGCCCGGATCGGGCGGGGCGCTGCGCTCGCCGCGCGCGGGCATGATCCAGACGTCCTGGATCGCGCGGCCTTCCAGCACCCAGCCGAAATGGGCTTCGCCCGTCAGCCGCGCGGCGGGGACTTCGCCGCGATAGTGCAGGACGTCGAGCTTCCAGCTGCCGACCAGCCAGCCGTAGAGATCGTCGGCGGCGTCGATTTCGGTGCTGCGCTGGGGCGTGCCGAGTGCCGAAAGGAAGGCGTTCGGCAAGCCGTTGTCGTCGAGCTTCATTACCAGTTCTCCATGTCGGGTAGACAGCACAGGCAGCCGGTAAGCCGGCCGGCGATGTGCTAAAACCATCGTAGGCACGGATGCGAGGCGAATCTTGGGGAAAATTGCGGCCGATCTGGAACGGGCGCTCGCGCGCCGCGAAGCGGAGGGCGTCAAGGGCGCCGTGACGCCGCGCGTGCTGGCGAGCGGGGCGGGCTGGTCCGTCGACGACGTGCTGTGCACGAGCGGCCCGCACGACAAGCCGTTCGAGGAGCGCCACGCGCAGGTTTGCGTCGCCATGGTGACGGCGGGCGCGTTCGAATACCGCTCGTCCGCCGGGGCCGGGCTGATGACGCCCGGCGCGGTCATGCTCGGCAATGCGGGGACATGCTACGAATGCGGTCACCGGCATCTTGCGGGCGACCGCTGCGTGGCCTTTCGCTACACGCCGGGCTTCTTCGAACAGATTGCGGCGGACGCGGGGATTCGCAGCCGCGACGCGCGCTTCGCCATCGTGCGCATTCCGCCGCTTCGTCCACTCGCGCCGCTGATCGCGGCCGCGTGCGCGGGCGTTATGTCGGCGAGCTCCGTCGCCTGGGACGAGCTGGCGCTAACCGTAGCCGGACAAGCCTTGCGGCAGGCGGCCGGCATGCCGGCAGTCGATGCGCGCGGCTTGCCCGAGACGGCGCTCGCGCGTATAGCGCCGATCCTGCGCTGGATCGACAGCGCGCCCGATGATGCTTTGAATGTGGAGCGTCTGGCGCAACACGCGGGCTTGAGCCCGTACCACTTCCTCCGCACGTTCGAGCGCGTAACGGGTGTCACGCCGCATCAATACCTGTTGCGTGCGCGCTTGCGCGCGGCGGCGCAAAGGCTCGCGGACGAGCGCACGAAGATCGTCGATATCGCGCTCGATTGCGGCTTCAACGACGTGTCGAATTTCAATCACGCGTTTCGCGCGGAGTTTGGCGCGAGTCCGCGCGCGTATCGCGTGCGGATGGGCGGCTAGGCGATGCGCATCCCAGTGCTGTCTCGTGCGCTCTGCGTCCGCCTGCTGCGATGCGCGGCCTGCGCGATTGCGCTCTCGCGTTGCCCGGCTGCACTGGCTCAGTCCGCCGGCGCGCCAGGCAACCCCGCGCCATTCACGATCGAATCCGACGTCCATGTGTTCGTCGTCCAGCACGACGGCACCGTGGAAGAGCATGACGACTCGACGCTGCGCGCCAACACAAAAGCCGGCGTGGACGACATCGCCGAGCGCTATGTCTGGTTCAACAAGGGCACCGAGAAAGTCGATCTGCTGACCGCCGAATCGATCGATCCGGACGGCCGCGCGCATCCGGTCGGCCCGGAGGCGATACGCGACGTGCAGGAGCCGCGCTCGGCAGGCGCGCCGACCTTCGAGGACGGCGTGCTGCGTACGGTGATCTTCCCCGGCGTCGAGCCCGGGTGGCGCGTGCACGTCGTGTTTGCGAAGAAGCGCGTGAAGCCGGTGCAGGCGGGCATGTTCGAGTATTTCGACGAGCCGACGCGAGACCCCGTGGAGCACCAGGAGCTCATCTTCGACCTGCCCGCCGACATGCCGCTCTACGCGGATGCGCGCGGCTACGCCGCGCTCGCGCCGGTGACGGCGAACGGGCGCACGCGCTACGCGTTCGATTACAGCCACGGACCGTACGCGTCGATCGAAAACGGCGCGGTGGGGTACACGGACTACGGCGACCGGCTGATGGTTTCGACGGTGCCCGATTTCGCCGCGTTTGCCGCGCGCTATCAGCAGGCCTCGGCGGACCCGAGCGCGAGCGATCCGGCAGTCGTTCGCTTTGCACAGGCGCTTACGGCGAACGCCCCCGACGAGCGTACGAAAGCGCGCGTGCTGTACGACTGGATGCGCGCGAACGTACGCTACGTCGCGCTCTTTCTGGGCGAAACGGCGGCGATGCCGCACCGCGTGACCGACATCCTGCGCAACCGCTATGGCGACTGCAAGGACCACGTCGCGCTTTACGGCGCGCTGCTGGCCGCGGTGGGCATACGGAGCGAACCGGCGCTGATCGGGCTGGGGCCCGTCTATGCGCTGCCGTCGGTGCCTGGCTACGGATCGACGGCGATCAATCACGTGATCGTATGGATTCCTGAGTTAGCGGTCTATGCCGATACGACTGCGGGCGGCACCGAGTTCGGCTATCTGCCGCCGATCCTGATGGACCGTCCGGCGCTGCTCGTCGACGAGGGCGTCCTCGCGCGCACGCCGGCCACGGAGCCGCGCGGGCGCACCGCGCGCTTGCAGATCGGTATCGACGATAGCGGCGACGCGCGCTACGCGTACCGTGTCGAAGACTCGGGCTGGACTGCGGAACTCGAGCGCAACGTGTTCCGGCGCGCGACCGGGCAGCGCGTGCAGCAGATCGCCTTCGACCGTTTGAAGCAGACCGGCCTGCAAGGCACCGCGCGACTCGATACGGACGACGTCGCGGCGACGGGCGGCCCGTTCTCGGTCTCGATGACGGGCACGCTCGAACATGTCGTGTGGCCGACGGGCATGACGGCGGTGCCGGCGTTATCCAGTCTTTCAGGTGGGATTGCGACACAGGTGCAGGGCTGGCTCGCTGAGCCGGTGCGCACGCAGCCGTACGTCTGCATCGGTGGCGAGTTCGATGAGACGGGGCACATCGTATTGCCCGCGAACGCGCGGATGGTGGGCTTGCCCAACGACCTCGCGGTGCACGACGCGTTCTACGATTACGAATCGCACTACGTGTTCGATCCGGCGACACGAGCCGTGCAGATCACGCGCCGTTTGCGCGCACGATTCGGCAAGCAGGTGTGCTCGCCGCAGGAGTTCGAAGACACGCGCGCCACGCTCGTGAAAATCGAGCGCGACGCGCTTGCGCAGATCGTCGTGCAGGGGACGGCGAAATAGCCGCTAGAACTGCACCGCGTGGCGTACTCCGCCAGCGCGCCGCGGAACCGCTCAAATCAAGTCGCGCTCTTCGTCACGATCGTGACCCACTGACCGTTTTTCACCTGATAGAGCGTCGACAAACCGCTCTTCAACGATCCGTCCGTATTGAACGAGATGCGTCCGGTGATGCCTTCGAAGTCGATCTTCTTGAGGTACGGGCGGTAGGCGTCGGGCGAGGTCGAGTTGGCCGCCTGCATCGCCTTGATCGCGGCCCACGCCGCGTCGTAGCCGAACGGCGCGTACGACAGCACGTCGACGCCGAAGCGCTTCTTGAAGCGCTCAGCGAAGGTCTTGCCTTGCGGCAGGTCGTCGAGCGGACGACCGTATTCCCACGCCATCGCGCCGTTGCCCGCATCGCCCGCGAGCTTGATGAATTCGGCATCCTTCACGCCGCCGCCGCCGAGGAACTGCGCGGTCATGCCGAGCTCCCGCATCTTCTTCACGACGCCCGCGGCCTGCGTGTCGAGGCCGCCGAAGAAGATCAGGTCGGCGTTGGTCGACTTGATTTTCGTGAGCTGCGTGGAGAAGTCGACCGCCTGGTTGTTGGTGTATTCGCGCGCGACGATCGTGCCGCCGTGCGCCTTCACCGCTTTCTCGAACTCGTCGGCTTCGCCCTGACCGAACGCGGTGCGGTCGTCGATGATCGCGATGCGCTTGGCCTTCGTGATGTCGACGGCATAGGCGCCCGCATTGCCCGCGTTTTGCGCGTCGTTCGAGATCACCATGAACACGTTGGCGAGGCCGCGGCCGCTGATCGTCGGATTCGTGGCGGCCGGGTCGATCATCGGGATGCCGGCCTTGTCGTAGATCGGAGAGGCGGGCAGCGTCGTGCCCGAGTTGAAGTGGCCGACCACCACTGCGACGTTCTGGTCGACGAGCTTCTGCGCGGCCTGGACGCCCGCGCGCGGGTCGGCCTGGTCGTCTTCGGCGACGAGCTCGAAGCTCGGCACCTTGCCGTTGATCAGGATCTTCTGCGCCTTTGCTTCTTCGAGCGCGAGTTGCACGCCGTCTTGCAAGTCTTTGCCGTAGCCGGCGTTTGCGCCGGTGAGCGGCGCGGCATAGCCGATCTTGATGGTGGCGTCCTGCGCGTAAGCCGCGAGGGGCGCCGCGGCGAGCAGGGTGCCGAAAGTGGCAGCAGCAATAGCGTATGGCTGAATCGTCATGCGAAGGCTCATGTTTTTCTCTCGGTTGTCGATCAGGAGGAAAAATCTCACGTGTGCCGCCTCTGCTGAACGGCTTGTTCAATGGCAAGCCATAGCGTCAATCGAAGCGGTCACATGGCGCGAATATAGGAAGCCAATATGGGCCCGTCTTGACTGTTCGCAGCGTCCGGCATGCGCATTTCGGCATAGGCGAAAAACGCGCGGCAGTAGGGGTAATACTGAGGAAAGGCTATACAGGCGGGCGCGCGGGCAAGTCCGCGTGTGCGAGTGGCGCGCGCTGTACCGAGTGGTCTCGGCACAGCGCGGCAGAAGTGTGTGTCAGTGCTCGTGCTGCAATTGCTGCAGGGTGTCGCGCAGTGCGACGAGTGGCGCTTTGGTTTCGTCGTCGGCCCAATGATCGAGATCGTCGAGCGCGCGCTCGCAGCCGTCGAGCAGCACGTCGAAGTCGATCGACACGCCGTTCGCGAGCGCGAAGCGGATCGTTTCGGCAAAGCGCTCGCACTCGTCGTCGCCGTACGAGATGTCGAGATTCTCCGCGATGATCGCGGCGATGTTGCTGCGTGCGCGATCGTCTTCGTCGACCATGTCGACGATGCCGCGTGCGACCGCGGGCGAGTAATACAACGCGATGTCGAGCCAATGCGCCGCGTCGAAATCAGGCTCGCCGATCTGCGCCTCGAAGCATTCGATGCCTTCCTGTTCGTGTGCTTCGTCCGCATCGATGCTGATGCACAACTGCTCGAAATATTCTTCCCGCTCGCTGCGGATGTTGCCGCCCATCTGATCCTCGTTGGCTGGTGATTCGCTGGTGATTCGCTGGTGATTCGATAGCGCCGTTCGGCGCGCATCGGATTATAGGCGTTCGGAAAGCGGCAAACGGCAGACGTGGCAGGAACCGGTGCCATCGATTCCTAATGCCGGGTATTGGCGAGGTCATGCAATGCTCAACAGGCCTGCTGGCCTGTGTGCAAAGCGACTGCACGAACGTTCGCGCTAGAGGAATTCCTCAAGTATTGGGATTCCCGGCCGTTATCGGGCCAGAGGATCACGAGTCCTCGAACGCCTATTCGTCGGAAGGAACCCTCCCCAATGTTTGATTCGATCCGCTCGCGCGTGCTGGCAGCTTGTCTTGCCATCGTCGTCTGCTCGCTCGTCGTGAACGCCGCGCTCAACTATTTCGTCGTCAGCTCGTACGACAACGATTCGATCAACAACAACCTGATCGCGCTCGCCAACGGACACGATGCCGGTATCGGCGATTGGGTCGCGTCGAAGACGGCGGCGATCGTCTCGCTCGAAGACGTCGCGCTCACCGCGGACCCGGTTCCGACCTTCAAGCAAGTCGCCACGGCGGGTGGCTTTACGAACGTCTATGTCGGCACCGCCGACAAAGTCGCCAAGTTCTCCGATCCGACCGGCGTGCCCGCCGATTACGATCCGACCGGCCGCCCGTGGTACAAGCAGGCCGCTGCGGCAGGCAAGCCGGTGGTCACGCCGCCGTATGTCGATGCGGGCTCGGGCAAGCTGGTCGTCACGTTCGCGGTGCCGATCGTGCGCGACGGCGCGTTGAAGGCGGTGGTGTCGGGCGACGTGAACATGGACAGCGTGATCGCCAACGTCAAGTCGATTCATCCGACGCCCTCGAGCTTCGGCATGCTGCTCGATGCGAGCGGCACGATCGTCGCGCATCCCGATTCGAAGCTCACGTTGAAGCCCGTCAGCGAGCTGATGCCGGATTTGAGCGTAGCGAACATCGCATCGCTGACGACGGCCGATCGTCCTCTCGAAGCGCATGTCGACGGTCAGGCGAAGCTGCTGCGCGGCCAAGCCGTGCCGGGCACCGACTGGATCACGGTCGTCGCGCTCGACAAGTCCGAGGCCACGGCCGGCATGCGCTCGTTCCTGACGACCTCGGCGATCGCGTTGATCGTGATCGTCGGGCTCGCGGCGGCCATCGTGAGCGCGATCACCGCGACCGCTTTCAAGCGCCTCTCGCTCGTGCGCGACGCGATGGATTCGATCGGTTCGGGCACGGGCGACCTGACTCAGCGTCTGCCGTCGGACGGCCGTGATGAAGTCGCGCAGATCGCGCGCTCGTTCAACACGTTCGTCGACAAGCTCAACCACGTGATGCGTCAGATCCGCGATACGAGCGAATCGGTGCGCGTCGCGGCGGACGAAATCGCGGCGGGCAACCTCGACCTCTCGGGCCGCACGGAATCGGCAGCGGCGAGCTTGCAGCAGACGGCGGCGTCGATGGAAGAGATCACGTCGACCGTCACGCAATCGGCGAGCGCCGCGCGCCAGGCGAACGAGATGGCGGGCTCGGCCTCGGCGGTCGCTTCGCGCGGCGGCGCGGTCGTGTCGGAAGTGGTGAGCACGATGGGCACGATCGAAACGGCGTCGGGCAAGATCGGCGACATCATCGGCGTGATCGACGGCATCGCGTTCCAGACCAACATCCTCGCGCTCAACGCGGCCGTCGAAGCGGCGCGCGCGGGCGAGCAGGGCCGCGGCTTCGCGGTGGTCGCGGGCGAGGTGCGCAGCCTCGCGCAACGCAGCGCGCAGGCGGCCAAGGAGATCAAGTCGCTGATCGAATCGACGATCGACAGCGTGTCTTCAGGCTCGAGCCAGGTACGGCGCGCGGGCGACACGATGACGGAAATCGTCAGCAACGTGTCGAGCGTGACGACCATCATGGCCGAGATCACGAACGCCGCCGACGAGCAGACGCGCGGGATTCAGGAAGTCAATCGCGCGGTGTCGCAGCTCGATGAGATGGTGCAGCAGAATGCGGCGTTGGTGGAGGAATCGGCCGCGGCTGCATCGGCGCTGCAGACGCAGGCGGTGCAGCTCGCGAGCGCGGTGGGGCAGTTCAGGCTGGATTGAAGGTGGCGCGGCGGCTTTGCGCCGAGCGTTAAATCAAGCCGCGTCCGTCACCCACGCCCCGAACCATTCGCTCGGCTGAGCAATTTCGTTTTGCGCGGCGATGATCTCGAGCTCGTAGCGGCCCGCATCGAAGGTCGCCTTGACGACCGCATGCACAGCCGCGAGCGTATGTTCGAACGCCGCGCGCACCGAGTCGCCAAGCAGGCGGCGCGCGACGAACACCGAGCTCGTCAGGTCGCCCACGCCGACCGGTTGCCGCGCGAACGGATAGAGCGGCCGCTGACCCATCCACGCTTCGTTCTCCGTGACAACGAGCATGTTGAAGCGGTCAGCGAGGCTGTTGCGGTCGAGCAAGTGCTTCACGAGAATCACCTGTGGTCCGCGCTTGATGATTTCGCGGCACGCCTGCACCGCTTCTTCGACCGTTTCGATCTTGCGTCCCGCGAGCTTTTGCAGCTCGCTGTGATTCGGCGCGAGACCGTCGGCCACTTCCGGCATCGTGTTGACCAGATACTCCTGAATGCCGGGTTCGACGGTGCAGCCGCCCGTCTGACCCATCACGGGGTCGCAGAAGTACCACGCGTGCGGATTGGTCGCCTTTACCGCGCGCACGATTTCGACCACCGCCTCGGCCTGCTCGGGCGAGCCGAGGTAGCCGGAGAGCACGGCGTCGCAGCGCCGAAGCATGCCGATCGCGCCGATGCCTTCGACGAGCTCTTGCATTTGCGACGCGTCGATCGCGGTGCCGGCCCAGTGACCGTACTGCGTGTGATTCGAGAACTGGACCGTGTTGAGCGGCCAGACGTTGACGCCTAGCCGCTGCATCGGGAACACGGATGCGCCGTTGCCTGCGTGGCCGAACACGACGTGCGACTGGATGCTGAGGACGTTTTTCATAATTGACTTCGCTGCGCCATGCGCGCTGTAGGTTCGAAGGGCGGGGCACCCTTGTGCCTGGGCTGTGCCGGAGGCGGCTTGGCGATGCGGGCTTGCGCTTGGGCAACGCTGCGATGCATCAACCGGACGCGCCCGGAGCGGACCGTTTTGTCTAGTAGCCGCGACCGCCACGGACGCGCCGCACCGCCGCATACCAAATAACAATACCTAGACTTTCGGCCGGCGCAAAGGGCCTAGGCGTCGAAATTGTTGCGCCGCGTCAGCGGATCAGCAGGCGGCCGGTGCGTTTTGCACGCGTCAGGCCGGACCTCGGCCGCCGCTTGCGCTCGCGTCAAACCAGTTCGCGATAGAGGGCGAGATAGTGCTGTGCCGATGCGCCCCAGCCGAAGTCCTGCGCCATCGCGCGGCGCTGCACCGCCTTCCATTCCTTGCGCCGTTCGTAGAGCGCGAACGCGCGCCGAATCGCCGCCGTGATCGAGGCCGGCTCGAAATGGTGGAACACGAAGCCGGTGGCGAGATCGTCGGCGAGGTTTTCGAGCGACGCATCGACGACCGTGTCCGCCAAGCCGCCGACGCAATGCACGAGCGGCAGCGACCCGTAGGCCAGCGCGTACATTTGCGTGAGTCCGCACGGCTCGAAGCGCGACGGCACCGCGACCACGTCGCTGCCCGCGATGACCGCATGCGCGAGCGCTTCGTCGAAGCCGAGCTGGACCGCGACCGCATCGGGATGCGCTTGCGCAACCCGCAGCAGCCCCGCCTCGAGCGCCGGTTCGCCGCTGCCGAGCACGGCGAGCTGGCCGCCGCGCTTGACGATCTCGGGCAGCACTTCGAGCAGCAGGTCGAGGCCCTTTTGCTCGGTCAGCCGCGAAACGACGCCGATGAGCAGCGCGTCGCTTTTCTGGGCGAGCGAGAGACGCGCCTGCAAGGCCGTCTTGCAGACGCCTTTCTTGGAGAGCTTGGCCGCCGTGTACGTCGCGGCGATCGTTTCGTCCTCGGCCGGGCTCCACACCGCGTAGTCGACGCCGTTGAGGATGCCCGTGAGCTCATGCGTGCGGCCGCGCAGCAGCCCGTCGAGCCCGGCGCCTTGCGCGACGGTGCGGATCTCGCGCGCGTAGGTCGGGCTCACGGTCGTGATGCGATCGGCGAAGTGCAGGCCCGCTTTGAGGAACGAGAGCTGACCGTAGAACTCGACGCCGTGCATGTCGAAGAAATCTTCCGGCAGGCCGAGCTGGCTGAACAGCGCCGCCGGAAAAATCCCCTGGTACGCAAGGTTGTGCACGGTGACGATCGAGTGCGCCAGCGGCTTGCCGAGCCGGCGCTCGGCCGCTTTCAGATAGGCCGGCGCGAGCCCCGCGTGCCAGTCGTGCGCGTGCACGATGTCGGGTTTCCAGTCCGGATCGAGATGCTGGGCCATGAGCGCCGCTACCCAGCCGAGCAAGGCGAATCGCTGTGCGTTGTCGCCGTACGGGACCTGCGCGGTGTCGAGGTAGGGGCTGCCGCCGCGGTCGTAGAACGAATCGGCGCGGATCACGTAGATGCCGACGTCGTTGGCGGGCAGCGTGCCGTATTCGAGGCGCACGTCCCGCGCGCCGAAGCGCGGTTCGAGCGTGGCGACCGGCGTCAGGTCCGCCAAGCCCGCGACGATGGAAGGAAAGCCCGGCAGCAGCACGCGCACGTCGGCGCCGTGCTCCATCAGGGCGGGCGGCAGCGCGCCGACGACATCGGCGAGCCCTCCGGTTTTCAGCAACGGATACAGCTCGCTTGCGACGTGCAGCGCGCGAATCGTCATGGGCTTGGCTCCGCTAATGCGTGTCCTGAGAAGGTGGCGATGAGGGGTTCCGTGCCAGTGGTTCCGTGCTCCAGCGGCTTAACTCTTGATCCGCGCGAGCGCGTCGCTCGTGACGAGCACGATGCCGGCTTCGGTCCGGTAGAAGCGCTCGTTGTCGAGCGCGGGGTCCTCGCCGATCACCGTGCCGTCGGGAATCGTGCAGCCGCGGTCGACGACCACGCGTTTCAAGCGGCACCCCTGGCCCACCTGCACCTGCGGCAACAAGACTGCCTCATCGAGATGACAGAACGACTTCACGCGCACACTCGACGACAGCACCGTGCGCGATACCTGCGAGCCCACGATCACGCAGCCGCCGCAGACGAGCAGATTCGTCGCGAGGCCCTGCTCGCCCTTGAGGTCGCGCACGAACTTGGCGGGCGGCAACTGCTCCATATGCGTCCAGATCGGCCAAGTGTTGTCGTACAGATCGAGCGCCGGAATCGTCGAAGCGAGATCAAGATTGGCCGCCCAGTACGCGTCGATCGTGCCCACGTCGCGCCAATACGGCTCGACGCTCTCATCCGACGACACGCACGACATCGAGAACGGATGCGCGATCGTATTGCCGACGGTGACGACGCGCGGAATGATGTCCTTGCCGAAGTCGTGGTCGGTGCCGTGGCTCGAAATGTTCTCTTCGAGCAGCGAATACAGGTAGTCGGCGTTGAACACGTAGATGCCCATGCTCGCGAGCGCGATGTCGGGGCGGCCCGGCATCGCGGGCGGGTCCTTCGGCTTTTCGACGAAGCCGGTTACGCGGCGCGACGCGTCGACGGCCATCACGCCGAACGCGGTCGCGTCCATGCGCGGCACCTCGATGCAGCCGACGGTGCAGTCGGCCTGGCTGTCGGCGTGATCGATCAGCATGCGCATGTAGTCCATCTTGTAGATGTGGTCGCCGGCCAGCACCACGATGTACTTCGGTCCCATCGAACGGATGATGTCGAGGTTCTGGAACACGGCGTCGGCGGTGCCGCGATACCAGTGCGCGCCCTCGACGCGCTGCTGCGCGGGCCACAGGTCGATGAACTCGTTGAACTCGCCGCGCAGGAAACCCCAGCCGCGCTGCAGGTGGCGCAACAGCGAATGGGCCTTGTATTGCGTCACGACGGCGATGCGCCGGATGCCCGAATTCAGGCAATTGGACAGCGCGAAATCAATGATCCGGTACTTGCCGCCGAAGTGGACGGCCGGCTTGACGCGCTTGTTGGTCAACGGGCCGAGCCGGGTGCCGCGGCCGCCCGCAAGCACGATCGCAAGCGTCTGGCGTTGGATCAGGTTGAGCCGGGGCGATGTCTCCATGTTCGTCTCCTAAAGCCATCTTCTTGGTAGCCCCCATTGCGGCGCTTGGTCTTTAGTCGTTGTTTTTCACACGGATTAAAGCGTTGTAGCACCGAAACGCGCGGCGCGGGTAGTCGCGTTTTTCTGTAGACGAGAGGCGCCGCGATGGCGCGCGGCCGCAAGCAAGTTGAGCGAAGGGCGGGGCGGCTGTCTGTGCGCGAAGACGCTTTTCGAACGCAGGTGCGTGTACTAAGCTAATTTTCAGACAAATAGCGGCACACGGATAAGCGACAGGCGCAAAGCAATACGCATTACCGGAGTTTCATTTCTTACGGAATGAAAACCGAAAACACGCCATTTGAATTTATCTGGGGGCGATATGAAAAATAAATGGTCGCTGTTGATTTGCGTGGTGGGAGTGCTGGCGGGGTGTGCTCAGTTTCCGAGCGGTGGCGGAGGAGGGCCGCTCACCGAATCGGCCGCATGCACCGGCTCGATCAACGTGCCCTACGGGCTCGTCGAAGTGACGGACGACAGCCTGCTCAAGCAAGCGGTCTATCCGGCCGGGCAAGGCGGACTATGCGACGCGAAAGTCTTCAAGGTGCAACAGCCTTTGACGGTGTATCGCGTGTGGGACAACGCCAATCAGAATTCGCAATACGGGCGCTGGTGGTCATTCAGTCCGCCGGCGGGGCCGGTGCCTGCTTATCGCGCGGCAAACGCGATTTGCCCGGAATTCAGCGCATTGAATCGCGTGAAGCAGTGCCGCTTGAAAGTCGGCGCTGAAGTCGTCATCGGCCCGGGGCAGAGCATGGTGTGCAAGAGCGACGTCTCGTATCCTCAATCGGCGGTCAATCAGGTCTTCGTTCCCAACGATACGAGAGACCCGGGCAACGTGAAGCTCGCGGTTGACGATTGCCTCGCGGACGCGAGCTGGCCGTGAGGTGGCTGTGACCCCGCTCACGGCGAGCGAAACCGCTCGCGATACTGCATCGGCGTCACGCCGATGCGCTTCGTGAAGACGATGCGCATGCGGTCGGGATTGCCGAAGCCGCAGTCGTAGGCAATCGCCTTGAGCGCCGCGCCGCCGCTTTCCAGCAGCTTGCGCGCAGCGTCCACGCGCGCGCGTTCGATGAATTCATGCGGCGTGATGTTGGTCTCCTGTACGAACACGCGCGCGAAGTTGCGCGCGCTCATGCCCGCCACCTTCGCGAGCTGCTGCACCGTGAAACGCTCGCCGATGTGCTGCATCACGTGCGCCTGGACTTTCGCCACGGGCGACGTGTCGTCGGCGGGGGCCGTCAAGTAAGGGCTGAATTGGGACTGGCCGCCTTGCCGCTGCGCGAACACCACGAGCCGCTTGGCGACGGCGAGCGCGACCTGCGGCCCGTGATCCTCGGCGACCAGCGCGAGCGCGAGATCGATGCCGGCCGTCACGCCGGCCGATGTCACGAGCCGCTCGTCGCGCAGATAGATCCGGTCGAAATCGACGTTGGCGCGCGGAAACTGCTCGGCGAGCTGGGCCGCGTGCTGCCAGTGCGTCGTCACGTTGCGGCCGTCGAGCAGGCCCGCGTGTCCGAGCGCGAACGCGCCGGTGCAGACCGAGCCGTAGCGCTCGCACTGCGCGGCGACGGTCGCGAGCCAGTCGACGAGCGGGGACTCGGGCGCTACTTCAGGCAGGGCGGGGCCGCCCGCGATCAGCGCGAGCGAGTAATGGCGCGGGGCGCGCTCGAAGGTCGTGTCGGCAGCGAGGCTGATGCCGTTCGACGCGCGCAGCGGGCCTTCCGTCGCGGCGAGCACGGTCACTTCGTAGCGCTCCTGCGGCGCGATGAAGCCATTGGCCTCGGCGAAGACATCCATCGGGCCCGTGACGTCGAGCGCCTGGACGCCGGGAAAGATCGCGATGGCGACGGTGTGCATCGGGGCTCCTGTTCTGCGTTTGTTCTTGAGCGTGAGGATACGTGGGCCGGCCGTCCGGGGGGGGCGTGCATACGCGGGGCGGCCATCCGCGCGGCGGCTGACTTCAAGGCGGCCATCAGCCGGGCGTCGCTACAATCGCCCCTCGTTCCTTCGTTCTCCCGTCGCGCACTCCGCCATCATGATCGTCAATTGCCGCCGTTTGCTTGCCTTCCTATTGCCCGCTGTTTGCGCTGTCGCGTCGTTGCTGTCATCGCCCGTGAGCGCCGCCGACAACAACGACGGCCCCGCGTACGGTCCCGAGCTCGAGGGCTTCACGTACCCGGCGCCGGTTGCGCATTTCACGTTCACGTCGCAGCGCGAGGCGCTCTCCATGGCCTACATGGACGTGAAGCCCGACACGCCGAACGGCCGCACCGTCGTGCTCTTGCATGGCAAGAACTTTTGCGCGGCGACCTGGGGCGACACGATCAAAGCGCTCGCAGCGGCCGGCTACCGCGTCATCGCGCCCGACCAGATCGGCTTTTGCAAATCGACCAAGCCCGCGCACTACCAGTACAGCTTCCAGCAACTCGCCCACAACACGCACGCGCTGCTCGAATCGCTCGGCGTGACGCAGGCGACGATCGTCGGCCATTCGACGGGCGGCATGCTCGCGATCCGCTATGCGCTCATGTATCCGCACGACACGCAGCAGCTCGTGCTGGTCGACCCGATCGGCCTCGAGGACTGGAAAGCGAAGGGTGTGCCGCCGCTCACCGTCGACGAGTGGTACGCGCGCGAACTGAAGACGACGGCCGACGGCATCCGCCGCTACGAACAGGCGACCTACTACGCCGGGCAATGGAAAGCGGACTACGAACCGTGGGTGCAGATGCTCGCGGGTATGTATCGGGGGCCGGGCAAGGAGATCGTCGCGTGGAATTCGGCGCTCCTCTACGACATGATTTACACGCAGCCGGTCGTCTATGAGCTCGGCAACCTGTCGATGCCGACGCTCTTGATCATCGGCGACAAGGACACGACGGCAATCGGCAAGGACGTCTCGCCACCCGAGGTGCGCGCGAAGATCGGCCGCTATCCGGAACTCGCGAAGGCGACGCAGGCGGCGATTCCGCATGCGACGCTCGTCGCGTTTTCCGACTACGGGCACGCGCCGCAAATGGAGGACCCGCCTGCGTTCCACAAGGCGCTGCTCGACTGGCTGGCGGCGCACTAGGCCGCCACCCGCGCTAGCCCGCCACCAGCTCCTCGCGCACGTGCGCTGCGATCTCGAACGAGCGCAGGCGCGCGACGTGGTCGTAGATCTGCGCGGTGATCATCAGTTCGTCAGCGCCGGTCTCGGCGATGATCGACGCGAGCCCGGCGCGCACGGCGTCGCGCGAGCCGACTACCGAATACGCGAGCGAGTGCGCGACGCTCGCCAGCTCCATTTCCGAGGCGTCGATCCGCTCGACGGGCGGCTGCAGCTGCCCGGGCGTGCCGCGCCGCAGGTTCACGAACTGCTGCTGCAGCGAGGTGAAGAGCCGTTGCGCCTCGGCTTCGGTCTCGGCGGCGAACACATTGACGCCGACCATCGCATACGGCTTGGCCAGCACTTCCGACGGACGGAACTGCGCGCGATAGACCCGCAGCGCGGCAAGCAGGTGGTCGGGCGCGAAATGCGACGCGAACGCGAACGGCAGTCCGAGCGCCGCCGCCAGTTGCGCGGAGAAGAGGCTCGAGCCGAGCAGCCAGATCGGCACCTCGAGCCCGGCGCCGGGCACCGCGCGCACGCGCTGCCCGGGCACGGGGTGCGCGAAGTAGCGCTGCAGTTCGACGACGTCGTCCGGAAACGATTCCGCGCTGTTGATGAGATCGCGCCGCAGCGCGCGGGCGGTGGTCTGGTCGGTGCCGGGCGCGCGGCCGAGTCCGAGGTCGATGCGGCCGGGGTAGAGCGAGGCGAGCGTGCCGAACTGCTCGGCGATCACGAGCGGCGCGTGGTTCGGCAGCATGACGCCGCCCGAGCCGACGCGGATCGTCTTCGTGCCGCCCGCCACGTGGCCGATCACGACGGCCGTGGCCGCGCTCGCGATGCCGGTCATGTTGTGATGTTCGGCGAGCCAGTAGCGCAGGTAGCCCCAGCGTTCGGCGTGCTGCGCGAGGTCGAGCGTGTTCGCGAACGCCTGCGAGGCAGTCGAACCGGCGGCGATCGGGGAAAGGTCGAGGACGGAAAACGGGATCATGAGGCGGGTCCGGTGGGGTTCGTGCGCCGCGGTCCGCTCGGGCGGCCGGCGTGCGGCCTAAGCGGAACGAACCCGCGGAGCGAACCCGGCGGCGCCAGGTAGAGCCCGATTGTGCCAAAGGGCGCGCGCGCCTGCTGGCGGGCCCGGCAAGCCCATGGGCCCAGCAGGGATGCTGGTTTGGCCGGGGTCGCCGCAGTCGAACTCGGGACAGATTGTTTCGCCGCACGCTTGCTGGCCCCAATAATCGATGCCGCCGTTTGGAATCGACGAACAACGCTAATCCCGTGGGAAAAATAGGGCTATTGTCAAGACGGGTTTAATCGGGTGCCCAAGCGAGGAAGCCGGCAGGCGGGCTCGGTGGCGCGTCGCAAAAGCCCGCCAGACGGGCTTTCCGGCGGGCTTCGACGGATTCGGCGCGTCATCTCCGACGATTGATGGCGTCGCACGGAAACACTGTTTCAGAAGTTTACGAGGGCAGCTCAGCGTTTTCACGGATGTCCTGCTAAAATTTCACGATTCCAAGAACCAACTTGCGGTTTCCGTTCAATCGATTGAACGCGTGGTATCTTGCGCGCGTCCTTTCGAGAACCTATTGCATTCGCAGCCTTGCTCCGCATCAACAGAATAGAAAGCATCTTGCCGACGGCTTGCCTATCGAATTGCTCCAATGAATCGCTGGCTAGTCCCATGCTTTTGCATTCTGTCGCGTTGCGCTCGCTGCGCCCGCACCGCAAAGCCGGATACCGGCCGCGTGCCGTGCCCAAGCCGGACCGGGCCCGCGACCGCACGCAGAACGAAGGAGCAGCGAACGTGTTTTGTCACAATTTGAACAGCCAGGCGCCCGGCAGGGCGGCGGCCGCGCGCGTCATGCGCACCCGGGGGGGCGGGCAATGACGGTGTCTTCCGTGTCTGACTGGCTTCTGGTCCTGCTGTGCTGTGTGGCGACGATCTATGCGGTGATAGCGGCAGCCGCCTTTACGGCGGGCCCAAGCGCGGTGCAGCGTGGCCGGCGCCGCGGCCGCGCGAGCGCGCCGCTGTCGGTGAGCGTGCTCAAGCCGCTGTGCGGCGCCGAGCCTCGCCTCTACGAGAATCTCGCGACCTTCTGCGAACAGGACCATCCGCGCTTCCAGTTGCTGTTCGGCGTGTCCTCGCCGGCCGATCCGGCCATCGCGGTCGTGCGCCGGCTGCAGGCGGCGTACCCGTCGCACGATATCGAGTTGGTCGTCGATTCGCGCGTGTACGGCCAGAACCTGAAGGTGAGCAACCTGATCAACATGGTCTCGCGCGCGAAGCACGAGGTGATCATCGTGGCCGACAGCGACATCGCGGTCGAGCCCGATTACCTCGAGACCGTCACGGCGCCGCTCGCGGACCGCAATGTCGGCATCGTCACGTGCTTGTACCGCGCGGTCAGCGTGGGCGGCTTCTGGCCGCGCGTCGGCGCGCTCTTCATCAACGAATGGTTCGCGCCCTCGGTGTGCGTCGCGCACGCGGGCGGCTCGACCGAGTTCGGCTTCGGCGCCACGCTCGCCTTGCGCGCCTCGACGCTCGAGGAAATCGGCGGTTTCGAGTCGTTGAAGGACGATCTCGCCGACGACTACTGGCTCGCCGAGCACGTACGCCGGCTCGGCCTCTCGACGGTGCTGTCCGAGGTGACGGTCGCCACCGACGTCGTCGAGCCGGATCTGGCAACGCTTTGGCTGCGCGAGACGCGCTGGCTGCGCACGATCCGCTCGATCAATCCGCTTGGTTTCGCGTTCCTGTTCATCACGTTCACGACGCCGTGGCTTCTGGCCGGCGCGCTGCTCGCGCACGGTTTCGAAGGGCTCAACGGTTCGGTGCGCGATATCGTGCTGTTGGCCAGCACCGGCGCGGGTGTGCTCGCGCGCGTCGCGTTGCATGCAAAGAGCGCGTGGCAGGGCAAGAACGGCACGTTCTGGCGCGATTTGCCGCTCGTGCCGCTGCGCGACGTCTTGCTCGCGCTGCAATGGCTCGTCGCCGCATTCGGCTCCTACGTGGTCTGGCGCGGTGCGCGCGTGCCGGTGGTCGGCGCGACGCGGGCGTCCGTGGTCGAAGGGTCGGACGGTTCGTAGACATATTCGGATAGCGGCGGTCGGCGCAGCCGGCCGCCCGAACCTTATCGAGTCTTATCGCGCATGAGTCGCACATAAGGTTCGCATAAGGTTCCTTGGTTTAAAGTTCTCAATCATTTATTCAAGCCCCATGCAAGTTGCCGGAGCACTCATGAAAACGCTGTTTTTGCAGGCCCCGTCCTATGACGGCTTCGACGGCGGTGCCGGTTCGCGTTATCAAGCGAAGCGCGAAATCCGTTCGTTCTGGTATCCGACGTGGCTCGCACAGCCCGCCGCACTGGTGCCGGGCAGCCGCGTGATCGATGCGCCCGCGGACGGCATGTCCGTCGAGGAAACGCTCAAGATCGCCGAGCAGTACGACCTCGTCTTCATCCACACGAGCACGCCGTCGTTCCCGACGGATGCGATGTTTGCGCAAGACCTGAAGAAGCACAAACCGTCGATCCTGGTCGGCATGGTCGGCGCGAAGGTGATGGTCGATCCGCACAACTCGCTCACGGCGACCGAAGCGATCGATTTCGTCTGCCGCGAAGAATTCGATTTCACCTGCAAGGAAATCGCCGAAGGCAAGCCGTTCGCCGAGATCAAGGGTTTGAGCTGGCGCGCGAAAGACGGCTCGATCGAGCACAACGAGGCGCGTCCGATCCTCGAGAACATGGACGAGCTGCCGTTCGTCGCGCCGATCTACAAGCGCGATCTCAAGATCGACAACTACTTCATCGGCTACCTGAACTACCCGTACGTCTCGATCTACACGGGCCGCGGCTGCAAGTCGCGCTGCACCTTCTGCCTGTGGCCGCAGACGGTCAGCGGCCACCGCTACCGCACGCGCTCGGTCGAGAACGTGCTCGAGGAAGCGAAGTGGATCCGCGACAACATGCCGGAAGTCAAGGAACTCATGTTCGACGACGACACCTTCACCGACGACCTGCCGCGCGCCGAAGCAATCGCGCTCGGCCTGGGCAAGCTCGGCATGACGTGGTCGTGCAATGCGAAGGCGAACGTGCCGTACAAGACGCTCAAGGTCATGAAGGAAAACGGCCTGCGCCTCTTGCTCGTGGGCTTCGAATCCGGCGACGACCAGATCCTCGTGAACATCAAGAAGGGCGTGCGCACGGACTTCGCGCGCCGCTTCAGCGCGGACTGCAAGAAGCTCGGCATCAAGATCCACGGCACCTTCATCCTCGGCCTGCCGGGCGAGACGAAGGAAACGATCAAGAAGACGATCGAGTACGCGAAGGAAATCAATCCGCACACGATCCAAGTGTCGCTCGCCGCGCCCTATCCGGGCACGACGCTCTACAAGCAGGCCGTCGAGAACGGCTGGATGGAAGAGAACAAGACCATCAACCTCGTGAGCAAGGAAGGCGTGCAGCTGGCGGCGATCGGCTATCAGCATCTGTCGCGCGACGAGATCTATCACCACCTCGAGCAGTTCTATCGCCAGTTCTACTTCCGCCCGTCGAAGATCTGGGAAATCGTGCGCGAAATGCTGATGAGCTGGGACATGATGAAGCGGCGTCTGCGCGAAGGCGTGGAGTTCTTCCGCTTCCTGCGCGCGCACGAGGCGTAAAGCGGGATGTCTTCGACGAGACCGGCGTCTTCGTTGCCGGCATCGGCTGAACGCGCGCTGATTTTCACGGCCGACGACTTCGGCCTGCATGAGCGCGTCAACGCAGCGGTCGAGCGGGCGCATCGCGATGGTGTGCTCACCGCAGCAAGCTTGATGGTGAGCGCGCCGGCGGCGCAGGATGCGGTCGAGCGCGCACGCGCGCTGCCGACCTTGCGCGTTGGCTTGCACCTCGTGCTCGCCGACGGCGCGGCGACCTTGCCGCACGCCGAGATTCCGGCGCTCGTCGGCCCCGACGGCCGCTTCGGCGACAACATGGTGCGCGACGGCTTCCGGTTCTTTTTTCTTCCCCACGTCCGCGCGCAGCTTGCCCGCGAGATCCGCGCGCAATTCGCGGCGTTTGCCGCGACCGGCTTGCCGCTCGATCACGTCAACACGCACAAGCATTTCCATCTGCATCCGACGATTTTGTCGCTGATCCTGTCGATCGGCCGCGAGTACGGGCTCGCCGCCGTGCGGCTGCCCGCCGAGGCGAACGAGCCGTGGTGGATCAAGCCGTGGATCGCGCTCGTGCGCTCGCGCCTCGCGCGCGCCGGGATCGCGCACAACGATTACGTCGTCGGCATCGCCAACACGGGCGGTATGGACGAAGCCGTGCTGCTCGACGCGATCGCGCGCCTGCCGCGCGGCGTCGGCGAGATCTACTGCCATCCGGCCGAGGCGGGTGAAGCGCTCACTCCGTCAATGCACGCTTACCGCCACGCCGACGAACTCGACGCGCTGCTCTCGCCGCGCGTCGCGGCGGCGCTCGCTGCGGCCGGCATCGGCCCGGGCTCGCGCGGCGGTTTCGCCGACGTGTTCGGCAAGGGCCGGGTACAGGCAGCGGCCGTGCAAGGAGCCCGCGCGTCATGATGGCGTGGGTCAAGCGCGCCGGCTGGCCGGTCGGCATCGCGATCCTGATCGCGCTCGTGCTGAAGGAAGGCGTCGGCGACGTGATGCACGTGATCGGCCAAGCCGGGTTCGTGCTGCTCTGGCTCGTGCCGTTCCATGCGCTGCCGCTCCTGCTCGATGCGTACGCCTGGCATTTGCTGCTAGCGCGCCGCGCGTCGCTTCCTTTCCTCTGGTGGGTCGCGACCGTGCGCGAAGCGGTGTCGCGGCTGTTGCCCTCGGCGGGCATCGGCGGCGAAATCGTCGGCATCCGGCTGGCGCGCTGGCGCGTGCGCGATGCGAGCTTCGTCACCGCATCGGTGATCGTCGAAGTGCTGGTGACGATCGCCGTCCAATACGCGTTCTCGGCACTCGGGCTCGTGCTCATCATCGCGTCCACGAACAACGGGGGCGCGACGTCGATCGGTCTCGCGTTGCTGCTGTCGCTGCCGTTGCCCGTGCTCGCCGTTTTGCTCTTGCGCCGCGGCGGCGTGTTCCATGCCATCGAGCGCTTCGCGACTCGCGTGCTCGGCAGCGAGCATCGTCTGTTGCAAGGCATCGACGGCAAGCGCCTCGATGCGGAAATCGACGCCCTGATGTGCAACACCGGCCTCGTGTTCCGCTCGTTCCTCTGGCAGCTCTCCGGCTACGTGATCGGCGCGCTCGAAACTTACTGGGCGCTCGCGATGCTGGGCCATCCGGTGTCGATCGGCGGCGCGCTCGCGATCGAAGCGCTGACGCAGGCCGTGCGCCACGCGGCGTTCATCGTGCCGGCGGGGCTCGGCATTCAGGAAGTGGCGGTGGTGCTGCTCGCCCAGATGTTCGGCGTCAATCACGACGTCGCGCTCTCGCTTGCGCTCGTCAAGCGGATGCGCGAGGTGCTGTTCGGCTGCCTCGCGCTCGGTTCCTGGCAGCTCGCCGAGCTGCGCCGCAGCCGCCGGCACGCGCTGGCGCAGGCGGACGAGCACGTGCCTGCCGCGGTGCCGGCTGTGGTGCCGGTGCACAGCGTCGGCCGCAAATCCGAAACCGAATCGACGCGCTGAACCTACGCATCGCGCGACACGGCTGGCCGCATTCGGGCTCTCGCCCGCGCCGCACGAGGCATCCGGAAAACATTACCGTTCGAACAGCGAAATAATCATCTGATTCGGTGTAAACACTCTCTGGCTGGAGCGCGGCGATACGTCTAAATTAATTGCACTGGACACGACATCGCACACATCGCACTAAGGCTAGACGACCGCGAGCAGAGGTCACATCCGAGGGGAGTGCGCGCAGGCAAGGACGCTTGGTTCTCGCCACCGCACGCGGAAGACGCTGCGAATTTCTTGACGCCGATCGGCCCTGTGTCCAGCCAGTTTTGCCGACGTATCTTTTGCGTCGCGCTTCAAGCGCTTACCGGCCGCCTACGCTATGTGACGGCCGGTTTCGTTTTTTCGGCAGGCGCAATGCTGCCAGCCACTGTCCCAACAGCTATCCCAGCCGCTACTCAGCCGTTATCCTATCGGCCATGACGGGCCCCAAATTCCCCACCGATGCGAATTCGTAGCCAATCGCGTATCCGGCTCCTCACCGCCGCGATGCTGTGCGCGTCCTTGGCGCTCACCGCATGCGACGATCGACAAAGCGACCTCGACGTGCAAAAACTCAAAGAGTGGTTCAACTCGATCAAACCGGAATCGATGCTGCTGCGAGGGCTGACGCCCGGCGTCACGACCGAAGCGCAGATCCGTGACCAGATGGGGCGCCCTGAAACGGAGCGCGACTTTCCCAACGGCGCCAAACGCCTCGAATATCCGCGCGGCCCGGCAGGCCTGAAAACCTTCATGGTCGATATCGGCCCTGATGGCCGGCTGAAGGCGGTCACGCAGGTGCTGACGGCCGCCAACTTCGCGAAGATCCACATCGGCATGAGCGAGGACGAAGTCCGCGAACTGCTCGGCAAACCGTCCGAGATCGCCGTCTATCGGCTCAAGCCGGAGACCGTGTGGAGCTGGCACTGGTTCGAAGGCGGCGTCAATCAGGATGCGTATTTCAACGTCCACTTTGCGCCGGACGGCCTGGTGTACACGACCTCCCGCTCGGATGTGATCCGCGGGCGCTGAATATCGAAAAAGCGACCCAAAACTTGCAAAAACGCGGCGCGGGCAGCGCCGCGAACCGCGAGGCGCACCGCTCGGACTAGACCGAAATCATCGTTGCCACGGGCATTTGCCGTCCGTCCCCGCGGCGGTGTGCGGCATGCTGCGCCGCAACACGGTCTTTCCTTTCAGATTGAGCAATTTAATTTCGCTTGCGAGTATCCGCCCACTCAACCCCAACCACAGACGGAGACGCGCGTGTTCCTCTACGGCTTTGGCCCGGTGCTGTTGGCCGGCACCATCAAGACGATCGAGCTGTCGGCGCTGTCGCTGGCGGTGGCCGTGCTGCTTGGTCTCTTCGGCGCGGTCGCGAAGCTCTCGCACAACCGCGTGCTGCGGTCCACGGCGACCGCCTATACGACGCTGATCCGCTCGGTGCCCGATCTGGTCCTGATGCTGCTGCTGTTCTACAGCATCCAGATCGCGGTGAACCAGATGACCGACGCGCTCGGCTGGGATCAGATCGACATCGACCCGTTCCTCGCCGGCGTGCTCACGCTCGGCTTCATCTACGGCGCGTACTTCACCGAGACGTTCCGCGGCGCCTTCCTTTCCGTGCCGCGCGGCCAGCTCGAGGCGGGCAGCGCGTACGGCATGAGCGGCATGCGCGTGTTCGTGCGGATCATGTTTCCGCAGATGATGCGCTTCGCGCTGCCGGGCATCGGCAACAACTGGCAGGTGCTCGTGAAGGCGACGGCGCTGGTGTCGATCATCGGCCTCGCCGACGTCGTCAAGGCGGCCCAGGACGCCGGCAAGAGCACCTTCAACATGTTCTTTTTCATCCTCGTTGCGGCGCTCATCTACCTCGCGATCACGACGGTGTCGAACGTCGTGCTCATCTGGCTCGAAAAGCGCTATTCCATCGGCGTGAGGCACGCGGAACTATGATCGAGATCCTTTCGCAATTCGGGCAGGCGTTTCTCTACTGGGACGGCCAGCGCTTCTCCGGGCTCGCCGTGACGGCATGGCTCCTGGTGGCGTCGATCGCCATCGGCTTCATGATGGCGGTGCCGCTCGCGGTGGCGCGCGTGTCGAAGAAGCGCTGGCTCTCGACGCCGGTGCGCCTCTACACCTACGTGTTTCGCGGCACGCCGCTCTACGTGCAGCTGCTGCTGATCTACACGGGCGTCTACAGCCTCGAAGTCGTGCGCTCGCATGAGCTGCTCGACGCGTTTTTCCGCAGCGGCTTTCACTGCGCGATTCTCGCGTTCGCGCTGAACACCGGCGCCTACACGACCGAGATTTTCGCGGGCGCGATCAAGGCGACGAACTACGGCGAGATCGAGGCGGCGCGCGCCTACGGCATGGGGTGGTTCACGATGTACCGGCGCATCATCCTGCCGTCGGCCTTGCGCCGGGCACTGCCGTTGTACAGTAACGAGGTGATCCTGATGCTGCACGCGACCACCGTCGCCTTCACGGCCACCGTGCCGGACATCCTGAAGGTCGCGCGCGACGCCAATTCGGCCACGTACATGTCGTTCCAGGCGTTCGGCATCGCCGCATTGATCTATCTTGCTGTATCGTTCGCACTCGTCGCGGCGTTCAGGCGCGCTGAAAAGCACTGGCTCGCGTATCTGGCCGTCGGCCGCCACTGAAATATACGGGAGAGCATGGTGTCCCAGACCCCAACATCCACCACCGCATCCGCCGCCATCAAACTTTCGGCGCGCGACATCCACAAGCGCTTCGGCGACAACGAAGTGCTCAAGGGCGTGTCGCTGAACGCCAAGGCCGGCGACGTCATCAGCATCATCGGCGCATCCGGCTCGGGCAAGAGCACGTTCCTGCGCTGCATCAACTTTCTCGAGCGGCCGAACGCGGGGCAGATCTTCGTCGACGGCGAGGCCGTGAAGACCAAGGCCGATCGCGCGGGCAATCTCGAAGTCGCCGATCACAAGCAGTTGCAGCGCATCCGCACCAAGCTCTCGATGGTGTTCCAGCACTTCAATCTGTGGGCGCACATGAACGTGCTCGAGAACGTGATCGAAGCGCCGATCCACGTGCTCGGCGTGCCGCGCAAGGAAGCCGAGGAACGCGCGCGGCAGTATCTGGAGAAGGTGGGGCTCGCGCCGCGCGTCGAGAAGCAATATCCGTCGCATTTGTCGGGCGGCCAGCAGCAGCGCGTTGCGATCGCGCGTGCACTCGCCATGAACCCCGACGTGATGCTGTTCGACGAGCCGACTTCGGCGCTCGACCCGGAGCTCGTCGGCGAAGTGCTGAAGGTGATGCAGAAGCTCGCCGAAGAAGGCCGCACGATGATCGTCGTGACCCACGAGATGGGCTTTGCGCGCAACGTGTCGAACCACGTGATGTTCCTGCATCAAGGGCGCACCGAGGAAGAGGGCGATCCGAAGATCGTGCTCACGCAGCCCACGAGCGAGCGCTTGAAGCAATTCCTCTCGGGCAGCCTGAAGTAAGCGGCGTCCCCGGTTCCATGCAGGACGCCGTACTTCTTTTGCCGTGCCGCTGATGGTCCGGCCCACAAGCCCCGCACACGCGACGCAGGTGGCGATCGTCGCGTTGCCGCCTGTCTCGATGTCGGGCATCGGGCCGATCGTCGATGCGCTCACGCTCGCCAACGAGATCGACGGGCGCCTCTTGTACCGCTGGCAAGTCTGTTCGTGGGACGGGCGGCCCGTGCCGCTCTCGGGCGGCGCGCTGTGGCCCGCCGATACCGCGTTCAACGACGGCATTGCCTGCGACTGGCTGATCCTCGTCTCCGAGCGCTTCCAGCAATTCGCCGACTACCGCCTTTTCCTCGCCAGCCTCGCGCGAGTGGGGCAGCGCACGCCGCTCGTCACCGGCATCCATCACGGCGTCTGGTGGCTCGCGATGGCGGGGCAGCTCTCCGGCTATCGCGTGAGCGTCAACTGGGAAACCTATCAGCAGTTCACCGAGCAGTTCGAGCGCTCGATTGTCACGCAGCAGATCTTCGAAATCGACCGCGATCGCGCGACCTGCGCGGGCGGTCAGGCGACCGTCGACTTCATGCTGGCGATGATCAAGCGGGACCACGGTCCGGAACTCGCGGAGCGGATCGCCGATGCGCTCGGCGTCGGCGTGTTGCGAGCCGGCGAAGAGCGCCAGCGCATTCCGTTCGTCACCGCGCCCGGCGAGCGGCATCCGCGATTGAACGATGCGCTGCAGCTGATGGAAGCGAACACCGAAGACCCGCTCACGACCGATGAAATCGCGAACCTCGTCGGCGTGTCGCGCCGTCAGCTCGAACGCCTCTTTCGCCAATATCTTGGCTCGATGCCGTCGAAGTACTACCTCGGCCTGCGCCTTCTGAAAGCGCGCACGCAACTGCAGCGCACGAGCAAATCGGTCGTGCAGGTGAGCCTGGCGTGCGGGTTTTCGTCGGCGGCGCATTTCTCGAATGCGTATCGCGAGCGCTTCGGCGTGACGCCGCGCGAGGATCGCCGCAACTGGATCGAAAAGCAGCACGGCGGCGCGCCCGACGGTGCCGCGAAAGGCCATGCAGGCGAGCCGCGCGCGGGCGCGATGATCGAGCGGCCCGAAGGGCCGTGATTGGTGTGACTAGAACCCCGATATTTTGCGTCGCGTATGCGCAAGACGATGCGCGATCCGTTTCCTACACTACTGAAATCTGTCCAACGAGGATTTGCCATGAACGACCTGACTGTGAACCGCCAGACCTTCGACGAAGTGATGGTGCCGGTGTTCTCGCCCGCCGCCTTCGTGCCGGACCGCGGCGAGGGCTCGCGCGTCTGGGACACGCAGGGCCGCGACTATATCGACTTCACCGGCGGCATTGCGGTGACGGCGCTCGGCCACTCGCATCCGGAATTGCTGCGCGTGCTGCGCGAGCAGGGCGAGAAGGTGTGGCACGTCAGCAATGCGTACACGAACGAGCCGGTGCTGCGTCTGGCGAAACGCCTCGAAGAACTGACGTTCGCGGATCGCGCGTTCTTCGCGAACTCGGGCGCCGAAGCGAACGAAGCGGCTTTGAAGCTCGCGCGTCGCGTGGCAGTCGAGCGTCATGGCGAGGACAAGTACGAGATCGTGTCGTTCACGCAGTCGTTCCACGGGCGCACGTTCTTCACGGTCAGCGTGGGCGGCCAGCCGAAATATGCGGAAGGCTTCGGCCCGCAGCCGGCCGGCATCATCCACCTGCCGTACAACGATATCGAAGCCGCCAAGAAGGCGATCGGCCCGAAGACCTGCGCGGTCATCGTCGAGCCGGTCCAGGGCGAAGGCGGTGTGATTCCCGCCGATCCGGCGTTCCTGCGCGCGCTGCGCGAGGCGTGCGACACGCACGGCGCGATGCTGATTTTTGACGAAGTGCAAACGGGCGTCGGCCGCACGGGTCATTTCTACGCGTACATGGACACGGGCGTGACGCCGGACATCCTCACCACGGCCAAGTCGCTCGGCAATGGCTTCCCGATCGGCGCGATGCTGACGACGAAGGAAGTCGCCGCGCACTTCAAGGTCGGCGTGCACGGCACGACGTATGGCGGCAATCCGCTCGGTGCGGCGATCGCGGACAAGGTCGTCGAACTCGTCAGCGCCCCGGCGCTGCTGGAAGGCGTGCAACAGCGCAGCGCCGCGATCAAGGCAAAGCTCGCCGAGTTGAACGAGCGCTTCGGCATCTTCACGGAAGTGCGCGGCAAGGGCCTCTTGATCGGCGCTGAGTTGACGAGCGCATACGAAGGCCGTGCGAAGGACTTCGTGAACGCGGCTGCCAAGCATGGCGCGATGCTGCTGATCGCCGGCCCGAACGTGCTGCGTTTCGCGCCGTCGCTGATCATCCCGCAGGCCGATATCGACGAAGGCTTCGCGCGTCTTGCGAAGGCCATCGAAGAAGTGGTCGGCGCGACGAACGAAGCGCACGCCAAGTAACGCATCCGGTGCCGCGCCTGGCTTTTCGCGAGCGCGGCTTCTGATGCGGTTCACTCAAACAATGGAACGATGATGCTCTACGTACGCCCGGGAAGACTGTCCGATCTCGATGCGCTCGAACACATGGCGCGCACCGCGCAGCCCGTGCTGCATTCGCTGCCGCGCGACAGGAAGGCGCTGGAGGCGCGCGTCGCGCTGTCCGAGGACTCGTTTCGCGCGGATGTCGATTTTCCGGGCGAGGAGTTCTATCTGTTCGTGCTCGAAGACGGCGCGAGCGGCAAGCTGCTCGGCACGGCGAGCGTCGTCGCCGCGGCCGGCTACTCCGAGCCGTTCTACGCCTTCCGCAACGACGCACTGATTCACGCGTCGCGCGAGCTGCACGTGAACCGCAAGATCCACGCGTTGACGATGTCGCACGAGCTGACCGGCAAGAGCCGCCTCGCGGGTTTCTATATCGACCCCACGCTGCGCGGCGATGCGGCCGCGCACCTGATGTCGCGTGCGCGGATGATGTATATCGCCGCGAACCGCAAGCGCTTCACGCCCGAAGTGTTTTCGCTGCTGCTCGGCGTGACCGACGAGAACGGCGTGTCGCCGTTCTGGGAAGCGGTGGGCCGCAAGTTCTTCGGCCGCGACTTCACGGATGTCGATCTCGCGTCGGGCGGCCGCAGCCGCACGTTCATCGCCGAGGTGATGCCGAGCTATCCGCTCTACGTGCCGCTGTTGCCGGAAGCGGCGCAGCGCGTGCTCGGCGAGCCTGACGAGCATGCGCTGCTCGCCTACGACATTCAGCTCGAAGAGGGCTTCGAGCCGGATCGCTACGTCGATATCTTCGACGCGGGTCCGGTGCTGACGGCGCAGGTCGATCGCAGCGCGTGCGTCGCGCGCAACGAAACGCGCACCGTGCATGAGAGCGCGGGGTCTAGCGATGCATCGGCCACGACCTACCTCGTGTCGAGCAACAACCGCGCGGGCGACTTCCGCTGCGTGCTGGCGGAGCTGCCGCAAGAACGCGCGTCGGGCGCGCCGCTCACAAGCGCCGTGCGTGCCGCGCTCGGCGTGCAGGACGGCGATGCGGTGCGCTGTGTTCCGCTGCATCAGCGCGAGTCGGAAGCCGACACGGATAACCAGCAAGGAGTTGGACAATGATCGTCGTTCGCGTCGTCAAGCCGAGCGATGTGGACGCGCTCGTCTCGCTCGCCCAGGAGACCGGGCCGGGCCTCACGACCTTCAAGCCCGACCGCGACGCGCTCGCCGCGCGCATCGCCCGCTCGCAAAAGACAATGGACGGGCACGCCGCGCCCTACGAGGCGGGCTACTTCTTCGTGATGGAAGACACCGCGACGGGCGACGTCGCGGGCGTTTGCGGCATCGAGACGCAAGTCGGCCTCGAGCAGCCGTTCTACAACTATCGCGTGAGCACGGTCGTGCATGCGAGCCAGGATCTCGGCGTGTGGACGCGGATGTCGGCGCTCAACATCTCGCACGACCTCACGGGCTATGCCGAGGTGTGCTCGCTGTTCTTGAGCCCGCGCTACCGGACGGGCGGCGTCGGCGGCTTGCTGTCGCGTTCGCGCTTCATGTTCATCGCGCAGTTCCGCGACCGCTTTCCGGAACGGATCTGCGCCGAGCTGCGCGGGCACTTCGACGATGACGGCACGTCGCCGTTCTGGCGCTCGGTCGGCTCGCACTTCTATCAGATCGATTTCAACGCGGCCGATTATCTGAGCGCGCATGGCCGCAAGTCGTTTCTTGCGGAGCTGATGCCGCGCTATCCGGTGTACGTCGACTTGCTGCCGCAGGAGGCGCAGGACTGCGTCGGCGTCACGCATCGCGACACGGCGCCGGCGCGCAAGATGCTCGAAGCCGAAGGGCTGCGCTATCAGAACCACGTCGACATCTTCGACGCGGGCCCTGTCCTCGAATGCCATATCGCGGACTTGCGCACGGTGCGCGAGAGCGTCGTGGTGCCGGTCGAGATCAGTGCGGTTTCGGCGGCGGCCGATGCGCCGCGTTCGCTCGTGTCGAATACGTCGCTTGGCGATTTTCGTGTGGGTGTGGCGGCGGGATTGGCCGATGAAGGCGTGTTCCGTTTGACCGCTGAAGAAGCGGCTGCGCTCGATGTCAAAGCAGGCGACCCCGTGCGCGTGTTGCCGCTCAAATCAAAGCAAGGATGACCATGACTCAAGAACTCTTTATCGACGGCGAATGGGCCGCCGCGAGCGGCCCCGCTTTTGCGTCGCGCAATCCGGGCACGGGCGCGACCGTATGGGAAGGCAAGAGCGCGTCGGCCGATGACGTCGATCGTGCTGTAAAAAGCGCGCGCCGCGCATTCGCGAAGTGGTCGGCGGTGAGCTTCGAAGAGCGCTGCGCCATCGCGCGCCGCTTCGCCGCGCTCTTGACCGAACGCAAGGAAGCGATCGCGCACGCGATCGGCCGCGAGACCGGCAAGCCGCTGTGGGAAGCACGTACCGAAGTCGCGACGATGGCGGCGAAGGTCGAGATCTCGATCACGTCGTACCAGGAGCGCACCGGCGAGAAGCGCGCGCCGATGGCCGATGGCGTGGCCGTGCTGCGCCACCGTCCGCATGGCGTCGTCGCCGTGTTCGGGCCGTATAACTTCCCGGGCCATTTGCCGAACGGGCACATCGTGCCCGCGCTGATCGCCGGCAACGCGGTCGTGTTCAAGCCGTCCGAGCTCGCGCCGGACGTTGCGCGCGCAACGGTCGAAGTGTGGCGCGACGCGGGCCTGCCCGCAGGCGTGCTCAATCTCGTGCAGGGCGAGAAGGACACGGGCATCGCGCTCGCGAATCACAAGCAGATCGACGGCCTCTTCTTCACGGGCAGCTCGGACACCGGCACGCTCCTGCACAAGCAGTTCGGCGGACGTCCCGAGATCGTGCTCGCGCTCGAGATGGGCGGCAACAATCCGCTCGTCGTCGCCGATGTCGACGATATTGATGCCGCCGTGCATCACACGATCCAGTCGGCGTTCCTGTCGGCGGGGCAGCGCTGCACGTGCGCCCGGCGCATCTTCGTGCCGAGCAACGCGTTCGGCGACCGCTACCTCGCGCGTTTTGTCGAAGTCAGCTCGCGCATCGCGTATGGCCTCTACGACGCCGATCCGCAGCCGTTCATGGGCGCGGTGGTGTCGGCGCGCGCGGCGTCGAAGCTGGTTCAGGCGCAAAGCCGTTTGATCGAGAGCGGCGCCAAGGCGCTCTTGACGATGGAGCAGCGCGACCCGCGGCTCGGTTTCGTGAGCCCGGCGATTCTCGATGTCACGGCGGTCAGCGATCTGCCCGACGAAGAACACTTCGGACCGCTGGCGCAAATCGTTCGCTACTCGAGCTTCGACGAAGCGATCGAGCGCGCGAACGACACCGTCTACGGCCTCTCGGCGGGCCTGCTCGCCGACGACGAGGCCACCTGGACGCATTTCCAGCGCACGATCCGCGCCGGCATCGTCAACTGGAACCGGCCGACCAACGGGGCGTCGTCCGCTGCGCCGTTCGGCGGCACCGGACGCTCGGGCAACCATCGCCCGAGCGCTTACTACGCAGCCGATTACTGCGCGTACCCGATGGCCTCGGTCGAAAGCGCACAACTGCAAATGCCCGCGAGCGTCTCGCCGGGCCTTCACTTCTAAGGACTGGCTATGGAAGCTCGGGAAGCCAATTTCGACGGACTCGTAGGTCCGACGCACAACTACGCAGGGCTCTCGTTCGGCAACGTGGCCTCGCAGAACAACGAGAAGTCGGTTGCCAATCCGAAGGCGGCGGCCAAGCAGGGCTTGCGGAAGATGAAGCAGCTTGCGGACCTCGGTTTCCAGCAAGGCGTGCTGCCGCCGCAGGAGCGTCCGTCGCTGCGCCTGTTGCGCGAGCTCGGGTTCTCGGGCAACGAGACGCGCGTGATCGAGCGTGCCGCGAAGGAAGCGCCGGAGCTGCTCGCGGCCGCGAGCTCGGCCTCGGCGATGTGGACGGCCAACGCGGCGACGGTGAGCCCGTCGGCCGATACGCACGATGGCCGCGTCCACTTCACGCCGGCGAATCTCACGAGCAAGCTGCACCGCGCGATCGAGCACGAAGCGACGCGCCGCACGCTGCGCGCGATCTTCGCCGACGAAGCGCGCTTCGCGGTGCACGAGGCGCTGCCGGGCACGCCCGCGCTCGGCGACGAGGGCGCGGCGAATCACACGCGTTTTTGCGCGGAGTACGGCAAGCGCGGCGTCGAGTTCTTCGTCTACGGCCGCAGCGAATATCGCCGCGGGCCGGAACCGAAGCGCTATCCGGCGCGCCAGACGTTTGAAGCGAGCCGCGCCGTGGCGCAACGCCATGGCCTTGACGACGCAGCGACCGTCTACGCGCAGCAGAGCCCCGACGTGATCGATGCCGGCGTCTTCCACAACGACGTGATCGCGGTCGGCAATCGCGAGACGCTCTTTTGCCACGAGCGTGCCTTTGTCGATCAGAGCGCCGTCTACGATCAGTTGCGCACGCAACTGTCGAAGCAAGGCGCGGCGTTCAATGTGATCGAGGTGCCGGATGCGCAAGTGAGCGTGGCCGATGCCGTCACGTCGTACCTGTTCAACAGCCAGTTGCTCACGCGCCCGGACGGGAAGCAAGCGCTCGTCGTGCCGCAGGAGTGCCGCGAGAACCCGCGCGTGGCCGAGTATCTGGACCGGCTCATGAGCGGCACGGGTCCGATCGACGATCTGCTCGTCTTCGATCTGCGCGAAAGCATGAAAAACGGCGGCGGCCCGGCGTGCCTGCGCCTGCGCGTGGTGCTGAACGAGCAAGAGCGCGCGGCGGTGAAGCCTGGCGTGTGGATCGACGACACGCTGTTCGGCCGGCTCGATGCCTGGATCGAAAAGCACTACCGCGACCGCCTGGCGCCTGTCGATCTGGCAGATCCGAGCCTGCTCGTCGAATCGCGCACGGCGCTCGATGAACTGACGCAAATCCTCGGCGTGGGCTCGCTCTATGACTTCCAGCGCTGAGCGCGGCACGGCGGATTTCGCCGCTGATTTTCTGGCATTTACGCTCGCAGGCGGGCGACCCGCAGCGGGGCAGGAAGCGCTGACGTGTGCGAACGGCGTGCGCGCGACGTGGCTCGACGACGGCGTCTTGCAACTGGAGCCGTCGACGGTCGACGGCGCGACGCGCAGCGTCCTGGTTTCGGCGGGCATCCACGGCGACGAAACCGCGCCGATCGAGCTGCTGTCGTTCATCGTGCGCGATATCGCGAGCGGGGCGCTGCCGCTTGCGTGCCGCCTGCTGATCGTGCTCGGCAACATCGACGCGATGCGGTCGTCGTGCCGCTACGTCGACGACGATTTGAACCGCCTGTTCAGCGGCAAGCATGCGCAACTGCCGCAAAGCCACGAAGCGCCGCGCGCTGCGGCGCTCGAGAAGGCAGCAAGCGATTTCTTCGCGCATGCCGCGAGCGGCGCCAACGCCCGTTGGCACATCGATATGCACACAGCGATTCGTGCTTCGGTGTTCGAGCAGTTTGCGCTGTTGCCGCATACGGGGGCGCCGTTGTCGCGCGCGATGTTCGAGTGGCTGCGCGATGCGCGGATCGCCGCTGTGCTGCTGCATACGGCCAAGGGCAATACGTACTCGCACTTCACCGCGGAAACCTGCGGCGCGCAGGCTTGCACGCTGGAATTGGGCAAGGTGCGGCCGTTCGGCGAGAACGATTTGACGCGCTTTGCCGGCGCGGACCATGCAGTACGTCAGATTGTGTCGGGCGGAGAGGGCGCAGAGAACGCATCGATGCCGCGCGTGTTTACCGTGATCGACCAAATCACCAAGCAGAGCGATCAGCTCGAATTGCACGTGGCTGCCGACGTGCCGAACTTCACGGCGTTCGCCAAGGGCACGGTGCTCGCGCAGGATGGCGACTACCGCTACACGGTGCGGCACGATGAGGAGCGGATCGTGTTCCCGAATCCTTCGGTCAAGCCCGGCTTGCGAGCGGGATTGATGGTCGTGGAGACGACGCAGCAGACGCTAGCCGCGCTAGTGGGATAAATGTCGTTGCGCCCGATAGGCCGCGACAAGCATTAAAGCCTTTTTAAATTGAGCAAGAACAAAGGCAAAAGAAATAAAAAACGAATCAACGACATTGCCCAATAGCGACATCAATTTACGCATTTCAATCGCGGAAAACGTGGCGCCGCACTGGCGCCATCCGCTGTAAAATCGCCGCCTCGCGCGTATTGCAACGCACCATTCAATCCACCTGGATTTGAACGGCGATTTTGTTATTGCGACGATGCGCGACAGGCTCGAAGCCTCAACTATTCAAACCTCTGTCCAGGATCACGCCGATGAAATTGAATTTGCGCACCACCACCGCCTTCGCGGCGCTCGCCGCTGCCGCACTGATGACCGGCACCGCCATGGCCGCCGACATCAAAGAGGTCCGCTTCGGCCTCGAAGCCTCGTATGCCCCATTCGAATCGAAGACGGCATCGGGTGAGCTGCAAGGCTTCGATATCGACGTCGGCAACGCGGTCTGCGCAAAGCTGAAGGCCAAATGCGTGTGGGTCGAAAACTCGTTCGACGGTCTGATTCCGGCGCTGCAAGCGCGCAAGTTCGGCGCGATCAACTCGGACATGACGATCACCGATCAGCGCAAACAAGCGATCGATTTCACCGACCCGATCTACTCGATCCCGAATCAGCTGATCGCAAAGAAGGGCAGTGGCCTGCTGCCGACGGTCGCGTCGCTCAAGGGCAAGCATGTCGGCGTGCTGCAAGGCACGATCCAGGAGACCTACGCGAAGGCGCGCTGGGCGACGGCGGGCGTCGACGTCGAGTCGTATCAGACGCAGGACCAGGTCTACGCCGACCTCGCATCGGGCCGCCTAGACGCGTCGTTCCAGGATTCCGAAGCGGCCTCCAAGGGCTTCCTCACGCGGCCGCAGGGCGCGGGCTTCGCGTTCGCGGGCCCGGCCGTCGTCGACGACAAACTGCTCGGCTCGGGCGTCGGCTACGGCGTGCGCAAGAACGATCAGGCGCTCAAGGCCGCACTCAATCAAGCGCTCAAGGAGCTGAAGGCCGACGGCACGATCGACAAAATCGCCGCCAAGTATTTCGACGTCAAAGTCGTGCTGAAGTAAGCGTTGCACCAAGCTGTTGCGCAACCAAAATACCGGCTGCGCAACAGCTAAGCGCTGAACTCGAATATCCCTCCAAGTAAGCACCTGCCTCACGGTCGCCATCGTATAATCACCGGCAAATTCGAGACGGAAGCCGCTCAGGTTTCCGACAAAAGACGCCGTAGTTAAAGATATCAAGCGCACGTGTGAGGGGAATTCGAGATGGAGACCAGGGACGGGCCCACGCTATATTCCAATGCCGGTCCTGGCGGCGCTGCTGCGCCATCCGGAACTCCCGAAGGTTTTGCGCATCTGGGCCGGCAGCCGGTGCTCGATCGCGACGGCATGCTGTGCGGTTTCGAGCTGCTGTTTCGCAGTAACGTCGAGAACCGCGCCGACATCGACAACGAAGACAGCGCCACCGCTCAAGTCATCATCCGCACGATCGGCGAATTCGGCGTGCGTGCCGCGCTCGGCGGCCACAAAGGCTATTTGAACGCGAGCCGCGCGATGCTGCTCGCCGATGCCATCACGCTGATTCCGCGCGATCGCTTTGTCTTCGAGCTGCCGCCCGATATCGAGGTGGACGCGGCGCTGCTCGGGCGGCTCGTCCAGCTGCATGCGAAGCGCTACCGTTTCGTGCTCGACGAAGTCGTGACGCCCGACGCCACGTTCGCGAAGCTCCTGCCGTACGTCGAGTCGGTCAAGATCGACGTCAGCCGCTGCTCGCCCGAGCTGCTGCCGAAACTCGCGAAAGTGCTGAAGTCGGCGGGCAAGATCCTGATCGCGATGAAGGTCGAAACGCAGGATGCGTTCGAAGAAGCGAAGGCGCTTGGCTTCGATCTGTTCCAGGGGTATTTCTTCGCGCGGCCGCAAATGCTGACCGCTCGCCGCGCGAGCGCGCCGCGTCAGGCGCTCCTCAATCTGCTGCAACTGCTGTCGACGGACCCGAGCGTCGCGCAGCTCGAAACGGAGCTCAAGCTCACGCCGGTGCTCGTCATGCATCTGATGCGGCTCGCGAATTCGGGTGAGGAGAGTTTCGGCCGCAAAGTGACGACGCTGCGCGACGCGATCATCGCGACCGGCACCAATCGCATTACGCGCTGGACGCAAATGCTGCTGTACGCGGACGGCCGCAAGGTGCCGCTCGAAGACGATCCGCTCCTGCAGCTCGCGGCCACGCGTGCGCGCTTCATGGAGCTGGCCGTCGCGCGCCTGCCGAACGCGAACCGGCAGGTGATCGACGCGGCGTTCCTGACGGGGGTGTTCTCGCTCGTCGACGCCGTGTTCGGCGATTCGCTCGAACGCACGCTCGAAGACCTCACGCTCTCGCGCCATATTCGCGCGGCGATTCTCAAGCGCGAAGGCATGCTGGGCACGCTGCTCTCGGCCGTGGAAGCGCTGGAGCACGGCGATTGGGCGACGCTCGACCGCGCGTGCGAGACGCTTGCGCCGCTCACGTCGTCGGAGCTTGCCGAGCTCGCATTGAACGCCGCGGCATGGGCGACCTCGGCCGATCACAGCGCGGATAGCCAAGGGCTCGAACGGCTCGAAGATTAATTGAAGGGAAGGGCAGGACAGCAGGCAGTGCGTCCGGCGTACCGGACGCACTGCCTGCAAATCAAAGCGTTTCGACCTCGCGCGTCGGCGCGTGCGCGAAGAAACGCCCCAGCTCGCGCGCGAGTTCGTTGAGCGCGCTCATCTCGCGCTGCGAGATCTTGCGCGGCTCCTTATCGCGCGACCAGTCCCCGTACATCAGCGCCACCGTCGAATGATTGGCGCTCACCGGCAACAGGACGAACGAACGCGCGTCGTCGAACGATTGCTTGAACCAGGCCGGCAGGCGCGCGACCATCTTCGAGTCGTGCGCGTTCTCGATGAAGATGCCGACCGAATTTGCGATCGCGAGATGAAAGACGTCGGGCTCGAACGCCTCGGGGAATTGCAGCGACGGCAGCAGCGTATCGACGTTGTGTCCGAAGCCCAAGCGCGCTTTGAACACGCCCGGCGCCTGCCGTACGAAGACGATCGTCCGGCAGAAATTGAGGCCCGCGAGCACCGTTTCCGACGCAAGCGCGAGCACGGGAGCCAGCGCATTCTCCGACGGCAGCGCGCGCAAGTCTTCAAGACCTTCGCCGATGCGCGCCTCGGGCGTGATGGCCGCGCGCGCGATCGCATCGGCGTTCGCGCGCAGCTCGACGATCTCGCGCATCACGCCGTCGTCGGTTTCTTCGTTCGCGAGCGCGACGCTCATCTGCACGAGCGTGTCGGCATCGGTCGCGAGCGGGCGGCTGTAGCGATTCGCGAGCTCGGCGATGCGCGTATCGCGCACGTGCTCGGCGACGTCGGGCGCGGTCAGCACGTCGGCGACTTCGGTCGAATAGTTCGTGATCGCGCGCAGCCACTGCACCTGGCGCGACTCGTTCTCGTTGGGCTCGTACGTGCCCATGCCCGAGCGGATCATGTCCGGCAGCCGCCAGCGCGAGGCCGCTTCCATCCCGAGTTCTTCGAAGCTCACGCCGAGCACGGCGACGCAGGCCGCTCCCTCGCCGATCTTTTCGGCCTCGGCTTTGCGGCGGATCTGATCCCACTCGCCTTCGAGGTAGAACACGACGAGCAGCTTGCCGACTTGCCGCATCAGCGTGCATACGACCGCTTCCTCGCTCGCGCGCAGGTCGCCCCACTCGGTGAGCTTGCGGGCGACACACCCCGAGAGCATCGTGCGGTTCAGCTCGAGCTTCGCGTCGATGCGGCGCGGCGCGCTGTGATGAAAGTGATCGACGAGCTTCAAGCCGACGACGAGATGCCCGACGGCATCCATGCCGAGCACCATCAGCGCACGCGTGACGGTCGTGATGTTGCCGCCGAAGGCCATGTACATCGCCGAGTTCGCGAGACGCAGCACCTTTTGCGTCAGCGCGAAATCCGACAGCACGACTTGCACGAGCGCCGTGAAGTCGAGGTCGTCGTTGTTCATCGCCGCCATCGTGGTGCGCAGCGATTGCGAGAGCATCGGAAAATCTCCGCGCTCGCTCATCCGCGCCCACAGCTTGTCCAGCAGCGCTGCCTTTACCATTTGAATACCATACGCATTTCAGTGTGTGCCGTGCCGCCGGTCAGCAGACGCTGGTCCTGGATGAGCGCATCAGTCATCGCCGCCCTCATGCAGGACTAGAGTCCGCGCTTCGAAGCGCCGGGCCAGCTCCTCGGACGGCAGCGCCTTGCAGACGAGCCAGCCCTGGATGTGATCGCAGCCCATTTCGGTGAGCAGCTCGCGCTGCGCTTCGGTTTCCACGCCTTCCGCGACGAGTTCGAGATCGAGCGTCTGCGCGAGCCCGACCACCGCGGAAACGATTGCTTGATCGTTGCGGGAGGTTAGCAGGTTCTCGACGAAACTGCGGTCGATTTTCAATTTAGCGAGCGGGAAGCGTTGCAAGTACGCAAGGCTCGAATAGCCGGTGCCGAAATCGTCGACGGCGAAGCGGATGCCGATGCTCGTCAACTCCTCGAGCAGCACCTTCGCATGCGCGGGGTCGTGCATCAGCAGGCTCTCGGTGATCTCGAACACGACGCGGCGCGGATCGAGCCCGGTCAGCTCGATCGCGTCCTTCACGCTCTGCGTGAAGCGCGGGTCGCGGAACTGCTGCGCCGACACGTTGACCGCCACGTATTGCAGCGGAATGCCTTGCGCGTCCCATTGGACGAGCTGCATGCACGCGATCTTGAGCACCCAGTTGCCGAGGTAGTTGATGAGCCCGATCGACTCCGCAAGCGGAATGAAAGTCGACGGCGGCACCAGCCCGTGCACGGGGTGGTGCCAGCGGATCAGCGCCTCCACGCCGACGACGCCGCGCGACGCGCTGCTCGTGATCGGCTGGAAGTGCAGCGAGAACTCGCCGTTGCGCACGCCGTCGTAGAGATCGGCTTCGAGCTTCAGACGTTCGGCGTCGGCCGGGTCCGATTCCGGCGTGTGGAACGTCAGCATGTTGCCGCCCGCCGCCTTCGCCTGCGCGAGCGCGTGATCGGCGCAGCGCAGCAATTGGCCATAGTGCGCATGCTCGGGGCCATGGCTGTGGCCGTGCCCGTCGTGAGGCTCGTCCGGATAGAGCGCGATGCCGATGCTCGCCGACAAGTGCACCGGCTGCCCGCTGAACGTGTACGGCTGCTGGACGGCGGTCATGAGGCGCCGGCCGAGCGCTTCGGCGGCGAGCGCCGCCTCTTCCTTGTTCGGCGCGGTGAGCAGGATCGCGAATTCGTCGCTCGCGATGCGCGCGAGCGTCTCGCCCTGGCTCGCGGTCGCCTGCAGGCGGCGCGCGGTTTCGCGCAGCATGTCGTCGCCCGCGTCGTAGCCGAGCGCGCGATTCACGCGCTGGTAGTCGTCGATGTCGAGCAAGAGCAGCGCCGCGCAGGTGCCGTGCTTGTCGGCGTCTTCCTGGGCGCGCGTGAGCATCGGCACGAGCCCGGAGATGTTGGCGAGGCCCGTCATGCGGTCGTGGTGCAGCTCGTAGGTGAGCCGCTCCTCGGTCGCGCGCCAGGCCGAGATGTCGAAGCCGGCGATCGCGAAGCCCGCCACGCCCGCGTGGCTGCTCTTGACGACGCGCAGCTCGACGGCGATCGGGTAGGTCAGCGACTTGACGATGTGCAGCGTCGCCTTCTCGACGCCGCCGGAGAGCTCCGCGCGCGCGAGCAGCGCGTCGAGCGCGGCCGCTTCGCCGGCCGGCACGAGGTCGTGCAGCGTGATGGTTTGCAGGTACTCGCGGCGGTAGCCGATGAAGCGCAGGCTCGCGTCGGACACGTAGAGGAAGCGCTGGCCGAGGTCGATGTGCGCGAGGAAGTCGACGGCGCCGACGGTCTCTTCGAGCCGGGCCTGCACGGCGGCGCCTGCCGCTACCTGGTCCGTGGCGTCGGTCTGCGTGCCGGCGGTTTCGCTCGAGCGCTTGCGCAACTTGTCGATGGCGGCGCGCCAGGAGGCCCGGAGCGGCGCAGTGGTCCTATTCGCTTCCATGTATCGTGTTGGCGACGGGTAGTCTCGTTGCGGCCGGCCATGGGGGCTTGCTGATTGGCCCCGGACCGGCGGGTTTTCGCGAGAGGCGGCGCCGGCTGCCGCCGAGTGGTCAGTCCGTGATGCCTCTCATCAGAACAAGATATCGGCGGTGCTCAGAATTTCTTTAGTGCAGCCAACCCAAAATGCGGACGGGGTTTTAGTTCATCTGCAGAAACGATAAATTTTGAGACAATGCTGGACAGCATGCCCGCCCGCCATGCTTACCAAGCCTTACAAGCGGATTTGATTGAATTCACTGAGCTCTGACTCATGGTCGAAAACCCGTCAACGCGCACAACGCAGGAATCCGAATGCGTGTACCTGGGGCGCCAGCCGATTATCGAGCGCAACGGCGCGCTCAACGCCTATGAGCTGCTGTTTCGCTCGAGCAGTCAAAATTACGCGCTCGTCACGAACGACGCCCAGGCGACCGCCCAAGTCGTCGCGCGCACGATCGGCGGCATCGGCGTGTCGGCCGCGCTCGGCACGCATCGCGGCTATGTGAACATCAGCCGCGAGCTGCTGTTCGACGACATCATCCACGTGATGTCGCCCGAGCGTTTCGTGCTCGAGGTGCTCGAGACCGTGTCGTTCGACGCGCCGCTGATCGCGCGGATCGACAAGTTGCGCCGCGCGGGCTATGCGGTGGCGCTCGACGACGTGTGCGAGCTATCGGACGGGTTGCTTTCGATCCTGAGCCACGTCGATATCGTCAAGGTCGACTTTCTGCAGACGCCGCGCCCGAAGCTCGCGGCGCTCGCGGAAGCCGTGCGCGCGCGCGGCAAGACGCTGATCGCCGAGAAGATCGAGACGCAAGAGGACTTCGCGCTCGCGCGGCAGCTCGGCTTCGACATGTTCCAGGGCTATTACTTTGCACGTCCGCAGGTGCTGACCGCGCGCCGCACCGATCCGTCGCGGCGCTCGCTATTGCGCATGCTCGCGCTCCTTGCGAGCGACGCCAAGCTCACCGAGCTCGAAGCGGAGCTCAAGCTCAATCCGGAAGTCGTCGTGCAACTGCTGCGGCTCGTCAATTCGAGCGCGTACGGGCTCGGGCGGCGCATCGCGTCGCTGCGCGAGGCGATCATCGCGGCCGGTACGCGCCAGATCGCGCGCTGGGCGCAGTTGCTGCTCTATGCCGACAGCGGCGATCTGCCGTGGCGCGTCGATCCGCTCGTGCAGCTGGCGGGCGCCCGTTCGCGCTTCATGGAGCTGGCCGCGAGCCGGGTGCGTCCGGACGATGAGCGTTTCGTCGACGCTGCGTTCATGACCGGCATCTTCTCGCTCGTGCACGTAGTGCTCGGGGTGGCCTCGCCGGCCGAGGCGCTCGACAAGCTCGGGCTCGTCTCGGAGATTCGCGACGCGATCGTCTACGGCGTCGGTCCGCTGGGCGCGCTGCTGGCGGTCGCGAAGGCGGCCGAGGAGGGCGGCGCCGAGCAGCTGACGGCTGTGGCGCAACGCACGGACGACCCGTTTGCGACGCTCACGCCCGAGGTGCTCGCCGAGTTGAATCTGGCGGCGGCCGCGTGGTTCGACGTGCACGCTGACGAGTGATGGCCTGATCCGCTGATTGCGACAGAACACAACGCTCGCTCGGCAAACGCGAAATTCCGGAGCGTGGTCCAATAGACGTCTGCGTGGCTCGCATGCCGCGCAGGCCGGATGCACGCGCCTGACGGCCGCGGTTTCATCCGCGACGTAGCCCGGCGCCGCGTTGTGCGCTGCATCGATGGAGCCGTCCAATGTTTCGAGGAGATGTTATGAAGCGAAGAGCAGGGCTGATGGCAAGTGCGGTGGCGTTGGGCTTGAGCTTGATTCTGGGAACGCTTCCGGCGCAGGCGGAACTCAAACCCGGCGACAAAGCCCCGGACTTCACCACGCAGGCGTCGCTCGGCGGCAAGTCCTTCGACTACTCGCTCGCCGACGCGCTCAAGAAGGGTCCGGTGGTGCTGTACTTCTATCCGGCGGCCTTCACGAAGGGCTGCACGATCGAAGCGCATTTGTTTGCCGATGCCGTCGACGAGTACAAGCAATACGGCGCGACCGTGATCGGCGTATCGCACGACAACATCGATACGCTGACCAAGTTCTCGGTGAGCGAATGCCGCAGCAAGTTCCCAGTCGCGGCCGATCCGGACAATCACATCATCGATGCCTACGACTCGGCGTTGCCGATGAAGAAATCGCTGGCGAATCGCGTGTCGTATGTGATCGCGCCGGACGGCACGATCATCTACGCGTACACGAGCCTGTCGCCCGACAAGCATGTCGAGAACACGTTGCAGGCGGTCAAGGATTGGTCCGCGACGCGCAAGTCGCAGTGAGCTATCGGTGAGCTAAGCGCGTAGCCGTGTAAGACTGAATCGACGGCGCCCGGGGGATGCGAGTCAACGCGTCCCCCGGGCGCTTTTGCATTTCTCGCGGCGGTTGAATGCCGCTGAGCCTTCCATCGCTCTATTAGAAAATGTTGCGCAGGCCGATCGAGACGCCCGTCTGATTGCTGCGGCCCGGCAGCTCGACCGTCGCCGCGCCGTTCACCTTGCTGAAATCGACCGTGCCGTAAATTTCGGTGCGCTTCGACAACGCGTATTCGGCGAGCGCGACAGCCGTATAGCGGTTGCCGCTCGCGAGCTGGCCGTTGGCAATCGAAGCGTTCTTCATGTGGTCGTAGTAGAACGCGCCCGTCAGCGTGACGTGCGACGAGGCTTGCCAGCTCACGCCCGCGAACGGACCGTCGTCGATGCGGCCAGTGCCCTTGAAGGCGTCGATGCTGGTTGCGATCGGCTGCTGATCGAGCGTGCTGTCGACGAAGCCCGTGTCGTCTTTCGAGTGCAGATAGCCGGCGTAGAGCTTCGCGGTGCTGAATGCGTAGACGATGTTCGCGTTGTAGATGGTTTGCTTGCGGTTCGCGTTGTCGCTGTTCTGCTGCACGCCCGCCGCGACGCTGACCGGCCCCGCCACATACGAGAGCGTGAAGCCGTACATGCTGCCCGCGCCCATATGGCCCGGAATCTCGCCGGAGAAGCCGGAAGCCCCCGTTTGCGTCGAATCCGTGCCGAACGAGTACATCGCGCCGACCGTCAGTCCGCCGAACGTGTTGCGGTACTTGACCGCGTTGTCCGCGTAGAGGCCCGCGCCGAGCGCGACCGGCAGCCAGGCGTTTTCGAGGTAGTTGCCGACGGTCAGGGGGTCGTAGGTGTCGCTCAACAGATCGAACAGCAGGGTCTTCTGGCGGCCCAGCGTGAGCGTGCCGTATTGGCTTGCGAGGCCGACATAGGCGGCGCGGTTGAAGATGCGGTGGCTGTCGGCGAATGAGCCGTCTTGCAGGTTTACGCCGCTTTCGAGGTTGAAGAGGGCCTTCATCCCGCTGCCGAGATCTTCGCTGCCGCGCAAGCCGAAGCGGCTGTTGGTGATCGCGCCGTTGGTCATGAAGAACTTGCCGTCGTTCTGCGCGTTGGCGTTCGACAGGTAGCGCAGGCTGACGTCGGCGACGCCCCATAGCGTGACCGAGCTTTGGGCTGCCGCGTGTTGCGCGGCGAGTGCGAGCGAGAGGCCACCGGCCAAGGCGGCCAGTTTTCGAAAGTGCTTCATTCGAGTTCCTGTGTTTGTTGTTGTGCGCGCGATGCGGACGCGGCCGCATGGCGGGCGTGCATCTTAATGCAATGCTGGAGATCGAAAAAGAGAATAGATGATTTCGATAAATCGGCTTTTGGCCTGAATCAATACTGACCGTTCAAGTATCGGAATATAAGTGGTTGTGTTCCTTAAATAAGGCGAGGCGCGCAAGTCTGGATATTAATTTATTTGCGTAATTCGCGACGCTAACTAAGCTGAATTAGCTGCGCATGATGAATTTGCGGCGAGCCTGATTTTCCTCCCTTCCTTCATTTCCATTCAATAAGGAGCGCGCAATGAGAATCTTTAAAGGCGGTCGCTCGACGTTGAATACGCTGCTCATGTCCACATTGCTGCTAGGTTTGTCGGGATTTGCCACACAGGCTCATGCGCAGTCGGCAACTTGCTTGGGATCGGAAACGGCGACCTTCAATCCGCCGATGACCAATACGTTGCGTAACTTGGAAATCACCGCCATCGCGAGCTATTCCACCTGTGTCGTCACAGGGGTATCCGGCATTACCTCCGTCACGGTGGACGATCAATTCACGCGCAGCTATTCGTGCACGGAGCTGCTCGGCGGCGGATCGGGCACACGGGTCTTCAACTGGTCGAACGGACAATCGAGCACGCTCAGCTATACGGCCTATAGCCAAGTGGTGAATGGCAATTACGTCATCATTTTTCTCGGGAAAGTTTCCGTGGGATTGTTCCAAGGCCAATCCGCCACCGTCGTGCTCACGCTCGCAAGCCTCAGCCAAGCCAATTTTCTTACCGCCTGCAGCGGTAGCGGCATTACGAGCGTGAACGGCCCCAGCTCGCTGACGATCCTGCCGCCGCTTTGAGCGGTTTCGCTTCGAATAGCGAATTCATACATCTTTGAAAAGGAGCGCGCGATGAGAATGTTTAAAGGCGGTCGCTCGATGTTTAAGGCGCTGATTGCGTCAGCGTTTCTGATGATCGGCTTGGCGGGATGGGTTACGCAAGCCAATGCTCAGGCCGCGGATTGTTTGGGAACGGAAGCCTCCACATACAACGTGCCCTTGACCAACACGCAGCAGGATCTGCAGGTCACGATTACGGCTAGTTATAGCCCGTGTGTTGTGACGGGTGTATCCGGCATTACCTCCGGATCCGTCTATTCGCAGGTGATGCGCGATCTCTCGTGTCAGACGCTGCTCGAGCAAGGGCAGGGGACGCGTGTCATCAATTGGTCGAACGGACAATCGAGCACGTTCACCTACACCTCTTCAATCAACGCGGTCAACGGCGACTACGTCATCACGCTGACCGGAAATATTTCTGCGGGGCTGTTTCAGGGGCAATCCGCTGTCGATGTCGTCACGCTCAATAGCCTCAGCCAAGCCAATTTTCTTACCGCCTGCGCTGGCAGCGGCATCACGAGCGTCAGCGGCCCGACCGTGCTGACGATCGCGCCGAAGCTCTGAGCGCTTTCTCGCCGGTACGGTCGGTGGCGGAGCACGCGGACCTTGAGTGCGGCTGACGAATGAAAAAAGAGAATCCACAAAAAGAAGCGCCGCCTCTCGGGCGGCGCTATTCGTCAGTCGATCAATAGCCCGGCGGTGGGGGCGGCGGAGCGTAGTAGGCGCCCGGCGGAGGAGGCGGCGGCGCGTAGTTGTAGTAATACGCGCCCGGAGGCGGGGCGGCGCTCATCGTGCGGTTGACCATCGGCACCTTGTTCCCCGACGCATACATGCACTGGATATACGCTTGATCGTAGCGTCGCTGCGAGCCGTAGCCGGACGCCTGCGCATTGCCCGCGCCGACCACGCTGCCTGCCAACAGACCCACGCCCGCGCCGACTGCGGCGCCTGAACCGCCGTTGAACGCCGCTCCGGCAGCAGCACCGAGCGCGGTGCCGACGACGGCGCTGCCGACCGCCGCGTTCGTCGCCGCCTGATTCGCGGTTACGCCGCCCACTTGCTGATAGGCGTAGTTGCGGCACGAGGCGTCGTCGGCCTTGAACTGATCGAAGGACTTGCCGGTGCCCGGGAGCGCCATCACGGACGGTCCATCGGGTGTCACGGCGCAAGCGCTCAGCCCGGCAAGGGCGGCGAACGCGAGCCATTTTGCTTGTTTCATGGCGAAACTCTTCCTGTCATTGATTCGGCGCCGGCGGTTGAGCCGGCACGGCGCGCCAGCCGCCCGCGCATTGCTTGATGTACGGGTAGTACGTCTTCGCGGCATCGCAGTAGTACCAGGTGCCCGGTTGCTGCTGAGGGCCGGCGTCAGGCCCGGCTTGACCCTGCTCGACGTAGACCGGCGCCGGATCGGCGGGCGCCACGACGACCGGCGCGGGGTAGTAATACGGAACCGGCGCAACGGGGTAGTACGGATAGAACGGCACCCCAATGCCGACACCGACGACCACGCGCGCTTGCGCGGCGCCGCTGACCCCGATCGCAGCCAGCGCGCAGACAGCGATGGAAGCTTTCAGCCACTTCACGATCGACTCCTGATTCAAATAAATAATTGGTGTAAATACGGTTGCAGTACGCGATTGAAGGCTAGGGCATCCCCGCCCTCAATACAATTACCGGGGGTAGCTGAGTTGTTTCAGTTGCTTACACGTGAAACGATTTCTTCAAAATAAGCGGCACGTAGGTCGTTTTTTGACGATGCGGGGAATGAGGGGCGAACCAGAAATTGGTAGTCCGATTCAAATGAAGGATGCGCCGGTGGCGATAAAAAGGGGCAGACAACTTTTGGTCGCGCACTTTATACGAATCGTAACAACGTGGCTGCCCAACCGCTTGAGCGTAGGCGATTCCGTATGAACGCTGTAACGAAGTAACGACTTGAAACAAGACTGTAGCCGTTTTGACTTCGCGGGCCTGTAGCATGCTTCGGACGACTTGAATGCGACTCAAGCTGAATGGAGAAGCGGATGCTCAGTCCTCACGAAATATCCACGCTGCTGCTGGTGCAGCGTGCCCCGTATCAAGTGGAAGTCCAGCGCCTCGATTTTGTGATGCTGGAGAAGAAGGCGCTCGTCGAGATCGAGCGGCGCGCAAGCGGCGCGAAGATTGCTCGATTGACGCCGCGCGGGTCGGCGTTGTTGCGCAAGCTTGGTCGGCTTGCCGTGGAAGACGAAGTCTGGGGCGACGAACCCGCCGCGTAAAACACAAAGGCCGCCGCCGCAAGAAGCGAAGCGGCGGCCTCCTCAAGCAATCAGGCCCTCAAGCCTGCTCGCCAGGCGCCAACCCTCGCGCCTTGCGGTTCTCCCACCGCACCCGAAGGCGGTCCATATACAAATACACGACCGGCGTCGTATAGAGCGTCAGCAACTGGCTGACGATCAGCCCGCCCACGATCGAGATCCCCAGCGGCGCCCGCAGCTCAGCGCCTTCACCGTTGCCGAACGCGAGCGGCAACGCACCAAGCATGGCCGCCATGGTCGTCATCATGATCGGGCGGAAGCGCAACAGACACGCCTGACGAATCGCGTCGAACGACGACATCCCTTGCCGCGACGCCTCGATGGCGAAGTCGATCATCATGATCGCGTTCTTCTTCACGATCCCGATCAGCAGAATCACGCCGATCAGCGAAATGATGCTGAACTCGGTCTTGAAGAGCAGCAGCGCGAGCAGGGCGCCCACGCCCGCCGACGGCAGCGTCGACAGAATCGTGATCGGGTGGATATAGCTCTCGTAGAGAATCCCGAGCACGATGTAGACCGCCGCGAGCGCCGCGAGAATCAAGAGCGGCTGGTCCGACATCGACTGCTGGAACGCCTGCGCGGTGCCCGAGAAGCTGCCGTGGATCGTGTCCGGCATGCCGATTTGGGCCATCGTCTCGTAGATCGCATTGGTCGCGTCCGAGAGCGACACGCCCGGCGGCAGGTTGAACGAGATCGTCGACGCGACGAACTGCCCCTGGTGGTTCACCGACAGCGGCGTGTTGCCGGGACCGAACGACGCGATCGCCGACAGCGGAATCATCGGCTCCTTCGAGGTCGATACCGACGCCCCCGTCGACGCGCTCGACTTGCCGCTCGCCGCGATCGAGTTGTTCGCGAGGTTGCGCGCGGAATCGGCCGCCACGCTTGCTGCGCTCGACGAGGACGAGCTGGAGGTGCTGCTGGTCTTCGATGCGGTGACGGTGCCCGCTACCGCGTTGGTCGTCTGCGCGCCGCTCGGCGTGCCGCCCGCCGTGCTGATGTAGATCTGCTTCAGCATGTCGGGGCTTTGCCAGTAGCGCGGCGCGACTTCCATCACCACGTGATACTGGTTCAGCGGGTTGTAGATCGTCGAGACCTGCCGCTGGCCGAACGCGTCGTAGAGCGTGTTGTCGATCTGCGAGGGCGTGATGCCGAGACGCGACGCTGTCGTGCGATCGAACGTCACCATCGATTCGAGGCCGCCTTGCTGCTGGTCGGAGTTCACGTCGGCGAGTTCGGGGCGCAGTTTCAAGGCGTCGGTGAGCTTCGGCCCCCACTTGTAGAGATCGGGCGTCGAATCGGCGAGCAGCGTGAACTGGTACTGCGCGTTCGATTGCCGGCCGCCGACGCGGATGTCCTGCACGGCCTGCAGGAACGTCTGGGCGCCGGCGACGTGCGAGAGCGGCTCGCGCAGCTCGGCGATCACTTGATCCGCTGACTTCTTGCGCTCGCTCTTCGGCTTGAGCGACACGAACATGAAGCCCGAGTTGGTCTGCCGTCCGCCCGTGAAGCCGGCGACGCTGTCCACGGCCGGGTTGCTCTGGACGATGCGCATCATCTCCGCGAACTTGACCTTCATCGACTGGAACGAGGTGGACTGGTCGGCCATGATGCCGCCGACGAGCCGCCCGGTGTCCTGCTGCGGGAAGAAGCCCTTCGGGATGACGATGTAGAGGAACACGTTCAGCGCGACCGTGGCGATCAGGATCGCGACGATCAGAAGCGGGCGGGCGAGCGCCCACGTGAGCGTGCGTTCGTAGCCGCCCTGCAGCTTCGCGAATCCGCGTTCGAGCCAACGGGCGAAGCGCCCCTCTGTCTCTTTGTCGTGCGTCTCGCGCAAAAGTCGCGAGCACATCATCGGCGTGACCGTCAGCGAGACGAGCAGCGACACGCCGATCGCGAGCGACAGCGTCAGCGCGAACTCGCGAAACAGCCGCCCGACGATGCCGCCCATCAGCAGAATCGGCAGGAACACGGCAACGAGCGAGATGCTGATCGACATCACCGTGAAGCCGACTTCGCGCGCGCCGAGGTAGGCCGCCCGCATGCGCGGCACGCCGGCCTCGATGTGCCGCGAGATGTTTTCGAGCACGACGATCGCATCGTCGACGACGAAGCCCGTCGCGATGATGAGCGCCATCAGCGAGAGGTTGTCGATCGAGAACCCCATCAGCCACATCGCGGCGAAGGTGCCGATGATCGAGATCGGCACCGCGACGCTCGGAATCAGCGTCGCGCGCCAGTTGCGCAGGAACAGGAACACGACCATCACGACGAGACCGACCGCGATCAGGAGCGTGTGCTCGGTGTCCTTGAGCGAGGCGCGGATCGTGGTCGAGCGGTCCACCGTCGGCGCCACCTCGACCGAGGCGGGCAGCGACGCCTTCAGCTGCGGGATCATCGCCTTCACGCGATCGACGGTCTCGATGATGTTCGCGCCGGGCTGCCGGTACAGGATCACGAGCACCGAGCGCTGGCCGTTCATGAGGCCGAGGTTGCGCAAGTCCTCGACCGAATCGACGACTTCGGAAACGTCCGAGAGCTTCACCGCCGCGCCGTTGCGGTAGGCGATCACGAGATCCTTGTATTGCTGGGCCTTGCTCGCCTGGTCGTTGGTATAGAGCTGGATGTGGTTCGGCCCGAACTCGATCGCCCCTTTGGGGCTGTTCGCATTGGCCGAAGCGAGCGCGGCGCGCACGTCTTCTAGCCCGATGCCGTAGTGAAACAGAGCCTGCGGTTCGAGCTCGACGCGCACGGCCGGGTTCGCCGAGCCGCTCACGTCGACTTCGCCGACGCCGTCCACTTGCGAGAGCGCCTGCTGCAGCACGGTGGCCGCCGAGTCGTAGAGCTGGCCGGCCGTCATCGTTGGCGAGGTCAGGCCGAGGATCAGGATCGGGGCGTCGGCGGGGTTGACCTTGTGATAGGTCGGGTTGCTTTTGAGGCTCGCGGGCAAGTCGGCGCGGGCGGCGTTGATGGCGGCCTGCACGTCGCGCGCGGCGCCGTCGATGTCGCGGTTCAGCCCGAACTGCAGCGTGATGCGCGTCTGGCCGACCGAGCTTTGCGACGTCATTTCGGTGACGTCGGCGATCGTGCCGAGGTGCCGTTCGAGCGGGCTCGCGACGCTCGTCGCGACCGTCTCCGGGCTCGCGCCCGGCAGCGACGCCTGCACGGAGATGGTCGGGAAGTCGACCTGCGGCAGCGGCGCCACGGGCAGCTTCACGAACGCGAAGCAGCCGGCGAGCGCGACGCCGACAGCGAGCAGCGTCGTCGCGACGGGGCGGGCGATGAAGGGGCGGGACAGGTTCATCACTTACGCCCCGGCATCGGTCGCGGGCTTGGAGCCGCCCTGAAAGCGTTCGCGCAGTCGCCGCGCAAGCGAATCGAAGCCGAGATAAATCACCGGCGTCGTGAACAACGTCAGCAACTGGCTCACGATCAGACCACCCGCAATCGCGATACCGAGCGGATGCCGCAGCTCCGAGCCCGCCCCGGTGCCGAGCATCAGCGGCAGCGCGCCGAGCAGGGCGGCCATCGTCGTCATTAGAATCGGCCGGAAGCGCAACAGGCACGCCTGATAGATCGCTTCGCGCGGCGACTTGCCTTGCTCGCGCTCCGCTTCGAGCGCGAAGTCGATCATCATGATCGCGTTCTTCTTCACGATGCCGATCAACAGCACGATGCCGATGATCCCGATGATGTCGAGGTCGTTGCCGGAGATGATCAGCGCGAGCAGCGCGCCGACGCCCGCGGAAGGCAGCGTCGAGAGGATCGTGATCGGATGGATGAAGCTCTCGTACAGCACGCCGAGCACGATATACATCGTGACGATCGCCGCGAGGATCAGGAACAGCTCGTTGGCGAGCGACGCCTGGAACGCGAGCGCGGCGCCCTGGAAGCGCGTCTGGAACGAGGCCGGCAGGCCGATGTCCTTCTCCGCTTGCTGGATCGCCTTGACGGCGGCGCCGAGCGACGCGCCCGGTGCGAGATTGAACGACACGGTCGTGGCCGGGAACTGCCCGAGGTGCGTGACGAGCAGCGGCGCCGGGCGCTCGATGAACTTGGCGATCGACGACAGCGGCACCTGCCCGCCCGATGCGGTCGACGACGGCAGATAGATCGATTTCAGCGAATCGATGTAGTGCTGCTGCGTGGGCTCGGCTTCGAGAATCACGCGGTACTGGTTCGACTGCGTGAAGATCGTCGAGACGATGCGCTGGCCGAACGCGTCGTACAGCGCGTTGTCGACCGTGGCCGGCGTGATGCCGAAGCGCGCCGCGGTGGCGCGGTCGATTTCGACGTAGACCGACTGGCCGTTTTCCTGCAGGTCGGTGGCGACATCGGCGAGTTCCGGCGCCTCTTTCAAGCGCTCGACGAGCTTCGGCACCCAGCTCGCGAATTCGTCCGGGTTCGGGTCGGTCAGCATGAACTGATACTGCGTCGGGCTCACCGTCGAATCGATCGACAGATCCTGCACGGGCTGCATGTAAAGCGTCGCGCCGGGCACATGCGCGACGTCTTTCTGGATATCGCGGATGACCTCGCTCGCGCTCTTGCTGCGGTCGTCGCGCGGTTTCAGGTTGATCAGCATGCGGCCGCTGTTCAGCGTGATGTTGCTGCCGTCGACGCCGATGAACGACGTCAGGCTATCGACGTCCGGATTCTTGAGAATCGCGTCCGCCAGCGCCTGCTGCCGCTCGGCCATCGACGCGTACGACACCGACTGCGGCGCCTGCGTGATCGCCTGAATCAAACCCGTGTCCTGCACGGGGAAGAAGCCCTTCGGAATGAAGACGTAGAGCACGCCGGTCAGGACGAGCGTGAGGAGGGCGACGAACAGCGTCGAGCGACGGCGGTCGAGCACCCAGCGCAGCGCGACGGCGTAGCGGTCGATCACGTAGTCGATGAAGCCGTGCACGCGCGCCTCGAAGGTATGGCTGCCCTTCGGCGGCGTGTGGCGCAAGAGATGCGCGCACATCATCGGCACGAGCGTGAGCGAGACGACCGCCGAGATCACGATCGTCACCGCGAGCGTGATCGCGAACTCGTGGAACAGGCGCCCGACCACGTCACCCATGAAGAGCAGCGGAATCAGCACCGCGATCAGCGACACCGTCAGCGAGATGATCGTGAAGCCGATCTGTTTGGAGCCCTTGAGCGCCGCTTCGAGCGGCGTGTCGCCTTCCTCGACGTAGCGCGCGATGTTTTCGATCATCACGATCGCGTCGTCGACGACGAAGCCGGTCGCGATCGTGAGCGCCATCAGTGACAGGTTGTCGAGCGAGAAGCCGCACAGGTACATCACGGCGAGCGTGCCGATCAGCGACAGCGGCACCGACAAGCTCGGAATGATCGTCGCGTAGAGGTTGGCGAGGAACAGGTACATCACCATCACGACCAGCACGACCGACATCGCCAGTTCGAACTGCACGTCGCGCACGGAGGCGCGGATCGTGGTCGTGCGGTCGGTGACGACCGAGACGTTGATCGACGCCGGCAGCGACGCCTGCAGTTGCGGCAGCAGCGCCTTGATGCTGTCGACGACCTGGATCACGTTCGCGCCCGGCTGGCGCTGCACGTTGAGGATGATCGCGGGCTTGACCGAGGGCGCGGCGCCAGGCGTGTCGGCGTTCTGGGTGCCGACCCACGCGCCGAGCTTCGTGTTCTCCGAGCCGTCGATGATCTTCGCGACGTCGGTGAGCATCACCGGCCGGCCGTTCTTGTACGCGATGACGGCGCTTTGGTACGCGTCGGCGTCGGTCAACTGGTCGTTCGCGTTGATCGTGTAGTTGCGCGTCGGGCCGTCGAAGTTGCCCTTCGGCGTGTTGACGTTCAGGTTCGAGATCGTCGTGCGCAGGTCGTCGAGATTCAACCCGTACGACGCGAGCGCGAGCGGGTTCGCCTGAATCCGCACGGCGGGCCGCTGGCCGCCGCTCAAGCTCACGAGACCGACGCCCGCCACCTGCGAAATCTTCTGCGCGAGACGGGTGTCGGCGAGGTCCTGGATTTGCGTGAGGGGCAGCGTGTCGGACGTGAGCGCGAGCGTGAGGATCGGCGCGTCGGCCGGATTCACTTTCGCGTAGATCGGCGGCGCGGGCAGGTCGGAGGGAAGCAGATTGCCGGCCGCGTTGATCGCGGCCTGCACTTCCTGCTCGGCGATGTCGAGCGGCAGATCGAGGCTGAACTGCAGCGTGATCACCGACGAGCCCGCCGAGCTTTGCGACGACATCTGGTTGAGAGACGGCATCTGCCCGAACTGGCGCTCGAGCGGCGCGGTGACGGACGAGGTCATCACGTCGGGGCTCGCGCCGGGGTAGAACGTTTGGACCTGGATCGTCGGATAGTCGACTTCCGGCAACGCGGAGATCGGCAGGAAGCGCAGGGCGACGAGCCCGACCAGCATGATGGCCGCCATCAAGAGGGCGGTGCCGACCGGGCGCAGGATAAAGGCGCGGGATGGATTCATGCAGTGTCAGCGAGTGTCGGCAAGAGTCAGCGGGGAGCGGGGCGTCATTGGCTGTCGCCGCTCGAGGCTGCGCGCTTGTGATGGCCGTGGTTCGCACCGGAGGCCGCCGCTGCTCCAGACGCTCCCGATGCCCCGCCCGCATGTGCGCCGGAAGCACCCGGCGCGCCTTTCGCGCGTTCGGCAGGGATCGACACCTTCGCGCCTTCCTTCAAGCGGTCGGAGCCGTCGGTGACCACGCGCTCGCCCACTTCGATTCCCGACGCGACGCTCGTGCGCTCGCCGTCGACCGGCCCGGTCTTGATCTGCCGCACGGTGACGGTGTTGTCCGGCTTGACGACGTAGACGAACGGTCCTTTCGAGCCGTTGAGCACGGCGGAAGTCGGCACGATCACCGCGTCATGGATCGTATCGACCAGGAGCCGCGCGTTGACGAACTGATTCGGGAACAGCATCAGTTCCTTGTTATCGAACAGCGCGCGCAGCTTGACCGTGCCGGTGGTGGTGTCGATCTGGTTGTCGAACGTGTCGAGGAAGCCGGATTCGAGCGGCGTCGTGTTGTTGCGGTCGTAAGCGGTGGTCGAGAGCTTCGCGCCGCTGCGCGTCTGCTTCATGATCGACTGCAGGTTGTCTTCCGAGGTCGTGAAGATCACGCTGATCGGCTGCAGCTGCGTGATGACGACGATGCCGTTGGTGTCGCCCGGCGTCACGTAGTTGCCCGGATCGACTTGGCGCAGGCCGACGCGCCCCGATACCGGCGCCGTGATGCGCGCATAGATGAGATCGAGCTTGTAGGTATCGATGTTCGCCTGGTCGGACTTGACCTGGCCTTCGTACTGCTTGACGAGCGAGGCTTGCGTGTCGACCTGCTGGCTCGCGATCGAGTCTTGCGCGAGCAGCGTCTGGTAGCGCTTCAAGTCGACGCGCGCCGTTTGCAGCAGCGCCTGATCCTTGAGGAGCGCGCCTTGCGCGTTGTCGAGCGAGATCTGGTACGGGCGCGGATCGATTTGAGCGAGCACGTCCCCCTTCTTCACCATCTGGCCTTCCTGGAACTCGACCGACTGGAGCGTGCCTGAGAGCTGCGTCTTGACCGTGACGGTGGCGAGCGGCGTGACCGTGCCGAGCGCGTTGAGGACGATCGGCATGTCGCCTTGCACGGCCGCGGCCACCTGCACCGGCTGTACCTGGTTCGCGAACCCGCCGCGTCCGCCGCGGCCTGCTTGCGGCGCGCCCGTGGCGCCCGAACCGTCGGGGCTCGTGCGGCTCCACGGATGCCACCAGGCGATCACGCCCGCCGCGATCAGCACGGCGACGACGAGCGTGCCGAGCCGGCGGCGCGGCTGACGCCCGCGAGCGATGGCCTGATCGGCGCTTGGCGTGCCCTTCACGGGCGTGAGGGAGCGTTGCGATTCAGTGACGTTTTCTTGTTCGGACATCGGTTCGATGAATAGCGTGAGTAGCGTGCGTGGAAATGTCGAAGCTGGCGCCATGCGTTCGCCCTCGTCGCCGTAATCGCTTGCGCGGCGCGTACGGAAAACACATTGGCTGAGTTCGCGATGCTTTGCGAAGAACATGAACAAACGCGAAAAGCGTGGCGTTCGCCCGATGTGCAAGGGGCCTGGCGGTGTGCCGGGAGCGCGGTGCGCTGGTGGCGTTTCGACGAAGCAAAGAGCGGTGGCGCGCGGCGCCGGTCCAAGGCGAGAAGCTGCCGCCGCGCGGAAAGCATGATCCTACAAGGGGGGCTCAGGTCCAGTCCAGCGCGGTATTTTTCAAGGAGTTACGGGCGTTACAGAGTGCATCGGCGCGGCGCGCGAGGTGGACTCGGCGTCTACTCCGCGCGGCGCTTTTTTGTAACGAGTCCCATGCGCGCTTCAGACATCGAGCCGATAGCCCGGCGAGCCGCCGATCTCGCGCATGATCTTCTCGACGCATTCGGTGAGGGCGGGCGCTGCGTGCTCGATCAGCCATTCGCGCGGGCACATATGCGCCGCGCCGCCGCAGTTCACCGCGTAGCGCGCGCCGGATGGCCCGACGAAGCCGGCCGCGATCGCGTTGAGCCCTTCGTACCACTCGCTCGTGGCGATCGCAAAGCCGTTCGTGCGCGTTTCCGCGAGTCCCGCCGTGAGACGCGCGTGCATGTGCGGCCAATCGTCGCCCGAGGCGACTTGCAGGCCCTTCAGCAACGTATCGAGTTCGTGAGGATCGAGTGCCGCCATGTAGGCGCGGCCGACGGCGGTGCGGGTGAGGTCCATCCGCGAGCCGACTTCGAGGCGCGAGACCAGAATCGCCGAGCGCGGCCGGATCGCGTCGATCACGACCATGTCGAGCCGGTCGCGCACGGCGAGATGCACGGACAGCGACGTGCGCTCAGCCAGCTCGATCAAGAACGGCCGCGAGCGCGAGCGGATGTCGAAGTTGCGCAGGAACCCGTTCGACAGCTCGAGCACCGACGCGGTCAGCACGAAGCGCTCGCTGTCGGGAAGCTGAAACAGGAAGCCGGCGTTGACGAGCGTTGCGGTGATGCGCGACACCGTCGGCTTGGGGATGCCAGTGAGTTCGGCCAGCTCGCGGTTGCTGACCGGGGCGTCGGCCGCGGCGATGCGGCGCAGCACAGTGAGGCCGCGCGCCAAGGCGGTGACTTCGTCGCCGGAGCCTTCTTTTTCGCGGGGTTCGTTGGCCGCGCCTGGTTTGCTTGGGAGAGTGGACATGGTCGTGGTGCGCTAATTTTTCTGAAACTTTATTTCATTTTTTTGGATTTGCTTGCATCCGGCGGCAGGATTTATTGCGTTGGGTGCCGCGCCGCACAGGTTTGAACAAGTTTCAGTTTCTTATTATGAAATCTTTGTGCACAGTGTAGTGCAGGGTGAGCAAATGCTCGGAGAATTTTCTTGACTTAGTCAGCATAACCATAAAAAATGGAACCCGATTTCGGTTTGAGGTCTCAGCAGACGCACGCTCAGCGTGTCTCCAAGCTGCTTTTCGAGGCCCTCGTCGCCTACGGCGAATGTCGAATCCCGTCTCTCAGGTTCTAGCACGGCCCTCGGAATGGCTAGAACTTTTTGATGGCGCCACGGTTACGTGGCGCCATTTTTTTTGCTAGATCGGGTTGCAACTAAGTCCCAACCTTCGCGAGATGGTTTGAAGATTGAACGATTAATGTACGCCAGTAGCAGCACTACCTACATTCCGTTTCGAACTTCATTAACGAGCGGCGGACTGGCTATGTGCTCCAGCTCCCTAAACGCTCCCTCGATCTGACGCAGGAGTTTCCGGTCAGCCCCGTACGCCTCGAAGGTCGTTTCCCACTCGCGCACCTCGCCCCAAACGCGCCTGATGATTTCAACCGCGAGCGAGCGCGCCGGCACGAAAGCCGAAAAATACGTCAGCGCGTTGTCCAAGGTGGCGAGTTTCCCCTGGTCTCCTACCTCCAGATGAAGCGTGCGTTCGTAGGCCACGCCCGGACGCGGTACGACGTCGTAGAGCGGACTCAAGGCCCAACCGCCTAAGCGCGGGTCGCGTACAAAGGCATGGTTGCGCAGATGGTCATCGTCATTGCTCACAAAGATGTTGAAGATCATGCGCGCGAACAGCTCTTCGCAATTGGCCTTGATGAGCGACGGATGAACGTACCGACGGATGGCCTGCGCCAAATCGTGGTACCCCTTGTTTCGCGACTCGAACTCGGAGCACCCCACGAGCGTCAATCCGCTTGCCAACGGCAGACGTCCTTCGGCCATGCCATCGCCGGGTCGACTGTCGTGCAGAACCGAGGTTTCGGCGGGCAGTTCTCCAGGTGCAGCCCAATAGCGGTCAAAGCGGCGAATCAGCATCACGGGCTTTTTTCCCACTGCGAGGTAACGTACTTCCGAGACCGTCAGTGCGCAGCGTCGCGCCAACTCCAGGGTGCAGCTTTCAGCTCGTGCGACATCGAATGCGTCGCCTTGGGCCGGGAACTTTGCCAACCACAACGCGCCCTGTTCATCCCGCACGGATGCCTTCGGGCGCGCACCGCCGGCCGAGGGCCCGGCTCCAAGGAACGCTTCAAGATTCGCGGGGACAGGAATACCTTGCTCGACGGCCTCGGCAGCCTGCAGCACGTATTTCAGCGATTGCATGTCACTGGCTGATGGTGAATCAGGACTCCGAATGTCGGGGCGAATATCCAACGCGCCCACCCGGTCTCCACCCGCTTCCAGGAGGTATTCGGCTTCGGAAAGCGTATTGGCTGGGACTTTGCGTTTGGCTTCAATGACGCGCCGCCCCCAGGCATCCGGCGCTGCATCCCGGATGCCGCCAAATTCGCCCAGACCGTTGACCGGAAACAGCGCTTGGCCCCGTACAGCCTCCCTGTCGGCTAAGCCCAGACTCACCGGATCGACCTCGAACGACGCGGGTCGTTTGAGATACCCGAGGCCGTATGCAAAACGTGACGTGAGTTCCCGATTCAGAGGATTGGCGCCGATGGTCTCCGAAAGATTCAGAAGCCCTGCAGGGACAAACTTGCTCTCAGGCTTGTCCGGCAGCCATGCAAAAACCGCCAATTCGAAATTCCGGGTGGCCATCAGAAGTCCAGCTTGTCCAGTTCAGACTTGGTCAGTGGCCGTACGCGTTTTGTTATTTCTTTGGCGCTGAGTGCGTTGAGCGACGGGTCGGTTTCCTGAAGCAGCCCCAGAAGCGTGAGTCCTGGGGCGATGGCGTCCAAATAGCGCAGGATTTGCGCCTGTGTACGGCTCAGGTCGCCCTTTTCGATCAGTGCGGCCGTCGAGCGTGCTAAGCCGGCCCGGGCTGCGGCATCGGCTTGCCGCAGGCGTCGGGCCATGCGCAAGCGCGCCAGCTTCTCGCCAAGCTCGCGAGCTTCCTGTATTCGAGCAGGAGTCAATAGTGGGGTCTCGTCACGCTTCATGTCCGGAATGTCAGACGTAATGCCGTTAATGTCTCTGATTACAGACAATCTATGTTCTTTGGTTTTGTAAGTCAAGTCCGTAATCACGGACGTAAAGTCGATAATGTCCGTGATTGTAGACATTACTTGCGGTGCCCGCGCTCAAAACCCAGGCAGTCAAGCCGTAGTCGTTTTGCTGATCCGGCATGTTGAGCGTCGCGTCCAGGTCGGGGAGGGCGCGAAGATGCCGGATACGCTCAAGTGCAGCGCGATGACGATGCCATGCTCGTGTGGGCTAATGAAGGAGAGTGTTCGAGCACTATGATGCATGCGGTGCACAAGCGTGGTACTTCAGTCCGGCTTGGTTGTTAGGGCTATGAAATGTTCCTTGCGGTCACAAGTGTTGTAACCCCTGAGGTGTGGACCTTAGTTGCGCCCATGGAGAAAATGCGTCGACCCGCTTCGAACCGAAGACCGACTTCGGGCCCTTAAGCAGCCTTCATGGCAAGCCGCTTGATGGGAGAAGCGATATTTTTTACCCAAATATCAGACATGTCAGATAAGCGCCGCTTTCTGGCAGTAAGTTCAATGGTCATGAACTGGCCACGTTGCGCCGTTGTGCTGAATGCGCGAGCGGTTTAGTGAGTGTGTATTTTGATGAAAGAACCTGATAACGGCGCTGTGGGCGCTGACCTCCACAACTCAGCCTTGAAGGCGCCGTGGGACTACATTGTTCGCAGCATCGCCCTGATCGTGCTGGCGGTTTGTCCGGCGATCATATGTGCCTGCCTTGCGCGGACCCCAGCAGGTTGGCATCTGTTTGAGCGGTCGGGATCGATAGTTACCATCGCCGGCCTTCTGTTGGCATCGCGCCGCTATTTTGAGCACACCGTGACGGATCTGGTTGGTGTCCACAAGAATGGCGCCGGATTCGAGTCTAGTAAAGCATTGGGTGACATCCTGGCTACCAGGCGGGGGCTGACGCTATCGGCGTTTGGGACGCTCATTTTGGGATGGGGAATATTTCTGCGATGGTGGAGCTTCGGCGTATTAGCCCTGTGGATGGCATTTGTAATTTACCGGGCCTTTCGTGACCCGGTTCTACGACGCCGTCGTGACGACGCGTTGGCGATCGGCTAATGGGGCCTTGTTAGATTGACGCCACCCGGTTGAGCACCGCGCTGAGTACAGGGCTAACGCGCGACTAATTCTCGCCGAATCGATTTCCCAGCCTTGCCAATCCGAGCTCGCTGATGACGTGTGCGAATTTCAACCCACGCGGCGCGAGAAGAGTCTCGGGTGTGGCGGCTTTCTAATGGTGCAACGCTTTTTCACGCGATCGGCGCTGCGAAGAAATTGCGAAGCCATGTAGAAAGGGAGCAACTCAATGAGATGCTCCCTTTTTCTGGGTTTCAGCTACTGCGAACAGTTACAACGTCGTCTCGGCATCAGCGTTTTCCTTCTCCGCTTCAGCCTGGCGCTTGCGCCCCGCCGCCAATGCGGCCGTTGTGCCATTGCTCAGGCGGATCAGGCTTGCAAAGACTTCCGCCGTTCCGGCGCCTTCTTCCACGTAGGGCAACTTCAATTTGCCCGAGGCGAGCGCTTCGAGCAACGCTGCGGTTTCCTCTGCTAATGGTGCCGCCGCCGCGCGCACGTCGTCGATCGATTGCGCTTTGGAAAGCGCTGCCGTCAAGGTCGCGCAACCCAACAGCAGCGCTAGCAGTGATTCCGTTGCGAAGATTTCCCGCAGAACGGGTTGGTCAATTGAGGCAAGGGCGTCTGAAACGGCGTCGATACGCGCTTGGCGAGGATCGACGGGCGGGGGTGTCAAAATTGACGTGGAAGGATAGGTCGGCCAAACGTAGCTCATTCAATTGCTCCTTTATCAAAACCCGACAGCGGCGTTATTGTTACCAGGCACGAACGATTGATTCGGGCTATACGGTGTCGGCGTATTCGACGTTTTGCCATTCGTTTCGTAAGCAGCGATCATGGCTTGATTCCAGGCCACGAAGCCCCTCTGGCAGTTCTCCGCGTAAGCGCCAACGGCGTGGACAGTCGAACCGTTGGCGGATCTGAAGCCTTCCACACATCGCTGCGCGATCGCACCCGGAACGATCAGACACCCAGCCCAATCCGCGAAGTAACCATAGTCCGAATCGGTCACGCTCGCACGTAGCGCTACAGGCCGGTTCGGACCAACGTCGTTGACGTGTGCCCAGCAAACACCACCGCTTTGAGCGTAAAAGCCAATGGCACAGCGTGCAGCAACTGCTCCATCGCAATAGAGGTAGGAATTACGAGTAGAGAAATAGGCATGGTAGACGTCGGCTATGCTCGACTCGCCCGCCCAGCAGCGCGACGTATCCTGTACGAGCAGTCCGTGGCTGTTGTCGGTGCCTTGATAAGGATTGACATGAGCGGGAATCGTCGTTCTCGTGCTCTTGCCTAGTCCCGTTACGACGAGCTTCGGGAAACTGCCCGTTGACCCCGAACCTACATTCACGGCCCAGGTGCTCACTTTACTGACACGCAAACCCTCGATGTCATAGCGCGACATCTGTTCGACATTCAGACCACCCCAGCCACCTTCGATAACGATGCTATTGGGCGGGCTCCAAACCCGACTCTGATCTCGAATTAGCAAACTGCGATGCGTAAAATTCGTCGCGCTCGCCTCTCCGATGAACTTGAATCCGGCCAGCGTCACGCCGCGCACGGAAGTGAAAATCAACCCGTGACTTTGCTTGTCCGCATCCGGCACGGACTTGATCGTGCATGCCGCCGGGTTTCCGACGTTCCCTTCAATCCGAATCCGATGCGCGTACGGTTGCGAAGTCAGGTCCATCCCCATCGTCTCATACACGCCATCCGCTACCTTGATGAGCACGTCAGCCTTCAACGATTTGCCATTGAGACTATTCCACGCATCGAGAATCGTTGCGAACGGCTTGCCTTTGCCGACCTCGAGCGTCGTATAGCCATCCACGCCCCACTTGCTGACGAACTGCTCGACACGTTGATCGATCAGCCCCATCTTGTTGGAGACAGCCTGCGTCAGCGCGTTCTGCGCGACGACGGCGTCGGAAATTTTCTGTTCTAGAGTCATCGTAGTCCCTGTCAGTTGAGATAGTGCTGCGTAAGAACAAGCCGGTTCGTATCGCACAGCGCTTGCAATACCGTCGCCAGATCCTCGGCGCGGCCCGTATCGACGTATTCGCGAGTGGCAAATACCACGCTCGGATCGATCTGCAGCGTGACGTCGGACGTGTTGGACACCGCCAACACCATCCTCACGTCCAACTGCTTGTCCGATCCCGCGGCGAGCATCGGCTTGTAGCTCTCCGGAAACTTGCCCACGGCGATCAGCGCGCCTGTGCTGTCGAATAGGCCGACTTCGCGGACGTACCAGCCGCCTGCGGTATCCGGGATCACCAGATTGGCGACGATCTGGTTGGCGTTCTTCGGATCGACGTACAAGTTGTTGATCGGACCGCGCCACACTTCGTGCTTCAGCGTCGTCTGCGCTTCAGCCGGCGTGTAATACGCGCCCTTGTCGCCATCGCCCACGGCCATCTGGGTCAGGGCCAGCGGCGTATTGGTGGCCGCGGCGTTGGCCAGCTTGTTTCGGCCGGCGGTGGTCAAGATTGTGAAAAACTCGCTGCTCATAAGGATTCCTACTTTCGGCGACCGCTTCGAAGCGACAAACGCATGCAACGGTCACCGGCTTTGAGTCCCGCGACGGTGCGGGCTAAACGGACAACATCCGCCACGACGAATGCGCTGTCCGCTTGGAGAGGGATGCCGGCTTTCCCTGCTAAACGCCAGCGGCAATGAACTCTGGAGCGACAGGCAAATCGACCGAGGGCCACCCTTCGACACTCGGCAGGTCGCGCAGCGCCTTACGGTATGCAAGCAGCGCATCGAGCTGGGCCTGCGCCAGCGTTGTCTCATCGCCGGTCATAAGTTCGTCCTGGTGGCGACCCACCAGCCAATCCGTTGCGGCGAGAGCCGTCTCGCGCGTTGCGCGCTTCATCTCCGCAAGCCGCGCCACGGACATCGGAAGTTGGTCGGTCAGTACGGGTACACCGTTTTCATCGACCGCAAGGCGCCGGCCTTTTGACTGTCCAGCAAGCAGCGCCTGGTGCTGCTCGTCCGTGATCGCAACAAGTTGCGCATCACCTGGTAGAACGCTGATTGCCTCGTCGTAAAACGCGACGATGGACCGTTGAGCATCATATTCGGCGAATTTCTGTCCCATGATTTCCCTGTCTTAGTAGCCGATGGCGATCCAACCAAACGCTGTCGATTGATAGTTCGCGTTTCCTCCAACCCTGCCGTAGGCGCGAAACGACGTCCTTCCGTTGGCAACGGCCGCACACGTAATGCAGCCGGGCCCAAAATCGGTTCCCACAACACGCAGACAGTCACTTGGAAACGAAATCGGGAAATAGACGATGTCGCCGTTTCCGGTCGGCACAGCTCCCCCCCCCCACTGCACAACGAGGCCGCCAAGCCAAGTCGGAAATGCGATATAGCCCGTCGCGGTTAAGGAAGCTGAAAACCCAGCCCGCAACTTCTTCGGCGTAACAACCGTCGCATCGTCAGTCCCCGCATTCACCTGCGCCTGCGTCGCCACCTTCGCCATGCCAAGCACCGATTCCGTCGCCTGCTTGACCCATGCCAACAACTTCTTCGGCGTAACAACCGTCGCATCGTCAGTCCCCGCATTCACCTGCGCCTGCGTCGCCACCTTCGCCATGCCAAGCACCGATTCCGTCGCCTGCTTGACCCATGCGAACAATTTCTTCGGCGTGACAATCGTCGTATCGTCAGTCCCCGTGTTCGTCGCCGTCTGCGTGGCGATCTTCGCGGTGCCCTGCACGATCTCCGTAGCCTGAACAGCGAACTTATCGTCCACGTACTTGCGCGAAGCCGTAACAACCGTCGAACTGATCTGCAGCGTCACCGCCGCCGCATTGGACACCTCCAGAATCATCCGCACGTAAAACTGCTTGTTCGACCCCGACGCCAGCACCGGCTTGAAGCTCTCCGGAAACTTGCCCACCGCGATCAACGTGCCCGTGCTGTCGTACAGCCCCACCTCGCGGACGTACCAGCCGCCAACGTCATCCGGGATCAATAGCTCGGCGACGATCCAGTTGGTGTTGTTCGAATCGACATAGAGATCATTGAGCGCACCGCGCCAGACTTCATGCTTTAGCGCGGTCTGGGTGTCGAAGGGGTCGTAGTACGCGCCCTTGTCGCCATCGCCCACGGCCATGTGCGTCAAAGACAGCGCCTTGCCAGTCGCCGTGGCATTGGCCAGCTTGTCGCGGCCGGTAGCGGTCAGAATCGTAAAAAACTCGTTGCTCATGAGGTTTCCTTCGGGTTAAGCGGTCTGCGGATACACCCAGACGGTCTCGACACACCAATGTCCCGCGCCGACGTAAGGCACTTCGCTCAGCTGATCGAGGTTGCCCGGCCGGTACGGCTCGACCGTGGCCAGCTCGCCGCCGAGCGTCGCGGCGGCGATCACCGGCACCGCGCTGCGGTTGGTCTGCCATAGCGCCAGCGCTTCGAGCAGCGAGCGCACGTTCTTGTATTCGTTGATCAGCGCGACCAGCGAATCGAACGTCTCGGCGTCCATGCCGCGCGCCGCAAGCTCGATGTCGATCTTGAAGCGGTAGGGCGCACCGCCGTACTCGAACCACTCGCTGACCTTGCCGTTGAGCGCCAGCGTCTCAAGCACCTGTTCGACCGACCAACGCGTGCCCTTGTAGCGGTGCAGTTCGATCGAGCGCTTGAGCAAGCGGCGGCGCTCGTCATCGTCGCGGGCGAATTGCCAGCCTTCGCCAAGCAAGTGCAACTGGTCCGCCAGGTACGGCAGCGCGGACGCGTCAACCGTATCGACTAGGTACACGAGCAGCGGCGCAAGATCGACATCGCTCAAGCGCTCGGCGAGCTGCCCAAGCGCATGGAAGCGCGCGTCGCCGGCAAGTGGCGGCGGCAGCAGCAGGTCAGCCATGCACCACTCCCGTCACGGTGAGCTTGATGCCGGTGCAGCGCGGCCATTCGTTCTCGGCGAGCACCTTGAGCGCCGGGTTCTTCAATTCGACGGCGTAGACGCCCGGCACTTGCAGCGCCGCGATCACCTGGCTCGGCACGATGTCGCGGCCAAGTCCTGCCGCGCGCTCTGTGCTGAACGCCTGGGCGCTTGCTAGCGCCTGGTCGCGCACGCTCGCCGCATCGACCTTTTCGTAGAGCGTCAGGTTCGCCTCGATCGCATATTCGACGATCGCGGGCGCAAGCGCCTTCACCTCGTCGGTCAGCGGCCGCACGCGGTCGGCCGAGCAGGTCGCTTCGACGAGCGACAAGATCGCGTCTTCCGGCAGCCCCGTCTCCACCAGCGGATAGAGCCGCACCTTGCCCGGCTCGGGTGACAGCACCGCGACGTCGATGATGCTTTGGTGCGCCTTCAGCGCATGAAAGCGGTAGGCGAGGCGGCTGCCCGCATTCGAGAACGATTCGGGCGCGAGCTTGATGCGTTCGCGCAGGCGGTCGTCGTCTTCCGCATCGGCGCCGCCCGCGGTCGACGTGACGTTCACCACGGCGATGTCGCTGTCGTCGAAGGCATCGACGCTGCGATTGATCTGGTTCGGCTGCCAGCCATTGCCCACGTTGCCCGCTTCGATGCACGTGGCAACGATGTCGACCGACAGCTTCTCCGGCGGCACGACAGCCTCGGCATCGGTGGCGAATGTCACTGCGCCGTTGCCGCCCTCGACGCGCGTGCCAGCCGGAATCAGGCGCTTACGAGGCAGCGCCGCGGGGAATGTGAAGCGCAGCGTGGTGCGCGCGGGCTGCGCCGCGAGACGCGTCACGCCCACCAATTCGCCGAGATAGTCGAGCATCGGCGCGCGTGCAAACGCGACGAGATTCTGTTTCGCCGCCTCCTGAATGCCGACGCGCAACAGCGTTTCGCGGTAGGCGATCACGTCGATCAAAAGCCGCTCGACTTGCGCCGGATAAAGCGTCTTGCCGCTCAGCAGCTCGTAGTCGGCGATGATCTCGCTCGTGATGGCTTGCGGGTCGCGCGCGATGAAGTTCGGTTCGGGCAGGCTCACGCCTTCGACCCGGTTGTTCTGAGTGGTCACAGACGGACCTCCGTTTCGCGTTGAATGCCGTCGGCGAGCTTCCACTGCACACGCAGCGTCAACTGCGAGCCCTCGCTCGACGGAATGACTTTGACGAGCTCGCAGCGCGGCTCCCAGCGGCGCACCGCTTCGACGGTTTCGCGCACGACATGCGGAATCGCTTGAGCCACCGGGTAGTCGAGATAGCGTTGCAGATCGGATCCGAAATCGGGGCGATGCGGGTCGCTGCCTTTCGGTGTCCCGAGAATGATGCGGATCGACTGGTCGATGTCGGCTTGGGCTTCGACGACGCCGAAGCCTTGCAGCGCGGGCTGCCAGTGGATCGAGGTGATGTCGGATAGGCGGGTCATGGAGGTATGTTGCCTCCGCGACCCGAGGGGGGATATTAAAGTGCGTTAGGGTCTGCTCGATTGGGCAGAGCGAAAGCGGGCGGCGCATGCAGGGCGCAAGCGCCGCCCGCTCGTTGAACAGGCAAATGGATAGGTGATGGGGCAGGGGCGCAAGCGAGCGCCGCCGGGCGTCAGTTCACGCCGCCCGTATTGCCGCCTTGCGGAACGGGGTGGGTATGCGGCAGGAAGCGCTTGCCTTGCACGGTCACGTCGCCGCCGTTGATCGTCAGGTTGCCGGTGATCGCCGCTGCCGCACCGCTGCTTCCGCCCGAGCCCGCCATGCCGCCCTGATAGGTCAGTTGGCCCTTGACCAGCAGGTTGCCCGTCACGGTCGTGCTCGGCGCATCGATCGTCACGGCCGTGGCGGCTTTGAGCTCGACGGATGCCGTGGTCTGCACCACCAGCTTCTCGACGCCGCCCTGCACGGTCAGTTGGTGCTTCTTGCGGTCGTACTCGATCTGCGCGCCGTCGGCAAAGCGGATCTGGTGCACGTCGGGGCTCGCGGCGGGCGGCGCATCGGCGCTCGAATAGATGGCGCCGAGCACCACGCCATCTTCTCCGTGCGCATCGAGCAGCACCACGACGTGCTCGCCCAAGTCGGGCAAGCGGTAGTGCTTGTCGCGCAGCGTCTTCGCTTGCAGCACGGGCAGCCATGCGGTGCGTAGGTTGTCGAAGTCGGGCAGGCACACGCGCACTCGGCACGCGGCCGCGTCGACGCTCTCTACCGTGCCGAACTTGAAGCTCGAACCGGCTTCCTGGAGGGTTGGGTTCATGGTTGTCTCAGACGTGGATCGTTTTCGTGGGAGGCGGCTGCTTGCCTGGCTTCGAAGCCTTCTTCGCCGGCGCGGCCTTTTTCTTCGTGTCCGGCGCCGGTTTCACGACGCGCTGCACTTCCAGGTCGCTCGTATAGCCGCTGCGCGAAATCCGGTGCCGCGCCGACGAAATCTGAAACGTGCCGGACAAACGCCCGCAGCCGGTCAGCTCGAAGGTCACGCCAGCCACGAGCCTTGGATCGCCAGGCACGGTCACGCTGCCCGTGGTCTGCCGCAGATTGGCCTCGGCGAGCGCGGCATCGGTCTTCGTTTGCAGTTCGGCCTTCGAGCTCGCGCGCACGGTCAGCTTCAGCGTGTCGCTGCTCGTTTCCTTGTCGCCCGATTTCGCGTTGTACGAAGTCAGTTCGCGCGTCTTCGGATCGAAGTAGCGGCCCTTCGCTTCGGGGTACACACCCTTGATCTTGTCGGTCAGGCGAATCGAGATCAGATCCTGCACGCTGAGCGTGACGACCGGCTTCTGCTCGCGCAGTTTCGCGAGTTCGGTGAACACCAGCTGCTTGCCCACGATCTTGAACGCGTAGCCGTATTCCTTGGCGATCCGCGTGAGGAACTTGACATCGCTTTCGTGCAATTGCGTCGCGCGCTCGATGCGGACTTGGCCAATCTCGCCTTTGAGCGTCTGTCCGTTCTTCTTGGCCACGAAGTTCGCGATGGCTTCGAGCGTCGTGTTCTCGAACGCGCGGTTCTCGGCGGTGCGCACGGGGGTCGCGACGCTCGTCGAGAGCGCGCGGATCGTCACGGTCGACGGCGGCTGCGCGAATTCGATTTCGTCGATGTCGAAGGTGCCGCACGGCAAGAGCGGCTCGTGCTCGTAGCCGATCTTCAGCGTGAGCGTGTCGCCCTTGCCGGGATACCAGGCGTTCGACCAGCGGCCATCGGCGTCTTCGAGCTGGACCTCGATCTCGTCGGACTTGCCCGTGAGGTTATCGGAGTACGTCACGGACAGCACATACGGCGTGATGTCGTTGGTGATGTCCTTTTGCTCTTGGGTTTCCTCTTTCCCCTGAGTGCTCTTTGAGGCCTCGGCGCTTTTTTGTCCGTAAGTCAGCACGAAGCGCGGATGCGGCACGCGCGCGACGACTGCGGGCTGTTGCGTATCGTCGTTTAGCGCAGCCATGGCGGCAAATCCTCCGTCAAGTCAGCGGCCTCGATCACCGGCACGGACAAAATGAGCCCGCCGGGCAAAGTCGGCGTGAGCTGCACGTGCGGGTTCGTCGCGATGATCATCTCGTACGTGTTCGGGTTGCCGTAGTAGCGCTGCGAGAGTTGGTCCCAGCGCTCGCCTTCGGTGGTGATGTGGGTCAGAAACATTAGAAGATCCTCTTTGCGATCTTGTCGGCCAAGGCGCGAATCGCCGGCTGGGCTTTTTCGAGCGCATCGACAGCGCGACTCATCGGGGCTTCGAGCGCATTGATGCGTTCAACGGCGTTATCGAGCGTGATGCCATCGAGTGCCTCACGCGCGGCCTTCAACGCCTCCCATGCGGTGTTGGCGGCTTCTTTGAGCGTTTTGGTTTGCTCCTGCTTCGCCGCGTCGGGCTCTTTCTGCGCGAACTCGGCAAGCTTGGGCACCGCTTCGGCAAGCGGCTTGATCGCGGCTTCGATTTCCTTGTACAAGTCCGGGGCTTTCTTGAGCGCCTCGCGCGGGTCATTGCGCAGCGTGCGCAAGAAATCGGCCGTCGCCTTGGCGGCTCTGAGCGCCGGGCGCGCCGCCTCGATATACGGCAGCGCTTCGCGCAGCACTTCACGCAATGCGTCAGCCCCAGTTCGAAGCGCCTCGCTGAACGACCCCACGCGGGTGGCCAAGTCGGCCGAGAGTTTGCTCACGATCGGCGCGACGCTGTCCAGCGCCGCGGCGGCGTCGTCCATGGCCATGGCGACGCTTTCGATGCGGGCCGTCACGTTATCGAGCGTGACGTCCTTGAGCGCGTCGGCTGCTTTGTGGACCGCGTCGAGCGATCGGCTCCCGGCTTTGATGAGCGTGGCCGCATCGGGCAGCTTGCTGGTGAACGCGGACAGCGTCGGCGACAGCTTGGCGAGAGGCTCCGTCGCACGCTGGACGCTCGACAGCAGATCGGGCACAACGCTAAGCGCGGCGCTCGGGTTCTCACGCATCTTTTGCGCGACGCGCACGGCGTCCCGCGCCACCGCGATGGCGGCGCTGCCCTGCTTGAGGAGCGTCACCGCCTGCTGCACGGCGGCGCGCAGCGCGGCGTGCGTGGCGGTGCTCGACGCCACGGCAAGCGTCCCGCTTGCCGGCTGCGCAAGCGCCATGGCAGGCGGCACCTTTGGCTGCACGGCGGGCGGCGGCAGCGGGTGGAGCTTGTCGCCGACGTATTCGCGCAGGGTGATGCTCGCCTCCAGGGAGACGAGCGAGCCTGCTTGATCGGTCTGACGGCTCGTCGCTTGCAGCGCGGTCAAAACGAACCAGCCTTTGTAGTCGCCGTTGCCGAGTGAAAAAGACATGGCCTCGTGTGACGCCAGCGCCTTGCGCAGGCGCGTGAGTTCCACCTCGGGGTCGCAAAACCGCCGGTGGAAAGAGAGCTGGATGCGTATTTCGTCAAGCGTGTCGCCAACGAACTGCAAGCGCGGCTTGCCCTCGATTAGCGCATGTTCAGCGTATTGGCTGCCGTATTGCGCTTCATAACCGCTCCAGTAGGCGATGAGATCGAATTTGATCTTGCCAAGAATTGCGTACATATCGAATCCCTTTGTTTAGGCTCAATGGACGTATGCCGTGCGCATGCGCTGGTCGACTACGCGCTCGATCAACTTCTGCAATTCGAACGTCGAGAGCTTCAGTGCTTCGTTCACCGCACCTCTTGTTGAAGCGTCCGTGACATTGATGGTCGGACTGAAGTTGATCGTTACCGGCGCCATTGCCGGAGGACAAGCGCACGCAGCGTCGTTCCCTTGGAAGGATGATTTCGTGCGACCGGGTACAGATGCGTTACTTGCCGTGTTGACGACTGCGGAGCGGCGTTCAGTTGGATTTTCCGGGCGATTCGCCGGAACATTCACCTGCGAAATTGGTTGCGCGGTTGTTGCAACGGGCGTAGGCGCCGGGACTGGACTGAATGGAACTCTGATACGGTTTCGGAGCGCCTCTTTCTCTCTATCACGCTCGGCCATATTGATTGCGGGATTACCGCTGCGCACCAGAGCTTGCTTCGCGTCTTTCTCCGCGTTTTTCCCCGCAAAAATGTCAAGGCCAGTAGTAGCTGCCGAACCAGAAGTCAAAAACGACGAGGTATCGATAGGATTGTCGAGATGAAGACCAAGAGATTTGAGCGAATCTTCTACCACTTGTGGATCAACTGGTTTCTTTTTCGCTAGATCTCTTTCTCTCGGTGCAGGAACTATCGTAATTCCCGAACCCATGTCGGGGGCAAAAGGGTAGCCGTAGGCTATTGCGGGATTACTAAGGGTTTCCAAGAACGTTGCCCAGCCGAAACGCACAGTCTTCGCTACTTCTTCTCTCCACTCACGAGCCCTGTCAATTTTCTCAAGTGTCGGAACCGTGTCAAAGACAAGAGGATAGCCGTAGACCATTTGGGGATGGTTGATAAGGTTTTCCGAGAACGTTTCCGAGGACGTTTTCCCGAACTGACGCCAACCCTCATTAATTCGCCTCTTCCTTGCATTCGGACCATCGCTCAGTTTGAAGTCGCGCTCAAACGCACCCTTGCTGTCCTCATTTGCTATGTTATAGAACTGTTCGAGTTTGTCCGAATTGTTAGTCAGTGTGCGTGCAAACGCCGTTGCTAGAATCTGATCACTCCCCACTCCTGGAATGCCGTCCCATGGAACAGCATTCCCCCCCTTCTTCGCGGCGTAAGCAGCAAGGAGCTTAGAACGCGCTTGCAATGGCGTCATGGTCTTGGTCAATTCAGCCAATTCCGCTTCGAGATTGATACCTACCTTAGCGTAATTCGCCGCCACTGCTTCTGACGAAAACAGAAACGTGAAGGCCTTGACACGTTTCTCTGCCAGGTCTTTTGATATGCCGTCTTGACTAGCTAGTTGGAGCGCCGCAGCGGCGTCCAGGGCGGCAGCCTCACCCTTCAAGTTTCGTCCTGCCATCAACGGCATGATTTCCGCCGCTGGATCAAGCATTTCTTTGAAAGAGAACGAACCCATGCCGCCCTTTCCATGCAGGGCGTATACCTTCTCTAAGGTAGACCTGGCCTGTTCATTCGAAATGTTTGGGTTGGCGCGGATCAACGAAAACAGAAAATTCCCCACACTTTCCCGGCTAGCACCCGTCGTCTCGGTAACTTCGGCGATGATGCTCGTAAGGGCTTCTAGCCTTTCTTTATCGAGAATAAACGCCTCGGCTCCCTGCGTCGCCATCTTCACGACGTCGGCAAAGTTTTGACGATACTGCCACGCGATTTTTCCAAATACATTGGCCAACGACTTCATCTGTTCGTCAGTCCAACCTGTATTTTTCTTGATTACGTATAAGTCATCTTGTACATCGTAGGTCAAGCCGCTCGTGAATTCATCCCAGCTTTGCGTTGGTTCGACGACCATACCCGGAACGGCATTGGGGTTCTTCGCAGCCGCCAAAGCCGCCCCTGCTGCAGCTCCTCCAATAGCCTGTACTACCATTTCGCACCCCCACCAGACTCAGCGCTTACGACCTGAACTAACGCATCGCAGCCGTTCATCATGACAAAACTCCTTCGCTGACATGCAGCGGATGAAATTGAATACGGAAAAAAAGTCAGCGGCCGTCTCCGCTCACGCGGAACGACCGCCAACTAGTTCATGTCTCGCCGTGTTCGCGCCGTATCTGCGCGGCTGCTTCGTCTAGCCATCGCAAGAAGTCTTCGACGCTCAGTGCATCGATTTCACTTGGCTGAAACCGGAACCATCGAGCCAGCGCCGCAGCGCCGACCCATATATCGTTAGGCGATACCCAAGATGTCCAGAAATCGACGCTTCACCGTTTGGTAATCCGCCGCATCCATCTCTTCGAGATCCTCAGGAATCATATCGACCACTCTCGCTACGCCGAGACTCTCCATGCGCGCCGCATCCCCCTGCGATTGCTCACTAATCGCCTTGATATCGCGCACTTTCAATCGGCGCAGCGTAAGCGTCGTGATTTCCTTGCCGGCAGCAGTCTTAAACGGAAAGTTAAGCTTGAGTTCCATCGTGTTCCCCTTCGTTGGTTGATGAATGGTTGCGATGGAATGAGTGTCGGCGATGCGCGCTTTTGCGGCTTTTAGCGCAAATGAAAAAAAAGCCCGCTACAGGGGAGTGAACCTGTAGCGGGCTTGCAAAGCCTGACTCGCGAGTCGCGAGTCAGGCCGCAAAAACCGGCTTAGGCGGATTGCCGCCGCAGCCGGGTTGGGGAGGCAATGGGTATCGGTTGGGTATCGCTTAACCGCCAATGATCGAGCGGTAATCGCTCATCATGTCGTCGCCGTTGACGCGGAAGATGTTCGACATGTAGTCGAGTTCCAGCACGTCCTCGCCGTCGATCACCTGCTTGATGTACGTCGCCGCGAAGCTCGACGCGAAGTCGGCGTTCTCCAACTGCTTGTACGTGCCCAGCGGGTTCTTCTTGAACATCACCGTCAGGTAGGTGACGAGGCTCACCTGCTGGCTGCGGCCTTGCGCGCCGTAGGTCTCGATGCTCGAGCGGCATTGCAGCTGCACGGCGCGAAACGGATTGGCCACGGCGGACGCCACGTCCTTGTAAAGCGAGTTCCACTTGATCTCGCCTTCGAGCTTGTCGAAGCCCGCCGGCAACTCGATCTTGCCGATCATGCCGAGCGCCTTGTGCTCTTGCATGATCGCCGAGACGTCCGGCAGCTTCACTTCATCAGCGCGGCCCAGCAGCGAGGCGCCGTTCACATAGATGTTCGCATTCGTGATGCGGTTGATTTCAATCTTGCCTGCCATGCTTAGTTACCTCCCTTCAGGGTCAGCAGGTATTCCGAAGTAATTTCGGTTTCGAACGTGAGGCGCTCCAGCGGCGGCGGCACGGTGTACTTGTAAGAGATCAACAGGTGACCGTTCGCCATTTCCGTCTCCGGATTGCGCGCCGGATCGAACCACGCCTTAAAGCCCAGCAGCGCACCGTCGCCGATCAGCTTGCGGCCATAGCCGTTCACCGATTCCACCAGCGAGTCGATGGTCGCCTGGTTCAGCGGCATGTCGATGTACTGCTGGCTGAAGTAGCGGATCGATTCGTTGATCACGTCGCCGGTGCGGCGCACGTTCTCGAAGTTGCGCATGTGCGAGACGGTCGGCCATGCCGCCGTGCGGTTGCCCCACAGGCGGAAGCCCGAACCGAAGCTCGAGAACACCGTCGTGATGCCCGCTTCGTTCAGCAGGTTCACTTCCGATTGCGGATCGTCGATCATCGCCGAGAGCTGGCGCTCCACGCCGATCACGCCCGCCAGTTCCTGGTTCGAGCTCGACCACCAGAAGCCATTGTCGAGGTCGACCTTCGCGCGCAGGCCCGCGGCGCGGCTCGACAGTGGCTCGAGGCGTTCGGCGTCGAGCGCGGAATCGTAGACCTTCACGTGCGGATAGCAGAGGCGCGCGCGGTCGCTGGAGGTGTTGAAGTTGATCGTGCTGTTCGGGCCGCGGCCTTCGAGCACTTGCGCGAACGTCGTGCCGATCGGTGCGTCGACGTAGGCGATCGCGTCAAGCTGGTCGGCGACTGAGATCATCTCGGCAGTCACCGCGCTTTGCGTGCAGTACGCCGGCGCGAGCAGGATCTTCGCGAAGAAGCCGAAGCGGTTGTAAGTGTCCTTCAGCGCCTTCAGGCCGGTGCGTACACCAGCGGCGTTCACTGCGCCGATGATGTCGGCGGCGGTGACTTTCGAGGGATCGAGGCCGGTGTAAGTGACATACACAGCTGCCGTGCCGATAGAACCTGTCTTGATGCGCCGCACTTCGCCAGTGCTGGCATCGACGGTATAGTCGACACCTTGGACGAAGGTTTTCGTCCGCGCGTTGTCCTGCACGGTGACGTTCGTCAACCAACGCAGATCGAGCTTGAAGGTCTCCGCTCGATCCGAGAAATAGACACCCTGGATGCCCTTGGTGTGCGTGTGCTTCGCCGGGTCCAACACGTTCACCACAATCACCGTCCCCGCGCCATGCGCATAAATCGCGCTCAACGCCTGCGGAATCGTGAAACCCGCCGCTTGCGGCCCAAACGCCGCCGCATCCTTCTCCGACAACACCAGCGTCGGCTCATTGACCGGCCCCATCGGCGCCGTGCCGATAAGGGCGATCACCGCGCTCTTCACCGTGCGCACCGGCCGCGGCCCGCGCTCGACTTCGATGGTCTCTACGCCATGCAGATAATTTGCTGCCATGCTCTATGCTCCTTCGGCGCTTACGCCGCGTCTTGATTCGTCGCCTGCGCGCTCAGGAGGCCAAGCGCGAGCAGGGTTTGCGTGTATTCGTGCTGCTCCGGCATTTCCACCTCGCTCTCGGGGAACAGCATGATTTCGTATTCGGTATCTCCCACGCGCAGCGTGACGCCGCTGATGGGGCCGTGATAGCGGTAGGTGGCGAATGCCTGGGCATCGGTTGCGCTTGTATTCATCGCGTTTCCTCGTAATTGACTACAGTCAGATTTGCTTCAGGGGTGATGTCGGCCTCTTCGACCACGACGGTCTGCAAGGCGAACTCGACGGCGTACTGCAAGAGGCCCGCAGTCTCGCCAAGGTACTTTTCGGCACTCAGCAACGCCGCGCGGCAGTCCGGCGCGCGAAAGCCCGTGACGCGGCGGCGCACCCGGTCGAGCTCATCGAGCGCCGCGCCCGGCGCAGCGTCGCCGCGAGTGAACACGTTGACGGTGAGCGCAACGGTGCGGGGCTGCATCACATGCCCGGCGTCGACACTCGGGGCGAACGTGCTGCCCACGTATTGCACGAACAGGCCGCCCTCGGGATGCGAGGCGGCGGCGGCGTTAAGGGGGCCGGGAACGAATGCAGCTTGCTGCTTGAGCGCACTACCTTCGTTCAGCCGGCCGATAACCGAGTCGATGATTTGCATGAGCGTGGCCATCAGCGGCTCCTTGCGAAAAAGGCGCAGGCCGTTGCAGGCCGAGAGGCCAGCGCTTCGATGCGATGAGAAGAGGGAGTGGTCGTGAACATGCCGTCATCTTCGGACGGCGCGCGGCGCGGGGCTTTTAATCGACTTTAGAACTGCCCGCGCGAGGCTTCGCGAACCAAGGCCGCACACGTTGCGCGCGCGACCGAAAAGAACACCGGCGTAAAGCCTTTATAAAGCTTTACGCCGGCCGCGTTCAAGGGTTCCAGTACCTGATGGGACGCGCGATGCCCGGCGCGCAGTCGACCGTGTATTCGACGATGTCGATGCCGTGATGCGTGAGATCGCTCCACCATCGCCCCGATGGAGATTTGTGCAGCCGCACGAGCGCGCGCGCCGCAAGGTAGTCGAGCTCGAGCCGCACCTCGATCGAAGTGACGTCAGGATAGATCGAGCGCATCGTCACTTGCACGATGTCTTCGGGCACCGCCTCGGGCCGCGAGTTGTAGACCGTGAGCAGCAGATACCACCGCAAGCTCTCCCTGCGTGTCTTCGCGCGTTCGCACGCGGCAGCGATAGCGCATTCGCAGCTTTCGCCGCAGGGGTCGCCGGGGTCGGCGTGAGCCTTCTCGCCGTCTTCGGCCCCGAGAACCTGCTTGGCAAACACGTCGCGCATCCCGCGAGCCGCGTTCATAAAACCATGTCCATCGAACTTCATCGTTGTGTGTCTTTCATTTGCAGATTCTCGATCTTGAAGGCGACCGTATCGAGCTTGGCTTCGATCACGGTCTGACTGCGGACGTAGTCTTCGCGGCGCACGTACTGGATGGGAAGATCGGCCTGAAAATGCAGGAAGTCGCGTTCGAGCCGCTTGATGGTCTCGCCTTCCTTCTCGACCTGATTGATCAGCGTATCGAGCTGCGCCTCCTGCTTGCGGTCGCGTTCGGACTGATGGCGCTCCATCTGCGTGAGCAACACCTTGCCCGCTGCGAACAGCAAACCGATGAAGGTGCCGAACAGCGAAATCAACTGCCAGAATTCGATCAGCACGTTCATTGCGATACCTCCTCTTGCACCCAGGCGAGCACGCGGTTCAACTGCGCCTCGATGCCGCGGCAGCGCTGACCATAGTCGATGAGGTGGGCGAGGACGTCGCGTTGCCGTACCCCGGAGTCAAGGGTTTCGGCGGCGCCGGGCGCTCCATCAGCGACGGCGGCAGCGTCGGCTTCGGGCAAAGGCCCGGCGTCGATGGCGGCGTTGTACACGCCGACAAAGCCAGCGGTAAACACGCAAGCGGGAAGAGGGTGCAGCGGCGCATCCGGCGCCGGTCGATAGCTATCGGTGACATGGTCGATCCTTCGTTTGAGATCCTGGGCTTCGCTCGCGTGACGTCTGCGTGCTTCGAGCAGTTGGGCCGCGAGCGACGCGGCATAGTCGTTCAACGCCCGCTCGCGCTCGCGCGCGGCTAAGGCTTGCGCGGCTTCCTGGCGCGCCAGCGCCGCGGCGCCTTGCGCCGATGCGTGGCGATAGCCCGCGTAGTAGCCGGCAAACGTTCCAGTGATATCGACCGCCACGACGAGCGCAATCAGAACGGCGACGCGGGGCGGCACTGAAAACGGCAACAGCTTCATGCGCACACTCCCTGGCCGAATCCCGCCTTGACGTAACGCGGCTCGAAGGTCCGCAGAATCACCTGCGGGTAGCCGCGGTTCTCGCGAAACGCGGCTGCGCTGCGCCCGGCGTTGAAGCGCTCGACGTGATCGAACCAGACCAGACGATTCGCGCCGCTCGCGGCGGCGAGGCGGCGGTCGCGATTGACCCAGCCGAGGCCGCCGTTGTAGGCAGAGAGCGTCATCGCCATGCGCTCGCAGGGCGACGCGGCCTCGATCCGTTCCCAGAGGTAGCGGTCGTAGATCACGAGCGCGCGCAGGGCCCAGCCCGGGTTCAGCGGGCGCTTGGTTGCGGCGCAATCGGGCTCGCTGGCCGTCGCGGCGCAGCTCGCGAGCGACGGGTAGATTTCCGCGATCCAGCGCGCAGTGGCCGGCATGAACTGCGCCATGCCTTGAGCGCCGACCGGGCTCACGGCGTCGGCGCGCCAGCGGCTTTCCTGATGAATCTGCGCGGCGAAGGTCGCGACAGGCGCGTTGAGCCCCCACGTCGCGCGCGCGTTGCGGATCAGTTCGGCGCGATAGCGCAGCGCGTTCTCGGGCACGGATGCGCCCGCTTGCGCATACGCGCCCGAGAACGGCGCGAGCCACGCGACGAGCGTCACCCCCGCGAGCCTGGCAGCCCGCGCATGAAGCAGAGCAACGCGCATTTACAGCCCCAGTGCGACGCCGATCACCACGCCGGCGACGATCAGCGCGCGCCGCAGCAGCGCCGCGGCGAACACGGCTTCGCAGCCCGGCACGATCGGAAAGTCGGCATGGTTGAGCGGCTCGTCGGTGCCGTCGCGCCAGTCCTTGCGCAAATAGCCGTCCGGCCGCGCATAGGGAAAGAGCCCGCGATCGAGCCAGTAGGCGACGACCGCGGCAAGACTGATGAGACTCAGTTTGTAGAGCGCAACCGGCAACTGCTGCGGAGAAACGAGGGCGATCGCGCTGGCGAAGAGCAGGGCGGCGGCGATCCAGCCGGTCATGCGGGGATAGTGTTTGATGAAGCGCATTGGCGTCTCCGTGTTGAAGATGCCGCGATGTTGCGCCGCACGCGCGCAGCGGGCTATTAACTCCCTTTAGATTCGGAGTCGGGCGCAACGCGTGCGCTATTTACTGCGGATCTGATCGGCGACAGCGATGCGCTGCCACTGTGGATGCCCGTCGTAAATGGCGGCGCACTTGAGCAGCATGCTGTCGCTGTCGATGACGCTGCCAAGTCCATACGGCTTGCCGTCGAATTCGCAGACCGCGAGCCGCGCCTCGACGAGCCGCGTTACGTTGCGCAGCTTGTACGTCTGGTAGCCGAGCAACAGCATAGTGAACATCGCGGCGCCGGCCACGAGCCACGCGCGAATCGCGCGCCGCTGAGCGGCGGCGGTGTTCGCCCGCGCGCTCCGATAGCGGGTATCGGCGCCGGCTTCACGGCCTTCGGCATCGCGCTCGGCGCGGCCGTGTCCGAAGGTTGTCATGCCCGCGGCGAGCATGGCGTTCTCGGCGAGCAGATCCTGAATGCGCTCGTTGGCGAGCGCGAGCCTGGCGCTTTGCTCCTCGCAGGCTTTGCGATGTTGCGCGCGTTCGAGCAGCAATTCGAGGATCGTCCTGGCCTGATCGCGATGGCCGATGCACATCGATTCCACGTTCTCGACACCGATCACCCGGTAGACGAATTTCCAGGTCTGCCAGGCCGGTTCGCCGAACTCCGCTTCGAGCCGCTCGACGAGATAGCCCAACGCACGGCGCTCGCTATTCGTCAACAGGCGGCCGTACGAGTAGTGGTGGTTGATGATGTCACGGCCCGCCACCTCGCCGACGGCCCCCTCGAAAGCCTGCTTTACCGCGTTCATTGCCGCCTGCCGCGCCTACTTCTTCTTGACGATATCCCGGCCGGCAATATCCCCGGTGGGCGCTTGCTTGAACACCTGCAGCGAACCTTCGACCTTTTGCTTTTTCCTCTTGGCCGCAGCGCGTGCGGGCGTTGCCTCGTCCGGCGGCGGCGAGCCGAGCACGAACGCCAGCATGCGCTTCCTGGTGGCGGCATCGAGGCCGCGAAACCCCTCCAGCAGCACCGTCTCGTCAGCGGCAAGCGCCGCGGGCGAACGCTCGCCCGTCACGATGTACTGGACGTCCGCGCCGACTCTCGCGATGGCGGCAAGGTAACCCGCTTTCGGTTGCGTCAAATTCTTTTCGTAGTCGATCTGGCTCTTCTTGGTGGTCTCCGCCAGCCCGGCAAACGCCGGCTGAGTGAAGCCGAGCCGTTCGCGCTCTTCCTTGAGACGCTCGCCTATGGACACAAATTATTCTCCATACAAATTGACAGGTAACGATTTTGTTACCATAATCAATCCACACCGTCCCGCTACGAACGGCAACTCAAGCGTCACTTTGATCGGTGACGCCGCTACTCTTTTAGGAGCCTGTCATGCAACTGCGCACTGCGACCGAAGCCCGCGCTGAGCTTCAGTCGAAAGGCGTGTCGATTACCCAATGGGCGATCGCCAATCAATTTTCTCCCAACCTCGTATTCGAGGTGCTCGGCGGCCGCAAAAAATGCTTGCGCGGACAAGCTCATGAAATCGCCATCAAGCTCGGTTTGAAAGCCGGAGAAATCTGCAAGGACCCGGCCTCCGCCCTGCGGCCTCTAACACGCCGCCGCGCTTAATGCACGCCTATCAATTCCCTTTCGGCTTTGGACAATGCAGCCTGCTCGCTGTCTTATCCCGCGCGGCTTCATTTCAAAGAACCCGATTATCCGCTTTTCGTTCGCTGTCCTGCAAATCTGTTTCACAGTCGGATAAAAGAAAATGAATATCGGACTAAATTCGAGAAAAAATTGGATTGCAATTGGTCATAGAGATTATGGATCCCGCAGGCCATGCCGGGGTCGCTCATGACCGGCGCTGCCTCGACCATCAAGAGCGCGGAGAAGGTGCTCGACGTGCTGGACGTGCTGCTCAGCCATTTCGCGCACGGACTGACGCCGGGCGAGCTCGCGCGCGCCACGGGCCTGTCGCCCTCCAACATCACGCGTTACGTCACGACGCTCGAAGACGGCGGCTTCGCCGAACGGATTCCCGAGACCGGGCGCATCCGGCCGTCGGTCAAGCTCGCCCAGCACGCCGTGGCAATTCTGCGCAGTCTCGACGGCGCGCGCCAACGCATCGACGAAATGCAAAGCCGTCTCGCCTCGCAATACCTCTAGGTCCCGTTGACGTCATCAACAGACCTGCTTCGTCAAGAAAAGGACACCACCCATGGCACGCAAATCCTTGCCACGCCCGGCTCCGGCCGGCGACACGCTCATCGCCGAGCAGCCCTCGCTCGCGAGCGCGGCCAATCAGTTGAGCGCGCATTCCGCGGCCATCGCCGAGCGCTTCGGCGACGGCTTGCCGTATGACCGAGCGCGCATCGTCAACGAAGCTCGCTTTTATATGGCGCAAAGCGCCGAAGCCATGCTGGAAGCCGGCAAGCGCCTCGTGCTGCTCAAAGAGAACGAGCCGCATGGCGAGTTCACGCGCATCGTAGAGGAGCAGCTCGGGCTTGCGCCGCAAGTGGCGCGCCGCATGATGCAGGCGTCGGTCAAGTTTCTCGGCCCCGACTTCGGGGGCGCAAAACGCTCGACGTTGAGCGTTCTCGGCAAGAGCAAGCTCTACGAGCTGATGGTGCTCGACGACGACGAACTCGACGCGCTGGCCGACGGCGGCACCGTCGTCGGCCTCGAGCAAGACGACATCGACCGCATGACCGCGCGCGAGCTGCGCCTGGCGCTGCGCGACGCGCGCGCGAACGCGACCGCGCAGGCTCGCGTGATGACCGATAAGAACGCCAAGCTCGACGAGCTCGCGGCGGCGCTCGCGAGCCGCGCGCAGCAGATCGAATCCGCACCGCCGGACCCGGCAGGCGAGCGCTTGCGCGCCGAAGCGAGCACGCTCGCATTCGAGGCCGAGGCGGCGTTGCGCGGCAATCTGCGTAACGCATTGCGCTCGATGACGGCGCATGCGCAGGCGCACGGGGCGGCGCACGGCGATTTCATGGCGGGCCTGCTCTGCCAGATCGAGTCGGCCCTGGGCGAACTGCGCGACGAGTTCGACTTGAAGCGCGCGCCCGGCGGCGAAGCGGCCCCGGACTGGCTCAGCGTCCCGCCGCCGCTGGCGGCTGCCCTTGAAGCGACGGAGTCGTAAGCGATGAATGCTGTGCTGACAGAACGGCTCGTGGCAGTCGTCCATGCCGCGCGCCGCGCGGGACACGGCCGCAAGGGCGAGATCTACGCGGCGGCGTGCAGGGAGCTCGGCATGTCCCTCGCCACGCTCATGCGCAAGCTGAAGACGGTCGCGCTGACGCCGCCTCGCAAGCGCCGCTCCGACGCGGGCCAAAGCGCGCTCACGAAAGCCGAGGCAAGCCTGATCTCGGCGCTCGTGATCGAATCGGCGCGCAAGAACGACAAGCGCCTCTATGCGATCGGCGACGCCGTCGCCACGCTGCGCGCGAACAGCATGATCCGCGCCGAGAGCGTCGATGCGGCAACCGGCGAGATTCGCGCGCTCTCGGATAGCGCGATCCAGCGCGCGTTGCGTCTTTACGGCCTGCACCCCGACCAGTTGCTCGCGCCCGAGCCATGCGCCGAGCTGGCGAGCCGTCATCCGAACCACGTCTGGCAGATCGACGCGAGCCTGTGCGTGCTTTACTACCTGAAGCCGTCGGCGCAGGCGCGGGGCAACGGCCTGCGCGCGATGGCGCACGACGAGTTCTACAAGAACAAGCCGAAGAACGTCGCGCGCATCGCCGCCGATCGCGTCTGGAGCTACGAGATCACCGATCACGCGAGCGGCTGGATCTACGTCGAATACGTGATGGGCGCGGAGTCGGGCGAGAACCTCTGCTCGGTGCTCATCAACGCGATGCAGGAGCGGGGCGGGGCCGACCTGCTGCACGGTGTGCCGCGCATCCTGATGCTTGACCCGGGCTCCGCCAATACGGCCGCCATGACGCGCAACCTGTGCCGTTCGCTCGGCATCGAGATGGCCGTCCATAAGCCGGGCAATGCGCGCGCGACGGGCCAGGTCGAGAACGCGCGCAATCTGATCGAACGCAAATTCGAACCGGGTCTCAAGTTCCAGCCGGTCAACAGCCTCGACGAACTGAACGCGCTCGCGAAGAAATGGCGCATGCATTTCAACGCGACGGCCGTACACGGCCGTCACGGCCGCACCCGCAGCGAGGTCTGGCTGCGCATCCGCGCGAACGAGCTCGTGAAAGCGCCTCCGGTCGAGGCGTGCCGCGAGCTGGCGGTCGCTCAGCCCGAGCCGCGCAAGGTGAGCCCCAAGCTGCGCGTGTCGTTTCGCGGCGTGGAGTACGACGTTTCTTCCGTGCCTGGCGTGCTGGTCGGCGAGACCTTGCGCGTGACGCGCAACCCTTGGCGCGACGACGCGGCGCAAGTCGCGTGTGTCGACGCAAGCGGTCACGACATATTCCACGTCGTGCCGGCGGTCGCCAAGGATGAATACGGCTTCGCGCTCGACGCCGCGACGATCGGCGACACCTACGCCCGTCCGATCGCGACGCAAGCGGTACACGCGCGCAACGCGCTCAAGCGGCTCGTCGCCGAACCCAATGCGCCGGCCGGCAAGGCGCAGGACGCCGCTGCCGGCGCGCGCCTTGCCAAGCCGCTGCCTTTCGGCGGGCGCCTCGCCCCGTATCGCCATCTCGACGATGCGACGCTGCCGGCCTACCTGCCGCGGCGCGGGACCGCGCATGCACTTCAGGCGCCCACGCTCACGCACGCGCCGCTATCGGTGGTCGAGGCTGCGCGCCGCTTGAGAAGCCAGCTGACGGAGCAGGGCGAAGCCGGCCTGTGGCAAGCGCATCACTTCGAATGGCTCGCAACGCGCTATCCGCACGGCGTGCCCGAGACGCAGCTCGATGCGCTCTTTGACGAGCTGATCGGCCTCGCGATGCCTCGTCTTGCCGCATCGGGAGACGCGCGATGCTGACCCTCAAGCACGTGTTGCGCCGCGTCGGCTGCCGGCAAGCGGACCTCGCGGGCCATCTCGGACTTTCACAGGCGGCCGTCGCGCAGATCGTCAATCACGGTGCGTGGCCCAAGCGCATCGACACGCGCGAGCTGCAGGCGCGCATTCGCGACTTCCTGCGCAGCCATGACGCTGTGAGAGACAGCGAGCTGGCCGGCCTGTTCGAAACCTCGGAGCGTACGGCGGCGAGCCAGGCCGCCGCCCAGCCGGTGATCGCCGAATCGCCTGCTCCCATCCCCCAGGAGGAATTCATGCTGTTGCACAAACAAACTTTGCAGACGGCCACGCGCAAGCACTTCGGGCTCTTTCGCGATCCGCTGCACGAAAGTCCGCAATCCCAAGACGATCTCTTCGTGAACGCCGACATCCGTTACGTGCGCGAGGCGATGTTCCATACGGCCATGCATGGCGGCCTGCTCGCCGTCGTGGCCGAATCGGGTGCGGGCAAGACCACGCTGTTGCGCGACCTCGAAGACCGGCTCGCACGCGAGCGTCAGCCGGTGATGATGATCCGCCCTTACGTGCTCGCCATGGAAGACAGCGGCCGCCGCGGCAAGGCGCTGACGACGGACCACATCGTCGACGCGATCATGGCCGCGATCGCGCCGCTCGAACGCCCGCGCCGCTCAGCCGAAGCGCGCTTCGCTCAATTGCATCGCGCACTGAAGGCGAGCCGGGCAGCGGGCTTTCGTCACTGCCTTGTCATCGACGAAGCCCACGCGCTGCCGGTGCCGACGCTCAAGCATCTGAAGCGGTTCTTTGAACTTGAAGGCGGCTTTGCGCGTCTGTTGTCTATCGTGCTGATCGGTCAGCCGGAGTTGAAATTGAAGCTGTCCGTGCATCACCACGCGGTGCGCGAAGTGGTGCAGCGCTGCGAGCTGGTCGAGCTCGCGCCGCTCACCGGCGCTGCGCTCAACGAATACCTCTCGTTCCGTTTCACGCGCACCGGCAAGAAACTGGGCGACGTGATCGACATGAGTGGCATCGACGCGCTGCGCGAACGCCTGACCTTTGCGCGGGCGCGGCGGGAGCGCACGGAGACGGTCTCGATGCTGTATCCGCTCGCGATCGGCAATTTACTGATCGCGAGCATGAATCTCGCTGCGGAACTGGGCGCGCCCCACGTCACCGCCGATGTCGTGCGGAGCGTGTGACATGCATGCCGTCGCAAAAGAAAGCAAGCGCTGCCGCGTGCTGACCGAACGCATGCGCGAACGGTTATCGGCGGTCAACTGCGCGACACGCGCGTTGCGGGCGATGGGCTATCGGGTCGTGAGGACCACGATCGATGCCGATCGCGAAGGCCCGCCGCTCGTCGAGGTCTCGAAGGGTGTGCGCCGCATGACCGGCAAACCGCTCTCGCCATCGCCCGCGCAGCGGCTCGCCGGATGCACCGAGGCGAGCGTGCGGCGCCGCGTCAGCCGCTTCATGGACGTGAGCGTGTTGTGGACCGATGGATGAATGGCCGGAACGCAAGCCGGTCGAAGCGAACGAAGCGAATACGAAGCCCGGCTCCGAGGCCGGGCAAGGAGAAACGATGAAATGAAAGGCGAGTTCAAGAGCAAAGGCCCCGAATTGCTGGTCGATCTGGCGCAGCACGTGGCGTTCACGCTGGCGGAGAGGCTCGGCCTCGACGCAGGCAAAGCCGAGCAGGCGGGGCGGGAAGTGGCGGACCGCATGGCGGCGCATTGGGGCGGACAAAACATCTACTTCCCGATGGGCATGTCGTACAAGCTGTCGCAGCGCGACCGGCAGATCTACGACGAATTCACCGGCGCCAACCACAGCGATCTCGCGCGCAAGTACGGGGTATCGCTGCAGTGGATCTACAAGATCGTGAAGGCCGTGCGACAGGAGGAAAACGCCAGCCGGCAACGACACCTGTTTGGATAGCGTGGCCTTTGCGAGGCGTGAAAACGTTTTTCCGGGACGCCGCCCGGCGAGCAAGGCTGTGGTGTAGTTTATAGCTCGCGGGGTGGGGTGATTATGGCGGGGGCGATCATAGAGCCCGGCAGGGAGGAACGATGAGTATCGAACTATCCGACATGAGGTTTTTCGTCGAAGCGGTGCGGCATGGCAGCATCACGCGAGCCTCGCTCGAACTCGACATTCCCAAGTCTTCGGGGAGCCGCCGCATTACCAGGATGGAGAAAGAGTTGGGCGTGCAACTCGTCAAGCGCACCACGCGCAAGGTGAATGCGACGCCAATCGGGAAGGCCTACTTTGACCGCTGCGTCCTGGTCCTCGAAGAGGTCGCGCGAGCCGAGCAGATGGTCAGCGATGAACGCTCGACGCCGGCGGGGCGTCTGCGTGTTGCGATTCCGGCCGAACTGGGTGCGCAGCGCTTCGCCGCATGCTTTGCCGAATTCATGCAGGCCAACCCCGGTATTTCGATGGAAGTCGAAGCCGGGCCGGGCAGCCGTCTTGTCGACGTCGTCGCGAGCGATGTCGACGTATGGATCAAGACGGGCGACGTGCCGGACTCCAGCCTGATCGTCCGGCGGCTGGGGGTGCTGGCGCGCTCGCTGTACGCGAGTCCCGCGTATCTCGAGCGTCACCCCGCGCCGACGCATCCCGAACAGCTCGACGCTCACGAATGTCTGTTGCTCGGGGACCAGCCTTACTCCCTCGAACCGTGGTCGTTCACGCGCGGCAGCGAGCGCGTGAGCCCCGAACCGCCTAGCAACATGTGGGTGAACAGTCTCGCGGTTCTGCGCCAGTTGACGGTTTCAGGGCTGGGTCTCGCTGTCATGCCGGACCTTCACGCGCAGGGCGACGTCGAGCGCGGCTGCCTGGTCAAGGTCATGGCCGACTGGGTACCCGAGCCGATCGAGGTCAATCTCCTGATGTCGCACCGCGAACTGCTGCCGGCGCGGATCCGGTCGTTCGTCGACTTTATGGTGGGCAAGGCGCGTGCGTGGTAGCGCGGTAGGGCGGTTCAAGCCGCCGCGCCTCGATACAGGGGCTCGACGTCGTACGCAATTCTTCCAGCCGGCAGGAAGAAGAGCGCGATGACAGCGCCACCCTTGGCTTCCGGATAGTGGTGGCTGCCGGGCGAGGGCGCGGTCCAGCCGCCATGACACCAGCCGTTCGGACCCGCGAGCGCTGCGCCTTCGTCGAGCGGCACGACCATGTTGAACTCGCCATACGGGTGCGAGTGATAGTCGCCGCGGAAGCTGCCTTCGGGGTTGTGGTGGGCGTTGTCCGTGCTGTCCATCAGCACGGCTGTGATGCTGAAGAAATACGTCGCCGCGCAAGGCTCGACGAGTCGCGCGCGGCGGTAGCGCGGGCCGGCGATTTCGACATCGGCAGCCCAACCTTCCTTCACGCCGATTGCAATCAATCGCGAGAGGTTCTGATACAGCTCGCTTCTAACGCCGTACTTCGTGTTCAGCCAGTGCTCGACCTCCGCGCCCGCGGTCATGTCCTTGATCTCTTGCAGAAAGGGGAGACAGAGGGCGATGAGTTCGTCTTTGGCACTGGCGAGTTGAGGGTGAGACATTGCGGTTCCTCCTTGGGTTGATCGTCGTGCTGATCCGGCATGTGGAGCGTCGCGCTCATGCCGGATACGCTCAAGTGCAGCGTGATGACGATGCCATGCCCGTGCGGGCCATTGAAGGAGGGTGTTGGAACACAGTGATGCATGGCGTGCACAAGTGGGGTACTTCGGTCGAGTGCCGCGCTTAGCACCCAACCAACTTGCCGCTACTTCCCCGCAAACCGATTCCCCGGCCTCGCCAATCCGAGCTTGTCCCGCAGCGTCCCACCCCGATAGCCCGTTTGCGCGATCCCTCGCCGCTGTAATTCCGGCGCGACTTGCTCCGCAAAATTCAGCCACTCTTCCGGCAGCACCGGAAACATCAGATTGAACCCATCGCAAGCGCCGCCTTTGAACCAAGCTTCCATTTCGTCGGCGATATCCTGCGGGCGGCCCGCCACCATCGGCACCGCTCCGGCGTTCGAAAGCTTGCGCGCCACCTCGCGGATGCTCAGGTTTTGCTGCTTGAAGGCCTTCAGTCTTGCGAGGTTGCTGCGCTGACCGTCGTAAGTCGATTCATCCGGGAGTTCCGGCAGCGGACCGTCGATCGGGAGATGCGAGACATCGGTGCCGCACCAGCTCGAAACCAGATCCACCCCGAAGCGTTCCGGCACCAGCGTTTCGAGAAACTCACGCTTTTCCTGCGCTTCTTCACGCGAGCCCGCTACGATCGGCAGGATGCCGGGGAGGATCTTGAGACTGTCGGGCTCGCGTCCATGATTGGCGAGAAGCGCGTTCATTTCGCGTCGATAGCTCACGCCGTCTTCGATGGTGCGCACGACCGCAAAATGCAGGTCCGCGTGCTTCGCGGCCAGATTCTTCCCATCACCCGACGAGCCCGCCTGAACGATCACCGGGTAACCCTGCGGCGGACGCGGAACATTGAGCGGGCCGCGCACCTTGAAATGCTTTCCTTCATGCTCGATGCGATGCACTTTCGAGGTGTCGGCGAAAAACCCGCTGGCCTTGTCGAGCAAGACGGCGCCGTCCTCCCAGCTGTCCCAGAGATCCTTGGCGATTTCGAGGAATTCAGTCGCCCGCTCGTATCGATACCCGTGCTCGATATTGCCGTCACGGCCGAAATTCATGGCCTCTTCGTTCATCCCCGAGGTCACGACATTCCAAGCGGCGCGTCCCATGCTCAGATGGTCCAGCGACGCGAATGCGCGCGCCGTGTTGTAGGGCTCGCTGTACGACGCGGACACCGTGCCGATGAGACCGACGTCCCGCGTCACCGCTGCGAGCGCGGACAAGAGCGTGATGGGCTCCAGCCTCGCGTTCGCGTAGTGCGCCACGTTGCTCGGGAACGTATCCCACATCGCCACATGATCGGCGATGAACATGGCGTCAAAGCGGGCTGCCTCCGCGGCTTCCGCGAGTTTCCGAAAGTACGGCAGCCCGAAAATCTCGAGCCCGGGCGCGGTGGGGTACCGCCACGACACCCGATGGTCGCCCTGCGGATTGAAGAAAAATGCGCTCAGTATCATCGTGTCGCGTTTCATGCCTTCTCCATCGGATCTGACGAGATAGGCTCAAGCCTAACTCCAAAACGATGGCGGCATGGTTTCGCGCTTATTGCCCGCCAGTGCTAAACGAGCGACGCGAGCCGCGCGATGAAGTTTTCCTTGATGTCGGTATTGGCGCGGATGACGCCCATCACCAGCCGTATCTCGTACGGGTGGGCGAGCACGGTGGCGATCTGCGCTTTCATCCTGGGAAGGGAGTCGGGGCCGGCCTTGGTCAAGGCGATCGCGGCCCGGCCGAAGTCCGTTTCCTCCAGGCCCAGTTTGGTCAGGGCATGGAGCACCTGGAATTGGAATGCGCTTTGCACCCCCGCGTTGAAGTCCAAGGTCTCATAGATCGGGAAATGCCTGTTCTCGACCGCCTCGGAAAGCGAGTAATTGCCCGTGCTCAAGGTGAATGGCATAGCCCGCTTCTGCAGGGCGTTCATCACCGGCGCCGGCACGCCGTCGGCGATCACAACGGCGACGCGGCTGTCCTTGTTCGGAATGGTCTCCGCTCGCTGCTTCTCTCCGCTGAATGCTTCGCCCTTGCTCCATACCCACGTCGCTTCCGCTTGGGGAATCGGCCCGCTTGCGGCAGGCTTCAACTCGCCGTAGAGGCCGATCACGATGGAGAACGTCTCGCGTCCCGCTGCGATGGCGCTCACCGTCGAGACCCAGCTTTTCACGGACGTGCGCTGGTTGGCGTAGCCGATGTAGATCTCGGCGTCCGCATGCTTGGCGAGCAGGCCCAGCAGGATTTTCGAAGCCAGGCTCGTCTCGGCGAATGCCGCCAGCACTTCGTTCAGTGGCTTGGAGATACGCGTATCGCTCGCGTTGTAGAACGCCCCCATCTCACCGTGCCCCATGCCCATGAAGCCGTGATGGAGCTTGCCGGAGTGATGGACGACGTTGCTCTTGTCGTGGGGGGCCCGCACGGCCTGTCCGCCGCGGTAAGTCAGCGTGCCGTACTCGTAGAGGCGCAGATTGCGCAGGGTGCGCTTGTCCGCTGTGAAGCCCGCCATTGCGTCGAACGTCGTGGTGATGGACGACGAGGGGGAGGGCGAGGACGACGAGGAGGCTTTTGAAGCCTTGGATTCCGTCTTCGGTTCCGGGGGCGGAAGCACCGGATCGGACAGCGGCCCTTCGATGATGAAATCGCCCGGCTTGGCGTGTTTGCGCATCTGCTCGGGCGTGATGAAAGGAATGCTCTTGGCGAAGGAGGTGCCGCCGCTGTAGGCGTCCTTCTCCTGTTTCACGCCGATGGCTCGCAGGCCGAGATTGCTGAGCATGGTGACGGCGCGCACGACGAAGGCCGTGTCGCCTTGACCCATTGCGCTCTTGCCGATCACAAAGAAGGTGGCGTCGCGATTGGAGCGGAGCACGGCTAGGTTGCGCTGGAATTCGGGCATCGCGTTCATGCCGGCATTCAACTTCTCCGCACGCTCCATCGCCGCCGTTTTGAGATCGTCGGACATGAAGCGACTCGTCTTGGACGGCGGCCGGTACGCGGCTCGTTCCTGTGCGGCGCGGTCGATGGCCGCACGCCTTTTGGCGGCGTTCATCATCTCGTCCAGCGCGGTCACCATGCGCTCCAGCGCGCTGACGGTCTCGTCGTTCTCCACCTCGCCGCTCGTGTAGATGGTCTGGTAGATGCGTTCGGCCTCGTCGTAGAGCGGGAAGAACTCCGGCGGCAGGCGCGGCGGGATCGACGAACTGTAGCTAAGCACGTCTTCGTAGTGATCCAGTGCCTCGTAGATGAAATCGAGCCGCTCCCATTCGGTGTCCTTGACTTCCCTGACTCGCTGCACGACGCCGCTGCCCGGCATGGCGGGGCGCCCGTGCGGCCCGTTCGAGTAGTGCAGGCTGCCCATCGCCATGAGGCCGCCGCCGGGCGGCTTGCCCGCCTGAACCACGGACTGCAGGATCGGCGTGGAGGACGCCGTGCTCGCCTCTGGCGCGCAAGAGGGTGCAGGAGAGGGCGCAGCGAGCACGGCATGACTCCCCATCGCATCCGCCTCGCGCTCGAGCGCGACATCGTCGTTCACATCGACCCCTGCCAATTGCATGCTTGGCCTGACCCGGCCTTGTCTTTGCTGCACCACGTGCCACGCCTCATGCGGCAGATGCTCGTCTTGCCCCGGCGCCAGATGAATCTCGTTGCCGCGCGCGTAAGCCAGCGCATTCAACTGCGCTGGCTTGCCGGAGTTTCGATGGACCACCACGTCGCTCATATCCATCCCGGACAGCGCTTCGATTCCGGCGCGCAACCGCGATGGCAGGCCGTGCGAGTTGTAGTGCATGGCATCGGTTTGCAGCGGCGCCAGATGGGCAGGCTGCGCGGATTGGATCCCGTCATTGTCGGTCCGATGCTGCGCGACGCGCTCCGGCACGCGCTCTTTCGAACTTGTTTCTTGCGTCAAAGCGCGTCGCTGCGGCAAGGCTTTGCTCATCGGGAAAGTCTCCAAATCGGCACGGCCAGTTCGGCACGGCCAGTTCGGCACGGCCAGCATCGGCCCGGCCAGGCTCGGCCCGCTCGGCCTATGCCGCGCTTCCATTCGCGAGCGCCTCGTAGATCCGGCGAATGGCATCGCTATCCTTGACGATTTCGATGGCGCTCTCGTCCTCGGAATCGGAGACGTCGACGTCGGACTCGACCTCCATATCCAGCACGCTCTTGTCGCCCGCGTGTCCTGTGAATCTCTTTAGCTTGGCAAGCCTCGTTTCCAGAAAGTTGACGAGATTGATCAAATACTTCTCCGCCGCATCGACGGCGTCGATGAGGATGCCGAGCTGGCGGATGGACGACTTCGACACCCATCCGTAGCCGGTGTTGTCGCCGAGCAAATCCCCTTGGCCCGCATGCGTGAAATAGGCCTGGCAGGCAAGGCAGGCGACCTTGGTTCCGCCGATTTGCTGAATGATCAGCTTGGTGTCGCGGATGCTTTGTAGAATGGCGGACTCGGCGTGTATCTCTTCCCGGTTGTTCGGCACGACAATCCGCTTGCCCGAGTTGGCCCGGGAGAATTTTCTGGCGCTCGTGGAGGACAGCCGTTCCGGGTTTCGCTTGTTTTTCGTCAGCACGTGCTTGGCGATTTTGCGCTTGACCGTATCGGCGTCGTCAGTGAGGTCGACCTTGATGTCCGCTTCTTGGAATTTTTTATTGAGGTAGTATCTCTTTCGCCGTGGCGAAGTGAACTTCTTGGCGATCTTCTCCAACCCGTCCGCTCTTCTGGTGACGCTGACGGCGCGGATGTTCGTCTTATAGTAGTCGCCCAGCGTGCTCGAGCCGGCTCCGATCTTGTTGTTGGCGTTCTGGGTATTGCCCGATATGTAGATGGACTCGGCGGCATCCAGGGCCGACTTGACCAAAGCGGTTTGAATCTCCGGCGTGACATTGCTCTTTTGCTGCGCGTTGACGTACTCCTTCACCAATGAACTGAAGTTCGACAGCCGGGCATCGGTTTTCGAAATGTTCAAGTTGTCGATGGTTTGCATCTCCGAGATCAGCACGGCCGGGTTCATCGGAGTGGTCGACGAGTCCGTGGCGAGCGTGGCCTTGATGTGATAGACGGTGGCGATTTTCTGATTGGCCTCCGCTATTTTTTTGTTCAGTTCGAGCATGGCCTGGTCGAACTTCGCCTTGTTGGCGGCCTTCTTTGCCGCGTCGGTTTCCTTTTTCTTTCCTGCCTGAACGACGGGGCGAATGGCGTGCGTGCGGGATGCCGCGCTCAACTGGGCCGGCGGCAGGTCCGAAGTCCGGATGGCGCGGCTTCCCATCGCGTCCGCCTCGCGCTCGAGCGCGGCATCGTCGTTTACCGTGACGCCCGCCAATTGCGTGGTGGGCTTGACCCTGCCTTGCCGCTGCTGCACGACGTGCCACGCTTCATGCGGCAAATACCGCTCTTGCCCCGGCGCCAGGTGAATATCGTTGCCCCGCGCGTAAGCCTGCGCCTCCAACTGCGCCGGCTTGGGGGAATTCCGATGCACCACCACGTCGCTCATATTCATCCCCGACATGGCTTCGATTCCCGCGCGCAAGCGCGACGGCAGGCCATGAGGGTTGTAGTGCATCGCATCGGGCGGCAGCGGCACCAGATGGGGAGGCTGCGCCGCCTGTGTGCCGCCGTCGCCGGCTTCAAGCGGCACGGTGTGCGTCGACAGGCGAGTCCGACGGTCCTTCGAGTGTGTCGCCGGCGCCAAGGCGCGCGGTTTCGGCAATGCCTTGTTCATCGTGTCACCTGCGCGTCGGTGATTTGTACCGCGGCTTTTTCTTGCGCGGCTTCGAGGGCGCCGAACTTTCGTCATCGCTGTCTTCGTGGAGCGCTTCCTTGGGCGGAACAAAATGACCGTTGACCGAGGGCTGGTGCCAGAAGAGCGCGATGTACATCCGGTCGTTTCCGTGGCCGATCGTGTCCGTCCGGAGGTAGGCGAGGTTCTCGAGATCGAATATGTCCACCACCAGTTCCAGGTCGCGTCCCGTGATCTCGCACAAGGCGTCGATCAGGCCGGGAAGTTCGTCGACTGCCGTATTGGCTTCGAACGTGAGCCCGGCGTCGCCGGCGGCGGTTTGCAGGTTTTGGGTGCTGATGCCGTAGCGAACCCGCAGGGTGTCCCACAGGCACTCGCCGGTATCGCGAATGCCGGGTGCATTGGGTGCATAGACTCTCCCGTTGTGGGCTGCCTCGTCCAAGCCGAGCGGAACCGGCGGGGCGCGCGAGGTTAGCCTGTCCAGCCCTTCATCCCCGAGGTCGCCGAATATTTCGGTGTAACGCGAGCGCCAACCGCGTGGACTCCGAGTCCTGCCACTGATGATGTCGCCTACCGGCGTGTCGTTGTAGAAGGCGTCCAGCCTTGTTCGCTTGCGACTGAGCGATTCCTCTCCACCCTTCAGCAGGCGCAGCCGCTTGCGTATTGCCGCTTCCTCTTCGCGCAGTTTCTCGACGAACTTGGCGAACGCTGTCTTGAACGCGATGGTGTTCGCCCTGAGACTTCCGTGTTGTGCGAGAAATGCCTGCACGGCGCCGTAGGCCGGGTTGTCCTTGCCGACGCTCTTCAATTTGTCTTTGACCTGTAGCGGGCTTCTGTTGTTGAGCAGCTCCTCGAAAAAGAGCCGCTCTGTGCGAAGCGTCTCGATGCGCCTTTCGATGTTGCTGATCTTGCCGCTGCGATAATCGGCCTCCTTCGAGATCGCGTCGAACCTGTCCTTGTAGTGTTTGTTGAGGCGCTTCGTTCTGATCCTGACTCCTTTCTGGAGACGTCTGAACTTGGTCTTGTTGGCCTCGTCCTGCTCATCCAGCGCTTTCTTCTGCTCCGTCAACTTGACGAAAGTGCCAAAGGTGTTGGCCGCGGTCCTGCGTTTGACGTTGGCTTCGGCCAGGGTATCGTCGGCATCGAAGAGCTCGTCGTCGGTTCCCGGGTCCGAGGAGATGTCGCTCGAGCCCTCGTCGAACGATTCGGCATCCTCGTCATAAGGCAGGTGCAGGTGCTCCCGCGCATATTTCTGGCCCCCTCCCTTGGGGATGGAGGAATATTCCCCGCCTTCGATGGCGTCGAAGAAAGACCTGTTCAAGTGCGGCCGCCAGGCGGCAATCCGATCTTCCGTTGATCGAGGCGCGGTGGAGGTGGACGGTTCGGCTTGCGAAAGATCGTGGGCCCCGCGCAGCACCTTCTGCGTGATCTTGTAGACGGCTTTGTAGGTCTCATCCGAGAACACGGAGTGTGCAAGCGGCCGGTTGACGTCGATCGGCGCGGGGAGGGCATCGTACAGGCTCGCGCCTGAATCGAAATCCGGATCCCTGGGCACGATCGAGCGCAGATTTTGCGCGGTCCTCGAGATGATCAACTTCGTCTGTTCCAGAAGCAGTGCCCGGAATTCGTTCTCCGCCTGATTCGCGGCGCTCGACGTGTCCTTCAGCGCGGGGTGGTTGAAGCTCTGATACTTGAGCAGATGCTGGACGACGAGTTGCAGATCGGCATTCAAACCCGGATCGAGCACCGCGCCGGGGTTGCCGGGATTGAAATTTTCCAGGGCAGCCGCGATGGCGCGCTTGATGTGCTCCGGTTCGTCGACTTGCGCCAGGGCCTGTTGAAGAAAGTCGTGCAGGATCGCATAAGAAAGATCGCTTCTCGTGTCCGATCGCAGTTTCCGGTGGAACACCGACCGCTGCGGCGGAAAATTGGCGCCCGCGTTGGTGCGCGTATGGACGCGCCGGCCTATGGATTCGAAGGGAAACGTCTCCCGTATCAGACCATCGGTGATGAGCCGTTTGAAATAGTCGTCCTCGAGTTCGCCATGGTCGCCGGATGTCGCCAGCTCCTGGATCGCTTTGATGAATTCCGGGCGCGTCATTTTCGGTTCGTCGACGTCCTCGGACAGCGTGTCATAGAGTCTCCCCGCCAACTCCTCGGCCGCCTCCTCCGAGTCGACCGGCGTCTCCTCATAGGTGAACACGCCCTGTATGACACCGGCGCCCACGCTGCGCGTCGAGACCCGAAGCGCTTGGGCTGGCGTGGCGAGCGGCTGCGCCTCGCTCCAGCGTAGCGCGGCCGCGCCCATGCGGTCGGCTTCGCGTTCGAGATCGGGATGGTCGTTGACGGGGGTGTCGCCCTTCAATTGGAAGGTTGGTCTCACGCGGCCCTGAGCTTGCTGGGCCGCATGCCAGGCCTCGTGGGGCAAGTGGCGCTCCTGACCGGGCGCCAAGTGGATCTCGGCGCCTTTGGCGTAGGCGTGCGCTTGCAGTTGCGCGGGTTTGGGCGAGCGGTAGTGGACGCGGACGTGATCGAGGCTTACGCCCGAGAGCGCTTCGACTCCGGCTTTCAAGCGCCGGGGCAGGCCCGTGCGATTGGCGGGCTTTGCGTCTGCGGCGAGCGCGCCGGCGGCGCTTGTCGACGGGGGCGGCATCGAGCCGGCCACCTGCCGTTGGACCACGCCTTGGGAATAGCTGTATTCGCCCATCGACACCAGGCCTGTTCCGCCATCCGCCGGCTGCGCCGCGGGCGCGGGCCGCTCGGCCTCCGCGCGGGCTGGCTTCGACAAGGCGCGCTTCATGATCGGCATGGCGGCGCTCCGTGGACCGATCGCGCATCGTGGGTTCGCAACGGGGGCAATCGCATGGGCTACTCCTCCTCGCCCCAATTGAAGTCACCCGCGCTGAACACTTTGCCGAGCTTGTGGTACTCCCGCTCCGTCGCCTGCAGCACGTGCCGGTGCGCGACCGGCAACCCGTCGGCCGCCGCGAGAAACGCGGCGCCGATCGCGATGTTGTTGATGTTGCCGCCGGCGAGCGGCGCCTTCTCCGCGAACAGGTCGAAGTCGATGTCGCCGGCGAGCGGCGTGGCGGCCGGAAAGGCGTTGCGCCAGAGCCGCAGGCGCTGTTCGCGGTTCGGGAACGGGTACTCGATCATGAATTTGAAGCGCCGCATGAACGCCTTGTCCATGTTCTGCAGCAGGTTGGTCGACAGGATCACGATTCCCGGATACGTTTCGATCCGCTGCAGCAAATAGCCGGTTTGCAGGTTCGCGTAGCGGTCGTGCGCATCCTTGGTCTCGGTGCGTTTCGAAAACAGGCTCTCGGCCTCGTCGAAAAACAGCACGACGTTCATGGCCTCGGCCTGGTCGAACAGCTGCGCGAGCTGCTTTTCGGTCTCGCCGATGTATTTGCTGACGACGCTCGCCAAATCGATCCGGTAGAGGCTCAGATTGAGTTCGTTCGCGATGATCGACGCCGTCATCGTCTTGCCGGTGCCCGACGGCCCGTGGAACAGCACGCACAGATTGCGGCTGTTGTGATGCTTGCTGTCGAAGCCCCACGTCTCGACGACCTGATGGCGGTTGCGCGCGTAGTGCAGCACCTCGGCGAGCGTGCGCCGCGTGTCCTCGGGCAGCACGAGATCGTCGAAGCGGTAGGCCGTTTTCACCTCCTGCGCGACGCTCAATTGCTCGCGGCGGCTCTCCTCCCGGCATGCTTCGAACAGCAATTCCTGGGCGCGCCCTGCGTCTGGATTCACGAGCGCGCGGCTCGCGGCATCCTTGACGGCCGTGACGATCTGATCTTCCGTGAACGGGTACAGGTTGACGAGCTGGTCGACGGTCTCGTCGTCGACTGCGAAACCTGACGAAGCGAACGCATCCAGGTGACGCTGCCAGATCCGGCGCCGCAGCCGCGTGTCGGGGGCCGTGCTCTTGATGAGCACGGGAATGGCGCGATGTTCGCGATATCGATGCGCAAGATCGGCGATGCGGCGCGCCGGGCCGTTCAGGACGGCGACGTAGCGCTGGCTGTCGAGGAGCGTATGGCAGACGTCGTCGAGCAGGTCGTCCGCGCTGTCTTGCGAACTGAGCTGGGAACTGAGCCACTGGCAATGCATGAGCACAAGCACGCGATTGGACAGCAGCGCGTCGCGGCACAGCATGCGCAGGCGGGCGGTCAGCGCCGCGCGATTGCGGCCGCCGTTCACATACGCTTGCCACAGCGCGCGGCCGTCGAGCCGCATCGCGCGCATGCCCGCTTGCCGGAAGGCGGCGGCGCAGAGGCTTTCTTGCATGACCGGGTCCGGGCCCTGGAGATGCAGGACGTAGCTCGTCGGCTGCGCGTCGTGCACGGCGGCGCGGGCGAGGAAATGCCCCAATTGCTGCTTGATGGTGTCGTGGACGAGATGCTCGTCGAGTTCGAGCGTGCCGTCGATCGCTTCGAGCGGCTCGTCGAGCCGCAATTGCGGCGCCGCTCGCGCGAGCAGGTAGGCCGCGATGGAGGGCGACAGCCGATAGCTGCCCGCGAGCGTGCCGAGCCGGCTGCCGGCTGCAAGCTCGACGAGGTCCCAGTTGCGCAGCGGGGCATCGCTCATGAGCCTTTCCTGGACGTCGAGCCGCGTCGCCGTGTCGCTGCCGCTAAGCGATGCCGCGCTGGCGAGCGGCACGACGTGCTCGCCCGTCGCCGCGGGCGGCGCGGGTGGAACGTCGGCGAGCGCCTCCAGAATCGCGCCATAGCGCGCATCGAGTTCGAGCAGCAGCGCGCAGAGCAACAGGGTCTGGTCTTGCCGGTCGAGCTGGAAGAGCAGAGTGAGATGAACCCACGGCAGGAACACTTGCGCGTCGACGCTGGCGGCGCTGCGCGCGGCGAGGTGCTCCCACTGTCGTTGCAGTGTGGCGTCGAGGCGCTCCATTGCGCCTAGAAGCTGCGCGTCGGGCCGGCGCTGGCGGCTCGCCTGACGGTACAGCTCGGCGAGCCGGTCCGCGGGTTCGGGCGCGATAGCGCTCGATGCAGCGGCGCCCGACGCAATGGCGCCCAACGATTCCATCATCTGCCGCTGCAGCAGAGCGCGCTCGATCATGCTGTCGCCGAGTTGACGCAGCGCTTGCAGCAGGTCGAGGTTGTCCCGGTAAGGGACGGCGTCAGCGGTGCTCATCGGCGCGGAACCCGGGTGGTTTGACGAAGTCCGCGAGCAGCACGAGCCGGTCCGAATCGCCGCGATTCCAGGCTTCGTGCTCGACCGTATCGTCGAAGATCAGGCACTGGCCGGCAATCCAGCGCCGCACTTCGCCGCCGACGCGCAGCCCGCAATCGTGCGATGCCCGTAGCGCCAGATGCAGCCGCAGCACCTCAGTGCTGTACCCGACGTGCGGTTCGATTTCGGTACCCGGCGCGAGCCGCGAAAAGCCTGCCGTGCGCAGCCCGGGAATCGCTTTGACGAGTGCAGCCGTGCGCGGGCAGAAAATGCAGTTCTCGACGATCGGCTTATCCGCCAGATAGAGGCCGTACACGTCCCAGCCATGGTTGTACAAACCCGTTTCAGGCCAAGCGTCGAATTCCTGCCCCGGCAGCGCCAGGCATTCGTCGAGCACGTCTTGCCAGTGCGCCATGAGGCGCGCGGTGAAGGGGAACGTCGAGGGTTCGAGAAACATGGATGGCGCCTCCGTCACCAAAACAACTGCCATTCGTCAGCGAGCCAGACGCCGTGCCCTTGCAGCGTGATGCGGTAGTCGCCGGGCGTGACAGGGAAGCCGCGCGCCTGGTGAAAGCCCGTGCCGGAGTGCAGGAACAGCGTGCCGGGGCGATAGGCGACGAAGCGCGTCGCGCTCGTTCTCAGGCGTTCCAGCTGGCCGGCGCGGTCGAGATGCGCGAGGTCGTCGAGCCCGAGCGGCCACAACTTCATGCCGGCGCCTTCGCGCGGCAGGCAAAGCGGCAGCGTGAAGGAGAGCGTCGGCGGGTCGTCGGCCGCGCTTTCGCCTGCGAGGCCGAGCGCCCGGTGCGCCGTATCGACATGGATCGGATTGCCTGGAAAGCCGGCGCCGTCGCGCCGCGTGAACCAATCGCCGTGCAGCACGTCGTGCTCGGCGCGTGCCGCGAATTCCGGGTGCGCGCCGAAGATATGGAAGCCGGGCAATGCCGCGCCGTCGAGCCAACTCATGGGCTGCCCGAGATGTTCGCCCAGCGTGGAGAGGAGCTTGTCGTATAGGTCGGCGAAGCAATCGAGCAGAAGCGCGTTGTATTGCCGTGCGAGGTGCTCGTAAGGCCGCGCCGGATTCGATGTGATGTCGTAGTAGTTCGTCGCGCCTAGCGTATGGAACGGCAGGCTCGCGTGGCGCGGCAGCCAGAACGCCTCGAGATCGAGCACGCGCTCGGCGAGCGCCGCGCCTTGCTCCGCCGTGATGACCGGCAACTCGCATTCGAGTGCGTCGGCCGTGCCCGCTTCGAGGTTCGCATTCCTTTCCATCGCGCCTCCTCGACGCTACCAGTAGAGCAGGATGTCCTGCCCGGTCGTTTTGATGCCGTGGCCTTGCAGCGTGACGCGCTCCAGATCGCCGTCGCAAGCGAGCACGGCTTGGTGCTGAATCAGTCCGTCGTGCACGACGAGCGTGCCGCTGCGATAGGGCAGAAACTCGGGTTCGTCCGCGCCGCGCGGCCAGAGCGACAGGCCGCTGCCCGGCGGCGTGCTCAAGGGCAGGGTGAAGCTGAAGAGGTCGTCGTCGGAAGGGGTGTGCGCCGGGAATACGTCCCGGTATTGCAGATCGCGATGCACGCTCGCCACCGGCAAACGGAACGCCGGATGCGGCAGATAGATATGGAAGCCCGGCCGCGCCGCCTCGTCGGTGACGCGCGCCGGCAGCCCGAAATGCGCGGACAGCGCGGCCGCGACCCGATTCAGCAGCGGCCCGAAATGCAAGTCGATGAGCGCGTTGCTGTCGCGTCGCAGCGTCTCGTTGCGATAGACGTGCGAACCTGCCGCCGCCGCGCAGTCGAGATAGGCCGCGAGCCCGAGCGTGAAGAACGGGGCGAGCGGATGCCGCTGGCGCCAATGGCGCCGCAGCAGCATCACGCGCAGGACCCAGTCTTCGCAGCCGGCTTCGTCGAACAGCTCGAACGTCGTCGGCCCCGCAAGGGACGCGGTTGCATCGATGGCGGGCATGGCCGCACGCATCGCAACGGACATCGCCGCTCAGCGCTACCCGTGCGACCCGTCGCCGACGATCCGCACCAGCGCGCGCGTCAGCAAGCGCCGCTCATTGACGCTGAATTGCGTGTCGAGCGCCTGCTCGGTGTTGTCGAGGAACAAGCCGATGTTGCGGTTGATGAGCGCGAAGTCGTGGCGGTTCGCATCGTTGTCGTTGATCTGCACCAGCGCGCGCACGCCCGCTTCCAGAAGGGCGCTTTGCGCGGGCGTGAAGTGCGAGCCCGTGAGCGCGCCGAACGTCGCGACGAGGGCCTGCATGTCCGCCGGCGCGACCCGGTTGTCGGCCCGCTCGCCGGGCGGCGTGGCGGAGCAGACGATCTTCTGCAAATCCTGCAGGAATTGCTTGCGCTCGCTCGCGCCGCTTTTGGGGTTCACCGCATCGCCGAGGATCTGAGCCAGATCCGTGACGCGCGCATCGATCGCCTGCTGGGCCGACGTCAGCATGTCGCGCTGCACCTTGCCGGAGCCGAGATCGGCGCGCAGCGCGGCGAGCGCGTCGGCCATCGGGCTCGCGCGGCGGGCGGACACGCGTTGCTCCGCGCCTTCGCCGTTCTCGGGAATCCAGTAGAACTCGACCTGCGGCGCGGGCCCGACCTGCCCGTTCCAGGTCAGCGTCAGCTTCCAGGTTTCGCCCCCGCGCACCGGCATCGTGAACGATCCCGGCACCGGGATTTGAATCGTCTGCACGCCTTTCTTTCCGCCTTGCACCTGGTAGGTATAGGCAAGCCCCGTCGCGTAGACGAAGCTCGTCATCGTGCCTCCCGAATCGTAGGTGGAGCCCTCGAGCGTGCCGAGATAGTTGACCGTGACCGACGGCTGGCCGACGGTCGCCATCACGAAGCCGTCCACTGTCGCAACCTGGGTGAAGGTCCCATCGGACAGGTCGGCCTGGGTGTAGGCCGTGCGCGGGCCGAAGGTCATGTCTGCAAGGTTTGTCATGATCGTGTCTTCCTCGTGAGTAGCGTTTCGAAGGTTGCCGTGACTAGCTGGGTCGTCCATCGTTCAAGGCCGCGCCGGCAACTAAGTGCCGGCACCGGGCGCCGACCCGTCGCCGACGAGGCGCACCAGCGCCCGTGTCAGCAAGCGCCGCTGGTTGGTGTCGAACTGCGTTTGCAAGACCTGCTGTACGTTGTCGATGAAGAGATCGATGTTGTTGCGGATGAGCGGGAGGTCGTGCCGGTTGTCGTCGTTGTCGTTGATCTGCACGAGCGCGCGCACGCCGGCCGCGAGCAGGCCTCGCTGCTCGGGCGTGAACTGGCGGGCCCCGCCGCCTGTCGCGCGCTCGAAGACATCGATGAGGCTCTGCACGTTCGCGGCGAACTCGGGCGACGTCGAGCTGTTAGGCGCGGCTTGCGGCGAGCAGACGATCTTGCCCAGCTCCTGCATGAAGCGCTGCCGGTCGTCGGCGTTGGCGCTCATCCCGGTGGCGTCGCCGAAGATTTGCGTGAGATCGTCCATGCGCTGCGAGATCGCGCGTTGCGCACTCTCTTGCACGCTCGCGCGGATGCGTCCGCTCGCGAGGTCGTCGCGAAGCTGGTCGAGCATCGCGCCCATTCCGCCGCCCGCGGGAGCCGCGGGCGCCGCTGCCGCCATGGCATGCATGGCGGCGGGCGGCGCGCCGAGCGGTATCCAATAGAACTCGACCTGCGGCGCGCCGCCGAAGTCCGTGTTCCAGGTCAGCGTCAGGTCCCATCGCTCGCCCTTTTTGACCGGCATCGTGAACGAGCCGGGCACGGGGATCGAGTAGGTCTTGTGCGATTTCTTGCCGCCCGTGTCGTATTTGTACGCGAGCCCGGTGGCGTAGACGAAGCTCGTGGGATTGCCGTTGGCGTCGTAGGTGCGGCCCGATAGCGCGCCGCAATAGTTGGCCGTGTAAGTCGGCTGGCCGACGGTCGCCATGACATAGCCGTCGGTCGCCGCCGTTTGCGTGAAGTAGTTGCCGTTGGTCAGCGCCCAATTGCCGTAGGCGGCGCGCGTGCCGATCATCTGCACGGTCCCGTCCACGGTGACGCTTTGCTCGACCGTGAGGTTCTGCGTGATCAGGTTGTTGACGTCGACCTGGCTGGTGGTGAAGTTCACGTCGCCGTTGACTTGCAGGGCGTAGCGCTGGTCGACGTTGCCCGGCAAGGTGTTGATCGCCACCGTGTTCGGCGAAGGCTGGTCGGTGTTCGCCGTGACGACGAGCGCCGGCGTGGTCTCATCGTACGTCTGGCCCGCGTTGGCGCCGATATAGGCGAGCATCGACGGCGACACGTAGAAGGCCGACGTTGCCGCGGCGAACGAGCTGTCTTTCGCCAACGGCTCGCCGTTCGGCAGGCTCAGCGTCATCTTCGTTTGATCGGTGACCTCTTTGACGAGCAGCGTGTGCGCCATGTCCGGGTTCGGCTCGAAACGCTTGATGACGATCGCGCCGCCGACCGTCACCGTGGTCAAGAAGTTCGCGCCTTTGCCGATGACAGTGGTGCCGTTCGAGTTGATCGGCGCCTCTCTGTCCTCCGGCGTGTCGCTGCCCGGCGCCAGATACTGGTATTTCGTATTTGTCAGCGGGATCGGAAACTGCTGCTCGACTTCGAGCGTGTCGTTATCGATGACCTTCGCAATCACGCCGATCTGCTCGATGAGCTTGCCGATCGTGATGGAGTCGCCCTCCGAGATCTGATCCTTGAAGGCCGTCTGATAGCCCTCCACGACGCCGTCGCTGAGCGAAGTAATGACCCCCTTGCCGACGAACGCCGGGCCGGCGCCGACGGAAAGCGAGGCGAGCGGGTTGGTGTTGAGGATGCCGACGTTGCCGTCGTTGTAGTAGAGGTTGCTCTCCAGCGCGCCGACCGTCTCGCGCGTCCAGTAGCTGAGAATCGGCAGATTCTTGAGCTTCGCGCCGTTGCCTTCGAAGCTTTGCGCCTGCACCGTGCCGCTCGCGACGACCGTGCCCGTGCGGATCTGCGAGTCGATGGTGAGGTTTGCTCCCTGGATCTGCCCGCCGATCGTGAGCGCGTCGCCCCGGATGGTGCCGTTGACGTCGAGCGTCGCGCTCGGATCGCGGTCGATGAGCGCGATCCCGACCTGACGCGCGGGCGTGATCATGAGGGCGCCGCGCCCGCCTTGACCGGTCCCCGTCTGCGCTAATGCTTGCTTGCCGATGCCGACCGTGCCGTCGACGCTCAGGTTGAAAAACGTGTTGCTGGCGCCATCCGAAAAGCTCGCGATCGTCGAGCGGATATACGTGTACGGGATCGTATCGAGCGGCGGGTCGAAGGCGAGATTCACCGTGACCTGGGACTTGCCGGAATCGACTGTGACGATGGTGCGCCGCTGCGAGACGCCGAATGTCGCGACGCCGCCCGTCATGGTCTGCACCGGCGGATCGGAGATCAGCACGTCGCCGACGTTGAAGAACGGCGCGACGGGCTTCGAGATCGTCACCAGCGTGCCGTTCGAGGTCAGCGTGCCGGCGCCCTCGAAGGTGATCGATTTGACTTGCAGGTTCGCGACCGGCTGATCTTCGCCCACACCGAGGTTGCCGTGCGTCGTCGCGTACCCCGTGAAGTCGGTATGCGTGGCGTCGACTTCAAGATAGACGGCCTTGGCTTTAACTTCCTTGCGGGCGCGCAGGGTGGGGTAGAGCTTGCTGTCGTTCGCGTTGGCAAGACTGGCGAGCGCGCCTTGGGGCTGGCCGCCGCGCGGGTTGCTGAATACGCCCGCGCCTTCCGTGATCAACGTGACGGCCCCGAGCGACGAACTCACATAGCGGCGCGCGGCGCCCCCGGATTGATAGTTCAGCGAATTGATCGCGCCTTGAGTGGAAAAGCCGATCACGGCGAGCAGGATGTTCAGCCCCGGATCCTGCAGATTGCGCACGTAGCGGATCTGCGGGATTTCGACGATGCGCTTGTAGCCGGCCACGCCGGTCTGGTCCTCGTAATCCGAGAAGACCTGGTGGTAGTTGATCGTCAGGAAATAGGTGGCGCCGGCCACCACGTCGGTCAGGGGCACGACTTGCGCATCGAGCAGGATGATCTGCCGCCCGAGGCTGTCGATCGCCATGCCCGCGCGCACTTCGACCTGATTGGCGCTCGTCGCCTGATCCCAGACGACCTCGAGCCCCGTCGCGATGCCATAGGTGTAGAGGCTGCGGTTGTTCAGGCTCTGGATCGTCATGTGGTACTGCTGCTCGCAGACGAAGTCCTGGGTCTGCAGGGCCTCGCCGGAGAAATAGTGCGGGCGCTGAATGAGGGGCGTGCTCATGACAGGGCGATCCAGTTGACTTGTGCGCTCGGCGTGCCGTCGACGCGGGTTTGCAGCGCGGTCAGCGTGAGCATGAACTGCGCCGTGCCGACGTCGTGGATGGCGACGGCGTAGGGTGTGGCGCCCGCGACGGTGGCGACGACGCGCGGTGGCATCGTGAAGGCGGGGCTCCCGTCGGGCAGGTAGGGCACCACCTCTGCCTTCGTGCTGTCTCCCGGCTTGAGCAGTGAAGTCGTGTCGACGATCTTGGTGCCGTGCCGTGCGCCGTTTAGATCAGGCGCCACGCTCTCCACCTTGACGTTGGCCGGCGCGATCACGATGGGCAGGCGGCTCGTCACGCCGACGCGGCTGTCGGCGATGCTCTTGATGACGGGCGGGTTCGTCGAATCGAGCGTGACGGTCGCGAGAATCACGCCGTTGGCCGGGCCGTTCTGCGCCGGGCCGTTCTGCAGGACGGCCGCCGTATTCACGACACCCGGCTGCTGCGTCGGCGCGGGCTTGGCCGGATAGACGAGGTAGAGGCCATACGTGTCGCCCCTGTCGGAGGCGGGCGTCATCCGGTTGCCGCTGCCGTCGGGAAAGATCAGGAAGTCGCCGAGCGAGTCGATCGCGGCGCCGCTCGCGACGACGAGCGTGTTGTTCTCGAGCGTGACGGCCAGGCCGCTCAGCACGCCCGGCGTGTAGAGGAACCGGTTCTGCCACGTGATCCAGTTCGAGTAATAGCTGGCCTCCAGCGTCATGTTCTGCGCCGTGAGGAACATGCCGTCCGAATAGCTCAGACACAGCGCGACGTCGGCAGGAATCTTGGGGGTGTCGCTCATTGTGTGGTTTCCGTCGATGACTTTTTAGAGGTCTTACCCGGCAGGCCAAGCAGGGTGTTTCTGCCGAGCGTGGCGGCGTTGCACTGTTGCGTGGCCGGCGTCGGCGCCTGAAGCTGCAGGCTCGGCACGATGTCGATGTCGAAGTGCGTCCCGGCCGGCTTGATGTTCATGAGCAACTGCTCGATTTGCTGCCGCAGTTGCAGGATCTGCTGCACGTTGCCCTGCGTGAGGACGAAGTTGGCGTCGGCCGCGTTCGGCAACGTGATCAACACGTTGAAGAGCCACGGGAAGTAGGCCGACACGACCGGATCGCCGCTCACGTATTGATCGCGCACGACGAACGTCTTGGCGGGATCGTCGTTGACGGTAATGCCTGGCGGAGCCGGGTTGCTGACGGTGACCGTGACCTGGCCTTTGATCGGCGCCGTCCCGGCCGGCTGCCCGCCCACCGGCGCCTGATACGTGATGCCGGTGATCGTGAGCGGCAGATCGAAGATCAGATTGACCACGAAGCCGAGCCCCTGTGGCGTGCCGCGCATCCGGTACAGCGCGAGGGCCTGCGCGAGCACCGTGCGCTTCTTGTCGATGCTCCAGGCGTTGTCGGGCGTGAGGTCCACCCAGCCCGAGAGCCAATTCAAAAAACCGTTCAGCCAATCCTCGACGGCGCTGGTGGGCGTGGCCGCCGCACGCGGGCTGCCCATGAACGAGGCGGTCGGATTGGCGGGCGTGGGCACGCCGATATAACGGTCGAGATCGGTGAGGATGGCTTTTTTCTGCTCGGGCGGCGCGCCCGAAATCGGCGGAATGAACGCGGTATCGGCCGGGTCGAACAGGAAGGAGAAGCGCGGGTAGAACAGATTGCCGACGACCTTGGCCGCGAGCAGTTCCTGAATGCCGCGCTGGCCGTCGAGCGTGCCGTCGTCGATACCGGTCAGGATCTTCTCGAAGATCTTCAGGTAATGCGCGAGAAACGACGAATCCGGCCCGCTGTAGATCGCGGGCAGAAAACGCAGGTAGCTCGAACGGTCGGGCGCTGGAGTGCTCATGCTGGGCTCATGTCGGGCGCGTGGTGGCGGTAACGTCGAGGCAGCGCAGCTGCGGCAGCCCCCGGTAGAGCATGGCGGCGTTGCCGCTCGGCAGCGCCGCGAGCAGCGTGTTCGCGCCGAGCTCGGCCATCTCGTCGAGCACGATCGTCGGGTCGTACGTGTAGTCGAACGTCGCGATGGCGTCGACGCCCGGCACGCTCAGCACGAGATGGCGCAGGTCGTCGGCAGTGGGCGCCTGTCCGTAGGCCCAGCCGTCTTGCCCGGCCGGACCGCCGGAGGGCAGCAGATAGGCGTAGAGCAGCGTGAAGAGGGCGTCGAGCGTCACCGGCAAGAGGGTGTTCGGACTGCACTGGATCGCGAGCGTCAGATCGAGCGGCGTCAGTTCGGCGGGCTCGACGCGCACCGCATTGCCCGCGATCACGCGCGGCTTCAGATAGACGCTCACCTGGTGCAGCAGCGTCTCATCCGCGGTGGTCGTATCCGCGGGCTGCAGCAGCAGGAGGCGGCGCGCCGTGTCGGTCGAATCGCCGTATTGGTGGTTCGGATACTGCGGATATTGGTACTGCCATGGCGCATTGCTGAGCACGTACGCGACGATGGCTTGATCGCGCGACTGTGCGTAAGCGCGCTGCACTTCGAGCGGCACAGGCGGAGGGGGCTGGTGGTTTTTCTCGGCGGCCTGCTTTTGCTGCTCGTATTGCGCTTCGATCATCCGGTTCGCCTGCTGCGCGAGCAGCTCGACGTTGGGCAGCGTCAGCGCCAGATAGGGCTGCTGCAAATAGGCCAGCACCTCGCGCTGCAGGCTCGCCTTGGTGACCGGACGGCCTTGCTCGATCGCCGCGAGCGAGGATTCGAGCGCCAGAAAATCGTAGTCGTAGTTAGTGACAGCGGCCAAGCTGTACGCCGTGACGTTCGTGCTGAAGGCGAGGCCCAGCACCCAGCGCAGGAAGTTCTCGTCGGTCTGCGTGGGGATCTGATTCGCCTGATAGAGCAGCGATTCGTCGAGCCAGGCAAGCAGCTGCACGAGCGTGATGCCGGGATCGGTGTCGTTGTAGTCGGTCCAGAGCGTGGTGTAGCGCGGGATGCGGCGGATCAGCTCGCGCACGAGCTGGTCGTAGGTTTTCGTATCGAGGTTCGGCAGCTCGAACGTCATGGCGCCGCCCCTTGGTAGAGCAGCAGCGACATCTGGCCGGCCACCGGCAACTGGTCGGGCGCGAGCGCGATATTGCCGTTCTGCTGGCCGTTCAACGCGACGCCGAGCACGGCAGCGACTTGCGGCAGCCCGCGCAGGAACCGGTTGATGGTCTGCGCTTGCACGGGCTGCCCGAAGCGCCAGCCGCCTTGCGCGGGGCCGCCGAACACGGGCTGCAAGAACGCAACGAGCTGGGCTGCCAGCGTTTCGCGCAGGGCGTTCAACTGATCCGGCGCGCAGGTCACCGTCAGTTGCGCGGTCACGTCGATCGTCACGTAACCGGCCGCTACCGTGTCGATGCGCGGCGCGAGCGGGGCGAGGCAGCGCGCGCGCACATAGGCCGCGACGTCGGCGAGCAGCTCGGGGGGGACGTAGGGCGCCGGCGCCGTGCTTTGCGTGATGAGCGCGATGCGGATCATCGTCGGCCCGGTCCGCTCGGGCGTCTCGAACGCGTGGGCCTGCGCGACGTCTTGGCACGCCTCTGCCGCCAGCGCTTCAATGTCGCTGAGCTCGACCGCATAGCCATTCGCCTTGACGAGCGCGGGGCCGGTCAAGTCGATGGCCGCGGGCGTGTCGCCGCTCACGCCGCTCAACGCCGGCGCAGGATTGGTCACCGCCTCGATGTTGTTGATGCCGGGACGCAGCAGCGTCAGACGGTTCGGCGCGACGTTGCCGGCGAGCCCCTGCGTGTAGTCGTAGCGCGCGGCGACGATGTTGTTGTAGCCCGCCGGCGGGATCATGCCGTTGTAGCCGTCGCCGAACGTGATGAGGCCGTTCTGGTAATCGAGCGTATAGACGCGATCGGTCGGGCCGCTGAGCGACAGGTTCTCGACCTGGGTCCACGGCTGGCTCACCTGAGCCGAGTCTGCCGCGCCGGCAGGGTCCTGCTGCTCGGCCGCGTCGAGCGCGGGTGTTTCGAGTACGCGCAGATCCATGCCCGGCAGCGCGGGCGTGTAGGTGAGCGCGAAGGTCTGGGCCGGCTGGCCGTTGCTCGAACCGAGCACCTCGTCCTCGACGGTGGTGAGGTTGCTGCTCATCACCGTGTTCGGATAGAGGCCATAGACGCGGATCGTGCGATCGACGTGCGGGTTCTCGACGCGAAACCAGTAGGCCGTCTCCGAATAGAGCGAGGCGGGCTGCATCGGCGCCGGCACGATGAAGCTCACGATGCCGGAGCGCGAGAGGCCGTAGGTGCCGTCGTCGACGGCGAGCGGCTGCCAGGTCGCGCCGTCGTGGTACTGCCATTGCAGCTTGCCGCCGGGAGCCACGCGCTCTTGCTCCAGATAGAAATAGAGACTGAGCCGCGAGCCGAGCGTCTCATCGCCGAAGCCGTCCGGCGCGAACGCGAAATAGAAGCCGGTCAGGATCGCGTCGACGGGCTTGTAGGGGCTGTACAGGAAGCGCGTGAGCTCGAACGCGTTGTAGCTCCAGTAGCGCGCCGGCTTGCTCGCATAGCTGTAGCCGATCGAAAGCGAGCGGATGTACGGCGGATAGTAGTGAGCCTCGTTGAAGCGATACGCGAAATTCACGCCCTCCACGTCGTTGAGGTAGGCGGTGACGCTGGCTTTTTGCTCGGGCGTGAGCATAGGAAGGCTGTCGATCGCGATGGCGACGTTTTCGGTCACGAAGCCGCCCGCGCTGCCGTAGCCGCCCGAGATGATCTGCACGCGAATCCACAGTCCCTCGCCGCCGGCGACTGTCGTCGCGCCCATCTTCGGGCACAGGAACTGAACGATCGTCGGCCCGTTCGCGTTGTTGCCTTGCAGGTTCTGCGTCGTATCGACGAATTGGTACTGGCTGACGTCGGCGAGCGTCGCGTTGAACGACTGCCAGGCCGAGCCGTCCCAGAACTGCCAGTAGAGGACCACCGGAAACTGCACGGCGACGCTCGCGAGGTCGAGCGTGAGCGTGACGAGCGCGCCGGTGCGCGCGAACACGCTGTCGCTGCGGAGGTAGAACGCGTCGTTGACTTGCGGCGCTTGCCCGAACGGGTACGCGCCGTTCGCGAGATCGACCAGCACGACGTCGTACACGGCTTGCTGCGCCTGGATGCCGTCGCCGCGAAACGTGCATTGCAGGCCCGTGATGACGGGCAATTGCCGCGCGAGGGAGGACAGCACGCGGGCCTCGGGGCCGGGCTTGACGAGCAGCCAGTATTCGGGCACCTGATCCGATGCGGCGAGCGACGAGTCCGTGAAGCTCGCGCCGGGGTCTTCCTGTGCGTAGATTTCCTGCACGAGCTGATCGATCGTGAGCGGCGGCGCAACGAGCTTCTGGTCGATCGTGATGTCGATCTGCGTGCCGTCGATCGATGGCTTGATCCGCGCGGCAACCGGCCTCAGCGCGCCGTCGAACCATTGCGCGAAATACTCGCCGTAGAGCTGCTTGCCATACAGCGTGATGACGATTTCCTGCAGCGCCGGGTCGGGCTTGAAGAGCTCGGCGTCGCCCATGATGAACCAGTGCCCGAGCGGCTCCTCGGCCAGGTCCACCTGCTCGCCGGCCACGAAAATCGGCGTGCTTTGCGCGGCGGTGCCGGTCGCGGCGGCGGGGCCGAGCACCGGCATGGCGTCGATGTATTGGTCTTGCGCCGGGATGATCGTCATCGCCGCGCATAGCGTGGCCGGCACGACCAGCAGGTCGCCGTTGGTCTGAAAGCGAATGTCTTGAGCGTCGAAGTCGAGCACGGCGGTTTGCGCCGGCACGGGCTGCGCCGGCTGCTCGGCGCGCAGCGTGAATTGCAGCGGCGCTTGTGCCGCGAGCGGCGGCCGCAACGTCATGCCGAGGAATTGAAAGAACGCCTGCCGCCGCTGGTAGGGAATCTGGTTTTCGATGCTCGCGGTATAGGCGGCCAACTGCGCGAACAGATTCAGCAGCGTGAGCCCCGGGTCTTGATCGATCGCTTGCGCCGTGGCGACGGGGTCTTGTTGCGTCGACGGGTCCTGCATGACGGGCGGCCAATAGCCGCTCCACTCGGGCGTGTAGGTCTGCGCGAGTTCGAGCGCCTGTCGATAGAACGCGGCGGCGTCGCGGAAGTCGAGCGTCGGGTCCGTCATGGATCGGGTGGCTCAGTGGGTGCGGTCAGTTGGCGTGCTCGTCTGGCACGGTCACTTGGCGAGATGCAGCGCTTGTTGATCGATGCCCGCCGCCTGCGTTGCATCGCCTTGCTCGCCGCGCTGCTCTTGCAGCATTTCCTCGAGCACCTGTATGGCGCCGCTGATTCTCAGCATCGTCTGCTGTAGTTCATTGCGCTGCGCGTCGAGCCGCTGTAATTGCGACTGCCCCGCCTGGTAGTTGTCTTTGAGTTCCTGGAGTCTGCGGGTGAACACGTCCTTGTCCATGACGGCTTCCTCGATCATTTCAGGTAGAAGGGGTACACGAGATTGTCGGGCTGGTTGTGGCTGCGAATCACGTAGTCCACCGAAATAAGCAGGCAGTTGGGCTCGCTCGGCGAAATCGTGACCGCGACGCTCACCGTCTGAATGCGCGGCTCCCAGCGATTGAGCGCCTGGGTCACGTAGAGCTGAGCCAGGCTCACGGCCGTCGCGTTGTTGGCGGCGAATACGAGCTCGTTGATCCGGCAGCCGAACTCCGGCAGCATCACGCGCTCGCCGGGCGCCGTCTGCAGGATGATCAGCACGGCCTGCTGGATGTCTTGCGCACCGGAGGCGAACTTGACCTTGCCGCCGTGCGTGGCGACGGGAAACGACCAGCCCTGGCCGAGAAAGTCGCTGGTGTTCGCGGGCATGGGCTAGCCGATTCTCACGGTGGACAGGCCCATGACCTGCACCGTCGGCGGCGGCGCCTGCGGGCCGGCCGGCGGAATGTCGTGACAGGTCTCGCAGAAGTCGCCCATGCGCGCCGCGGCGCGCCCGTTGATGCGCACGGTCATGCTGCCCATCACGACGCGCCCGAGGTTCGTCGGCGGCACCTGGAACGTGCCTGTGGTCGGAATGTGCGGTGGAATGTTCTGCGCCATCGAGCCGACCGTGGCCGCCGGCCGCGAGTTGATGCGCACGTTCACCGACGTGTTCATCGTGATCTTGCCGTTGAACGGAAATGGCTGCGGCGTCGGCACCGGGCCGCCCGGGCTCGGCACTAACACGATGTGGATGTCGGCGGCGTTGACGATGCTGTCGCCGAGCTTGGCTGCGCCTTGTCCCATGATCGGGCTCCCTTGCAAGTCAGTTCAAGTCGATCATCGTGGCCGAGAGCTTCATGCTCTGGCCGCCTTGCAGCTGCATCGACGCGCTCGTGAGCGCCGCCTTGACGCTGCCCGAGGTGTTCTGCACGGTCACCTGCGCGCCGCGTATCGTCACGTTGCCTTTCGCGCTGATGTCGAGATCGCCCTCGCTGGAGAGCGTGATCTTGTTGTTCGCGGTATCGATCTCGATGCGGTTCTTGTTGTTGTCGACGATGACGATGCTGCCTTTGCCTTGCTGCGAATCGTCGAACATGATCGTCTTGCCGCTCTTGGTCTGAATGACGCGCACGTCCTGTTGCTTCGCCTTCTCGACGGGCGGCTTCTGCGCGCCGTTCCAGAGGAAGCCGAGCACGTACGCGCGGCTCGCGTCGCCGTTCGCGAAGCCGAGCAGCACGGCGTCGCCCTTTTGCGGCAGAAAGAACGCGCCATAGCCGGGTCCGGCATAGAAGCTCATGATCTGCAGCCAGTCCGATTCGATCTTCGTGCCCTTCAGGATGAATTCCACGCGGATGCGGCCGAGACCCGCCGGGTCCTGCGTGTCGCTGACCGTGCCGGGCGTCACGCCAAGCGACAGGCTGTCGAGCGAGAGCGCTTCTTCGGGTGTCATATGCCGGTCCTCCGCAATTTGAATTCGGTCTGGTAGCCCTCGTCGACGTCGAAGGTGTGCACGCTCGAGGTGACGTAGTAGATGCCGTTGAAGCGTTCGGAAAGCCCGCTGATCCTGACGTTCACGCCGGCCACGAGGTCCGGGTCGCCGAGCACCGACGAGCTGCCTTCGATGAATTGATTGAGGTTGCGCTGGTACTGCGCGGCCGAGACTTTTTCGAGCGCCTGCTGCGTGCCGATGTTGGGGCGCTCGTAGCTGACCTGCGAGCTCGGAAAGTCTTCCGCGAGCTGGTAGCCGGCGGCCTTGCCACCCATCTTCTGCTGGTTCGTGGCCGACGCGGTGACGGCCGTGAGGACCCGGTTCGAGGCGACGTCGTAGCCGGTGACGGTCACCTTCTTGCCGAGCGTCGGCACGCGCAGATTGAGCTGCAGGTCCGACACGTCGACCGGGTAGTTCAGCGTGCGCACCGGGCTCGCGCCTTCGGCGCAGGGACGGAACACGAGCGTCGACTCGCTCATCATCAATTCGTAGTCGAGCTGCGAGCAGCGCAGCATCAGGAAGTCGTAGTTGGTCAGGTTGTTCTGCAGCACGTAGTCGTTGATGACGCCCGTGTTGCCGGAAAGCCGCGCCTTCAGCCCGGTCTCGTTTGCGACCTGCGCGACGATGTCGTTGTCGCTGAGCTTCTGGAAGGTGCGCGTGCGCGTGCCGAATTTGAGCCAGTACATGCGGTCGAAGCCGCGGATCGTCGCCGTCGAGTAGGCGCTGAAATGCGGCTCGATCGCGGTGATCTGGCCGTCGACGAGCTGCTTCACCGTATCGATGCCGAGCGACACCGTGATGGCGTCGCCGGGCTGGAACATATCGAGGTCGATGTCCTGCCAGCGGCCGGCGGACGAGACCGTGTTGAGCGTGAAGCTGAACATCGTCGGCACGTTGATCTCGTTCTCGACGCGCACGCTGCGGATCGCCGCCGCGACCGAGGTCGGTAGCGCCTTGCGGTTCTTCATGATGCGAAAGCCAGCGGTCTTGATGCTAGGCATTGGCCGCTCCGTTGAACGTTTCGCCGTGCGTGTCGATGATCACGAGCATGCGGCCGATGTCTTCGCGCGTCGGGAAATTGAGCGGATCGTAGATGCCGTTGTTCTCGGCGATGAGGCGCCATTGATCGGGGTCGCCGAGCGTTTGCTGCGCGATCAGATAGAGGCGGTCGTTTTCGCGGACCTGCCAGAGCTGCCGGCAGTTGAACTTGCCCTGGGAGTGCTGATCCTCCTCGACCGTGAGCACCGATTTGAAGGTCACCGAGAGCTCGGCCCGCACGGGCACGCCCGAACTGAGGAACATCGTGAACTTCTGGTCGAGCTTGCTGATCATGCCGACGAAGAGCGGCCCCGCCCACGTGAACACGACGACGGGCGGGTCGCGCCGCTCGCCGTTGCCGACGGTCGGCTGCGTGAGCGCGGCGATCTTGCTCGTCTTCGTGCGCACGTCGATTTGCTGCTCGTAGGTGTCGAAGAACAGCGACACCGTGAGGTCGTCGTCTTCGACGCGCTGAAACTGGATGTTCGAGCCTTGTCCCTGGAGCACGACCGTCTTGTTCAGCGACAGCTCGGTCGGGTTGTACATGACGGGGATTTCCTCGCCCGTCTTCTGCACGACGATCTTGGCCATTTCGAGCATCAGCGGCTCCCTTTGCGGTAGCGCTCGACGTTCGCGCGCTGTTCGAGCGTCGCGTGGATCTGCCGCGCGAGCGTCTGCATGATCTTCGAGGAGAGCAGGGCGTCGGAGACGGCGGTGCGGATCTGCTGCTGTTGATGGCCTTGATGCAGGATTTCGCGCACCACCTTCGTTTGGACGGTCCGTTCGATGCGCTCGATTTCGCGCTTCATGTCGGCTGGGCGCGTGTGGGGCTGCTGGCGATAGGCGAGCGACGCGGCGAGCGGCAGCGCCTCGCCGTAGCGGCCGAGGCGCGGTGCGGCGTTGACGGCCAGTTGCACGAGGGCGGTTTGAAACGTCATGTTCGAAGCGGCAGGCGCGGACGGTAGCCCGGCGAGCACACGACGGAATTCGCGCGTGGTGAGGCGCTGATGCGTGGCGCGCTCGAACGTCGCGATGTGCCGGGCAGTGTGAAGTCGATGTTGTTGCGAGTGCGGCCTGAAGTCGGGCTGTCGCGCGACGATCGTCCCGGATGGGCGGGTGTCTGGCGCGACGGCGCCGGTGCGCAACATCGACCACAGTGTGCGAATGCCGCGCTCGCCAAGCGCGGACGCCGTGGCGCGCAATGGCTGGGCGGCGTCCGGGGCTGAGGGCGGCACGAACATTCGCGGCATCGCCATGGCGCGCTGGGCCGTGTGCGGCACGAACATTCGCGGCATCGCCTTGGCGCGCTGGGCTGTGTGCGGCAGGAACATTCGCAGCATGGCGGACGCGCGCGGGGTTGCCTCTTGCAAGAGCATCCGCAGCATCGCTGAAGCGCGTGGGGTTGCCTCTCGCAAGAACATTTGCAACATCGCCGAGGCGTGCGGGGTCGCCTCGCGCAACAGCAGGTGCCGCTTCGCCGGGATGCGCGGCGTCGCTTCTCCCACGATCAGTTGCAGCTTCGCCGACTTGCCTGGAGCCGTGTCTCCCGCATACGTCGACAGTCTCGCCGAGGAGTACGGCGCTTCGTCTCGCAGCAACATCCGCAGCATCGCGGCGGTGCGCTGGGCCTCGGCTGCCAGCCGCGCCGATTCCCCCGCACGCGTTTTGCCGTCATGCCGCGCATCGCGGACCACTTCGACGCTCCGTTCGCGCACAGCTGGTTGCCGAGCCTGCGACCGCTGGACCCAGCCCGGCGCGCCATGTTGCTCGACGCGCAGCGTCAGGCGATGGATGAATTGCTGCAGCAAATGCAGATGGTGAACGTGCTGCGAGATATGCCGTACGTGCTGCACCGGCTCCGGCGCGCGTGCGGAATGCAGGTAGGCGAGCGCGAGCGGCTCGCCGTCCGCCGCCCCTTGGATTCGCGACCCGGCAAGCCGAAGCCCGCCGCGAGCAGCGCGGCTCTCGAAGAATTCACCCGCCGCGACGAGGCACGGCAGCCCGATAGCCGCGCGGCGCGCCTCGAACGCGAGAGCTTGGATGGCGAGCCGCATCAAGCGCCCCCTTGGCCGCTTTTCTTGATCCCTTCGTGCGCGAGCGTAAAGCCCTGCGTGGCGACGAGGATCTGCCCCGCATCGAGGCTCGGGCCCTGCCATTCGATGGGCCAGGCGTTGTAGAAATTCCAGGTGACGGCGGTGTTGCCCTGATCGTCGAGCAGATAGATCGAGCCGTTGCGGCGCGTGACCTTGCCGCTCGCGCAGGTCTGATACCAGAGCCACATCGGGTCCACCGACGTGATGCCGGCCTTGAGCACGAGATCGGAGTAAGTGACTTGTCCCGGCAGCTTGTATTCGACGTCGTTGACGCCGCCCTGGCGCACGGTCTTCACTTCGTTCTTCGACTGCAGGCCGTCGACGGACGTGAAGCCGCCGACGACGATGCCGCCGATCTCGATGCGGAACCGGTACGACATGAACGGATCGGCGCTTGGGCCCGTGCGGGGCGTGGACATGTCACATTCCCAAATGAAGGCTCTTCTGGCGCTCGTCGCTCATCATGGTCTGATTGATCTTGCTGATCTCATCGCACCAGCGGCGGCGCTCCGCGTGTTCCATGGCGAGGATCTCCCCGTAGGACCAGTGGAAGTGATACGCGACGAACGCGATCTCTTCGTAGAGCTGATCGGGTACTACAGGGAGCGCAGTTTTCCCAGCGGCGCCGCCGCCTCCGCGCCGGCGGCCGGTGCGTTCGGCTTGTCGCTTGCCAATTCGCTCTCGAACTCCCCTGGGTAGTTGAGCCGGTTATAGAGGTTCTGCAGATAGGCGTAGTCGGCCGCGAAGAGATTCTCGATCACGTTCGTGTTGATCATGTCGAGCGTGCCGAGCCGCGTCACCACGCGCGACAGCACGATCACCGCGAGATAGGCCGGGTTGCTTTGCACGCGATGGTCGCGCAGCGGCAGGATCTCGTCGCCGGCCGTCGCGAGCCGCATCACGCCGTCCCGGTGAAGCGTGCCGTCGGCGTCGCGATAGCCGATCGGCAAGGTGAATTCGGTTTCGGTGCTGATGACGTTCATGTTCGATTCCTTCCGTTCGGGATAGATGGGGCAGGGAGGGTTGCAAAGCGCTACGAAGCGCTACGACACGCGGGTCATGTACTGGATCGTCAGCTCGAACGTTTCCACCATGATGTCGCTCGTGCTGGCGTTCAGGCCCGTGCTCTCGTACTTGTTGGGCCACGCGTTGATGACGTTCCAGCGCGCCTTGGCCGTGCCCGTCGCGTCGATGAGAATCAGCGAGATGTTCTTCTGCGCCCCCTTGAACGTGTTCCCTTTCTCCGCGACCTGGGTGAACCAGTTGTAGAGATCCATCGAATCGGTGAGGCCCTTCTTCAAGGTCAGCTTGCCGTAGGTCGTGAGGCCCGAGAGCGAGCGCTTGTAGGTCGGGTCGGTGCCTTCGCGATAGTCGACCGTCTCGACGGTCACGTCGGGAATCGTCGCCTCGGAGAACGACGCCACTTGAATGCCCGAGATTTCCACCTGGAACCGAAAGCCGCGGTAGGGGTTGGTCAATTGCGTCTGCGTCGCCATGGTCACGTTCCGTTGTCGGTTAGCCGCTCGTTTAGCCGGTCATTAAGCCGCTCAGTTAGCTCTTTATGCAGCCGCTCCTCAAGAACCCGAATCCGGGCCGGCGACCTTCTGAGTCATGCGGATGATGACGAACTCGGCGGGATAGACAGGCGCGAGACCCACGTCGATATACATCTGGCCGAGCGCGCGTGTCTCGGGCGGGTTGTTGGTCTCGTTGCAGGTCACGAAGAACGCTTCGGCCGCCGTCGCGCCGAACAGGCCGCCCGCTTGCCAGATCGTCGTCAGGAAGGCCGAGATGTCGCGCGTCACCGCCGCCCAGGTGGTCTGGTCGTTGGGTTCGAACACGACCCACTGCAGGCTCTGCTTGAGGCTCTGCTCGACATAGATGAACAGGCGCCGCACGCTGACGTAGGTCCACTCGCTGCCCAGCGCGGCGAGCGTGCGCGCGCCGTAGATCACGTTGCCGTAGCCGAGCAGATTGCGGATCGCGTTGATGCCGTTCGGATTGAGCGTGTCCTGATCGGCATCGGTGACGGTCTGCTGCACTTGCACGACCGAGGCCAGCAGACCGTCGTTCACGCCCGCCGGCGACTTCCAGACGCCGGCGCTGGAATCCGTATAGGCGTAGCGGCCGAGCGCCGGACCTGACGGCGGGATCGGCACGTTGGTCCCGTCCATCGAGTTGTAGATCGAGACCCACGGGTAGTAGAGCGCGCCGTAGGTCGAATTGATCGCGGGTGGCGCGTTGGCCGCCGTGCCGCCCCCGGTCTTGAAGGTGTTCACCTCCTGCACGGTCTGCCCGAACGGCGGATCCACCGCGTAGAAGAGGTTGCGCATCGCCGGCTGGTCGCAAAAGAGCAGTGCGCTGTTGATGGTCGCGGCCTGCTGCAGCGTGTTGATCGTGTTGCCGCCCGCATCGGTGATGTTGACGGTGTCGGGCATCGCCAGGAGGCTCACGCCTTGCACGGCGCTAAGCGTCTTCCACGCGTCCTCGAACAGCCAGTTGGGAACGCCGCCGTTGTTCAGCATCTGCGGTGGCGCCGCGTTCGTATTGGGCGGACGGGCGCCGTTGGTGGCCGACGCGTGCACGAACATCGAACCGGCGTTGATCGCGTCCTGAAGCTGTGGGTTCAGCGTGTCCTTCGTGTAGCCGTTGAAGCTCTCGAGGACGTAGTAGCTCTTGCCGCCGGCCTGCACCGTGGTCAGGCTGTTCTGCGTGCAATACGCTTGCAGCGCCCCGTTGACGGAGTTCGCCGGCAGGGCGGTCAGCTTGTCCTTGTCGGCGACGATGGCGAGGTTGAAGACCTGCGTCGGGGTCTTCGGGTCGGAGCCGTCCGAGTTGCTGACGACGAAGCCGATCGTGTTGTTCGGCCACGTGCCCGGCGTGACGGCAGTGAGCGTGATGCCGCTCTGCGAGACCGTGGCTGCCTGGGCGTTGTTCTTGTCCTGGGCTCGCACGACGTAGCAGGACGTGCCGCCTTCGGTGAAGAACTCGGAGACGGCCCACGACACCATGCCGTTCCAGAGCAGATTGCCGAACTGGCGCTGGTAGGCGTTCCAGCTCGTGACGAGCGTCGGCACGTTGGCTTTGACAGGCGTCCCGCCGGCGCCGGGATAAATCCCGGTCACGCCGATGAACGCGGGTACCGACGTCGAGGCGCCTTGAATCGTGCGGGCGCTCGGCACCTCTTGGATATAGATGCCGGGGTGGGTGTAGTTGGTCGCCAAGATCGTGCCTCTCAGGGTCTCAGTTAGCGCATGTCCATATCGACGAATTGCGTGGTCGCCGCTTGTTGCGTCACGTGCGTGCTTGCTGTCGTATAGCCGGTCTTGCTGAAGGTCAGGGTCACCGCGGTCTCAGGGCTGAGCCGCCCGCGCAGGGCCAGCGCATAGCGCCCGTCGTAGCGGCCCTGGTCGGACGTCTGCGTGAGCGCTTGCTGCGCAACGCCTCGCCAGTTCGGATAGCTGGCCTCGACCGCGACGCCCGCCAGCGGCTGGTTCGTGGCCGCGTCGCGCACGAGGCCGCGGATCATCGTCGTGCCCGCCGGGTAGGGGTAGAGCGGGCTCGGCTCGAGCAGGCAGGGGACGATCGCCTCGGCGAGCGGCGGCTGGAGCGGCACTGTCAGCTCGACCTGCCGCGTGAAGAACGGGATCGAGATCGTCGTCAGCTGGTAGTCGCCGTCGGCGAGCTCGTTGAACGCATAGAAGCCCTGCGGTTTCGCGAGCGGCCGGCACGGCTCGCCGTTGAGCAGGAAGAACGGGTCAATACCCACCGCCGGAGCGTGGTTGAAGCCGTCGATCAGCTGCACGACCGCGGAGAGCTTCATGGCATCTCTCTCATGGCATGTCCCAATAGTCGGCTTCGGCCTGCGTCACCATGTCGGTTTGCAGCGCGAGCCGCGACGGAATCCGCACCGGCGAGAGCGTGTACATCTTCGTGAGCCGATACGTCTTGTTGGGAAATACGCTCCAGATGTTGCGCAGCTGCTCGCTCGTGTCGATCTCCGGCACGATCTGGATCTGATCGTTGCCGGTGCGCTTGAGCACCGGGTTCAGCCACGGGCCCGACAGCTCGCTCACGTCGTGAAAGAGCTGCATCAGCTTGTCGGCGAGCACCAGTTCGAGTTCCGCCGACTTCGCATACGGGACCATGAGATAGGTCAGGTCGAGCACGAGCGGACTCGGCGTGACGGCAAGCGCCGCAGGCTGCGGCTTGGCTCCGGGCCGGCGCGTGAGGCTCGGCGGCAGATTGCGCAGATACGGATTGATCTCCGTTTGATAGAGATAGAGCGAGAGCTTCGTCTCGCCATCGGCCTCGATCTCGCCCGGCGAATCGAACACGACGGCCGAATCCCCCGAGAGCTCGGCGATGGACGCGCGAATCAGCCGGCTCAGCGCCTCGCTGACGCTGCGCAACACCTGGCCGCTGTCGAGATTGAACTCGCTCATGGTTCTTCAAAGGGTGAACACCGTGTCCGCCTGGCTGACGATCTGCGGCTGCCGGTTGTTGACTTGCGCCAGGATCGAAACCTCGTCGGCGCAGCTCGCGCGCAAGTAGACGTAGTTCAGATCTTCGGGCACCCAGGTGATGTAGGCGTTCATGTAGAAGTCCAGCGTGCCGTTGCCGTTGCCGCCAGAGTTGCCGGAGGCGGACTGTGTGACGAACGACAGCGTGTTGCCGCTGTAGGACATCGACGCCAAGGGAATCTGTCCTTGCTGGCTCGCGAGCAAGACGCCGTTGGTGTCGGAAAAATCGGTCCCGAGCGACCAGTTCACCAGTCCTAGCCCGCGCTTCGTGCTGACGACCAGGTCGATGCGGTTGCCGGCCTGCGCGCCCTTGATCGTGAAGCTGACGGGCCGGAAGTTGCGGTGCGGCGCGAGCAGCACGGCGCTGATGCGGCCGTTGCGCCATTGCACGGGCGCGAGCGAGCCGAAGCTCACCATCACCACCGCCTCGTTGTTGAGCGTGCAATAGCCCTGGACGTAGTCGATGCCCTGGCGGACCTGCAGGAACAGCGTCAGCGTGAAGGCATTGTTGGCCGTGCCGCTGCTTTGATTGCTGTTGCCGGTGCGGATCGACAGCACGGCATTGTTGAATTCGACGGCCTGGATGATGGACTGGCTCTCGGCGCTCGCCGGCGTGACGTTGTAGGAGAAGCCGACGCTGTCGCCCGAGCGCGCGCCGAGCGACCAGGACGCGCCGCCCGTCGTGAACGTGAAATTTAGATTGCTGTTGGCGGCGATGTTGCTGAACTGCATGGTGACGGGAATCAGCGTCCATGGGGGCGCCGCGCCAGCGCTTGGCTGAGACCTCTCGGGAAGGCTGGATGCTGACGGCGCCACGGGCCCCGCCGACGGCGATTCGGTAGTCATGTGCGGTCCTTCAACAGTGAGGTGGAACGTCAGTTGCCCAGATCGATGGCGAACGAACTCAGGCCAATCACGGTGCTGCGATCGTCATTCGATTCCAGCGTGACGCTCGCCCCCGGCGGCAGGTCGACGCGGCCTCGGACGCCTTGCTGATTCGTGCGCAGGTAGAGGGAAATCTGGATTTCCTGCGCGTCCTGATAGGTCTGCAAGTACATTTCCCGCGCATTGACGAGGAAATTGCTCACATAGAGAACCGGATCGACCCGGCTCGAGATCGACAGTCCGACCAGCCGGTCGCCTTGCCCTCCGTCGCTCCAGATCGCTTCCTGATCGGGGCGCAGCGTCAGGAACGCCTTGCTGTTGGCGCGTAGATTGGAGAACGTCAGCGTCACCGGCTTGAAGGTCTCGATGGTGAAGGACCGTTCATTGATCGCCGCCACCGTGTTGGCCAGCACGTGAGCGCCGAGCAGCGCTTTGGCGTCGCTCGGCAAGGCGTTGCGCTCCGCGTCGATGGTCCGCATGGCCGCGGACTCCGGCGCGGCAGCCACGATCGTGCTCGGTGCGGCAGGCTTGGGGCCGCTCGAGGTGTCCTTGGGTGCGGACTTGTCCTTGGCGTCTTTGTTGTCCTTGGTGTCCATGGCTTCCCCGATCAGGACAGCGGAAACGGAATGGAAAAATCGCCGACGGAAATGGAGCCCCTGCTCGAGTACCCGATGAATTGATACTGCAGATTGACGTCTACGCCGCTGAACGGGTAGTTGCCGGTCAGATTCGACCCTCCCTGCTGGATTGGCACGATCACCGCAACGGACTGTTGCGCGCCGCCCTTATTCTTCACCGCCTCGAGCGCAATGCTGGGCTGCCTCTCGTTCGACGGATGCGCGACGATCAGCGAGTTGAGCGCGGCGGCCCACGAGGGCTCCGGCGATTGAATCTGCACTTGCTGATTGGATGACAGAGAAATGACGTTCCCGCCGTACAGCATCAACTGCGCCTTCAAGGTATCGGTGGAGTTGGTCGTGGTGAACGTGAATGCGACGGTGTATTGCATGGACAGTCCCCGTTGTGCCGAAGATTCTCCCAACGTTCGCGCGAGCGCGCGAACGTTGGCCACGTGCTGCAGGAATCGGGTGTTACTTCGGGTTCCAGGAGAACAGCGTGGGACGGGTGTCGACCGTCTGGCCTTCTTGGTCGCCAACCCGGGCCTTGACCTGCACGCCGGGGGCCGACGTGTTCAATTGCAGGTAGAAGGTTCTGATGCCCGGCTGCGCCGCCAGGTAGGTGGTGATCGTGAAGGCGAGCGAGCCGGTGCTGCCGCCGCTCTGGGTTTGCACCTGGACTTGTGCGGGGTTGATGCTGAATTGCGTGAGCGGCAGATTCGCGCCCCCGGCCGATTCGAGTTTGATGCCGCTATAGGTCTGGAAATTCGGGCCCGTGCTGTAGACGACGGGAACGCCGTCGTCCTGCAATAGGATGCCGAGGTTCTGACCAGCTTGTGCGTTGACGACGTCGAACGTCAGCTTCTGGTACTGAATTTGGTCGGAATCGCCGGAGAGATAGTGAGTCATGATGGAAAAACCCCTTCAATGAGAAACGGTTAAACATCATTCCCCGAGGAAATCGGGATTAACGCTTATTCGGCATTGAGATTTCAAAAGCGCGTTTTAATTGAGCCGGCAATCGCGTTCACTCGAGGAGGAAAGGACGCAGCGTGTTGCAGGCAGACGATACATTCTGTTACACGGCAATGCAGCCTGTGAACATTGACAGGTATGAAGAATTAAGTGAATTGCGTGCCGGCGAATAAATCGCCTGTTCGAAATGGCAAAAAATGGGATTTTCGGCGGGTCGATTCTTTCAGAAATAATTCGAAATAAAATCGACATCGAATTGACTTGGAGAATTGAATTCCTTGTCATATTGGCGATTACGGGCGGATCGCGTCTCTTGCCGACGCGCGAGCTGCGATCCGGCAGCTTTTGCCGGCTTCTGCTATCTTCGCGTCCATGCAACCGATCCTTACTATTTCCAATCTTTCCAAGACCTACGCGTCGGGCTTTCAAGCGCTCAAACGCGTGAACCTGGAAATCCATCGCGGCGAAATTTTCGCGCTTCTCGGTCCGAACGGCGCCGGCAAGACCACGCTGATCGGCACGGTCTGCGGGATCGTCCGGGCTACTGAAGGGCGCATCGTCGTGGACGGCCACGACATCGTCCGCGACTACCGCGCGGCGCGCTCGATGATCGGCCTCGTGCCGCAGGAACTCACCACGAGCTCGTTCGAATCGGTCTGGGCGACGGTCTCGTTCAGCCGGGGCCTGTTCGGCAAGCCGGCCAATCCCGCGCACATCGAGAAGGTGCTGAAGGCGCTGTCGCTGTGGGACAAGAAAGACAGCAAGATCATCACGCTCTCGGGCGGCATGAAGCGGCGCGTGCTGATCGCGAAAGCGCTCGCGCACGAGCCCGAGATCCTGTTTCTCGACGAACCGACCGCGGGCGTCGACGTCGAGCTGCGCCGCGATATGTGGGAGCTCGTGCGCTCGCTCAAGGACAAGGGCGTGACGATCATCCTCACGACGCACTACATCGAAGAGGCCGAGGAAATGGCCGACCGCATCGGCGTGATCAGCAAGGGCGAGATCATTCTGGTCGAGGAAAAGGCGCAGCTCTTGAAGAAGCTCGGCAAGAAGCAGCTCACGCTGCAGCTCGAGCGCGCGCTCGCAAGCGTGCCGGAGACGTTGTCGGGGTACCGGCTCGACCTGTCGAAGGACGGCAACGAATTGACCTACACCTACGACGATGCCCACGGCGAGCGCGCGGGCATCCTCGGGCTCTTGAAGGATCTCGACGACGCGCAAATCCGCTTCAAGGATTTGCAGACGAGCCAAAGCTCGCTCGAAGACATCTTCGTCGACCTAGTACGAGAGAAAGCATGAACATCTACGCCATCCGCGCGATCTACCTGTTCGAAATGGCGCGCACCTGGCGCACGCTGATGCAAAGCATCGTCTCGCCGGTCATTTCGACGTCGCTCTATTTCATCGTGTTCGGCGCGGCGATCGGCTCGCGCATCCGCGAGATCGACGGCATCAGTTACGGCGCCTTCATCGTGCCGGGCCTCGTGATGCTGTCGCTGCTCACGCAGAGCATTTCGAACGCCTCGTTCGGCATTTACTTTCCGAAGTTCACGGGGACGATCTTCGAGCTGTTGTCGGCGCCCGTGTCGTACCTCGAACTCGTGCTCGCGTTCGTCGGCGCGGCGGCGACCAAGTCGATCGTGCTCGGGCTCATCATCATGGCGACCGCGGCGCTGTTCGTGCCGCTGCGCATCGAGCACCCGGCCTGGATGCTGCTCTTTCTCGTGCTGACGGCGCTGACGTTCAGCCTGTTCGGCTTCATCATCGGCATTTGGGCCGACGGCTTCGAAAAGCTGCAGGTGATTCCGCTTCTGATCGTCACGCCGCTCACGTTTCTCGGCGGCAGCTTTTATTCGATCCACATCCTGCCGCCGTTCTGGCAGACCGTCGCGCTGTTCAATCCGGTCGTCTATCTGATCAGCGGCTTTCGCTGGAGCTTCTACGGCAGCGCGGACGTGCACGTCGGCGTGAGTCTCGCGATGACGATCCTGTTCCTCGGGATTTTCATGGCGATCGTCGCGTGGATCTTCAAGACCGGATATCGGTTGAAGAACTGACCGGGGCGACGCGTCCGCGCCGTAATTTGAAGCGCCGTCCCTAAGAAAGGCGGCGCTTCTTTCATTTTCATTTCAGTCTGTCGCGTTCGCGGTACATTGCGCCGCATTCCGCGTTGTATTCGTTCGCGCCGCGGCCGTTTCCCGCGCACATCCTTTGTCATTCGCACGAAACGCCGACATAATGTTCCGTCGCCCGTGGACCGCGGGCCGACGTCCAGAACATCTCCACGCGCGCATGAGACTGACGACAAAAGGCCTGCTGCTGATCGCGATTCCGACCGTGTTCGAATTGGCGCTGCTGACCGGGCTCGTCAAGGCGCAGGCGCAGGCCGAGCAAGCCGAGGCGTGGGCGCTGCACAGCAAGGACGTGCTGCGCCAGACGAGCGCGATCCTCGAGCCGGTGCTGGTCGAGTCGGTGCGCGTGCGGGGCGCGATCATCGAAGGCGACCGCAATTATTCGACGCCAATTTCGCTGTGGCTCGACCTCGACCGCAATATTGACCACTTGGTCGAGCTCGTCGCCGATAACCCGCTGCAAGTCGAGCGCGCCGGGCAGATCCGCCAGACCGCGCAGGAATACCGTCAGTGGTCGGATCGCGCGCAGGATCTGCTCGCCACGGGGCGCCGCGCCGACATGCTCGAACGCTTTCGCGATCAGGCGACGACCGACGTCGTCGACCGCTTCCGCACGCAGGTCGCCGCGTTCCAGAGCGCCGAGCTGGGCATCGACGCGCAGCGCTCGGAGGATGCCGAGGCGGCGCACGCGCAGCAGCAGATGCTGACGGTCGCGTCCGTGGTGGGCTCGCTGATCGTCACGGCGTGCGCCGTGTTCGTGTTCACGCGCGGCGTGCGCGGACGGCTCGCGCTGTTGTCGGACAACGCGCGGCGGCTCGCCGATAACGAGCCGTTGAGCCCCGTGCCCGCCGGCAACGACGAAATCACGCAGCTCGACGAGATGCTGCGTGAGACGAGCCGGCGTCTGCTCGAATCAGAGCGCTTGCAGGCGCGCTTTCAGAACGATCTCGCGCGCCGCGCCGACGAGCTCGCGCACATCAACGAAACGCTGTCGCAGCAGACGCAGGAAAACGAGATGTTCATCTACAGCGTGTCGCACGATCTGCGCGCGCCGCTCGTGAACCTGCAGGGGTTTTCGAAGGAGCTCACGCATGCGTGCGACGACTTGCGCCAGGCCGTGCGCAGCTCGGCGCTCGCGCAGCACGAGCGCGAGCACGTCGAGCGCCTGATCGACGAAGACATCGGCGAAGCGCTGCGCTTCCTGCAAAGCGCGGTGCTGCGCGCCGCGCACATCATCGATTCGCTGCTGCGGCTCTCGCGCGTGGGCCGCGTCGAGTACCGGCGCCAGGAGGTCTATGTCGGCGTGCTCGTGCAGCATGTCGTCGAGGCGATGCAGGCGTCGATTCGCGGCGCGGGCGCGGAGATCGTCGTGCACGATCTGCCCGCGGTGTGGGGCGACCCGACCGCGCTCGAGCAGGTGTTCGCGAACCTGATCGGCAATGCGGTCAACTACCTGAGCCCGGAGCGGGCGGGGCGCATCGAGATCGGCACGATTCCGGCGCCGCCGGGCGTGCGCTCGCTGCGCATTTTTTACGTCAAGGACAACGGCTTGGGGATTCCCGCAGGCGCGCTGCCGCGTCTTTTCAACGCGTTCCAGCGCCTGCACGGCAACGTCGCGGCGGGCGAGGGGATCGGCCTCGCGCTCGTGCGGCGCATGGTCGAGCGCCACGGCGGCCGCGTCTGGGCCGAATCGACCGAAGGCGCCGGCACCACGTTTTACGTTTCGCTACCCGAGGCGGCCGCACCGGTCGCCGCATAAGGAAGGGCACAAGGAAGATGAATTACTACCCCCACGCTCACTATCGTTCGCTGCCCCCCGAGGGGGCTGTTGCCTCCCTCGGGGCGGCATGGGACCCGAGTAAGGCGCTGAAGCGCCAACTCGGGTCGACACGGGAGGCAACGTGACACAGCACGAGAGCTCGAGCCAATCGGTCAGCATCATCCTGATCGAAGACGACGACGGCCACGCCACGCTGATTCAGCGCAACCTGCGCCGCGCGGGGCTGACCAACGGCTTCATCCGGCTCACGGACGGCCAGGAGGCCATCGATTACTTCTTCGGCGACGATGCGCGCTTCGAGCACGATGCGCTCAGCGCGCCCGTGATCCTGCTCGATCTGAAGATGCCGCGCATCGACGGGCTCGAAGTGCTGCGGCGCTTGAAGACCGACCCGCGCACGGCGTCGCTGCCGGTGATCATGCTGACGACCACCGACGATCCGCGCGAAATCGAGCGCTGCTACGAGCTCGGCTGCAACGTCTACGTGACGAAGCCGGTCGAGAGCGAGGCGTTCATCGAGGCGGTGCGCCGGCTCGGCTTCTTCCTGCAAGTGGTCAAGCTGCCGACGGGCGGTCGATGACCGCCCACGTTCTCTTCGTCGACGACGACGAGGGCCTGCTGCGGCTCGCGACGCGCGCGCTTACGCGCGTCGGCTACCGCGTGTCGACGGCGGCGAGCGCGCACGAGGCGCGCGCTTCGTTCGCGTCCGAGCTGCCCGAGGTGATCGTCGTCGACTACACGCTCGGGACGGCCGAGACCGGCCTCGACTTCCTGCGCGCGCTGCGCGCGGCCGGCGTCGTGCTGCCGGCGATCCTTTGCACCGGTTTCGCCGACGAGGCGCGCGTGATCGAAGCGCTGCGCTCGGGCGTCGCCGACATCGTGCCGAAGAGCGAAGGCTATCTCGACTATCTGCCCGAGGCGATCGAGCGCGTGCTGCGCGAGACGCGCGTGCAGCGCGAGCTGGCGGAAGCGCAGCGCTCGAGCGAACGCGAAGCGCACTTTCGCACGCTCGCCGAGGAGCGCGAGCGGCTGCTTGCGTCGGAGCGCACGGCGCGCACCGAGGCGGAACGCGCGTCGCGCGTGAAGGACGAATTCGTCGCGACGCTGTCGCACGAATTGCGCACGCCGCTCAACGCGATCGTCGGCTGGACCCAGATCCTGATGCGCGACGCGAGCGAGCCCGAGCGCGTCAAGAAGGGGCTCGAAGTGATCGAGCGCAATGCGCGCGCGCAGGCGCAGATGGTCGACGATCTGCTCGACCTCTCGCGCATCATGGCGGGCAAGCTGCGGCTCGATCTCGAGCGGCTCGATCTCGGCGACATCGTCGAATACGTGATCCGCTCGGTGCAGCCGGCGGCCGACGCGAAGGAGATCCGCATCACGCCGATCATCGAGCCGGCGGTGCCGGTACAGGGCGACCCGGCGCGCTTGCAGCAGGTGATCTGGAACCTGATGAGCAATGCGATCAAGTTCACGGGCAAGCGCGGCTCGGTGGAGGTGCTGCTGAGCCGTGTCGAGGGCGAAGTCGAATTGACGGTCAGCGATACCGGGCAGGGCATCAAGCCCGAATTTCTCGCGCACGTGTTCGAGCGCTTCCGCCAGGAGGACACGGGCACGACGCGCCAGCACGGCGGCCTCGGGCTCGGTCTGTCGATCGCGAAGCAGCTGGTCGAGATGCACGGCGGCCGCATCAAGGCGATGAGCGACGGCGAAGGATGCGGCGCGACGTTCACCGTGCGCCTGCCGACCGCGAATATCGAGCCGATGCGCGTCGCGGGCGCGCGCTCGCAGCCGGTCGAGATGCCGCCTGCGCTCGCCGGGCTGCACGTGCTGATCGTCGAGGACGAGCCCGATGCGCGCGAGCTCGTCGAGCGCTTGTTGCAGGAGCGCGGCGCCACCACCACCGCGCTCGACAATGCCGCCGACGCGCTCGCCGCCTACCAGGCCGCGCCGCCCGACGTGGTCGTGAGCGATATCGGCATGCCGGGCGAGGATGGCTACGAGTTCATCCGCAAGCTGCGCGCGCTGGAGCAGGCAGCGAGCGAGCGCAGCGGGCAAAGCCGCACGACACCGGCCGCCGCGCTGACCGCGTTCGCGCGCAGCGAAGACCGGCGGCGCGCGCTGCTCGCCGGTTTTCAGACGCATATCGCGAAGCCGGTGGACCCGTTGGAGCTGGTCGTCGTGATCGCCTCGCTCGCGGGGCGCACCAGTGCGTTGAGCGATTAGCCGCCCAAAGAATCAACGGAACAGATCGGCGCGTTGCGAGGTCGTATCATTGCGTCACTTCAGAACAACAACGCCCTCTCGGTACGGGGGATCAATGCGAGTGTCACCATGAACTATCTCAACGGGTTGTCGCGCTACGCGATGGCTGCGCTCGTGCTGAGCGCGCTTGCCGCGTGTCAAAAGCATGACGAATCGGCTCAGCAAGCGGCTCAGCAGCAAGCCACGAAGCTCGGCGACGCTGCCGTCCAAGCGGCGCAGCAGGCTGCGAAGAGCGTCGATAAGGCCGCGAGCTTCGTCGGCCAGCAGATCGATACGGCGCGTCAGACGGCGCAGACGCACATCGATACGGGCGCCTCGGGGCCGTCGATCAAGCTGAACGCGAGCGGCGTGTCGGCCGCGACGCAGGCTCAACTGCAAGGCGCGGCGAGCGCGGCCAACGCCGTGCTCGGGCAGGCCGCCTCCACGGCGGGCTATGGCCTCGAAACCGCGGGCCGCAAGCTGCAGAACTGGGCGAGCCAGAACAGTGCGACCGGCAGCGCCGCTAAGTCCGGCGGCGATTGAATCTGAACTTGCGGAATCTCATTAATGTAACTATCATGATTGCACATTCTCGTCAGGTGGACTTGCAGTGAATACGAGCAGCCGGTTTGCATTTGCGATCCACGTCCTCGCGCTGCTGTCCCTCCAGGACGGCGTGCCGTTGTCGTCGGAAATGATCGCGGGCAGCGTCAATACGAATCCGGCGCTGATTCGGCGGTTGTTGTCGATGCTCGCCGAGGCCGGGTTGACGACGTCGCAATTGGGTGCGGGCGGCGGTGCGCTGCTCGCACGCGAGCCGGAAGACATCACGCTGCTCGAGGTCTATCGTGCGGTCGACGAAGCGCAGTTGTTCGCGTTGCATCGCGAGCAGCCGAATCCGGCGTGCATGGTAGGCAGGCAGATTCAGGGTGTGCTGACCGGGATCGTCGGCGATGCGCAGCAGGCGATGGAAGCGTCGCTGGCAGCGCGCACGCTGGCCGATGTGACGGCCGACGTCGTGCGCGCGGAGCGTCAGCAGGAGCGCAAGCGGCGGCGAGGCGAGGCGGGGTGACGCGGTGGGCACGCCGCGCGCATCGAATGCACGGGTATGGGAGGAGGCACGAGCCTCCGTTTTTTTCGCTATATATGTAACTAACGCGGTTACATAAACATCAGAAGCAGGAGAACGATGATGCAAAAGTCCTTGAAAATTGCGCTTTTCGGCGCCACCGGCATGATCGGTTCGCGCATCGCCGCGGAAGCGGCGGCCCGTGGCCACCAGGTCACCGCGCTCTCGCGCGACCCGTCGCGCGGCGCGCAAGGTATGGCCAAGACGGCCCGCGACAACCTAAAGGCAGCCAAGGCCGACCTGTTCGATGCCGCGAGCATCACTGCGGCGCTGGCCGGCCAGGACGTGGTCGCGAGCGCCTACGCGCCGCCGCAAGACGATGCCTTGAAGATCGTCGAGGCGTCGAAGGCGCTCGTCGCCGGCGCGCATGCGGCGGGCATCAAGCGGCTCGTCGCGGTGGGTGGTGCGGGTTCGCTCGAAGTGGCGCCGGGCAGGCAACTCGTCGACGCTGAGGGCTTTCCGGCGGCGTACAAGACCGTCGCGCTCGCGCACCGTGAGGCACTGGCGTTCTACCGCACCGTCACCGATCTCGACTGGACCTTCTACGCCCCGGCCGCGATGATCGCGCCGGGCACGAAGACCGGCAAGTTCCGCACGGGCGCGGGCGCACTGATCGCCGACGCGAGCGGCAACAGCGCCATTTCCGCAGAGGATTACGCGGTCGCTTTCGTCGACGAGATCGAGCAGGGCCGTTTCGTGCGTCAGATCGCCACCGTCGCCTATTAATAGGGCGCGGGCCAGGAGCCGCGCGCTGCAAGGCGCAGCGCCCGATGTGCGGCGTCTGGCTAACATTCGGTTACGGCTTCGATAGTGAGGCGCGGCTACACTGCGCTGTTCCGTACTGCGACCGAATGCCATGAAAGCAAGCCGCGCGCGGCGTAATGCCGGCGGCGGGGCGTATCGCGCCGTGCCGCCGGTCGTTCGTACCGCCACTCTCTTCATCGCGTGGGTCCTGCCCTCGTTGTTCCGCCCGCTGTGCCTGACGTTCCTGGCGCTGTTTGATTCATCGCGCGATGCCGGTGGACGCGTCACGCGGAGCGCGCGGCGTGTCGCCCAATACGCGTCGCTTGCCGCGGCCGCAATGCTTGCCAGCGCGGCTGGCGCACCGCTCGCGCAGGCAGCGACGCCGGTCGCGCCGCCGTCGCTGCAGAGCTTCATCAACGCTGTGGCGAATCCGGCGTCGGCGCCAACTCCCGGTTCGGCGGCTTCCGCCGCCGAGGCCGCATCGGCGCCGTCGCCCGCGAGCCAGGCCGAGATCGCCCGCTCGCTCGACAGCGTCATCTCCACGCTCGACAACGACCGTCAACGCACCGCGCTCGTCGGGCAACTGAAGAAGCTGCGCGACGCCACGCGCAATCTCTCGCCGGCCGCGGCGTCGGGTGCGCAAGCGGCGCAGCAGACGCCGGGTCTCTTGGGCGCGATCGCGTCGGGGGTCGTCTCGATCGAGGCGCAAGTGCGCCATGGCGATACGCCGCTGCGCTACTGGGCGAGCCGTCTGAGCGCCGCCGGCCTCGATCTGTATGCGATCGCGACCGGGCAGGGCGCCAATTCGCCGGGCCACGTGCTGATCGATTTGTGCGCGATGCTCGCCGCCTGGGGAGCCTGCGCCGGCGCGCTCGTCTATCTGCAGCGCCGGCTGCATGCGCGCTACGGCATCGACGCCGGGCTGCAGCCGAATCCGTCGACGAGCCAGCTGATGATCTTCGCGCTGCGCCGCGTGAGCCCCTGGGTGCTTGCGTTCGTCGTCGTGCTGTCGATCTCTCATTCGCTTGCCGACTCGCTCGGCCGCACGCTCGCGATGGTGATCGCTTATGCGATCGTCGCGGGCGCGGTGTTCTCGGCGATCTGCCTGATCATGTTTTCGATGTTCGGCTCCGGGCATCGGCGCGTCGCCGTGCGCGCGCTGCTGCTCCACGCGCGGCGTCTGTTGTTCGTGATCGGCGTTTGCGGCGCGCTCGGCGACGCCGCCGTGAACTATCAAGTGGCGGGCCAGATCGGCAACAACCTCGCGTCGCTGATCTCGACGGTCTCGAACATGGCGGCGGCCATCCTGACCGGCTACTTCGCGCTCGCGTTCCGCCGCCCGGTCGCGCACTTGATCCGCAACCGCAGTTACGAAAAGCGCGTGCGCCGCAAGGCCGCGACCGAAGCGTTCGACGTGCTCGCGTCGCTCTGGCAACTGCCGATGCTGCTGCTCGCGGGCGCGTCGGTCGCCGCGACGCTCGCGGGCATGGACAGCTCCGAGAACGTGCTGCAGATTTCGGTCGTCACGGCGCTCTTGCTGGTGCTGGCCTTTTTCCTGTGCGCGGTCGTGATGCGCCTGACGCGCCTGGACGAAGTGCGCGCCCGCCGGCGGCGCTCGGCCTACGTGACGCGTCTCCTGCGCTTTGTCGGCACGCTGATCACGCTGTTCATCTGGCTCGCGTTTCTGGAATTCGCGTCGCGGCTGTGGGGTTTTTCAGTCGCGCAGATGGTCGAGGACAGCGTGACCGCGCGCGGCATCGCGCATGCGGTGACGGCGATTCTGATGACGGTGTTCATCGCGTGGCTCGTATGGATCGCGATCGATACGGCGATCCTCGAAGCGCTCAATCCGAGTGGGCCGCGCAGCAAGGCGCGTTCGCCGGGCACGCGCGCGCGCACGATGCTGCCGCTCGTGCGCAACGCCGTGCTCGTGACGATCCTCACGATCGCCGCCATCGTCACCGCCGCGAACCTCGGCATCAACGTGACGCCGCTCCTGGCCGGCGCGGGCGTGATCGGCCTCGCGGTCGGGTTCGGCGCGCAGTCGCTCGTCTCCGATCTGATCACGGGGCTTTTCATCATCATCGAAGACACGATCTCGGTCGGCGATTGGATCGATCTCGACGGCGGCCACGCGGGCACCGTCGAGCACTTGACGATCCGCACGGTGCGCCTGCGCGACGGGCAGGGCGCGATCCACGCGATTCCGTTCTCGCAGATCAAGATGGTGAAGAACCTGTCGCGCGATTTCGCGTACGCGGTGTTCGAGGTGCGCGTGCCGTTTTCAGCCGATGTCGAGCACGTGACGCGCTTGATTCGCGAAGTCGGCGCCGAGCTGATGGCGGACTTCCGCTATCGCCGCGAGATGCTCGGGCCTGTCGAGGTGTGGGGGCTCGATCGCTTCGAGCAAAACTGGATGATCGTCAAAGGACAGATCAAGACGCGGCCGCTGCAGCAATGGAGCGTCGCGCGCGCGTTCAATCTGCGCGTGAAGCGCAAGATGGATCAGGCCGGCATCGACATTCCGGTGCCGCAGATGGAGGTGCACATGGCGGAACGCGAAGGGCCGCCTGTGGCATCAGGCGCAGCGAAGAGCGCTGCGGGAGCGCACGGTGTGGCGGGGGCGCACGACCTGTCGCATGAGCCGCGCCCGGCGCCGCCCGCCACCGATCAGACTGCGCCAGTGAAGCCGCAGATCTCCGCCACGGGCACAGACGGCAAGGTGTGAGCCCTGATCGGCGAGCGGGGTTTAGACCAGCTCGCCGGCTTCGACACGCACGAGATCGTTGACGTGCGTCGAGATCTGCGTGCCGGGCACACCGTAGAGATGCAGCGACACGGCCGGCGCCGCGCTGCAGTTGCCGAGCCTGTGGATGCCCGTCATCCCGGCGCGCACGTAAGACACGGCGCCGGTCTTGCGCGGATGCATCCGCGCTTCGGTCGCGCAGCCGGCCGCTTCGTTCCAGTCGTAGAGCGTTTCCGTCAGCGTGCCGTCGATCACCGCGTAGCCGCACCACGTATGGTGGGCGTGCACGGGGCTCGCCTGTCCGGGTTGCCAGACCAGCGCGACGAGCGCATAGCGCCCGCGCGGATCGGCGGCGAGCAAATGCCGGCGATAGCATTCGGCCGAACCTTCGCGTTGTGCCGGCGCGAGCAGGGTTTCGTCGGCCGCGGCAAGCGCCAGCGCCGCGCGCACGCGGCGCGCGAATTCGGCGCTGTGCGACGGCTCGTCGGCATGCGCGGCGGCGCGGAACGCGGCGTCGAGCGCCTCGCACAAGCGCGCGAGCGCGGGGTTCTCGGGAGCGGCGAAATTGGGCTCGGCGGCGTCTTCAAGGGGGCGCCGCTCGGCGAACACGATGGGCGTGTTCAGCATGGCCGCGTCCTTGCCGGACGCGCTCGAAGCGCGGGCGAGGGGGCTGAATTCGGCATCGTGGTTCATGGGAGCTCCGTCAATCGTTGGTGTTGTTCGATGCCATATTTATACCGGTTTGCACGTAGAAAGAGTTTTCATATAATTCCCCACATAAACTAAAAAGTAGAAAATTTTTCTAGGGAGCCGCGCAAATGGGAATGGACCTGATCGATAGAAAGCTCCTCGAATTGCTTCAGGAGGATGCGACGATGCCGGTGGCGGAGTTGGCGCAGAAGGTCAATCTGTCTCAGACGCCTTGCTGGAAGCGCGTGCAGCGGCTCAAGGAGGCGGGCGTGATCCGGGCGCAGGTCGCGCTGTGCGATCCGCGCAAGCTCGGGGTGGGAACGACCGTGTTCGTCGCGGTGCGCACGAACCAGCACACCGAGGAATGGGCGCAGAACTTCACGCAGGCCGTGACGCAGATTCCGGAAGTGGTCGAGGTGTACCGGATGAGCGGCGAGACGGACTATCTGCTGCGCGTCGTGGTGTCGGATATCGACGATTACGACCGTGTCTACAAGCTCTTGATTCGCGCCGTGCCGCTTTACGACGTCAGTTCGAGCTTCGCGATGGAGCAGATCAAGTATTCGACGGCGCTGCCGGTGCGCGGGCCGGTGATGGATCACGGGCGATGATTTGGGCGGCTCTGGCTCGCTGCTGAAAAACGCAGGATTTGCCTCGACGCGCGGCGAGCGCAAGACCACGGCATGCGCATTGCTGCAAGGCTTTAGCAAGCCGCATGCGCGTAGAATGCCGGCTTCCTTATGTTTTAAGCACTCGCAAAGTCCGCACCATGAGCGATCCGCGCAGCAACAAGAATCCCACCGTTCGCATCGGCATTTTCATCGTGGTCGTCGTGCTGCTCGTGATCGCGACGCTGCTCTATAACGCCATTTCCCAAAAGCGCGAGTACGACCGCGAGAACGCACCGGCTAGCGATACCCCGGCTGCCGCTGCCGCGAGCGCCGCGACGGCGGCTTCGGCGACCGGAGCGTCGCAGTAGCGAACGCATGCCCCACGGGCGCTCGATTGCATGGAGGGCGCCTTGTCACTCCTGCGGCAGCCGGATCACGCCCGCATCCTTACGGATCAGAAACGACGCCGCCAGCATCTGCTTGCATTGGTGCGCGAGCAGCTTCACTTCCTGCGTGAGTTCCGGCGAGAACGCGTCCGACTTTTCGGCTTCCACCGCCATCAAGTCCAGTTCGCGCGTGAGCTGTTTCGTGATTTCCGTCTGATCGGCGGGCGGCTCACCGGTAAGCGCCTGCGACAGATTCTCGCGAACAGACGACAACGCCCGCTGCAGCGCCTGAAATCCGCCTCCTTCGTGCTGCATCGTATTGCGCAGAAGCGGTGCCGCCGCCGTGATCTGCGAAGCGAGCACATGGCTTTGCACGAGCAGATTGTTGATTTCGGCGACGAAGTACTGGTGCGCTTTCGGTTCGAGCATCATGCGGGCAAACGCCTGCCCGAGATTGGCGAACGCGACGTGCATGTGCTTGCGCGCCAGGCGGTAGCGGAAATCGCGGTCGTGCGCGGTGTTGGCCGCCGTGGACTTCGATGCGGCGGGCGTACTTGCCGCAGCCTCGACAGAATGGGCGTGCGCGCCAGGTCCGGTGGCGACGGCGCCTGCTGCAACCGGTTCCGAAGGCGCCGCGGCGGCGACCGGCTTTCCGCCCATCCACCAGCTCGCCTCGAGATACTGTCGCGTGGCCGAGACCATGTCCTTGATGAGCTTGCCCATCAGCCGGTATTCCCAATACGGGAACAGGCGGCTTGCTGCGATCGCGATCATGCAGCCGACGAAGGTGTCGATCGCGCGCTCTCCGATGATGCGCATGCTGCCCGGCGCGAGCAGATGGAATAGCAAGAGCACATACGACGACGTGAACACCACGCTCGCCGCATAGTTGAAGAGCAAGAGGCTGTAGCTCATCACCATCGACCCGAACATGATGACGAGCAGAATCCACGGGTCTTTGACGAGCAGCATCAGCGCGATACTCGCCGCGCAGCCGATCGCCGTGCCGACGATACGCTGCGCGTTGCGCTGCTTGGTGAGCGAATAGCCGGGCTTCAAGATGATGACGCTCGTCATCACGATCCAGTACGCGTTCGTCAGCGGCAGCAGGCGCCCGAGCCAGAAGCCGACGGCCACCGCGATCGTCACGCGCAGCGCGTGGCGGAAACTCGGCGAGGCCATTGTGAGATTCGAGAAGATCTGCCGGAACGGCACGCGGCGGCTCGAGATGAAACGCGAGAGGGTCTGGTCGATACGCATCTCGGTGTGCGTCGGCGGCTCTTCGCTCGTGAGGCTCTTCTTGATCTTGTCGATCAGTCGCGTGGCGCTCCAGATGCGCCGGAACGTGGCCGACACCGCCGCGTAGGCTTCCGGATTCTTGTTCGGCAGGTCGTGCTTGCGCATCTGATCGAGTTCGTATTCGATCGCGCGCAATTCGGCCTTCATGCTGATATGCGAATGCGGCGGCCGGTTTTGCAGCACGGCGAGCCCGATCTCGTCGAGGTCGCGCGCCGCCTTGCGGATCAGGTCGCGATAGAAAATCATCAGATCCGAGTTGCCGAACGTCTTGCGCACGAGCGGGTAGTCGGGGTGTGCGCCGACGAAGAGGTCGTGCAGGTCGACCGAATTGATGAACAGATTGAAGAGCACCGTGCGGCGCGGGTCGAGCTTGCCGCTCCTCAACTTCGGCAGGTTGCGCAGCACGATGTCGCGCGCGGCGTCCTGCATTTCGACCACGGCGATCTGCTTGGCGACGAGGTTACGGTAACACTCGTCGAGATCGGATTCGAGGTCGTAGAAATCGGCGCGCGCGAGCAGATAGTTCGCGCAGGCGAAGAGGCCCTCGGCGAGCGCCTGCTTTTCGATCCGGTACGCCTGCCAGCGCGATACGAGCGTCGCCCAGTACGTGTACCAGAGGCCGCCCGCAAGAATCCATCCCGCGTTGACGAGGGCCTGCATCGGCGTGAATTTGTCTTCGAGCGTCACGACCATCATGAACAGCGTGGCGAAGCTGATCTGCGGCCAGCGGTTGCCATACACGACGATGAGCGACAGCACGAACGTCAGCGGCACGACGGCGGCCCACAACGCAAGCACGTTGAACGTGGCGAGGCCGGTGGCGAGCGCGGACAGAAAGCCGATCACGCTGCACGCGAGCATTTCGTTGTGCTTGTACTTGAGCGGACCCGGCATGTCGACGACGCACGCGCCGAGCGCACCGGTGGCGATCGTGAAGCCGAGCTCCTGATTCTTGAAGACGATCAGGCACAGCACGGCCGGCAGCGAGACGCCGACGGCGATGCGCAGCCCGCCAAAGAAGTACTGGCTATATAGAAACTTTTTGATTTCGACCGAATAGCGCATCGATTGGGCTGGCAGACAACGGGGAAACGGGGGCGGTAAAGCGGACAGGCGGGCCTTGAGGGGCCACATCCCAGACTGGCGTCGAGTCTAACGTATTTTGCTGTCGCGAAAACTCGGCCGAACGGCCTAGTTTTTCGGCCTTTGCACCCTTTGCTATGCTGGCGCTTTCGTTCGGCGTGCGCGGCTCTCGCGAAGGTGTCTTTCACGCTGTTCCTCGCGCGCCGCACGCTTTCGCAAAGGCCCCATGCTCCAGCTTTTCTACTCGAACCGTTACGAAACTCTGGTTGACGCGCTGCTCGAAGATTTATCGGCGGCGCCGTCCGATCCATGGATCGCTCAGCAGATCATCGTGCCGAGCGCGGCGGTGCGGCGGCGGCTCGAGCTCGATATCGCCACGCGCCAGGGCGTGTGCTCGAACGTGAACTTCAGCTATCTGGCGCAATGGCTGTGGGCGCAGATCGGCGGCGTGATTCCGGTGCCCGCGCATTCGCCGCTGGCGCCCGACCGGCTCGTCTGGCGCTGCTATCGGCTGCTCGGCGAGGACCATGCCGACGGGCAATGGAATGCGTCGCCGCGTCTTTCGACCTATCTAGCGGCCGCCGACGCGCCGATGCGCTACGAGCTCGCACGGCGCGTCGCGACCGTGCTCGACCACTATCTGACTTACCGGCCCGAGTGGCTCACGCACTGGCAGCAGGGCGGGTCGATTTTCGCGGGAAGCGGCGACGCTTCGAGCGGCGCCGAGAGCCGCGGGCCGAACCTGCGCGGCGCCAGCGCCGCTGCGCGCGAGGACGAGCGCTGGCAGGCGGCGTTGTGGCGCGCGCTGCTCGCCGAGCTGGGCGGCGGCGCGGATGCCCGCTCGCTTGCCGCGGCCACGCCGCCCGCGTATTGCTTTCTCGCCGAGGCACGTTCGCTCGACCTCGATGCCGTGATGCGCGCGCGCTGGCCGGAGTCGGTCAGCGTATTCGCGCTGCCCACGATGCCGCCGCTTCATATCGCGCTGTTGCGCGAGCTGTCGCGCTGGATCGACGTGCGTCTTTACGCCATGAACCCGTGCCGCCAGTTCTGGTTCGACATCGTGAGCGAAGGGCGCATCGAAGCGCTCGATGCGGCTGGCCAGCTCGACTATCAGGAAGTCGGCCACCCGCTGCTCGCGGAGTGGGGGCGGCAGACTCAGGCGCAGTTGCACATGCTGCATGAACTGACCGAGAGCGCCGCGTCGGCAGAGGCCACGCGCTACGCCGAAAACCCCGCGTCGACGTGGCTCGCGAAAGTGCAGAACGCAATTTTGGACCTCGAGCTGGAAGCCGAGGCGGAGGCGGCCGATGGCGAAGTACCCGGCGAGCGCGGCATCGAGGTTCATGTCTGCCACAGCCTGTCGCGTCAGCTCGAAGTGCTGCATGACCGCTTGCTCGCCTGGTTCAACGAGTTCGACGATCTCGCGCCGTCCGATGTGCTCGTCGCGTGCCCCGATCTCGCGGCGGCCGGGCCGTTGATCGATGCAGTGTTCGGGACCACGGCGGGCGGTGCCGCGAGCGATGGGCGTCGAGTGCCCTATCGCATCACCGGCTTGCCGCCCTCGCAGGCGAATCCGATCGCGCGTGTCCTGCTCGACTGGCTCGCGCTTGCCGAGCGCAGTGTCGGTGCGCCGGAGCTGGTCGAATGGCTGCGCGTCGATGCGGTGGCGGCGCGCTACGGCATCGATGCCGCCGCGCTTGAAACCGCGCAGGAATGGCTCGCCGCCGCAGGCGCCCGGCGCGGCCTGGCTCCGACGGTGCCGGCGGACGAGGCGGTGCCCGTCGCGCGCCATACGTTCTCCGATGCGCTCACGCGGCTCTTTCTCGGCTACGCGATGCCCGAAGGCGGCGAGCCGGTCGATGCGTGGCTGCCGGTCGATGGCGCGAGCGGCTCCGAAGGCGAGCTGCTCGGGCGGCTCGCGCGCTTCGTCGACGATCTCGACGGCTTTGCGCGCCGCACGTCGCAAGCTCTGACGCCGCAAGCGTGGAGCGATTTGCTGCTCGACGCGCTCGCGCGATGCTTCGATCCCGGCATCGCGTTTGCCGATTCGCTCGCCGACGTGCGCGACGCGATCAATGCGCTCGTCGACGTGATGCGCGAGGGCGCGCAGGAGGTCGAGCTGCCCGCGGCCGTCGTGCGCGCGGCGCTTACCGAAGCGCTCGACGACCCGGCACGCGGCGGCGTGCCGTGGGGCGGCGTCACGTTCTCTTCGCTCACGAGCTTGCGCGGCTTGCCGTATCGCGTCGTGTGTCTGATCGGGATGGACGACGGCGTGCTGCCGAGCCTCGCGCGCGCCGACGAATTCGATCTGATGGCGGCGTTCGGCAAGCTCGGCGACCGGCAACGGCGCGACGACGAGCGCAATCTGTTTCTCGACTTGCTGCTCGCCGCGCGCGACCGGCTGTTCATTGGCTACACAGGGCGCAGCATTCGCGACAACGCGGCATTGCCGCCGGCCGCGCTCGTCGACGAATTGCTCGACCATCTCGCGAAGATATCGGCAGGGCCGGACGCGGCGCCCGCGCAAGTCGACGAGGCGCGGCGCGCGTTCATCGTCGACCATCCGCTGCAGCCGTTCGCGGCAGAGTACTTCGAGGGTAAAAGTACCGACGGCAACAGCGGGCTCTTCACATACGACGCCGAGCGCGCCGTACTGGCTGAACGCATCGCGAGCGGCGAGCGCGATGCTGTCCTTCCGTTCTTCGCCGATCCACTGCCGCTCGAAGCCGCCGAATCGATTGCATTCGACGAATTTCAGCGCTTCTGGCGGCACCCGGCTCGCGCGCTTCTGCGCGACAGGCTCGGCATCGTGCTCGCCGATGCGCAGGGCGAGCTGATCGATACGGAGCCGTTCGATCTCGACTATGCGGGGCGCGATGCGCTCGCCGAGCGCTTGCTGCCGGCGCTGCTCGAAGCCGACGACGCCACCGTGGCGGCGCGCGTGCAGCGCGTAGCCGTTGCAAGCCCGGAGCTGCCGGGCGGCGCGACCGGTGCGGTCTGGCGCAACCGCGAGCTGAGCGCGCTGAGAAGGCTCGCCGACAACGTGCGCGGCGAACTCGCGTCAGGCATCGAGCGTCTGCCGTTCGTGCTCGATCTCACGCCGCGCTGGCCCGATACGGGCGGCGTCGAACTTTTCGGCATTCACGACGCGGCACTGCGCGAGAGGCTGGAGGCGACCCGCGTGCCGCTCGCCATGCACGGCACGCTGAACCTTCTCACCGAAACCGGACAAGTGATCTTTCGCTATGCAAGCGCGACCGCGCGCGACTATCTGTCGGCGTGGCTCGCCCACCTGGTCTATTGCGCGGTGCGTCCCGACGGGCCGCGCCGCACCGTCTGGCACGGCGGCAAAGAGAGCTTCGAGCTGACGCCGGTCGCAGCACCGCTGGACCACCTCGCGCCGCTCGCCGCGCTCTTCATCGCGGGCCGCGCGCTGCCGTTGCGGTTTTTCCCGAAGAGCGCCTGGGCCAAAGTCAGCGATAGCGATTCCGCCGCGCTCGGCGCGTGGATCAACGACCGCGTGCGCGGCGAATCGGACGACCCGGCGCTACGCATCGCGTGGCGCGGCGCGAACTTGTCGCTCGACGAGCCGTTTCCGACGCTCGCGCACCTCGTGTTCGATCCGCTGATCAAGCATGTGAGGAGCGGGAACGACGACCCCCACGCTCACTATCGTTCGCTGCCCCCCGAGGGGGCTGATGCCTCCCTTGGGGCGGCCCGGCGGGAGGCATCATGAGCGACATCCGCTTCACTTCCCCCTCGCTGCCCGCGCAGGAGCTCGACGTCTTCGCCTGCGAACTCGACGGCGTGAACCAGATCGAGGCGTCGGCGGGCACCGGCAAGACCTGGAACATCTGCGCGCTCTACGTGCGCTTGCTGCTCGAGAAGAATTTCAACGCCGACCAGATCCTCGTCGTTACCTTCACGAAGGCCGCGACCGCCGAGCTGCACGAGCGGATTCGTGGCCGGCTGGCCGAGCTCGAGCGCGCGATCGAAACGGGCGACGACGGCGGCGACCCGTTCATCGCGCGTTTGTTCGAGACGACGCTCGCCGCCGGCGGCGGCATCGAGCCGGAGGCGGCGCAAAAGCGCGTGCGGCGCGCGCTGCGCACGTTCGATCAGGCGGCGATTCACACGATCCACGCGTTTTGCCAGCGTGCGCTGCAAGAGGCGCCGTTCGCCGCCGCGATGCCGTTCGCGTTCGAGATGGAGACCGACGACGCGTCGTTGCGCTTCGAGCTGGCCGCCGATTTCTGGCGCGAGCGTGTCGAGCCGGTGGCGGCGGCTCATCCCGCGTTTGCGTCGTGGCTCGTGGCGAAGCGGGCGGGGCCGATAACGCTCGACGAGCAGTTGGCGCGCCGTTTGAAGAAACCGCTCGCGCTGTTGCGCTGGGGCGGACCGGACGCCGACTCCGCAGCGAACGATGCGGCGCGCACGGCAGAACGTTTCGATGAAGCCCGAGCGCTTTGGCAAGCGGAGCGCGACGCGATCGTCAAGCTGCTCGACGCAGCGCAAGCGGTGCTCAAGCAAACCACGCACAAACCCGATGCGGTGAGCGCCGCGATCGAAGCGTGGTCCGCGTATTTCGACGAAGGCGATTGCCATGCCGCGCCGCCGCGCGCCGCGTTGAAGCTCACGCAGGAGGCGCTGAAAAAGGCGACGAAGGTCAAGCAGGCGCCGCCCGAGCATCCGTTCTTTACGCTCGCCGACGATTTGACAGCCGCGCTCGACGCCGCCGAAGCCGCGCATCGCGCACGTTGGCTCGAACTCATTGCAGCGTGGCTCGACGAGGCGCCTGCCGCGCTCGCGACGATGAAGCGCACGCGGCGCGTCGTGTCGTTCGACGACCTGTTGTCGAATCTATACAGCGCGCTCGCCGCGCACCCGTGGCTCGCCGACGCATTGCGCGCGCGCTACCCGGCAGCGCTCATCGACGAGTTCCAGGACACCGATCCGTTGCAGTTCGCGATCTTCCAGCGGATCTTTGCGCAGGGTCCCGGCACACCAGGTCCGCTGTTCCTGGTCGGCGACCCGAAGCAGGCGATCTACAGTTTTCGCGCGGCCGATCTGCACACCTATCTCGCGGCGCGCGCGTCGGCGTCGGAGCGTTACACGCTCGCGGTCAACCAGCGCTCGACGCGGCCAATCGTCGACGCGTGCAATCGCATCTTCGGCGCCAACCCGCAGGCTTTCGTGCTCGATGGGCTCGACTATCAGCCGGTGCGCTCGGGTTCGCGCGAGCGGCCGCCGCTGGTGGATGACGCGCAAGGGGCGGCTGACGCCGGCGACTTCCGCGTCTGGCTGCTGCCCGAGGGCGACGCCGTGCTGCAAAAGCGCGAGGCGCAGCGGCAGGCAGCCGAAGCGTGCGCGGCCGAGATCGTGCGGCTCATGCGCGGCGCGCGCGAGGGCACGGTGACGATCGGCGGCGAGCCGCTCGCACCGGCTCGCATTGCCGTGCTCGTGCAGACCCACAAGCAAGGCAGCCTCGTGAAACGCGTGCTGGCGGCGTGGGGTGTCGGCAGCGTGGAGCTGGCGCAGGCGTCGGTGTTCGGGACGCTCGACGCCGAACAGATCGAGCGCGTGCTGGCCGCGATCGATACGCCCGGCGACTTGCGGCGTCTGCGTGCCGCGCTCGCGACCGATTGGTTCGGGCTCGACGCCGCCGCGCTGTGGCGCCTTGAACAAGCCGCCGATGCGTCCGATTCCGCGCAGTCCTTCGAGCCATCCGCAATCACCGATGCCGCCGACGCCATGAGCTGGGTCGAGCGTTTTTCACGCTACCGCGCGCTGTGGCACGAGCGCGGCTTCGCGCTCATGTGGCGCACGCTGATGCGCGAATTGCGCGTGGGCGAACGGCTCGTCGCGGGCGCGGATGGCGAGCGGCGGCTGACCGACGTCAATCATCTGGCCGAACTGGTGCAGGCGCGCGCGGCCACTCAGCCCGGGATCGCGCCGACGCTGCGCTGGCTCGCCGCGCAACGCGAAGCGGGCGGCGGCGACGAAGCGCAGTTGCGGCTCGAATCGGATCGCAACCTCGTGCAGATCGTGACCGTGCACAAGTCGAAGGGGCTGGAGTACGCGGTGGTGTTCTGTCCGTTCCTCAACGATGGGGCGCTGCGCGAGCCGCCCGCGTCCGGCCTGCCCGATGCGCGCGAATATCACGACGAGGCGGGCATGGCCGTGCTGCACTACGGCTGCGACGGCGAGGAGGCCGAACGCGCCGAGCGCGATGCGGTGCGAGAGCAGGCCGCCGAGCGCGCGCGGCTTGTCTATGTGGCGCTCACGCGGGCCGTGTACCGCTGCTATCTGGTGGCGGGCACCTATCTCTCGTCGCGCTCGACGAAGGAGTCGCGCCGCAGCGTGCTGAACTGGCTCATCGCCGGCAGCGGCCAGGCGTTCGACGCGTGGCTCAGCGACCCGCCCGAGGAAGGCGCGCTCGCCGCGAGCTGGCAGGCGCTCGCGGGCGGTCCGATCAGCTTGGCTCCGTTGCCTTCGCCGCCGCGGCGCGAACCGCTGCAAAACGAACACGCTCGCGGGCGGCGGCTGACGGCCCGCACGAGCCGTCGTACCTTGCATGACGCATGGCGGATCGCGAGCTTCAGTTCGCTGATTGCAGCGGGGGCGCGGCATGAGACGGGCGGCCCGGAGCTCGACGAGGCGCGTCCCGATCACGACGAACTCGCCGAGGCGGCGGCGCTCGCGCGTGCCGATCAAGCCGAACCCGCGGCAGCGCAGCGAGCGGCGGCGCAAATGCCCGCTGCACCGGCCATTCCCGCCGACGACATCCTCCTGTTCCCGCGCGGCGCCGCAGCGGGCGAGTGCCTGCACCGGCTGCTCGAACTGGCCGACTTTGCCGTTCCGGCAAGCTGGCCGCAGGCGATCGAACGCGCGCTGCGCGAGCGTCCGGCGCCGGCCACGCAAGAAGAGGCGCAGCGCTTGCCGGAGATGATGGCGAAATTCCTCGCCGATATCGTCGCGACTGAACTCGTCCCGGGCATGACGCTCGCCGCGCTGAACCCTGAGCGCCGCCTTAATGAACTGGCGTTCCTGTTTGCTGCACCGGCCCTGGATTTCGCGGCGTTGCGGCGCTTGCTCGCGGCCAACGGCTACCCCGATACCGCGCTCGAACCGGGGGCGTTGTCCGGTTTCGTCAAAGGATTCATCGACATGATCGTCGAACACGACGGCCGCTATTGGATCGTCGACTGGAAGTCGAACCATCTCGGCACGACGCCCGAGCAGTACGATGCGGCGGCGCTCGACATCGCGATGGCTGAGCACGCTTATCACTTGCAGGCGCTGCTTTATACCGTCGCGCTGCATCGCTATCTGAAGGCGCGTAAGGCGAACTACAGCTACGACGCCCATATCGGCGGCTATCTGTATTTGTTCGTGCGTGGCGTGCGGCCTACATGGCGTGATGGCGCGGCGCCTGCGGGCGTGCATGCGCGCACGCCGGGGCGCTCGCTCGTCGAAGCGCTGGATACGCTGATGGGCGGAGGGGCAGCATGAGCGAGACACGTCAAGCCACGTCAAACGCTGCCACAAGCGCCGCGCAGGCCGGCGCAGCCGACCCCGCCGATTTCAGCACGGCGCTTGCGGAAGGCTTCGCGCGGCGCATCGGCGTGTTGTCGCGGCGCTTGGGCGCCGACGGCGGAAGCGTGCGCTGGGCGCAACGCGCTGCGTTCGCCGCGAGCCGCGCGACGACTGCCGGACACGTCTGCGTGCCGCTTGCGAGGCTTGCGCGCCGCTATGGCGAACCGCTGGCCGACGTGCGCGCGGCGCTGTTCGCGAGCGGCGTAGTCTCGGGCGGCGCGGAAGACGCGGCGGCGCTGCGTCCGCTCGTGATCGACGAAGCCGGGCGCTTGTATCTCGCGCGCTATTTCGACTACGAACGGCGGCTCGCAACGGCGCTCGTCGAGCATGTGCAGGCACGCGAATCACCAGATCATTCGGAATCCTCTTCACAGGATGTCGAAGGGTACGGCGACGCCAAGGCGCTCCAAGCCCGCTTGCTGCGCTACTTCGGTCCGCCGCAGGACGACGAAGTCGACTGGCAGCGCGTCGCCGCCGTGGCCGCCTTGTCGGGCCGTCTCACGATCGTGAGCGGCGGTCCCGGCACGGGCAAGACGACGACGGTCGTCGGCGTGCTCGCTTGTCTGATCGACGAAAACCCGGGCTTGCGCATCGCGCTGGCCGCGCCAACGGGCAAGGCCGCGCAGCGCATGCAGGAGGCGTTGCTCGCGCAGTCCGGCAAGCTGCCCGCCGAGATCGCGGCGCGCCTGCCGCAGACCTCGCACACGCTGCACCGGCTGCTGGGCTCGGGGCCGAACGGACGTTTCAGACATCATCGCGGCAATCCGCTGCCGTATGACGTGGTGGTGGTCGACGAGGCGTCGATGATCGACGTCGCGATGGCCGTGCATCTCGTCGATGCGCTCGCGCCCGATACGCGTCTCGTGATGCTCGGCGACAAGGACCAGCTCGCGGCCGTCGAAGCCGGCGCGGTGTTTGCGGAACTGAGCGCGCGGCCTGCGTTCAGCGCGCCGGGTGTCGCGCGGGTCGCGCAAGCGCTTGGAATCGACGAAGGACGGTTCGCGGCGGCGCTGGACCATGGCACGGATGATGTTGAACCGTACGCTGCGGAGTCGGTATTCGATGACGAGGCTTTCTTCGCGGCGTCGGATGACACCGAGCCGCTTGCCTGGTTCGACGAGCCGGATCGTGTACTCGACGATGATTTCGTCGACCCTAGCAATGAGGACGCGCCTACAGCTATCGATCGCCGCACTCCTGCATCCACGCCATTGACCGACTGCGTCATCTGGCTCGAACGCAACTATCGATTCGGACTGGATTCGCCGGTCGGGCGGCTCTCGGTGGCGATCCGGCATGGCGACGTCGGCGGCGCACTCGACGCGTTGTCGATCGATCCCGAGACGCCGAGCGCCGCTGCGCTATACGAAGACGCAGGGCCGACGCTTTCCGAGCGCACGGTGGCGCGTCTTGCGCAAGGTTTCGCGCCCTACGCGCAAGCGCTTGCCGACGCGCTGTCTCAACGCACGCCGGACCCCGCACCGCTCTTCGACGCGCTGAACCGCTTTCGCGTGTTGTGCGCGACGCGCGCGGGGGCGCGCGGCGTCGATCAGTTGAACACGTTGATGGCCGCGCACGTGCGGCGCGCCGCGGGCGTGCCGCTTGGCGTCGGCGCGAGCTGGTTCGCCGGCCGTCCGGTGATGGTGACGCGCAACGACTATGCGTTGGGCCTCTTCAACGGCGATATCGGCATCGCGCTGCCCGCTGCGGGAGCGGGAGCGGAGGGCGCGCTGCGCGTTTATTTTCGAGCGGCCGATGGCAGCCTGCGAGCCGTGTCGCCCGCCGCGCTGCCGCCGCACGACACCGCGTTCGCGCTGACGGTTCACAAGTCGCAGGGGTCCGAGTTCGATCATGCGGTGCTGGTGCTGCCGGGCACGGCGAGCCGCGTGCTATCGCGCGAATTGGTGTATACAGCCGTCACGCGCGCGCGTCGCGCAGTGCAGGTGATCGGCTCGCGAGCGGTGCTGAGCCAGGCGATCGCGACGCCGACGCAGCGCGATTCGGGCCTCGCCGCGCGCATCGCGGCGGCGCTGCGCGAACCCACGTAACGACTGACCAAACCATGACTCTGCGCTATAGCCTCGCACCGAGCGAGATCGAGTTGACCGCTGTTCGCGCCCAAGGCGCGGGCGGGCAGAACGTCAATAAAGTGTCGAGCGCGATTCATCTGCGCTTCGACATCCGCGCGTCGTCGCTGCCCGAAGTCTTGAAGATGCGGCTGCTTGCGCTGTCCGATCATCGGATTACGCGCGACGGCGTCGTCATCATCAAGGCGCAAGAGCATCGCACTCAAGAGATGAATCGCGCGGCGGCGCTGGCGCGTCTCGACGAGCTGATCCGCAGCGTGAGCGTGACGCGCCGCGCGCGCGTCGCGACCAAACCGACGCGCGCGTCGACGGCGCGACGTCTCGATGGCAAGACCCATCGCGGTGCGATCAAGGCCGGGCGCGGCCGGGTAACGGACTAACGCGCTGAATAACGCGCGAGCGACTCGTCCGCTCAATCGAGGGCAAGCGGGGCGGCGTACGAGTCAAGTCCCGTCCGCATGGACGGGCGTGTGCGCTTCCATCAGAAAGTCGACGCAGAACACGTCGAGCGCGCCGTTCAAGGTGACGGCGACGGCGGCGGTATAGCAATCCTTGCCGTCCGATGGCGAGAAGTGCGGGCCCATCACCGCGACGCGGCCGGGCGACGCGAGCGCGCGCTTGAAGTACGCGCGCCGCGACCAGTTGCTGTGGATGTCCGGAAAAAGCGGCGCAAGGCGCTCGGGCCGCAGCGCGCCGGCTGCGGCGATCGACGGGCGCTGCTGCTCGCCGTGCGCGTCGATCACGAATACGCGCCGCGCTTCGGGCACGCGAAACGCGCGCTCCGCGGCCTGGGCGAGATCGCCGCTCGCCTCGTAGGCGCGCGCGGCGGTGAGCACCGCCGCTTCGAAGCCCGTGCACGAGCGCAATTTGCTGCTCGAATGGGGCTTTGCCCGCGAGTTGAAGCGCTCCCACATCGTTTCGATGAGCGCGGGGGTGGCCGCGTTCGCAGCATCGATCGACGCCTGCGGGCGGGCGAGCCAGAAGCCCTGCACGAAATCGATGTCGGCGCTCATCAGCGTCATCAGCTCGGCCTCGGTTTCGATGCCTTCGGCGAGCACCATCGCGCCCGCGCGATGCAGCATCGTGACGAGATGCGTGACGAACTGATGATCGCTGCCTGTGCTCGCGATCCGAGTGACGAGCGAGCGGTCGAGCTTCACGATGTCCGGCCGGAACTGCCAGACGCGATCGAAGTTCGAAAGGCCCGTGCCGAAATCGTCGATCGCAATCAGGAAGTCGCGTTCGCGCAGCATCTCGACGGTCTGCGCAAGCAGCGCTTCGTCGTTGGCGGGCTGCTCGAGCACTTCGATCACGACGCGGCTGTGAGGCATGCCGAAGTGCGCGCACAGTTCGTCGACGAAGGTGTGGTGCGGCCAGCCCATCTGGAAGAGCCGCGGCAGCGCGTTGACGAAGAGCCAGTCAGTCGCGACGTTCTGCTCGGCGAAGTTGGCGAAATGCAGGCACCGCGTGAGTCGTTCCAGCGTCAGCGCCGCGCCGAACGATTGCGCCGCGCCGAACAATTCGTCAGGCGTGATCGCGCGGCCGTCGGCGGCGGTTGCGCGCAACAAGGCTTCGTGACCGACGATGCGCTTGTGCGCAATTGACAGCACCGGCTGGAACGCCGAGCGCAACGTGACTGATTCGTGGATGGCGTACCAGCCGGTTTCGTCGCGTTGGAGCCGTGGCAGGAGGCCTGCGAGCGTGAGATCGCGTCTCGTGGTCATGAGAATGCACGCTCGCAGGAGGGACGCATCGGGGATTCGTCGCGGCTCGCTGCATAAAAGCGGCGATACGTGACGCGGGCCACATGGGCATTTAATTCGTACGAGAACTCGTGAACGAAGAGGCTAGCCATGCCGGACTCCGCTGAGGCACTGCGTTTCGAGTGTAACAAAGCGGCTGTTGCATGGGACCGGGGTAAGCGTTAAAGCACTCACTCCGGTCGACAGGCAATCGATGGACGTCAGGGTAAGTCCAGACCCGAACGAAACTATGTGCGATCGGGTACGGTGGCGAAGGATTGGCGGATCGGGGAAGGGTGTTTCCTTATGCGGCAGCGAACTTGAAAAGCGCTACGACACTTTTCCTGTCGTGCGCCGCCACGGCATGCCTTTGATGAAGCCCGTCGCGAGCGCGGTGCCGAGCAGCACGATCGCGCAGCCTTCGAGCATCGCCGGCGAGACGCGCTCGTTGAGGAACAGCGCGCCCCACAGAATGCCGAAGATCGGGATCACGAAGGTCACGGTCATTGCGCGCGCAGGTCCGGCCACATTGAGCAGATGGAAGTAGAGGAAGTACGCGATGCCCGTGCAGGCCACGCCGAGCGCAAGGACCGCGCCCCACGCGTGCCACGAGACCGGCGCGGCCGGCCACGTGAGGAGCGCGAACGGCAGCAGCACGATCGTCGAGCCGGTCATGCTGCCCGCCGCGAGCGTGAGCGCATCGACGCCGTTCAAGTGGCGCTTCGTGTAGTTCGCGGCGATGCCATAGCACAGCGTCGCGGCCATGGCGGCAGCTGCTGCGAGTGCGCTCGCCATGGGCGTCGCCGCGCCGTTGACGTGCGGCGCCGCGATCTGATCCCACACGAGCGTGAGCACACCCGCGAAGCCGATTGCGAGACCTAACGCACGCGGTGCGTTCAAGCGGTCCTTCAGCCAGACGAAGGCGACGAGCGCGCCCCAGAGCGGCGTCGTTGCATTGATGACGGACGTCACGCCCGCCGACAGCGTCAACTCGGCAAACGCGAACAGGCAAAACGGCGCGCCCGAATTGAGCACGCCGAGGATCACGAGCGGCACAGCGTGCTGCTTCAACACGCTCAACGCTTCGCGCGGCGGCTTGCGCGCGAACAGCAAGCCGAGCAGGAAGAGCGCGCCGATCGCGACACGCAGCGCCATCAGCGGCGCCACTCCGAATTCGGTCACACCGACGCGAATAAACAGGAACGACGCGCCCCACAGTGCGGCGAGCACCAAGAGCTGGACAGCGTTTTGGAGTTTCATCGAGAGGCGTATTGAAGCGATCGGGACGGGATGCGCTCGCATCTTATCACCGGCTCGCCGCCGATATTTCACGCCGAGATGAAACAGCAAGAAACAGCAAATTTCGCCACGAAGGGGCTTGCCAAGGCGCGTCGTCAGTGCGGCGGAATCATCCCGGTCAACACGTTCTGCTGCAACCATACGAGGATGCCGAGCAGCACCGTCAGCAGGATCGAATGCTTGAACGTCTTCGCGAACACGAGACCTTCCTTGCCTTTGAGGTCGGTGGTCGCGACGCCGGTCGAAATGTTCTGCGGCGAGATCATCTTGCCCATCACGCCGCCCGACGAGTTCGTCGCCGCCATCAGCACCGGGTTCAGGTTCGCCTGATGTGCGGCCACCACCTGCAGGTTGCCGAACAGCGCGTTGCCCGACGTATCGCTGCCCGACAGGAACACGGCCACCCAGCCGAGGAACGCCGACACGAGCGGGAAGAACGCGCCGACCGAGGCCACCCCGAGACCGAGCGTGTAGTTCAGCCCCGAGTAGTTCATCAGATAGGCGAGGCCGACGATCGTCGCCACCGTGAAAATGGCGATGCGCGTTTGCACCCAGGTATCGACGATCGCGTTGAGGAACTCGCGTACCGGCAGCTTGACGATGAACGCGGTGATGATCGACGCGACGAGAATCGCGGTACCGGTCGCGAGCGGCTGGAAGTCCCAGATGGCGCCGTACGGCGTGTTGTACAGGGTGATGAAGACCGCTTTGTCGAGGCCGGGCCACGGCACCTTGACGTCGCCGATCGCGAAGATCTTGGCGATGGTCCACACGATCACGACCGCCGAGACGACCAGCCAGGGAATCCACCCCTGCCAACCGCTGACCTTGCCACGCACTTCGCCCACGCGATCGACATTCACCGCGAACTGCGCGTCGGCGGCGGGTTTCCAGACGCGCAAAAAGGCGATCGTGAGGATCAGCGACACGAGCGAGGACAGCACATCGGTCAGGCTGTAGTTGATGAAGTTGGACGTGACGAACTGCGTGAGCGCGAAGCTCGCGCCCGACACGAGCAGCACCGGCCAGATCCGCAGCATGTTGCGAAACCCGGCGTACACGGCGATCACATAGAACGGCAGCAGCAGCGCGAAAAACGGCAGTTGCCGGCCGACCATCTTGCCGAGCGAGTCGACGGGCAGGTGGGTGACCGCGCCGAGCACGGTGATCGGCACGCCGAGCGCGCCGAACGCGACCGGCGCGGTGTTGAAGATCAGCGTGAAGGTGAGCGCTTCGAGCGTCGGGAAGCCCAGCAGGATCAAGAGCGAACTCGTGATGGCAATCGGCGTGCCGAATCCGGAAATGCCTTCGAGCAGCGCGCCGAACGAAAAACCGATCACGACGAGCACGATGCGCCGGTCGTTCGGCAGGTTGTCGATCATCCACATGCGGAACGCCGCGAAGCGGCCGGAGCGCTGTGCGATGTTGTAGAGCACGATCGCGTTGAAGACGATCCACATCACCGGCCAGACCGCGAACACCGCGCCCGCTACGACCGAATTGATCGCGAGGCCGACCGGGAACTGCCAGCCGGCGATCGCGATGACGAGCCCCACGACGAGGCCGGCGAGCGATGCCTGCCATGCGGGCCGCCGGGCCCAGCCGAGCAGGACCAGTACGACGACGATGGGGAGGATCGCTACGATGAACGATGGCAATAGCGCATTGCCGATCGGGGTGAGCAATTGATGGAACATCTCGGCTCCTTCGTTGTTGTTCGATGCCGGTTGTGTGCCGCTGAACAGACTTTTGGTCGGTTGGTCTCTTGGTCCTTTACCGCGCTTCCAAGCATAGAAGGAGGGGCCGCTCAGTCAAGCCGGGTAAGTACGGCCTTAATGAAGAACGAGCGGGGGATGGGGCGGCGGGGAGCGGAGCCGGCTCGGTCAGCCGGCTTGGCGGACGCTGATGTGCGTAAGAAGCGTTGGATTGGAGCAATCGGGGAGGGTGCGGGCGGCCGGCGGAGCGCGCCGCCCGTGGGCTAAGCGGCAAGCGGCGAGGCTCAGTGGCCGTGCCATCCGCCGCCACCATGCCAGTAGCCGCCGCCATGCCATCCGCCGCCGCCCCAGCAACAGCCGTGGCCGCCCCACCAGCCGCCGATGCCGATCGAGACGGTCGGCCCGCCCCAATACGGGTAGCCGTAATAGGCGGGGTAGGCCGCAGGGTAGGCCGGATAGTACGCGGGGTAGGCGGCGTATGCGGGGTAGCTCGGAACGTCCGCGACGGCGTACTGCGCGGGCGGCGCCTCCGCATAGGCCGAGGCGGGCGGAGGAGGCGGCTGGTTCGGCGGCGGAGGGTGGGCCGCGGCGTACGGCGGCGGCGCGACCGGCACCGCTTGCTGCGTTGCGGCAACGGGCACCGTCGGATAGTAGTAGCCGCCGTATGGATCGTATCCGTAGGGGCCGTAGTAGCACCCGGCCAGCGACACCGCGCCGGCCAGTGTCGTCGCAGCTAATTTGATATTCATGACTCGCACTTCCTTGAATCGAAACGTCCCGCTGACCTGACGCGGGGCGGGCATCGTGCGAGCACTGTACGCCAATGCGGCAGCCGCGACATGGCGTGCCGGTTACCGATCGTTTCAATCGTGATGGAAAGCAAAAAGCCCGCACGAGGCGGGCTTTTTGTCTCGACTCAGTTCAGCTCACGCGGGAGCGTTCACTGCTTCTGATAGATCTCCGAGCCGCTCTTGACGAACTCGACGGCCTTCACTTCCATCCCCTTCTTGAGCGCCAGGTCCTCCGTGATGCCTTGCGCCGCCGCGAACTCGCGCACGTCCTGCGTGATCTTCATCGAGCAGAAGTGCGGCCCGCACATCGAGCAGAAGTGCGCGACCTTCGCCGAATCCTTCGGCAGCGTTTCGTCGTGGAATTCGCGCGCCTTGTCCGGATCGAGGCCGAGGTTGAACTGGTCTTCCCAGCGGAACTCGAAGCGCGCTTTCGACAGCGCGTTGTCGCGCACCTGCGCGCCAGGATGGCCCTTCGCCAAGTCCGCCGCGTGCGCCGCGAGCTTGTACGTGATGATGCCTTCCTTCACGTCGTCCTTGTTCGGCAGGCCGAGGTGCTCCTTCGGCGTGACGTAGCAGAGCATCGCGGTGCCGAACCAGCCGATCATCGCCGCGCCGATGCCCGACGTGATGTGGTCGTAGCCCGGAGCGATATCGGTGGTGAGCGGCCCGAGCGTGTAGAACGGCGCCTCGTCGCACCAATCGAGCTGCAGGTCCATGTTCTCTTTGATGAGCTGCATCGGCACGTGGCCCGGACCTTCGATCATCACCTGCACGTCGTGCTTCCACGCGATCTGCGTGAGCTCGCCGAGCGTCTTCAATTCGCCGAGCTGCGCTTCGTCGTTGGCGTCGTAGATCGAGCCGGGACGCAGGCCGTCGCCGAGCGAGAAGCTCACGTCGTAGGCCTTCATGATTTCGCAGATGTCTTCGAAGTGCTCGTAAAGGAAGCTTTCCTTGTGATGCGCGAGACACCACTTCGCCATGATCGAGCCGCCGCGCGACACGATGCCCGTCATGCGGTTGGCCGTCAGCGGCACATAGCGCAGCAGCACGCCCGCGTGGATCGTGAAGTAGTCGACGCCTTGCTCGGCCTGTTCGATCAGCGTGTCGCGGAAGATTTCCCAGGTCAGGTCTTCGGCCTTGCCGTTAACCTTTTCTAACGCTTGATAGATCGGCACCGTGCCGATCGGCACCGGGCTGTTGCGGATGATCCATTCGCGCGTTTCGTGGATGTGCTTGCCGGTCGACAGGTCCATCACCGTGTCGCCGCCCCAACGGATCGCCCACGTCATCTTGTCGACTTCCTCGCCGATGGACGAGGTCACCGCCGAATTGCCGATGTTCGCGTTGATTTTCACGAGGAAGTTGCGGCCGATGATCATCGGTTCGCTTTCCGGGTGATTGATGTTCGCGGGGATGATCGCGCGGCCGCGCGCCACTTCCGCGCGCACGAACTCAGGGGTGATCTCGGTGAGTGCGTTCGGGCCGAAGGCCGCGGCGCCGAACGCCTGGCCCGGGTGCTGGCGGCCCATCATCGCGGCGAGCTTCGCGCCGTTCGGGCCGCTCGCCTTGAGGCTCTCGAGGTACTCGGCGCGGCGCTGGTTCTCGCGGATCGCGATGAACTCCATTTCCGGCGTGATGATGCCGCGGCGCGCGTAATGCATCTGCGTCACGTTGGCGCCCGCTTTGGCGCGGCGCGGCGTGCGGTGCAGGCCCGGAAAACGCAGTTGCGCGGTGGCCGGATCGGCGGCGCGTTCGCGTCCGTACTCGCTCGTCAGACCCGGCAGCGTCTCCGTGTCGCCGCGCTCGTCGATCCAGTTCTCACGCAATGCGGGAAGACCCCGGCGTACATCTATCTGATTTTTGGGATCAGAATACGGGCCGGAGGTGTCATACACGTAGATGGGGGGATTCTTTTCCCCACCGAAGGCGGTCGGCGTGTCGGCCTGGGAGATTTCGCGCATCGGGACCTGGATATCAGGGCGTGATCCGCTTACATAGACCTTTCGGGAATTCGGCAGCGGCTCGACGGCGGCAGCATCGACGTGCGCGTCCGCGGAAATGAATTTGGGGTTGGCGTTCATGCAAATCTCCTGATGTGGGTTGCTAAGCAGGAGACGAGAGGAAGGTAGGGCAGATTCGGCGCGGTGAACTGCGGTGGAGCCCTGACGCTTCCCTGCGCTGGCATTATCCAGATCAGGTTCAAAGGGTATTTCTCACCCGCGCACGCCATTGCTATGAACTATCAGCTTTAGCGCAACACAGGACCCCCGCGTTAGCAGCGCACAAGATACACCGGGTCGCCGCACGTTGGCAACCGACAATCCAGTAGGTTCCACGGCGCGACGGTTTGACGCCTTCTGAATTTTGAGACTGGACCGATAAATAAAGAGTTGTGAACAACCATTCAGCCGCGAAGCGGCAGTCAACCGGGAGTCCATGATGAACGCGCGCACCTTTCACCCCACCACCCTAGTCGCCACGGCTTTGTGTGCGGCGGCTGCCGCGACGATGCCGATCCTGTCGGATGCGGCCGGTCCGACGAGCGGGCCCGGCGGCGTCATCACGTTTATCGGCGTCATCGTCGGGCCGGGTTTCGACATCAGCAGTGCGCCGATCGGGCCGGCCGCCAAGGGCGGGGGCACGCCGGAGGTGACTCCCACGAGCAATGGCGTGAAGGTGACGTTCGCGGCGCCGAATGACGATATGCCGGGCGCGAACGTGTCGTTCGTCGCGAACGACGCGGCGCGCTCGACGATCGGACCCAACGCCAAGAACGATGTCGTGACGCGCTTCGTCGACCCGAAAGGGCGCGCTTTCCCGTGGCAGCCGGAAGGGCGCTATCACCTGAATCCTACGGGTGGGGTGCTGTCGTTGACGGTGCCGCGCGGTGGTCCGCAGACCGCTTCGAAGCCGGTCACGCTGGTCATGAGCTATGACTGACGGGGCGGCCATCCGTCGGGCGACGATCCGTGGGGCGGCGATCCGTGGGGCGGCGATCCGTGGGGCGGCCATCCGTGGGGCGGCCATCCGTGGGGCGGCCGTCCGCTGCGCGGCGTCCGCCCGGTCGTCCCCTTTTTAAAAAAATATCGCCGGCGCTGTCATCCCTTTCGCGTGCGCTCGACTAACGTACATCTCATGGGTCGAGGAGCTGCATCATGCACATTAGTACGCGCACGAAAACGATAGGGCGCTTGGCGGCATGGGCGATCGCGTTGATGCTGTCGCTCGGCGCAAACGGACTGGCTCTGGCGGGCGTTGCGTGCAGCGCGCACAGTCCCGCGCATCGCGTCGCGCTCATCGAGCTGTACAGCAGCGAAGGATGCAGCAGTTGCCCGCCGGCGGATCGCTGGCTCAGTCAGTTGCACGACGGCAGCCCGGGCGCGGACTTCGTGCCACTCGAGTTGCACGTCGATTACTGGAACAGCCTCGGCTGGACCGATCGCTTTTCGCAGCATCGCTTCACGGTGCGGCAGCAGGATCTCGCCGCTTTCGCAGGCGGTCATCTGATCTATACGCCTGAAGTGTTCGTCGCTGGCCGAGAAATGCGCGACTGGGGCGCGTCGGAATTCGACGGACGTCTTCGCGAGTTGGCGGCCCAGCCTGCGCAAGCCGATGTCACGATTCGGCTTGCGCCCGCTACGCCTGGCGCGGTGAGTCAGGCGAGCGGAGCGGGTGTAGGGGCCGCGGCCGGCGTGAAGACGCACACGTTCGGTGTCGACGCGCAATTCACCGCGCACTCGACTGCGCCGCGCACGCTGAACGCCTATGTTGCTGTCTACGAGAATCAGGTCAGCTCGCAGGTCGACGCGGGCGAGAACCATGGCGCGACGCTGCATCACGACCGCGTCGTGCGCGAATGGCTGGGGCCGGTGCCGCTCGTCGGCGGCGTGGCGCAGATTCGGCGCAACGTTGCGCTGGCCGCTGACGCCAGCGATACCGCATCGCCCGGCCGTTTCGGCGTGGCTGCGTTCGTCGAGGACGCGGCGACCGGCGACGTGTTGCAAGCCGCCGATCTGCCGGCTTGTCATTGAGAGCGAACAGGAGGAGTCCACGATGTCCACACCGCAAGCTCACGCGAGACCCGCCGAGACGCCGCGCGAACGGCGCGACGCGCCCATTCATCCGGGCTGGGTCCGCATCACGCACTGGCTCAACGCGCTCGCCGCGATCGCGATGATGCTCTCGGGCTGGCAGATCTACGACGCGTCGCCGATTTTCCGGAACTTCATGTTTCCGCCCTCGATCGCGCTCGGCGGCTGGCTCGGGGGCGCGCTGCAGTGGCACTTCGCGGCGGTGTGGCTGCTGCTCGTCAACGGGATCGTCTATCTCGTGCTGAACGTCGCGAGCGGCCGTTTCTTTCGCACGTTCTTCCCGCTTCCGCCGCGCGCGGTGTTCCGCGATCTCGCGAGCGCGCTGACCGGCAAGCTGTCGCACGCGGATCTGCGCCACTACAACGCGGTGCAGAAGCTCGCTTATCTGGTCGTGATCGTCGACTTGATCGTGCTTGTCTTGTCCGGCCTGGCGATTTGGAAGTCAGTGCAGTTTCCACTCTTGCGCGAACTGATGGGTGGCTACGATTCGGCGCGCGTCGTGCACTTCTTTGCCATGGCGGTGCTGTTCGCATTTCTCGTCGTGCATCTCGTGATGGTCGCGCTCGTGCCGCGCTCGCTGCTCGCGATGCTGCGCGGCCGATAAGACGATAGACAGAGGTCGAAAATCATGAATCCATCCGATCCCAACTTCGCCAAGGACGCGCCAGGGCTCAGCAAGCTCGACCGCCAGGCGATCATGACCGACGTGCGGCGCGAACTCGCCTTGCCGTCGCGCCGCGCGTTCGGCAAACGCGTGTTGACGCTCGGCGGTCTTCTGATGCTGACGGGCTGCTCGCTGAGCGACGACAAGTCCGTCAACGCGTTTCTGCTGAAGGTGTCGAGAATGAACGACCGCGTGCAGGCGTGGCTCTTCGATCCGAAGCAACTCGCGCCGACCTATACCGAAGCGCAGTTGACGCGGCCGTTTCCGTTCAACGCGTATTACGGCATCGACGACGTGCCCGACGTCGACGCCAGCGATTTCAAGCTGCATCTGGGCGGTCTCGTGACCGGCAAGCGCGTATGGACGCTGGACGAGCTCTACGCGCTGCCGCACGCGGACCAGATCACGCGCCACATTTGCGTGGAAGGGTGGAGCGCGATCGGACATTGGGGCGGCACGCCGTTCGCGGATTTTCTGCAGCGCGTGGGGGCGGATACGAGCGCGAAATACGTCGGCTTCAAATGCGCGGACGACTATTACGAGAGCATCGACATGCCGACGGCCCTGCATCCGCAAACCCTCCTCACGTTTCAATACGACGGCCAGACGCTGCCGCCGCAGTACGGCTTTCCTATGAAACTGCGCATGCCGACCAAGCTCGGCTACAAGAATCCAAAACACATCATGGAGATCTTCGTTACCAATACTTACCCCGGCGGCTATTGGCCCGACCAGGGGTACAACTGGTTCGGCGGGTCCTGAATAAAGCGCAGGCAGATCGAGTGCAAAGCGCCGATGAAATCCAATCGAAAAGTTAATTGGCGGCGGTGATTGGCAACGAGCGGCAATATGGGGCAATGAGCGGCATTAAAGCGGGTGGCGCAAACGGCGCAGGCCCGTGACCCCAAGCGAAAATGCGCACACATATATAGAAAGCCGGGTAAAAACCCGGCTTTTTTTCGTCTGTACGCCGGATCTGACAATCTTTAAACGTTTCCGCATTGCGTGCTTCTTATACTGTGCTGTACGGGAAAAAGCGCGCGTTAATGGAATAGAAAGCTTTCGAATATGACTGGGTCAACAGAAAAGTCATAACACTTTTTCGCTTATCATGAAAAAGCGGATCGCCGCTGTAACCGAGGGGCCCGAATGCGCCTCAATTTTGAGATGCACGGGCGGTGAGCCGGCGATGACGGGCGCACAGTCAAAAAACTACGAAGAATGAAATGGTGTCGCGGAGTGCTATGAGAATCGCAGTACTGGATGACGATCCGGCTCAGACCGATTTTGTTTGTCAGACGCTGGCGGCGGCGGGGCATGTTTGTCACGCATTTGGAGAAGGGCGCGCACTCGTGAAGCAGTTGCGGCGCCAAACGTTCGACTTGCTCGTGCTCGACTGGAACGTGCCCGACATGTCCGGCGAAGACGTGCTGAACTGGGTCCGGCAGAGCGTATCGGACCGCTTGCCGGTGCTCTTCATGACGAGCCGCAGCCGCGAGACGGACATCACCTCGATGCTCAACATCGGTGCCGACGACTACGTCGTCAAGCCCGTGCCGGCCGCCGTGCTGCTCGCGCGAGTGGGCGCGCTGCTGCGGCGCGCCTATCAGCTCAATCCGGCCGTGACGAAGGAAGTCTTCGGCGAATTCGAATTCGACCTGAGCGCCAAGCACGTGCGCGTGAAGGGCGCGGCGGTGACTCTCACGCAAAAGGAATTCGAGCTTGCCCTGCTGCTGTTCCAGCATTTGAGCCGGCCGCTGTCGCGCGCGCACATCCTCGATGTGATCTGGAAGCAGGCCGCCGATATTCCGTCGCGCACGATGGATACGCACGTGTCGATGCTGCGCGCGAAGCTCGGGCTGCGTCCCGAGAACGGCTACCGTCTCACGCCGATTTACGGCTACGGCTATCGCCTCGAGCGTCTCGAACAGGAGGGCGCGTGAGGGACGCGAGCCGGGCGGCGTTCGCACCGCAGCGGCTCGCAAGGTTCCCGAAGCGCGCGGCGCTCGTGGTTTTTGCCGCGGCGCTCGCGGCTTGCGGCGTGCAGTTTGCGGACGCGCATCAGGCGAGCGCGTCCGGCGCGTCTGGCGCATCCGGTTCAACCGCCGCCCAATACGCCCCCTACGTGACGAAGACCGGCGACAACCTCTTCGATATCTCCGACCGCTATCTGCGCGATCCGAACGACTGGCGCGTGCTCGCGCGCCTCAATCGCGTTTCCGAGCCGCGCCATCTGCCGCCCGGCATGACGCTGCGGCTGCCGGTCGCGCTGCTCAAGCGCACGAACCTGACGGCGAGCGTCGTCGCGATGAACGGGCCAGTCGAGCGTGCGTTTCGCGATGGTCCGTTCCTGCCGCTGACCAACGGCGCGACGTTGACCGAAGGCGATCGCCTGCGCACCGGCGACAACGGTTTCGTCACGCTGGAACTGGCCGACGGCACGCACTTGTCGCTCCCGTCGAACAGCCAGCTCGATCTCCATACGCTCAAGCAGACGGCGCTCACTGGCACGACGGTGCGTCAGTTCGAGCTCAAGCGCGGCGAAGTCGACAGCGAGGTCACGCACGCGACGCGCAAGGACGATCGCTTTCAGATCCGCTCGCCGTCGGTGGTGGCCGGCGTGCGCGGCACGCGGTTTCGCGTGGACTATGACGACGCACAGCAGGCGACGGCGGTCGAAGTGCTCGACGGCACGGTCGGCGTAGACAGTGCGGGCGCTGCGAGACCTCTGCCTCAGCAGGATGCGATGGCTGCCGCGCAGCTCGTCCATGCGCGCTACGGCAGTGTCACGCGAGCGACGGGCGGCGTCGGCGGGCCGCTCCCATTGCTGGGCGCGCCCGCGCTGACGAATCCCGCGAAAGTGCAGGACGATCCGGCCGTGGCGTTCGACTTGCAGCCGCTCGACGGCGCGGCGCGCTACCGCGTCGCGATCGCGCGCGATGCGGGCGTGCTCGATCTGGTGCGCGACGAACGCGTCGACGGGCCGCACGCATCTTTTGCCGATCTGACCGACGGCACCTATTTCGTGCGCCTCTCGGCAATCGACGCGAACGGTCTCGAAGGGCTGCCGCAGACCTACGCGTTCGAGCGCCGCTTGACCGGGCTTTCCACCTCGGCGGCGCGCCGCCCCGGCAGCCGCGACTTCGAATTCCGCTGGCTCGTGAGCCACGCGGATCAAGCGGGCCGCGCGGACGACGCACAGGCCAAGACGCGCTTCCGTTTCGTGCTTGCCGCCACACCGGACTTGCAGCATCCGATCGTCGATCGCGTCGACCTCGACGCCGGGCATATCGTCGTCTCGAATTTGCCGGCGGGCGTCTACTATTGGACGGTCGTCGCCGAGCAATTCGAGAACGGGAAGTTCTATGAAAAGGGCAGTCCGGTGCAGTCCTTCACGCTGGCTTACTAGGTGAGCTTCGATCTGCTGCGCACGCGCGCGCTGCGCGCCGCCAGGCTTAGAAGACCGGTCGGGCGCCGCTTCATGATCGAGTGGTTCGGGATCTGCTGTCTCGGTGTCGCGGTGGTCGTGCTCGGCTCGGTGGGGCACCTGAGCGGGAGCATCGACCGGATTGTCTACGACCGTTTTCTGCTGTGGCGTCCGGCGCCGGTTTCGTCCGGCATCGCGATCGTGCAGATCGACAATGCAAGCATCGATCGCCTTGGGCGCTGGCCGTGGCCGCGCAGCGTGCATGCGCAGTTGCTCGACGCGCTCGCGAAAGCGCACCCCGCGGCGATCGTCTACGACGTGCTGTTCACCGAGCCCGAAGCGAGCGACGCGCAGTTCGCGAAGGCGATCGCGCTCACGCCGACGTATTTGCCGCTGCTGCTCTCGTCGCAGGCAAGCGACGGCAGCCGCAGCGCGACGCTGCCGGTGCCCGCACTCGCAAAAGCCGCCGCGGCGCTCGGCCATATCAATCTTGAAGTGGACCCCGACGGTATCGTGCGTAGCGTCGCGCTATTCGAGGGCGATGCGGGCATGCGCTGGCCACAGCTCGTCGTGCCGGTTTATCGCGCGCTCGCGGATGGCGCACTGAAGGCGGCGCTCGTGACACGGCCGGCGCGCGATGGGCTCGGCATCGCGGCAGGCGAAGGTGCAAGCGCGGCCGCAGCGCTTTCCCCCACGACAGACGAGCGGCGCTTCCTGATCCCGTTCAGCCGTCTCTCCGGCGACTACGCGAGCGTATCGGCCACGAGCCTCTTGGCGGGCGACGTGCCGCCCGACGCGCTGCGCGGCAAGATCGTCTTCATCGGCGCGACGGCGTCGGGCCTGTTCGATCGCTTCGCGACGCCGGTATCGGGCGAACTCGGCCCGTTGCCCGGCGTGCTGATTCACGCGAACGTGCTCGACGCGCTCTTCACGGGGCGCGAGATCGAGCCGGCCCGCGCAGGGTGGGTGTGCGCGGCGGCGATCGTGCCGCTCGCGGCGCTGCTCGCGGGATTCCTGTTCCTGTCGCCGTGGCGCTCGCTATTGCTCACGGCCGGACTCTGCGCGGCGGTGACGGCGGCGAGTGCCGCGCTCCTCTACGGCGCGCGCGTGTGGATGTCGCCGGTGCCCGCGATCGCCGGGCTCGTGGCCGTCTATCCGCTATGGAACTGGCGCCGGCTCGAAATGACGATGTCGTACCTGCGCCGCGAGTTGCAGCGTCTCGCCGACGAACCGTACCTGCTGCCCGAAGCGCCGGCCGGTCACGACGGCCTTGCTGCGTCGTCCCATCATCACGCGCGCCGCGAGCCCGTGAAGCGAGGCGCATATCGCAAACCCGGCAGCAAACCCGGCGGCGAATTCGGCGGCGATGTGCTCGAACGCCAGATCGCGCTGATGGCGCAAGCGTCGCAGCGCGTGCAGGACATGAAGCGCTTCGTCTGGGACAGCTTGAACAGCGTGCCGGAGCCGATCTTCGTCACCGACCGCCGCGGCATCGTGCTGATCGCGAATCACGCGGCGCGCGCGCATTGCGCGGGCCTCGGCGCGCCGGCGCCGGAAGGCCGGCCGATGCAAGAGGCGCTCGCGGGCCTCACCTTCGTGAAGCCGATCGACGACGACGCCGACGCGGAAAGCTTCGCCCGCGCGCACTGGCCGGCGCTGCTCGACCCGACGCAGCAAGCGTGCGCGCGCCTGCTCGAACGCGGCATCGAGGTGCGCGACGCCAACGAGCGCGATCACCTGCTGCGCTGCGCGACCTGCACCAATGCGCACGGCGAAGCGACCGGCTGGATCGCGGGCCTCGTCGACGTGACCGCGCTGCATGCCGCCGAACGTCATCGCGAAGACGCGCTGCGTCTGCTCTCGCACGACATGCGCTCGCCGCACGCGTCGATTCTCGCGCTGGTCGAGACCGAGCGGGCGCGGGTCGAATCCGAGCGCACGCGCGAGCTGCTCGCGCGGATCGAGCGCTACGCCGAGCGCGCGCTCACGCTCGCCGACGATTTCGTGCAGCTCGCGCGCGCCGAATCGCAGGCGTACGTGCTCGAGCCGGTCAGCCTGATCGAGCTCGTGATCGATGCGAGCGACGAAGTCTGGCCGCAGGCGCACGCGAAACAGATCCAGCTCGATACGCGGATCGGCGACGAGCCGCATTGGATCTGCGTCGACCGTTCGCTGATGACGCGCGCGCTCGTCAACGTGCTGGCCAACGCGGTCAAGTACAGTCCGCCGCAGACGCAGATCACCTGCATGGTGAACGGCGACGCGGCGGGCAAGCGCGTGCGGTGCACGATCCGCGATCAGGGCTACGGCATTCCCGAAGAGCAGCAGCGGCATTTGTTCGAACGCTTCCGGCGGTTCCAGAGCCCGGGGCAGCCGAGCGTGAACGGCACGGGGCTTGGGATGGCGTTCGTGAAGACGGTTGTCACGCGTCACGGCGGGCACGTCGACGTCGACAGCGCGTCGGGCAAGGGCACCGCGTTCACGATGACGCTGCCCGCGTTCGACGACACCGCGCCGGAGGCGACATGAGCGCGCTGCTTGTCGGCAATGCCGCCAATCGCACGACGCATGAAGGTGCCTGGGATGAGTCGCGCAACTATCGGAGTCGAAACGAAGTGAGCAACATGAAACGCTTTTTTGTCTGCGCTGCGTTCGCTGCGGCGATGTTGTCCGGCTGCGCCAATGTGAACACCGAGGTGCGCGCGTCGAGTGTGCCGGCTGGGTTTGGCGGCGAGCGGACGTACGAACTGGTGCGGGCGCCGTCGCAGGTAGAGAGTTCGCTGCAAACGCAATACGAAGCGCTCGTGCGCGACGAACTGGCGCAGCGTGGATTCGTGGGCGGCCAACCGTCCGACGGACCCGCGCCAAGCTCCACCGCGCCGGCCGCCGCTGGATCAAACGACGCTTCGTCGCCAGCCGCCAGTCACGCGCGCTATCTCGTTTCGCTTGCCTACGACACGCATCCCGCCGCGGTGCGCGCCGCGAGCGGAGAATGCACCACCGACGATTGCGGCGAGCCGTCTTCGAGTGGGTTCTCGTGGCCCGGCACGCACCCGTTTGTCCACTCGCTGACATTGCGCTTCTTCGAGCGGGCGACCGGCCACGAAATCTATCGCGTAACGGTATCGAGCCGCGATCACGACGCCGACCCGCTCCACGCGAGCCCCTACTTGGTCAAGAGCGCGTTCGCCCAATTTCCGTTCGCCGATCACGAGGCGTGGCGCGTGACGCTGCATCCGTCAGAGGCCGGCGCTGCGCCCGGCATCGTGTCCGTCAAGCCGGTCGAGCGGTGAGTCGAGCTGTGAACCGAGCGGTGAAACGCGCGGGCCGGTAAAAGTCACCGACTGTCGTCAGCAAACATCACTTACATTTCTTTCAGCTCGGCTCGACGTTCATTTGCGATTCCTTATTGCATAATGCTGCCGGTACGCGATGGGCGTCTAAAAGCGCCCGTCATCTCTTTATTGGCCGCGAATTGCGGCTTTCTTGCTCTATCTGTTCGACATGCCGTCCTGTCTTGCCCGGTTTACCGCGTCCGCGACGCGGCCCACGCGCTCAAGCCATCTGGTGACGCCCGCGTGTGCTGAACGCTTACCGGTCTGGGCTTAAGCGCATGACACCGCGTTTCTCTCTTTCTTCTCTTCGTTTCCGCCTGCGTCTGCCGCAATCTCGCAACGGCCAGATCGCACTCGCGCTCGCCGTCGTCTATCTCGTTTGGGGATCGACCTATCTCGCGGTGCACGTCGCGCTCGAATCGTTCCCGCCGCTTTTGCTCTCCGGGCTGCGCAATCTGTTTGCCGGCATCGGCCTCTTCGTGCTCGCGGTGCGGCGCAAGCCCGCCATGCCGACATTGCTCGAAGTGCGCAACGCGGGAATCGTCGGCACGATGCTAGTCGGGCTCTCGAGCGGCTTGCTCGCGCTCGGCATGCGCAGCGTCGGCACCGGGACCGCGGCTGTCATGGTTGCGACCGTGCCGCTGTTCGCCACGGTGATCGCCGCCGTCGCCGGACGGCAGATCGCCAAAGGCGAGTGGGTGGCCGTCGGCCTCGGGCTCTTCGGGATCGTCGTGCTCAACCACGGCGACGCGTCGCCGAGCTCGACGCTCGGCACTATCGTGATTCTCGGCGGCGCGCTGTTCTGGGCGGGCGGCGCGCATTTGGCGGGGCGCCTCAAGCTGCCGTCCGACCTGTTTCTGTCGACAGCGCTGCAGATCGGCCTCGGCGGCGCGATCTCGACGATCGTCGCGTGGTTCGTGGGCGAGCGGTTTCTCACGATCGAATTCTGGCCGGTTGTCTCGTTCGTCTACCTGATGCTGGTCGGCACGATGCTGGCTTATATCGCGTACGGATTCCTGATCCGGCACACGAGTCCGATCATCGCGAGCAGCTGCATGTATGTGAATCCGGTCGTCGCGGTCGCGCTTGGCGCGCTGATCCTTGGTGAACCGGTCACGCGCTGGACCGTGATCGCGACCGGCGTGATTCTCGCGAGTGTCGCGCTGTCGTTCTGGTTCGACCGGCGCAAGGCCGGGTGATTGGGGCTTGTGGCGCGCAAAGCAATTGGCCGAGACGCTGGTTTTTCTCTCTATTGGCATTTCGCTCCATAAAGACAGATATGTCGACCGTTTTCCGTTATTGAATTGCACCCGCTTATTCGAATAAGGATATTTTGATCGCGAATGAGCAACGGTTATAGTGGGACTCCGCTGAATCGAGGAGCGCACAATGAACGGTCCACACGATATGTCTATTTGTGACTCCGTGATGAATATGGCGGGCGACGATATTCGTCCCTTTTTATCCGGATACCTGACGGAAGGCTATCGGGAGGACGACTTGGTCATGAAGTCGGTGTGCTTTCGCGGCGATTCCATTGACGGTCAATTCAGCGCGGAGCATGCCTATATTCCTGGCGACGGGCATGGATTTCATCTTTCGATGATTTCGGCGGCCAATTGCATTTCTCAATTGAGCATTATTTTTGCCTGTCTGGATAGTCGAATGCCGGAAAAGCCGGGCGAAGTCTATGCATCGGATTTTTCGATTCAATTCAAAAGGCCGGTCAGGGCGCGCAGTTTCAATATTTTTCTGCGACGCGATGACGTCGAGATCCGGAACCGGACCAAGCGTTATCGCGTTTCGGGCACGGTCGCGGACGGGCATTTCGAATACGGCATGACGTTCGTGTTTCCGCGTTAGCGCCACGCCAACCGGGCTGCTCGCGATGGAAACCTGGTCGGACTCTCTTGATTTCGGCGCGCTTTCGGCAAGATATGGCTCTCCGATATACGTCTTCTGCAAATCTCAACTGCTTGGCAATTTCCAGGATTACGTCGATTTCGTCGGGCAGGCCAAGAACGTTGCTTATCCGGTAAAAGCCAACCCCGCATTCCCGCTATTGCGCACGTTGGCGAGGCTCGGCAGCAGCGCGGATTGCGCATCCGGCGCGGAGATCGACCTGGCTCGAAGCGCAGGTTTTCCCGCCAGCGCGATTTTTTACAACACCCCGGCATTCTCGACGGATATCGCATGCGCCGTGCTCGCTTCCGGCGGCTCGGTCGTGCTCAATTCGGAAAACGCGGCGCGTCAGCTCGCGAAGGCCAATCCCGGTTATGAGGCGAGCCAGCTGTTCCTGCGCTGGAATCCTGAAATGACGCCGTCCGCCGGGCATAAGCTGGCGAAAGCGCTGGCTCACGGCGCGCCGTCCTCGCAATTCGGAGTGGGCGCCCGCGCGGCGATCGACGTATTGAGCGAAACGACACTGCGTATCGGCGGCATCCACGCGCATGTCGGGAGTCGGGTTGCCGATCTGGACGTGTTCGCCGCCTATATCGAGAAATTTCACGCTTTCGTCGACGAGATCCACGCCAGGACGCATCACTCCATTTCGACGATCAACCTCGGCGGCGGGCTGGCCGTGGCTTTCAACGAACGCGACAACGTGCCTTCGATCAAGGCGTTTTCGTCGCGCCTGGCGCCGTTGCTGCGCAGCGATACGGCTTATGTCGTCGAGCCGGGGAATTCCCTGGTGGGGAATTGCATCGGGCTCCTGACCCGGGTCGTGCAAATGGGCAGCACGCGAGTCGGACGCTATGCCATCGTCGATGCGGGAAGCAACGAGTTGATCAAGGTCACGTTGCCCGCCTTGCCGTTGCAGATCGTCGATGCGCGTCACGCGTGTCTGCCCACGGACGGGAATGATCTGGTGGCGGGCCCAATGTGCTTTGCCGGCGACGTGCTTCTGCCGTCGACGTCGCTCGCCGGCGTGCGCGAAGGAGACGTGCTTTTTATCCAGCACTGCGGCTCGTATTGCTACGCGCTGGCGAATCATTTCAATGGACGCTACTCGCCGGCGATGGTCGCGCTGGAGGTCGACGGCAGGATCGAATGCTGCAATACGCCCGAAGCGGTTTGGAGCGATTCGGTCCGCTCGACTTATCGCTGGGAAACCGATCATCCGCGCTTTGCCGTTGCGCAGCGAATGACGGCAGTGGCGGGCGGATTTCCGCCCGGCGTCGAAGTCGTACGAGCGGAGTGCGTCTCCGAAAACACCTGCGAGTTCTCGCTGAAACTCGGGAATGGGCGCCTGGGAACTACCGATCTCATGGCGATACTCGTGCGTCTTACGCAAGCCTGCGTGTCGTACCTGCATGCGGTGTCGCATGAGATCGAGTTCCGGCATCTCGCGCTCGATACAGGGTTCGCCGCGAATCCGATCGAGCGCGACGTGTCGTGCTGGATCGCGCTTTCTCCGTGGCAAGGCGGCGAGGCGCTCGTGCGCTTCGGCATGGGGAGTCTGCTCAGCGGTCACGGGCAGATCGGGGTCCCGAATGAATGACAACGATCTGCTCCACGTCCACGACGGCATACGCTACGAAGTGCTTCGGCAACGGCACGTCGAACGCGCGGCGGAATGCCTGTGCGCGCGATTCAGCGCTTCCGGGCCGCTTGCGTCTGCGCTGGGGCTGAGCGCATCGGAGCTGCGTCCCGTCGTCGAACCCGTTTGCGAGCAAGCGGCACGCGACGAACTCTCGCTCGTGGCGCTTTCCGGCTCGGACGGCGAGGTGCTGGGGTGCCTGGTCATGCTGGACTACGCCGTTTCGGTGCTTGCCGATGACGCCGATGCCGATGCACCCTCGCTGCCACAAGCGGCGCCCTTATTTGCGTTTCTCGATCAGCTCAGGGCGCTGGCGCCGGACTTGAACCACGCAATGGCCGGACAGATTGCTCACTGGGCGATGGCCGCTGTCTCGCGCGAGGGACGCGGCATCTGCACGGCCATGCTCGGACTCGCGCAAACGCGAGCGCGCGAGCGCGGTTTCCGGAGCATCGTCGCTGAATGCACGGCTGCTGGCTCACAGCGCGTGGCCGCCGAGAAATTCAAGCATGTCGTCAGGGCGGAGTTGCGCTACGCCGATTTCGCCTATGGCGGCGAGTATCCGTTTCAACGGATTCGGGAACCGTCATCGTGCTTGTTGACGTTCGGGGCGCTTTGACTTCGGCTACTTTGCCGTTTGCTTCGCATACTTTAGAAAGGCGCGCACCGCCGGAGCGTGCTCGTGCCTGCGAAATGCCAGCGCGATCTCGGAGACGATCGGCTTGCCGCTGATGGGCCGATAGACGACCCCCGGGAGCGCCACGCAGTCGCTGAGCGTTTTCGGCACGACCGCGACAAAGCCGCCGAGCGCGACGCAGGCCACGACGGCAACCAGCGAGCCCGGCCTCGGGCCCAACTGTGGCTGGAAGCGTCCCCGGCGCCCGACTTCGAGCGTGCCGAACTCCTGCTCAGGCAATGCGAAGCAGCAGTCGCGCAATTGCGCGGGTGCGACGCTTGCGGATGCGGTCAACGGCGAGTCTTCTGGGATCGCGAGGACGAACGCGTCGCGGTGTGCCGTCAACGCCTGGATGCCTTCGGGGTAATGCATCGGCGGCCGCACATAGGCGACATCGAGTTGGCCGTCTTCCAGCATCGCGGGCACGCGGTCCATCGCGACTTCGCTCAGTGCGATCTCGATGCGCGGATTGGCTTGGCGGAAGGCGCGCAAGGTGGTCTGCAACACGCCCGCGAACGCCGCCGACGCCACATAGCCGACCTCGATCCGTCCGAGCTCTCCGCGTTCTGCCCGCTCGGCAAGCTCCTGCCCGCGCTCGAGATGGGCGAGGGCCGCGAGCGCTTCCGGCAGATAAGCCGCACCGGCATCCGTCAGCGCGACGGAACGCTTGGTGCGATGGAATAGCCGCACTTGCAAAAGCTGTTCGGCTTCCTGAATTTGCCGGGTCAGGTAGGGCGGGGCGACGTCCAGCTCTTCGGCGGCGCGTGCGAAATGAAGATTTCGCGCGACGCAGACGAAGGCGCGGATATGGCGGAGTTCGAGTTTCACAGTATTCATTTTTTTGTGAATAGTGTTGTCAATTTACGCTAATGACAGGAAATAGAGCAATCAATACGATGGCAGGCGTCGATTTCCTGTTCAACGCGTTCCATGTCTCAAACAACCGAAGAAAACGTCGTGCTGCCAGTGCGCGCGGTGCATGACGCGCCGCTGCTCGACGCGCGAGCGGTAGCGGCACCGGCCGACAGCGGCCCGGCCAATCGATCCGCCGCGCGCCGCGTGCTCGGCATTGCGTCTGCCACCTGCGCGGTCATCGTCCTCGACACGAACGTCGTCGCGGTGTCATTGCCGTCGATCGCGCGCTCGTTTCATGCGGGCTTCGCGGACGTCGAGTGGGTCGTCAGCGCCTACATGGTGGCGTTCGCGTCGTGTCTGCTCGCCGCGGGTGGCTTTGCCGACCGCTACGGGCGCAAAAAACTCATGACGATCGGCCTCGGCGTGTTTTTTCTGGCGTCGCTCGGCTGCGGGCTGGCGCCAAGCGTGCTGCTCCTGAATGTCGCGCGAGCCGCGAAAGGCGTGGGCGCCTCGATGCTGCTGACGTCCGCCCTGGCCGTGATCGCCAACACCTTTCGCGACGGACCTGAGCGGGCCCGCGCCTGGGCGGTCTGGGGCATGTGCATGGGCATCGCGACCACGGTTGCGCCGCTCGTGGGCGGCGTGATTACGCAGTGGATCGGCTGGCGCTGGATCTTTCTGCTGAACCTGCCGATCTGCGCGGTCCTCGTGTGGAGCGTGCGGCGCTTCATCGGCGAATCGCGCAACCCGAACGCCGGCCCGATCGACTTGGCGGGCAGCGTGCTTTTCGGCGCATCGCTCGCACTCGGCATTTGGGCGTTGATCGGCACGCAGCGAGATAGCTGGAGCAGCCCGCACACGGTTGCCCGTCTCGCCGGATGCCTGGTGTTGTTGATCGCGTTCGTCCAGTTGGAGAAACGGCGCTCGCACGCGATGATCGATTTGACGCTGTTCGGTCAACCGCGCTTCGTCGCCGCGGTGCTCGCGATGTTCGGCTATGCCGCGTGCGCGCAGGTCATGATGACGTTCCTGCCGCTGTACTTGCAGAACGCGTTCGGCTGGTCTGCGGTCAGCGCGGGCGTCGGCATGCTGCCGTTTGCGCTCGCGATGATTGCTGGCCCTCGTGTCGGAGCGTGGCTTGCCAAGCGCAGGTCGAGCATGGCGTTGCTTACGATCGGTTTGGCGACGATAGGCATCGGCGACGTGCTGACCGCGTCGGTCGCCAGCCGTGCGAACTACGCGCTCGTTGCGCTCGGCATGATCGTGACCGGATGTGGGGCGGGGATTCTGAACGGCGATACGCAGAAGGCCATCATGGCCTGTGTGCCGGCCAGCCGGACCGGGATGGCATCGGGCATCAGCACGACGACGCGCTTTACCGCGATCGTGATGTCCGTCGGCGTGCTCGGCGCGGTGCTGTCGGGGCAGACGCGCGCCGCGCTCGACGCTCGCTTGGCATCGGCACCGCACGCGCAAAGCGCGTTGAGCGCGCACTTCATGTCGCAGCTCTTGGCGGGCGATGCGTCGCGGGCGATAGCGCAGCTCGCGCCTTCGGCGCGGGAGGTGTTGTCGACAGCGGCGCCGGCGAGTTTTGCGAGCGGCTTTGCGGCGTCATTGAGCGCGGCGGGCGGGGCCGCGATTCTGATTGCAGCGGCGGTGTGGTTCTTGGCAGGCAGGGCGAGCGCGGGACGGCATGACCGAGCGTCCGCGCGCGCGTCCATCGTCGATTAGAGGCGGTGAACCTTCCTCGCTAACGAGCGCTGCCGCCACATATTACGCATGAGTTCTGCCGATAACTTTGTTGCACTTCTGTAACTCAAGGACGGCGGCGGCCAGCTACATTGAAGCCATCCAATCACCGATGTGACGGAGGCTGAAATGAAAAGCAAACTGTTGGCCGCGTTGGGACTCGGGGCCGTCGTGCTCGGCGCATCGCAAGCCGCGATGGCGGGCGGGGTGTCGTTCGGCGTGAACATCGGCGTGCCGGTTGCGCCGGTTTACGTCGCGCCTGCGCCGGTTTATGCGCCGCCGCCGGTCGTCGCTTATGCACCGCCGCCGCCCGTCGTGCCGGTAGCCTACGTGGCGCCCGCGATCGTGATCGGCTGGCACGGCGACCGCTATTGGGACGGACGTCGTTGGTACGGCCGGCGCGATTGGTACGGGCGCCGTCACTGGTAAGCCAGCCAAGCGCAGTCCGGTGTCCGTCGGAAGGCGGGCACCGGAAAGTAGCCGACGCGCTTCCTACGCGCTTCTCCGCACGGCAACCGGCTCGCGCCGCGAATGCACCCATGCGGCGAGCGCGGCGAACAGGAAGCCCGCAATACACACGCCGACCCACCCGAAATTGCGCCACGCGACCGCGCCCACGGCGGACCCGGTCGCGCCGCCGATGAAGTAGCACACCATGAACACCGTATTCACGCGGCTGCGTGCTTCGGGCTTGAGCGCATAGATGCGCGACTGATTCGAAATCTGCGCGGCCTGCACGCCGATGTCGAGGATGATCACGCCGGCGACCAGCCCCGCGATGCTCGCGCCGGAAAATCCGAAGATCACGAACGCAACCGCAACGAGGCCGATCGACAGCGAGATGATCGCCTGCGGTCCACGCTTGTCGGCGAAGCGCCCGGCGAGCGGCGCCGCCATCGCGCCCGCCGCGCCGACGATGCCGAACAGGCCCGCTGCCTGCGGCCCCAGATGAAACGGCGCGCCCGCCAGCAGCAACGTCAGCACCGACCAGAAGAGACTGAACGCCGCGAAGATCGCCGCGCCCGTGAACGATGCGGCGCGCAGCCCATGCAATTCGACGACGAGATGCCACATCGAGCCGAGCAGCTTGCCATAGGGCAGCGTCGAGGTCGGCTTGCTGCTCGGCAGGCGCATGACCACGACCACCGCGAGCACGATCAACGCCGCCACCGACGCGCCGAACACCGCGCGCCAGCCGAAGTATTGCGCGACGAAGCCCGCTGCCGTTCGCGCGAGCAGAATGCCGAGCAACAGGCCGCTCATCACGGTGCCGACCGCGTGTCCGCGTTGCGATGCCGGTGCGAGTTCAGCTGCGAACGGGACGGCCTGTTGAGCGATCGTCGACAGCACGCCGATCGCGAGGCTCGCGACGGCCAGCACGGCGAGCGACGGCGCCGCGGCTGCGGCGATCAAGGCCAGCGACAGCCCCGCGATTTGCAGCAGGATGATGAGCCGCCGGTCGAAGCGATCGCCCAGCGGCGCGAGAAAGAACATCCCGGCCGCGTAGCCGAGCTGTGTCGAAGCCGGCACTGCGCCGATCCACGGCGCGCTGGCCGGAAACGACGTGCGCAGTGCGTCGAGCAGCGGCTGGTTGTAATAGATGTTGGCGACCGAGACGCCTGCGATCGTCGCGAGCAACAGCAGCATGCCGCGCGAATAGTGGATCGAGGCGTCGGAGTGGACGGACTTGTCGGCGGGCATAAGCGAAGCGAGCGAGTGGAGCGCCGCCGCGCAGTAGCACGACAAAAATCGTGCGGCAACGACGCTGAGCGAGCGATCATACCGGAGCTTTTTCGAGTCTGCCGGGGACCCGCGGCTCGCCTGTCAACGCGCTCTCAACGCCCTTGCATGTGCGCTCTCGCGCTCCGGCGGGCTTCGCTCGCGCCCTTCGCTCAGTCGATCAGCGCGCCCGTCGGCTCGTAGAACGGATACGGCCCATCGGCTTCGTCGACGTAGGCGTGATGCGTGACGAACCCCGTCGCCGCGTCGTAGCGATGCAGCGCGAACGCGGGCGGCTCCATGCGGAATGCGGACGGCGCGTCGTCGCGCAAATCGAGCGCCACCTGATGCGCGGGGGAGGGGATGGCCATGGCGATCGTCCCGGCGAAGCGCGTGAACATCGCCCGGTGCACGTGTCCGCACAGCACGCGCTCGACGTTCGGATGGCGGCTCACGATCGCGGCGAGCTTGTCGGCGGCGGCTGCATCGAGACGCAGCTGGTCCATATGGCCGATTCCCGATACGAACGGCGGATGGTGGAGCGCGACAATGACCGGCTTGTCGCGCGCGGCGTCGAGCTGTTGCGAGAGCCAATCGAGCCGCGCATCGCACAGGTCACCCGCACTTTGACGCGGCACCTGCGAATCGAGCGCGATCACGCGCAGCGGGCCGATATCGATTGCGTACTGCACGAACTCGCCGCCTTCGCGCAACTCGGCGCGCTCGGCGAACACCTCGCGCAGCGCCGCACGATCGTCGTGATTGCCGATCAGCAGGTAATACGGAATTTGCAGCGCATCGAGCAGCGATTTCAGATGGACGTACTCCTCGACGGTGCCGCGATCGACGAGGTCGCCGGTCACGAGCACCGCGTCGGGGCGCGGCTCGAGCGCGTTCAGACGCGCGACGCAGCGCGCGAGCGAGGCGGCCGTATCGACGCGCTGATAGGCGAGCGCGCCGGGCCGTTTGATGTGCAGATCGCTGATTTGAGCAAGCAGCATGTAGGGGTTCTCTCGGAGTGTTTGTTGTGATGGTACGGTGTGCTACGTAAGCGCAATCAACCCTTCTGGCGCAATCGAAATGCCAACCGCCGTGCCGCGCGCGAGTTCGATGCGGCCCGCGACGTCGATGAAGAGCGCATCGGGCGCCGCGCCGCCGATCGTGAGCCGCGTGCGCTCGCCGAGAAACGACACCGCTTCGATCGTGCCGCGCAACTGCGCGCCGGCCGGGTCGGCGAGATGCGCGTCTTCGGGTCGGAAGAAGAGTTCCGGTGCCTGCCGCTCGCGAATGGCGCGCATGCCCTGATCGAGCACGATGCTGCCGCCTGTCGTCTCGAACGCGCCGTCTCGCCATTGTCCTGCAAGTCGGTTGATCGTGCCGACGAACTGCGCGACGGTCCGGTTCGCGGGCCGGAAGTAAATGTCGCGCGGTGTGCCGATTTGCTCGATGCGGCCCGCGCTCATCACGACGATGCGGTCGCCGAGTTCCATCGCTTCGGCCTGATCGTGCGTCACGTAAATCGTCGTCACGCCGAGGCTGCGCAAGAGCGTGTTCATCTCGCTGCGCAAGGTGTCGCGCAGGCGCGCGTCGAGGGCGGTGAGCGGCTCGTCGAGCAGCAGCACGCGTGGCTGCAGCGCAAGCGCGCGAGCCAGCGCCACACGTTGCCGTTGTCCGCCCGAGAGCTGGTCGATCGGTTTATCGGCGTGCGCGTCGAGCCGCATCATCGCGAGCAGCTCGTCGACGCGCTGGCGCGCGACGGCCGGATCGGTCTTGTTGATCTTCAGGCCGTAGCCGATGTTGCCGCGCACGGTCAGGTTCGGAAACAGCGCGTAACTCTGAAACACCATGCCGACTTGACGGCGTTCGATCGGCAAGCGCGTCACGTCGTCGTCGCCGAAGTGCACCTGGCCGCCCGCGTCGGGCGTTTCGAGGCCGGCGATGATGCGCAGCGTCGTCGTCTTGCCGCAGCCGGAGGGCCCGAGCAGCACGAGCGTTTCGCCGGCGCCGATCGCGAGATCGAGCGGCTCGAGCACGCGCGTGCCGCGAAAGGTCTTCGCGCATTGCGTGAGCGTGATGGGTACGGGAGCGAGTTTCATCGTGGTCGGGTCGTTCGAATTCGATCGAAGGAATCAGGAGGCGCTGGACGTCTTGCTTTTCTTGCCAGGCTTGCGACCTAAGCGGCGCTGGCCGGTAGCATCCACGCCGAGCCATTGCATCGCGACGAGCAGCGGCATCGTCATGATGAAAAAGAGGATCGTGTACGCGCTGCCGACTTCGATACGCAGCGACGCGTAGGTATCGGCGAGGCCGACGGGCAGCGTCTTCGTATCGGGCGTATGCAGCATCCACGTCAGGTTGAATTCGCCGATCGAGAGCGTGAGCACGGCGAGCGCGCCCGCGACGATGCCGGGCCGCACGTTCGGCAGCACGATCGTCGTGAAGCGTTGCCAGAAGGTCGCGCCGAGACTCGCCGCGCCTTCTTCGAGCGTGCGCAGATCGCTGCTGGCCGCGACGGCCGCGACGGCGCGCACCATGAAGGGCAGCGTGAACACCACATGGCCGACGACGATGAACGCCGCGCTCGTACGAAACGCGGTGATGCCGCCATAGAGCACGAGCAGCGCGAGCGCCGAAGCGAGACCCGGCAGCGCGATCGGCAGCACCAGCAGCTCTTCGACGATGCGCGACGCGCGCGTCTTGCTGCGCGCGAGCACGTATCCGGCGGGCACGCCGATGATGAGCGTAATGATCAACGTGGCGGCCGCGATTTCGAGCGACAGGAACACGGAGTCGTGATACTGCGTCCACACTTGTTCGAGCCACTTCAGCGTGAGTCCGCTCGACACGCCGCGGAAGTAGTTCACGGTCAGGCCCGCGAGGATCGACATCACGACCGGCACGATCAGGAACGCGCAGATCAGTAGCGTGACGGCCCATTGGCCGGCCGCGAGAAGATGGCGCAGCGAGAAGCCGTCTTTGACGCGCAGCATCGCGCGGCGCGTGGCGGAGGTTTCGGTGGGTGTTTCAAGCAGCGTGCTCATCGATTCGATGCCTCCTTCTCAAGCCGTGGCCGCAACAGCCGAACCCGTCACATTGCGTGCAATCGCCAGCACGAGCCAGGTCACCACGCCGAGCACGATCGACAACCCCGCCGCCGTCACCATGTTCGCGTTCAGCGTGAACTCGGTGTAGATCGTCATCGGCAATACGTCGATGTCGGTCGCGAGCGTGAACGCGGTGCCGAACGCGCCCATCGCCGTCGCGAAGCACACGGCGCCCGCTGCGATGAGGCCAGGGGAAAGCGCGGGCAGCACGATGTCGCGCATGATCTGCCACGGCGACGCGCCGAGCGAGCGCGCGGCTTCCTCGAGCGAGCGGTCGAGCTTCGTCGCGGACGCCATCACGGTCACGATCACGCGCGGAATCGAGAAATACAGGTAGCCGAAGAACAGACCGGTCATCGAATAGGCGAACACCCACTTGTCGCCGGTGAGCCGCAGCGACAGCGCGCCGATCAGCCCTTGCCGCCCCGCGAGCATGATCACCATGAAGCCGACCACGACGCCCGGAAACGCGAGCGGAAACGTGAGCAGCGCGAGCAGCGTGCGCTTGCCGAGGAATTCGCGGCGCGCGAGCAAAAGGCCCGAGATGACGGAGAGCGCGAGCGTGGCGAGCGTCACCGCGGCGGACAACGCGACCGTCGCGCCGAGGCTCCTCATGTAGCGCCCGTTGGCGAGCAGCGCGCGATAGGTATCGAACGCATGACCGTCGGCGCTCACCTGGACGAGCATGCCCATCGGCAGCAGCCAGAATGCGGCGAAGACGGCCAGCGCCGGCGCGATCAGCGCGATGCGCCAGCGCAGCGGAAACGTGATGTCGTGCATGGGAAAAGGTGCTTCAAGGGGCGGGGGAAGGGCGCGGGCGTGGCTTCGAACGCTGCGCCCTTCGTCACCGCGATCAAGGTCAATGCATGATCTGCAGATACTGTTCGCCGAATGCCTGCTGCTTCTCGGCCATCTTGCCGAAGTCGACGGGCTTGGCGCGCGCGTAGTCGCTCGCGGGAAGGAATTTCGAGGCGGCGTCCGCGCTCATCTGGTTCGCGCGCACGGGCCGCAGATACGCATTCGCCCACAGCTTCTGCCCCTCGTCGGAGAGCACGAAGTCGAGCACCTTCTTGCCGTTCGCTTCGTGCGGCGCGCCCTTCACGAGACTCATCACGTAGGGCACCGCGATCGTGCCTTCCTTCGGAATCACGAATTCGACGTTCGCGTGATCCTTGTACTTCGCGCGGTACGCATCGAAATCGTAGTCCAGCAGGATCGGAATTTCACCGGACAACACGCGCGCATAGGCAGTCTGCTTCGGCACGATCGGCGCATTCGCTTTCAGCTGACGAAACCAGTTGAGGCCTGGCTCGAAATTGTCCATCGAGCCGCCGAGCGCGAGGTTCACCGCCACTGCGCCCGCGTAGCCGACGAAGGCGCTCGACGGATCGAGATAGCCGATCATCCCCTTGTACTCGGGCTTGAGCAGATCGGCCCACGAACGCGGCACGGGCTTGCCTTCCAGGGCGTCCTTGTTGACGAAGAAGCCGAGCGTGCCCGAGTGGATCGCGAACCAGTAGCCTTGCGGGTCCTTCATGTTCGCGGGGATGTCGTCCCAGTGCGCGGGCTTGTACGGCTGGATCACGCCCTTGTCCTTCGCCTGGAACGCCGACGACACGCCGAGATACACCACGTCCGCCACCGGGCTCTTTTGCTCGGCCATCAACTGCGCGATCGCCTGGCCCGAGTTCTTGTTGTCGGAGGGCACGTGGATGCCGGTCTTCTGCTGGATCGCCTGGAGCTGGCTCGCCCAGTCGGCCCATTCGGGCGGGCAGTTGTAGCAGATCGCGGTTTCGTCGGCGTGCGCGGGCTGCGGCGCGGCGAAGAGCGCGAGGCCGGCGCCGGGCACGGCCGCGGCGACCAGCGCGGCGGCGCCTGCCTTGGCAAACAGACGGCGCAGGGGCGCGCGAACGGAAAATGAACGACGTGTCACAGCGGGTCTCCTTGCGGGCGAAGGGTAGGGGCTTATGGGGTGTTGCGGGTGATTCCGATGACGCGGGTTGAGGCGAGAACTAATGTGGCTGGCGCGCGTGGCTCACGTGGCTTACGTGGCGAGCGGTGCACTGCTCATCGTTGGCCGACGATGTCCGAGATCGCGCAAATCGTCTCGCCCGCGCGCAATGTATGCGGCAGCGTCAGCGAGAGCGATTCGCCATCGTCGGTGCCTTCGATGCGGTTCATGAGCCGTTGCCACGCCGCGCAGCCGATCTCGCGGTTCGGCGTGCACAGGCTCGCGAGCGGCGGCGACAGCAGTTCGCCGACCGCGAGGCCGTCGAAGCCGAGAATCGACATGTGCTCCGGCACCGCGTAAGACGCACGGCGCAGCCCGCGCATGACGACCATCGCGAGCAGGTCGTTGCTGCAGAAGAGCGCGGTGGGGCGGCTTGTGCCTGCTGTGCCCGTCGTCAGGTGCGCGAGCACCGAAGGCGCGAGCTCGTCGGCATTGAAATCGACTTCGAGCGCGGGCGCGGGCGTGAGGCCCGCTTGCTGCATCGCCTGCGAATAGCCGACGTAGCGCAGCCGCGCGCGGTCCGACTCGGCGAGCGTGCCGGCCAGCATCAGGATGCGCCGGTGACCGTGAGCGATCAGCGTGCGCACGCCTTCGTAAGCCGCGAGCCGGTTGTCCACCGATACCGCCGGACGGCGCACCGTGTCGTTGTGCATCAGGACGTAGCGCGGGCCCGCGTGGTCGAGCTCGTCGAGGAGCGGGTGCGTGTCGGCATCGGCGACGGTCAGGATGAGGCCCTCGACGCGTTGCGCGCGCAACGTTTCGATCGCATGGCGCTCGCGGTCGGCGTCGTATTGCGTCGTCATCAGCATGAGACGGTAGCCTTGCGCCGACGCCAATTCGTCGATGCCTTGCAGGCATTCGGCGAACACGGGGTTGGCGAGGGTGGGGAGCACCACGCCGATCAGGCGCGTGCGGTCGCTGCGCAACTGGCGGCCGAGCGGGTTGGGGGTGAACTGAAGCGCGTCGATTGCCTCGCGGATCTTTTCGAGCGTGACGCGATTCACGGAATGGGGGGCGTTGATCGCGCGCGAAACGGTCGCGATCGAAAAGCCGGCATAGGCGGCAACATCCTTGATGGTGTGTTTCATCCTGGTAGTGCGCTGATGTAATCGTTTTCGGTGAGGGGAATTATCTGGAAATAATATGTCCCTCACATGACGGTTTTGCGCACAGTTGGTGCATCGGGCGAACTTTCACGGCGGGACGTCGCCCACCAAACCGCCGCCGCGACGACCGAAACGGCGACGACTACCCCGAGCGCCACGTGCATCGCCGCCTGGAACGCGTGCAGCGACGAGATGAAGGTGCCGAAGATCGCCACGCCGAGCGCCGCGCCGCTCTGGCGCGCGGAATTCAGCACGGCCGCCGCGACGCCCGCGCGGCTTTTCTCGATGGTGCCGAGCGCAGGCGAGGTGGCGGCGGGGGAGATGAAACCCGACGCGAGGCCGATCGCGAGCATCGGCGCGATCGCCATCCAGTAGGGCGAGTGGGCTGTCGACAGCGTCATGCCGAGCGCGCCCGCCGCGTACAGCCCGAACGCCGCGCACATCGACCCGCGCTCGCCGAAGCGCTTGACGAGACGGCTCGAACCGAGCCCGCCGAGCGCGACCATGACGGTCATCGGCAGGAACGCGAGCCCGGCATCGAGCGGTGAATCGCCGCGCTCCTGCTGGAAGAACAGGCTGAACGTGAAGAGCATCCCGTAGAACACGAACGCGGACGCCATCGACACGATCGTCGATCCGCTGAACAAGGCGCTGCGGAAGAAATGGAGCGGCAGCATCGGATTGCTGCCGCGCGCCTCGATGACGATGAACGCGGTCCACGCGAGCACGCACACGGCGATCCCCGCCAGAATCACTGCCGAGGTCCAGCCCAGCACGGCGCCCTCGATCAGCACGGCGATCAGTGTGCCGAGCGCGACGATCGCAGCGGCCTGACCAGGCCAGTCGAAGTGGCGGCGCATCAAAGCCGCGTCACGCTCAACCGACAACGTCAGCCCAATGCCGGCGAGTCCGATCGGCACGTTCACGAAGAAGAGGCTGCGCCAGCCGAACAGATGGATCAGCAGCCCGCCGATCAGCGGCCCCGCCGCCATCGCGACGCCGCCGCAACCCATCCACAGGCTCACCGCCCCCGCACGCCGGGCCGGCTCGGGGTACGCATGGTTGATGAGCGCGAGCGAGCAGGGCACGAGCATCGCGCTGCCGATGCCCTGCAACGCGCGCGCCAGCGTGAGCGCCGCGAGATTCGGCGCCACGCCGCACAACGCCGAAGCGAGCGCGAACACGGCGAGGCCCGCGAGATAGACGTTGCGCGAACCGAGCCGGTCACCGAGCGTGCCGCCCGTCAGCAAGAAGCTCGCGAAAGTCAGCGTGTACGCGTTGACGACCCATTGCAGACCGGCCACGCCGCTGTCCAGCGTGTGGGCGATCGCCTTCAGGGCGACATTGACGATCGACGCATCAAGCAACACGATCGTGTAGCTGATGCAAGTCGCCGCGAGCACGCGCCGGGCCGTACGATTCGACACGCCGCCGCTCACGGCTGCGCAGCATGTCGAGCGGCCGCGGCCATGAGCGACTTGAAGCCGACCCATCCCCAATACACGCGATGATGGGCGATGAGCCCACCCTCGAGATCCATGAACTCGACGAGATCGACCTGGTCGCCTTCGGGCGTCTGCCGCGGGTACTCCCAAACCAGCTGCTTGCCGTTGGCGAAGAAGACACCGGTGCGATACCAGCGCCCAAGGCTCGCCGGAAGCTGACGCAGGCCCGCCGCGAAGAATTCGCGGATGTCCTGTCTGCCCACGAGCATGCCGTCGCCGCGCTCGGGCAGCGTCGCTACGATCAGCGGCGTTTCGAGGATGGCGTTCTCCGCGTAGAGCGACACGAGTCCGTCGAGATCGCGATTCGTGACCGATCGATGCCACGCCTCGTAGATGTGAAGAATTTCGGAGTCCGTGCTGGTTGTCATCGTAGTCGTCCTATCGGTTGAGTTTGATGACGAGCGTAGCAGCCGCTTTGGCTGGATGTTTCGACGCGGATCGAAACGTCGAGGCAAGGGGGCGCGCAGTTGGTGCATCCGCGGGGCGATGGTAGAATCGCGTCCGCCCTGCCCGGGTGATGAAATTGGTAAACATAGCGGACTTAAAAAATTGAGTGCCCGAGCCGGAAACGGCCGGTGCAGAACCCTTCAAATTCGGTGAAACCCCTGGCTCCCCACGCACTCGCGAATCGCTCGCGAGAGCCCTCGCAGCCGAGGCAACGCCGAGCCAAGCCCGATACCGGCCGCAACGGCCGCTTCTGGAAGGTGTAGAGACTAGACGGGGGGCGCCTACCGCTCGCCGCACGAAAAGCTCGTGTGGCATGCCACGGCGAAGGCATAGTCCAGCGCACGAACGGCGAAACGCAGATCGCCGGCTTCGAAAGATTCAGTGTGATGAAAATCCGCCGCTTAACGGCTTGCCGGTTCGAGTCCGGTCCCGGGCACCACATTCCCGCCTGTTAGCTTATCGAGACGCCTTGCGTGTCTCACTTGCCGGTGCGCAGATTAGGCGCGTTTTTGTATCGATCGCGTCGATTTCGCCAACCCTCGCTCGGCCATTGTCCCGATTCGAAGAATAGTGAATTCGGATCGTAGGTATTTACCCTAGACCGCTGCACTCCTACACTGACTTCCAATCGCTGCAGACAAACACAGAAGTTTGCAGCTTCGGAAATCAGATATTTGGAGGTAGTGATCATGAAATCGCTCATCAAGGCTGTTGCCGTCGCTCTCGTTCTTGCTGCTCCCGTTGCTTCGTTCGCGCAATCGAACCAGCCGGTGACGCGCGCTCAAGTGCGTGCCGATCTGGTCCAGCTCGAAAAGGCCGGTTATACCGTCGGCGGTGAAAACACCACCTATCCGGTCCAGATTCAAGCAGCCGAAGCCCGCGTCGCTGCGGCAAACAGCGTAGCGCAAGCGAACACGAGCGGCTTCGGTTCGGATGCGAGCGCCACGTCGCAATCGGGCCAGCGTAGCAAGACGTTCAGCAGCTACTCTGCTCCGATCTCGGTCTATGCCCATCCGTAATCGGTAATCCGGCCCGTTTCGAGCCGACGCGGGCGCCCACATGGGCGCCTGAGATCGAATCGACGCAAAGCAGAATGAGCAGTTCCAGTGGCTGCTTTGCCATCCACGCGAAATCTCCGTCGCTTGCCCTGGCGACTTTGCCCAGTCCGTTTTCGGACTGGGTTTTTTGTTTGTGCGCGCTTGTCGGCGCATCTCGGCACGCATCAGCAGTTCAATCGCACCGTCACAAGTGACACTTGAAAGCGATTTGTCATTGTGACGCGGCGAGCAACTATGTTTTCGCCATTTAGGTATTAACCCTTAAGAGTTGCGCGACTACACTGTCTTCATTGGCTCCGGACACAAGCGTTTGCGAGCCCTGACAAGACAATCTTTGGAGGTAGTTCATCATGAAATCGCTGATCAAGGCCGTTGCCATCGCCGCCATCCTCGCTGCTCCGGTTGTGTCGTTCGCCCAGCAGTCGAACCAGCCGTTGACGCGCGCTGAAGTCCGCCAGCAACTCATCGACGTCGAACAAGCCGGCTACAACCCGGCCCGTGCGAACGATTACAACTATCCGGCTGATATCCAGGCCGCCGAAGCGAAAGTCGCCGCGCAGAAGGCAGGCGAGCCGCAATCGCAAGCAACGGGTTACGGTTCGGCCATGAGCGCATCGTCGCAATCGGGCAGCGCGGCGCCGGCTGCCGGCACGAAGCCGATTTTCTTCGGTCAGTAAGCAGGCGAGGCCGGGACGGTAACCCGGCCGCCCAAGCTTTCCACGCAGCCGGAACACCCATCGCTTAGCGGCGTTCCGGCCGCCAGAAACTAGATGCCGGCCCGCAGTCGAGTCAAACGCATCAAGAAGGCCGGCTCAAGAATTTTGCCGTTACCTCCGCCGCCGGAAAACCGGTGGCTTCGCCCGGTCACCCTGTCCGGGCGCTTTTTCCCGTTCTGAACTCCGAATCGAAACCGGCTGTACCGGCTTGCCGCCGGTGCGCTGTATCGGGAAGCTCGCGCGTTCCGCTTTTATGATGCGGTTTTGTCAGCGAGCGATGTCTATGTCCCTGATCGATTTCGATACGTTTGCCGCAAGCTTGCCCGACGCCTGGAAGTCGTCGATCGTCGGGCACGTTGGACCCGCGCGGATCAAAGTCCTCAAGATGGATGAGCAAGCGTACGGCGAAGAGACGCACGACTACAACGAAGCGCTGATCGTCGCGAGCGGCGAGTTGAAGCTTCAGGTCGCTGGGGAAACCATCCTGGTCGGCGCGGGGCAAATGTATCTCGCCGAGGCCGGCGTGCCGCACGCGGTACTTCCCGGCAGTCACGGAACGCTGGTGATCGTCGACGTTTAGTTTGGCGTCAAGATAGCAAAGCTTTTCACGAAGCTGCATCCGCTGCTACAGTCATCCTCCCTTCACTCTGAAGCAACGAGGCCCGCAATGAAACTGGTTGGCATGCTGGATTCCCCGTTCGTGCGTCGCGTCGCCATCTCGATGGCAGTGCTCGGCATTCCGTTCGAACATCGCAATCTGTCGGTGTTTCGCACGTTCGACGAGTTCGCGAAACTGAATCCGATCGTCAAGGCGCCCACGCTCATCGAAGACGACGGGACCATGCTGATCGAATCGACGCTGATTCTCGATCATCTCGACCACAAGGTTCCGCCCGACGTGCGCCTCATGCCCCAGCGCGGTGCCGAGCGCACGCGTGCGCTGCAATTGGTCGGTTACGCGCTCGCGGCTGCGGAAAAGACGGTGCAGATCGTCTATGAGCGCGAGCTTCGGCCGCAGGAGAAGCAACACGAGCCGTGGCTCGTGCGGCTGCAGGGGCAGTTGTCTGCCGCGTACGATTTGCTCGAAAAGCAGATCGGAAGTACCGACGGCTGGCTCGTCGGCAATCGCATGATGCAGCCCGATATCAGCGTGGCGGTGGCATGGCGCTTCACGCAATACATCCTGCCCGGCATGATCGATCCGGCGCGCTATCCGGCGCTCGCCGCATTCTCGGCTCGTGCCGAGGCGCTGCCGGAGTTCATCAACGCGCCGCTCGAATAGTCGGGCGTCCGTTCATCGAAGTTTGACGCGCATCGGCTCTTGCGAGCCGATGCGCGCATGGTTTCCAAGCCCGCCTCCAAGCGTGCCGCCGCACTAGCCGCCGCGCACATTTGCGCCTCATCCGTCAGGTCTGCCCGATTGTTCGCTTGCGCCGACAAGTGACTTTCACTTTCGTGCATTTATCCGCACGACCCTCGTCCCTAGAATGGAACCCATCGAAACATAGAGGGCGTTGCGGGCCGAAAAACCGCACTGCGCGAAGGGGCGGAAATGAGGGACTTGATCGAAAAGCAGTTGTACAACCCGTCTGTGGTGCTGCCCATGGTCGCGCTGATGGAGATGCTCGTGTTCACCGATTTCAGCCTCGGCCGCGTGGGCCTCATGGTCGCGACCAGGGGTGCGCAGGCTGCGTTGACTCGGTCGCGCGAATTCATCTGCGCCCATCATCACAGCGCGTGTCACTAGTAAGATGGCGGGACCTTCATACCGCAAACCGCCACGTACGCGATGAGCGTCTTCCGCATCGGCCTGATTTCCGACACCCACAATCTCGTGCGTCCCGAAGCGCTGCAATGGCTTGCGGGATGCGACGCCATCATTCATGCAGGTGACATCTGCGCTCCGAACGTGCTCGATGCGCTCGCGCAAATCGCGCCGGTGACGGCGGTGCGCGGCAATAACGACTTCGGCGACTGGGCCGCGCACTTGCCGGTATCGACGACGCTCGAAGTGCAGCGCGTGAAGATCCACGTCGTGCACGACATCGCCGACTTGCATGCCGATACGCTTGCGGACGGTGTGCGCGTCGTCGTCACCGGGCACTCGCACAAGCCGCACGTCGAAGAGCGCGATGGCGTGCTGTTCGTCAATCCCGGCAGTGCGGGGCCGCGCCGTTTCAAGTTGCCGATCTCGGCGGGCATGCTCACGATAGAAGACGATCACGTCGAGGCTTCGCTGCATACGCTCGTCGCTTGAACAAAAAGGCGCAAAAAAGGCGCTGCACATCGTGTGCAACGCCTTTTTCGCTTCTTGACTGTGTGCTTAAGCGCGCACGGTTGCCGCCGGGGCGTAGACGTCGTCGTCCATCTCCTTGGCTTCACGCGCTTCACGGGCTTCGCGCACGAGCGCATGCGCTTCGGCGCGCGTCGCCACGGCGGGCGCCGAGCCCTTGAGCGGCTTCTGCGCGGTTTCCGCGAGCGCGACCACCGACACGATCCCGATCACCGCCGCGCCCATCAGGTAGTACGCGGGCATCATCAGGTTGCCGGTCGTTTCAACGAGCCAGGCGGTGACGAGCGGCGTCGTGCCGCCGAACAGCGACACGGAGACGTTGAAACCGATCGCAAGCGCGCCGTAACGGATCGCGGTCGGGAAGAGGGCCGGCAGCGCGGACGGCATCACGCCCGTGAAGCACGACAGCAGCGCCCCGAGGATCATGAGGCCGCCGAACACCGGCAGCGTTTCGCCGGTTTGAATCAGCATCAGCGACGGAATCGAAAGCAACAGCAGACCGACGCAGCCCGCGAGCATCACCGGCTTGCGCCCGATCGCATCCGACAGACGCCCCGCCGCGAGCGTGAGCGGCATCATCAGCACCATCACGATCAGCACGAGGAACAGGCCGTGCGTTTCGTCGAAGTGCAGCGTCGCCGACAAATAGCTGGGCAGGTACGACAGCGCCATGTAGTCGGTGACGTTGAAGATCAGCACGAGGCCGACGCACAACAGGAGCGGCTTCCATTGCGCGGCGAGCATCTTGCCGAACGACTGCTTCGGCGCGGCCTTATCGAGTGCTTCGCGTGCTTCGGCTTCGCGCTTGAAAGCGGGCGTTTCCTCGAGCTTCATGCGGATGTAGAGCCCGACGAGCCCGAGCGGCCCGGCGATCATGAACGGCACGCGCCAGCCCCACGAGAGCATCGCGTCTTCGCTTAACGTGGCCGTCAAGAGCGCGACCGTCCCCGCGCCGAGGATGTAGCCCGCCAGCGTGCCGAACTCGAGGAAACTGCCCATGAAGCCGCGGCGCTTGTCCGTCGAATACTCGGCGATGAAGGTCGCGGCGCCGCCGTATTCGCCGCCGGTCGAGAAGCCCTGCACGAGACGCGCGAGCAACAGCAGTGCCGGCGCGAAGATGCCGATCGCGCCGTAGCTCGGGATCAGGCCGATCGCGAACGTGCCGGCGGCCATCATGATCATCGTCATCGCGAGCACGCGCTGGCGGCCGATGCGGTCGCCAAGCGGCCCGAACACCATGCCGCCGATCGGCCGCACGAGAAACGCGGCGGCGAACGTGCCGAAGGTCGCGATCAATTGCGCGGAAGGGCTGCTCGACGGGAAGAACACTTTGCCGAGCGTCACGGCGATGTAGCTGTACACGCCGAAGTCGAACCATTCCATGGCGTTGCCGAGCGCCATCGCGCCGACGGCGCGCTTGAGCAGGCTTTTATCGACGACGGTGATGTCGTCGGCTTTGAGAAGGGCGTTTTCTTGTTGTTGGTTTCGCGCGGAGCCGTTAAGTGAAGCGGTCAAGGTCAAAAACTCCTGTGACTGAGCCGAATCGAGATGTGAATCGTGTCCCGATGCGGTCACGGTTGCCGAAAAAGCGCACGCTCGCGAGTTCGAGCCGGCAGCGGACAAATCGAAGAAAAAGAAACGCCCGTGCCTCGCGCCGAACACGCGAAAGTGCACTCGAGAGTGATGCTGCTGGTGCGGCGCCTGCCCGATGGGAGGGCAGATCGAACCGGCCGATAGCGTGAAGCTAGGGAACGAATCCCACGAGGACGTTTTCCTCGTTGGCCGGCACACGCCGTGTCAAGGCTTGGAACGAAAAAGGCCGGATGCCCGATGCGCTTCTGAGCGCTGCAACCGACAAGCCTTTCTGTGTCAAAAGTTATTCAATCTCGCCGCGGCGCAAGGTGGGCGCGCATGAAATTGAGCGCGAATGAAGGTGAATTGCTGTTGGAACGATGCAGATGGTATCACGTTGTAAGTGTTCGCTGCAAACCTGAGCTCGGCGGTGGGCCGGCCGAAGCGCTCGATCGCTTGGCTGGCGGGGGATTGCGGCGGGCACAGCTTTGCATGGGACCCAAGTAAGCGCTGAAGCGCCAACTTGGGTCGACAAAAAAGACCGGCCCGCATTGCGGGCCGGTCTTTTCGAATCATGCAGCTTGCGTTACTCAGCCTTGCGCCGGAGGAGGCACGAAGCCCGACGCCTGGTCGGCGCCGTCGCCGAAAAAGTACTTCTCCGTCTGCTTCATCAGGTACTGACGCGCGCGCGGATCGGCCATGTTCAAGCGGTTCTCGTTGATGAGCATCGTCTGGTGCTTGAGCCACCCCTGCCACGCTTCCTTCGAAACGCTTTCATAGAGGCGCTTGCCGAGTTCGCCCGGCAGCGGCGGGAAATCGAGGCCCTCGGCTTCCTTGCCGAGCTTCGCGCATTGAACCATACGGGTCATCTTGTCCTTCTCCTGTCATCGATGTGGGTGGCAGCTTAGCGTGACTTGGACGCGTTTGCTCAGAGCTGTTTCAACAGCACGAGCGATTTGCGCTGCCAGTTATAGAGGCGGCGGCGGTCTTCGGGCAGGTCGTCGACCGTTGCCTTCTTGAAGCCGCGCTTTAGGAACCAGTGCTCGGTGCGCGTCGTCAGCACGAAGATGTGCGTGAGGCCGCGCGCCCGCGCGCGCTGCTCGACGCGCTTCAAAATCCGCTCGCCGTCGCCGGAGCCCTGCGCTTCGGGCGCGACCGTCAAGCACGCCATCTCGCCGATGCGCTCTTGCGGATACGGATAGAGCGCCGCGCAGCCGAACAGCACGCCATCGTGCTCGATGACCGAGAAGTGGTCGATGTCGCGCTCGATCTGGTGGCGTCCGCGCCGCACGAGCGTGCCGTCGCTTTCGAGCGGCTCGATCAGTTGCAGGATGCCGCCGACGTCGTCCGGCGTCGCTTCGCGCAGGCTTTCGAGGTTCTCGTACGAGATCATCGTGCCGACGCCGTCGTGCAGAAACAGTTCGAGCAGGAGGCTGCCGTCGAGCGCGTAGGGCACGATGTGCGCCCGCGCGACGCCGCCGCGGCACGCGCGCACCGAATGCTTCAGATAGAAGCCCGCGTCGCCTTTCACCTCGCCGCTTTCATGCAGCTTGTACGCTTCGTCGAGCGACATTTCGGCGATCAGTTCGCTGTTCTCGTCCGTGAGGCCCTGGGTCTCGGTGAGGAAGACGATCTTGTCGGCGCGCAGCGCGATCGCAGCGGCGGAAGCTACGTCTTCCATCGAAAGATTGAACGCTTCGCCCGTCGGCGAGAAGCCGAGCGGCGAGAGCAGCACGAGCTTGCCGCTCGCGAGCGACAAGCGGATCGATTCCGCGTCGATCTTGCGCACGAGGCCCGTGTGCTGGAAATCGACGCCGTCGAGAATGCCGACCGGGCGTGCCGTCACGAAGTTGCCCGATACGACGCTGATGTGCGCGTGTGCCATCGGCGTGTTCGGCAAGCCCTGGCTGATCGCCGCTTCGATGTCGAGCCGCACTTCGCCCGCGGCTTCCTTGGCGGATTCGAGCGCGCGCGCATCGGTGATGCGCATGCCGTGCGAGAACTCCGACTGCACGCCGTGCAGATTCATCTGTTCCTCGACCTGCGGGCGCGAACCGTGCACGAGCACGATCTGGATGCCCATCGCCTGCAGCAGCGCGATGTCGGACACGAGCGCGTTGAGCAAGCCCTCGTGCACGACTTCGCCGCCGAAGCCGACCACGAAGGTCTTGTTGCGGAACTTGTGAATGTAGGGAGCGACCGAACGCATCCAGTCGACGAATTGGGCCCGTTCGGCGAGCGTTTCCGCATCCGGCGAGGTGCTCGGAACGGGCTCGGGCGCGGAAATGAGGTCGGTTTGAGAATTCATGCCGGGATTATAATGCGCCCCCATGTCGAATGTACCCAAAAAGCCTGCCGCGCCGAACACGAATCCGACACGCGACGCGGCGCACGGCAAGCCTCAGAAAAACGGTGGCGCGAGCGGCCCGCAGAGCGCGCGCGACGCCCGCGAAAAAGCGAATCCGCAGCGTGCGAAGCCATCAGGCGAGGCCAGAACGGCTGCCCGTCCGCCGCGCCGCGTCGAGCCCAATCCCGTTCCACCCATCGAATTTCCCGAAGCGCTGCCGGTGTCCGGCCGGCGCGAGGAAATTGCGCGCGCGATCTCCGAGCATCAGGTCGTGATCGTTTCCGGCGAGACCGGCTCGGGCAAGACCACTCAGCTGCCGAAAATCTGCCTCGCGCTCGGGCGCGGGCTCGGCGCGGGCGGCACGGGATTGATCGGCCACACGCAGCCGCGCCGGATCGCGGCGTCGGCCACCGGCCGTCGCATCGCCGAGGAGCTCGGCACGCCGTTCGGCGAAGTGGTCGGCTACAAGGTGCGCTTTACCGACAACCTCGCGCCGGGCGCGTCGGTCAAGCTGATGACCGACGGCATCCTGCTGGCGGAAACACAGACTGATCCGCTGTTGCGCGCGTATGACACGCTCATCATCGACGAAGCGCACGAGCGCAGCCTGAACATCGATTTTCTGCTCGGTTATCTGAAGGAGATCTTGCCGAGGCGGCCCGATCTGAAGCTGATCGTGACCTCGGCGACGATCGACGCCGATCGCTTCGCGCGCCATTTCGGCACCGAGGAGAAGCCCGCGCCGGTGATCGAGGTTAGCGGACGGCTCTATCCGGTCGAGGTGCGCTACCGCGCGATTCAAGAGGACAGCCCGGCGGTGAAGGCGGCCGAAGGCACGTCCGGCCGCGACCGCCCGAAGAACGCACGCGAAGCGGATCGCGATCTGATGGACGCGATCGTCGACGCCGTCGACGAGCTGTGCCGCGAAGGCTCGGGCGACGTGCTCGTGTTCCTGCCGGGCGAGCGCGAGATCCGCGACGCCGCCGAGGCGCTGCGCAAGCACCATCCGCCGCACACCGAGATCCTGCCGCTGTTCGCGCGCTTGTCGGCGGCGGAGCAGGAGCGCGTGTTCAAGGCGTCGAACGCGCGGCGCATCGTGCTCGCGACCAACGTCGCCGAAACGTCGCTCACCGTGCCGGGCATCCGCTATGTCGTCGATTCGGGGCTCGCGCGCGTGAAGCGCTACTCGTATCGGAACAAAGTCGAGCAGCTGCAGGTCGAGCCGATCTCGCAGGCGGCGGCGAATCAGCGGGCAGGGCGCTGCGGCCGGGTGGCCGATGGCGTCTGTATTCGTCTGTATGAAGAGACCGATTTCCAGACGCGCACGCGCTTCACCGATCCGGAGATTCTGCGTTCGTCGCTGGCGTCGGTGATTCTGCGCATGAAGTCGCTGCATCTGACGGCGATTGAAACGTTTCCATTCATCGAACCCCCGCCGGGCCGCGCGATCGCCGATGGCTACCAGCTGCTGAACGAACTCGGCGCCGTCGACGACGATAACGAACTCACGCCGCTCGGCCGCGAGCTCTCGCGCTTGCCGCTCGATCCGCGCGTGGGCCGGATGATTCTCGCCGCGCGCGATCAGGGCTCGCTCGCCGAGGTGCTGATCATCGCGAGCGCCTTGTCGGTGCAGGACCCGCGCGATCGTCCGATCGAAGCGCAGGAGCAGGCCGACCAGGCGCACAAGCGCTTCGCCGACGAGCGCTCTGAATTCCTGCAGTGGCTCAAGATCTGGAAGTGGTTCGAGGAAGCGGTCGCGCACAAGAAGTCGAACCGGCAGCTGACCGACGCGTGCCGCGCGAATTTTCTCTCGCATCTGCGCCTGCGCGAATGGCGCGACGTGCATTCGCAGTTGCTGACGGTCGTGCGCGAACACGGCTGGCGGCTCTCGGAGGCCGAAGCCACCTTCGAGCAGATCCACTTGGCGCTCTTGACCGGCCTGCTCGGCAATCTCGGCCTCAAAGCCGACGATGAGCCGCACTACCTCGGCGCACGCGGCATCAAGTTCTTCCTGTGGCCGGGCTCGTCGCTCGTGAAGAAGGCGGGGCGCTGGGTGATGGCGTCCGAGCTGGTCGAAACGAGCCGCCTGTACGCGCGCTGTCTCGCGAAGATCGAGCCCGAGTGGATCGAGAAGGTCGGCGCGCATCTGCTCAAGAAATCGCTTTCCGAGCCGCATTGGGAAAAGCGCGCGGCCCAGGTGACCGCGTACGAGCGCGCGGTGCTGCACGGGCTGCCGGTCTACAACCGGCGGCGCGTCGCGTTCGGCAAGGAAGATCCGCGGCGCGCGCGCGAGCTGTTCATTCGCGGCGCGCTCGTCGAAGGCGAGTTCGACACGAAGCTCGCGTTCTTCGCGCACAACCGCAAGCTGCTCGCCGACATCGAGCAGCTCGAACACAAGTCGCGCCGCCAGGACGTGCTCGTCGACGACGAATTGATCTTTGCGTTCTACGACCAGGCGTTGCCGCAGGGCATCTATACCGGCGCGGCATTCGAGCGCTGGTATCGCGATGAAGTGAAAAAAAGCGGCCAGTCCGAGGACAAGCCGCGCCTCCTGTATCTGTCGCGCGACGATCTGATGCGCCACGAAGCGGCCGGCGTCACGACCGACCTGTTTCCGAAGCGCATGATGATGGCCGGCGTCGAAATGGGGCTGACGTACCACTTCGAGCCGGGCTCGCCGCGCGACGGCGTGACGCTCGCGGTGCCGCTCTTCGCGCTCAACCAGGTCGACGCGCGCCGAGCCGAATGGCTCGTGCCGGGCATGATCAAGGAAAAGACGCAGTTGCTGCTGAAGTCGCTGCCGCAGAAGCTGCGCCGTCATTGCGTGCCGCTGCCCGAGTACGCGGCCGGTTTTGTCGAGCGCGCGGGCGCTGAGCGCTTTGGCGTGGGCGGCCTGGTCGAAGCGCTGATCATCGACGTCCGCGAGACCACGCAAGTCGCGATGAAACAGTCCGACTTCAAACTCGAGACGCTGCCCGCGCACTTGTTCATGAACTTCAAGGTCATCGACGAGCATGGCCGGCAACTCGCGATGGGGCGCAATCTCGCGCAGCTGCGTGCGGAATTGGGCGGTGAAGCGCAGCGGCATTTCCAGAAGCTCGCAGCAGGGGCGACGCTGGGCGGCGGCGCGGCTCCAAGCGCTGGCCGTGGAGAAGGGGCGCGCGGCGCGGACCGGGGCGGCGTGCACGACGGCCAACGCGAGATCACCGGAAAGCCTGCGGCGCAAGCCGCCACCGCATTCGCAAACAGCACGCGTGCCGCGCCAGGCGCCACGCAAGTGGCAGCGACCGCGCTCTACGACAACCTGACCACCTGGAATTTCGGCAAGCTCCCCGAGCTGCTCGAAATCCGCCGCGGCGGACAGACGCTCTTCGGCTACCCCGCGCTCGTCGACCGCACGACGCACTGCGACGTCGAGGTGTTCGATTCGCCGGAGGAGGCGGCGCGGATTCATCGCGCGGGCCTGCGGCGTTTGTTCGCACTTCAGCTGCGCGAGCCGATCAAGTACCTGGAGAAGAACCTGCCGGGCCTGCGCGAGATGGCGATGCAGTTCATGCCGCTCGGCACGCAGGAGGAATTGCGCGATCAGCTGATCGACACCACGCTCGACCGCGCCTGCTTGCAGGAGCCGCTTCCCGACGACGACGCGAGCTTCCACGCGCGCCGCGACGAAGGCAAGAGCCGCCTGAGTCTGCTCGCGCAGGAGATCGCGCGGCTCGTCGGGCAGATCCTCGCGGACTATGCGACGGCGACCAAAAAACTGGTGCAGGCGAAGCCGTTTCCAGCCGCCTACTCGGATCTTCAGAGCCAGTTGAACGCCCTGATCAGCAAGCGCTTCGTGCTCGATACGCCCTATGTGCAGCTCGCGCATTTCCCGCGTTATCTGAAGGGCATCGCGCTGCGCGTCGACAAGCTCAAGGCCGATCCCGCGCGCGACACGCGTCAAGCCGCCGACCTGCTGCCGCTCGTGCAGCACTACCAGCGCGCTTTGTCGCAGCGCGGCGGCGTGCCCGACCCGCGCCTGGCGGAATTCCGCTGGCTCCTCGAAGAACTGCGAATTTCGCTCTTCGCGCAGGAGCTGCGCACGCCAATGCCGGTATCGGTCAAGCGCCTGCATAAGGTGTGGGAGTCGATGCAGCGGTAAGCCCTCCTAACGCGCGAACCACCACCGTCCATTTCCGCCAAAACCGCGTCGAACCGGCGTTTGCGGACCGCATTTGTGCCCAGGCAAGTCAACCGGAAGCGCCGGTAAACGTTCTAGAATGGCGGCTGCAATTTTTTCGTAGGTTGATATGCGCAAATTTTTCCTCGCCGGCTTGAACGGCACCGCCGGCGCTTTCGCGGCGGGTGTGGCACTGGTGGCAGCGACGGGCGTGTTTTCCACCGCCGCGCACGCGAACAACATCATCGTGCTCAACTCCGGCGAAGCCACGCTGTCGCTGATCGATCAGACGACCCACAAAGTGGTCGCCACCGTGCCGACCGGCAAGGAACCGCATCACCTGATGGCGACCCCCGACAATTCGTCGCTGATCGTCGCCAACTCCGTTTCGAACAACCTGATGTTCGTCGATCCGAAAACGGGCCAGACTCAGCGCTGGATCGAAAACATCGAAGATCCCTACCAGCTCGGTTTCTCGCCGGACCGTAAATGGTTCGTGACCACGGGCCTGCGCCTCGATCGTCTCGACATCTACCGCTACGACGGCCACGATCCGGTGCTGGTCAAGCGCTTGCCGCTCGAAGTGATGCCGAGCCACATGGCGTTCTCGAACGACAGCAAGACGGTGTTCGTCACGCTGCAGGTGTCGGGCGAACTCGCCGCCGTCGATCTGCCGACGCAAACGGTCAAATGGAAGATGAAGGTCGGCAAGGTGCCGGCCGGCTTGTGGATGACGCCGGGCGACAAATACCTGCTCGTCGGCATGACGGGCGCCGACTACGTGGCGGTGGTCGACTGGCGCAACCAGAAGGTCGTGAAGATGATCCACACCGGCAACGGCGCGCACAACTTCCGCTCGCTCGACGACGGCCGGCATGTCGCGGTGAGCAATCGGGTCGCGAGCACGATCAGCATCATCGACGAAGAGACGCTCACCAACGTGGGCGACATCACCGGCCTCTTGCCCGGCCCCGACGACATGGAGCTGACCGCCGACAAGAAGCAACTGTGGGTGACGTTCCGCTTCGCCAAGAAGGTCGGCGTCATCGATCTTGCGACGCGCAAGCTGATCGAGACCATTCCGGTCGGGCGCTCGCCGCACGGGATCTACTTCTTCGATCGCGCGCCGGTGACGGCCGCGAATGGCGCCTGACATGTTTCATCTGATCGTCTCGTCCCTCGACAGCTTTGTCTCGGCGGTGCAGACGCTGCTCTACATCGACGTCGTCCAGCCATTGCTTTTCAAGTTCAACTGGATGGACTACGACGAGGACACCTACGACCAGCTCTATTGGGTGATCGTCGGCGCGCTCACGATCGTGGCGATGTATGCGGTGCTGCGGCCGCTCGAAGCGCTGATGCCGGTGGAGAAGTGGAAGAACCGCAAGGAAGTGCGCGTCGACGTGCTGTACACGTTCATCATGAAGCTCGGGTTTTTCAACCTGTTCTTCTTCTTCGCGTTCCAGCCGGTTTTTGACAACTTCCAGGCGTGGCTGCGCTTGAAGAACATCTCGAACATCAACTTCGACAATCTGTGGCCCGGCGTCACCTCGCAGCCATGGGTCACGTTCGTGATCTACCTGGTCGTGCTCGATTTCGCGGGCTACTGGTACCACCGCTGGCAGCATCGTTTCGGCGTCTGGTGGGAGCTGCACGCGGTCCATCACAGTCAGAGGCAGATGTCGCTCTGGTGCGACGATCGCAACCATATGCTCGACAACGTGATTCAGGCGGCCTTCTTCGCTGCGATCGCGCTCGCGTTCGGCGTGCCGCCGGCGCAGTTCGTCGTGCTCACGGCGCTCACCAATTTCGCACAGAGCATTCAGCATGCGAACGCGAAGCTCAACTACGGGTGGCTGCTCGAGCGGCTGATCGTGAGCCCGACGTTCCATCGCCGGCATCACGCGGTCGGCTACGGGCACGAAGGCACCAAGTACGGGTGCAACTTCGGCGTGCTGTTCCCGTGGTGGGACATGCTGTTCAAGACCGCATCGTGGAATCGCGCGGTCGAGCCGACCGGGATTCGCCAGCAGTACGAGGGCGAGTCGTACGGCGAAGGTTTCTGGTCGCAGCACTGGCTCGCGTTCGTGCGCATCGCGCGGCGTGTGTCGTCGAAGAAGCGCGCGTCCGCGGTTTGAGGCGTTACCTCGGCTGGCCCGAGCGACGCGCGTAGGCGCCGCGGCTACGGCGCTCATCTTCGTGCTCATTTTCACGAAGTCTCGGCGAACTTTCGTTCGCCTTTCCCCTCATTCACCTCGATGAACCACTCTTAGCGGTTACGCTGAGAGTGGTTTATTCTGTCCGCGCATCTCGGATCGTTTTCTTTTCTCTACTTTCATACTGACTCGCATGAATGATTTGCTGCGCTCGTTCGGCCGGGCGCTCGCGAGTGCGCTGCACCCGCGCATGCTCTTCCTGACGTTCGTGCCGTTTGCCGTGGCTGCGGTCGTTTGGGGCGTGCTGCTTTGGTTTTCGTGGCAGACGCTCGTCAATTGGACCCACGCGTGGCTCGACGGCTGGACGCTGACGAACACGCTCTACAAGATCTTCGATTGGGTCGGCTTCTCCGCACTGCACACCGTGATCGCGCCGTTCCTCGTGATTGCGGCGGCGATTCCGCTGATCGTCGTGAGCGTGCTGCTGCTGATCGCGATGCTGTCGATGCCCGCCGTGATCCGCTATTTGTCGGTGCGGCAATTCCCGAGCCTCGAGCAGCGCCGCGGCGGGGGCTGGTTCGGCAGCCTCGTGCACGCGCTCGTGACGACGCTGGTTTGTCTCGTGCTGCTCGTGATCACGTTGCCGCTGTGGCTGATCCCGCCGTTCTTTGCGTTGATCCCGCCTCTCCTGTGGGGCTGGCTCACCTACCGCGTGATGACCTACGACGCGCTCGCGCTGCACGCGAGCCGCGAAGAGCGGCGTGAACTCGTGCGCCGACACCGTCTGCCGCTCTTGATGATCGGCGTCGCGAGCGGCCTGCTCAGCTCGCTGCCGACACTCTTGTGGGCGTCGTCGGTATGGCTCATCGTGCTGTTTCCGGTCGTCACCGCGGCGACGATCTGGATCTACTCGTTCATTCTGGTGTTTTCGGCGTTATGGTTCGGCTATTACTGCTTGCGCGCGCTGCAACGGTTGCGCGCCGAGCAGGCCGACGTTCACGGCGAGCGCCTGGCTTGACGGCCGGCGCGCGTCATTACTCGCGAGGCGGTTATGGCATTTGGCGTCATCATCATCGGCGATGAAATCCTGTCGGGCAGGCGCACCGACAAGCATTTGCAGAAAGTCATTCAGCTTCTGACGGCGCGTGGTCTGTCGCTTGGGTGGGCCGAATACGTCGGCGACGAACCCGAGCGCATCACGGCGACGCTGCGCCGTTCGTTCGCGTCCGGCGATATCGTGTTCTCGACGGGCGGCATTGGCGCCACACCCGACGATCACACGCGCCAATGCGCGGCCGCCGCGCTCGACGTGCCGCTCGAACTGCATCCCGAAGCCGCCGAGCTGATTCGCGAACGGATTCGCGACATGCACCCGCCGGGCTCGCCGAACCCAGTCGACCTGGATTTGCCGGAGAACCAGCATCGCTTGAACATGGGTGTCTTTCCGCGCGGCGCGTCGATTATCCCGAACGGCTACAACAAGATTCCCGGCTTTTCGGTCGGCGACCATCACTTCGTGCCGGGTTTCCCGGTGATGGCGTGGCCGATGATCGAATGGGTGCTGGATACCCAGTACGCGCACCTGCATCATCAGACGCCGCACGCGGAGCGTTCGCTATTCGTGTTCGAGCTGCCGGAATCGACGCTCACGCCGCTCATGGAAAAAATCGAAGCCGATTTTCCGGGCGTGCGCGTGTTCAGCTTGCCGAGCGTCGGCGATGCGGAGAAGGGCGGGGTGTTTGCGCGCCGTCATATCGATCTCGGCGTGAAGGGCGAGCCCGAGGCGGTGGCGGCGGCCTTTGTGAAGCTGCGCGAAGGCGTGCATCTGCTCGGCGGGGACATCGTCGAGGCGGAAACGCTGCAAGGCAAGCCGGCCTGAGCGGGCGCGGCATCACCTTGCTGTCACATCACGCGCCGATTCTCACATCACGCGCCGATCCACGGCAGCCCGCGATAGCACCAGCCTTCGACCGTTTTCCGATGCCCTTGGCCGTCCTTGCCGCCTTCGAAGCCTTCGAGCAGGTCGTACGCTTCCTTGTAGCCCGCTTGCGCGGCAGCCACGGCGGCGAGCTTGGAGCGCGCGGCGCTGCGGCAGAGGAACAGCACGGGCGTGTCGGGCGAGGCGACCTGACGCAACTGATCCATGAATTCGGGATTCGGCACGCCGCCGGGATAGCGGGTCCATTCGATGTGGGCGTACTGGCCATCGCCGACGACCGGGCGGCCGACCCAATCGAGTTCGGCGCGCGTGCGCACGTCGATGAGACGCACGCGCGGATCGAGTTGCAGCAGCTCGAAAGCTTCGGCCGGCGAGATGGCGCCTGCGTACGCCAATTGGTTGTCGGCGCGACGCTTGTGGGCCTGGGCGTAGAGTTGTTCGAGCGTACTCATGACTGCATGTCTCCGTTAGACCAAAGGATCATTCTAGCGCGTCGCGCTTAAGAGGACGCCGCGACAGGGTGGCAGCACTCGGTTGGCCGAGAAGCTCCGCAATGGTGCAAAATATGTTGGGTGCACCAAAATGGAATTCTGGTCGGATGATCATTTTGGGATTGCACCGTTTTCGTGCAGCCCGGCAGCGCTGCACGGCATTGGACGAGTGGGACGATCCAACAATGGGCGTCGCGGTTTCTTCGAGACGCATGGCGCACAAGGATTTACGCCAGGGTGGCACTGTCTTGGCACGGAAGCTGCTTTAACAGCCGGCGATCGTTTTGATCACCTGCTATAGCATCGATGCAGTCGATCAGCTAGATTGGGCGACGGCGGAAACCGCCGACTTCATTAATCAGGAGAAAAGGATATGAGTAAATCCGTGGCCGACGTCATGCAACTCGTCAAGGACGAGGACGTCAAGTTTGTCGACTTCCGCTTCACCGATACGCGCGGCAAAGAGCAACACGTGTCGGTGCCGCTGTCGGCATTCGACGAAGACAAGTTCGAGAGCGGCCATGCGTTTGACGGTTCGTCGATTGCCGGCTGGAAGGGCATCGAAGCGTCGGACATGTTGCTCGTTCCGGACCCGAACACGGCGTTCATCGACCCGTTCTACGAAGAGTCGACGCTCGTTCTGACCTGCGACGTGATCGAACCGGCGGACGGCAAGGGCTACGAGCGCGACCCGCGCTCGCTCGCGAAGCGCGCCGAAGCGTACCTGAAGAGCACGGGCCTCGGCGACACCGCCTTCTTTGGTCCGGAACCCGAATTCTTCATCTTCGACTCGGTCCAGTGGAACACGGACCAATCGGGCTGCTTCGTGAAGATCGGTTCGGAAGAAGCGCCGTGGTCGTCGGGCAAGGAATTCGAAGGCGGCAACACGGGTCACCGTCCGGGCACGAAGGGCGGCTACTTCCCGGTCGCGCCGGTCGATTCGTTCCAGGACATCCGCTCGGAAATGTGTCTGCTGCTGGAGCAAATCGGCATCCCGGTCGAAGTGCACCACCACGAAGTGGCGGGCCAAGGCCAGAACGAAATCGGCACGAAGTTCTCGACGCTCGTGCAGCGCGCCGACTGGACGCAGCAACTGAAGTACATCGTCCATAACGTCGCGCACACCTACGGCAAGACGGCGACGTTCATGCCGAAGCCGGTCGTCGGTGACAACGGTTCGGGCATGCACGTTCACCAGTCGATCTGGAAGGACGGCCAGAACCTGTTCGCGGGCAATGGCTATGCCGGCCTGTCGGAGTTCGCGCTGTTCTACATCGGCGGCATCATCAAGCACGCTCGCGCGCTGAACGCGATCACGAACCCGGGTACGAACTCGTACAAGCGTCTCGTGCCGCACTTCGAAGCCCCGGTGAAGCTCGCTTACTCGGCACGCAACCGTTCGGCATCGATCCGTATTCCGCACGTGAGCAACCCGAAGGGCCGCCGCATCGAAACGCGTTTCCCGGATCCGCTGGCCAATCCGTACCTGTGCTTCTCGGCGCTGATGATGGCGGGTCTCGACGGCGTGCAGAACAAGATCCACCCGGGCGAAGCCGCCGACAAGAACCTGTACGACCTGCCGCCGGAAGAGGATGCAAAGATCCCGACCGTCTGCGCCGGCCTCGACCAGGCTCTGGACGCGCTCGACAAGGATCGCGAATTCCTGACGCGCGGTGGCGTGTTCACGGATGCGATGATCGACGCGTATCTGGAACTGAAGGAAGGCGAACTGCAACGCGTGCGCATGACGACGCACCCGGTCGAGTTCGAACTGTACTACTCGCTGTAATCGGCACCATGTGCGCTTCGCCCACCATCCGGCGAAGCGCATCCGATGCTTGCGATCGGTAGCGAAGGGACGGCAGTGCCGTCCCTTTTTTTGTTTTTGTTTGACCTCGTCGCAATCAAAAGATGGTCCTCAAGAACTTGATCAAAGCGAAGAAAGGGCAGGCCGAATCGCTGTCCGACGACGTGCAGCTTGCCAATTCCGGTCTGCTGCCGGGCCTCGAAGCATTGCCGACGGTGGTGCTCGTGCTCGACAAGCGCACGCTGCGCGTGGCGTTCGCGAACCCGTCGGCCGAATCGATGCTCGATTTGTCGCGCAAGCAATTGGCGCAAATGCTGTGGTCCGACATCTTCACGAACGCGGAAGAGCTCGTGACGACGATCGGTGCGATCGCCGAACACCGTTTTCATGCCACCCATCTCGATGCCGTGCTCGAGCGCCCGGGGCGCGAGCCGCTGCACGTGCATGTGATCGTCGGCTTTCTCGAAGTCGCGCAGGACTACGTGCTGCTCGAACTCTTCGAGAACGAACGACATTTGAAGAGTGACCGTGAAGAGCGCATTCACGATCTGACCGCGGTCAACAAGCAGCTGATCCGCAATCTCGCGCACGAAATCAAGAACCCGCTGGGTGGTATCCGGGGCGCTGCGCAGCTGCTCGAGTTCGAGCTCGGCGCGCGCGAGCGCAACGACTTGCGCGAGTACACGCAGGTCATCGTCAAGGAGTCGGACCGGCTGCAGACGCTCGTCGATCGCTTGCTCGAACCGCATCGCCATCCGCATGTGGTCGGCGACGTGAATATCCACGAAGTGTGCGAGCGCGTGCGCGCGGTGATCCTCGCGGAGTTTCCGCGCGGCCTCACGATCGAGCGCGACTACGACGTGAGCCTGCCCGACTTCCGCGGCGACAAGGAGCAGTTGATCCAAGCGCTCCTCAATATCGTGCGCAACGCGGCGCAAGCGCTGCGCGAGCGGATTTCGCAGGGCGATGCGCGCATCGAGCTGCGCACGCGGATCGCACGCAAGATCACGATCGCGAAGCGCCTTTGCAAGTTGGCACTGGACTTGCATGTCATCGACAACGGGCCCGGCATTCCCGAAGACATTCGCGACCGAATTTTTTATCCGCTCGTGTCGGGGCGCGAGGACGGCAGCGGTCTCGGGCTCACGCTCGCTCAGACCTTCGTGCAGCAGCACGACGGCCTGATCGAAGTGGAAAGCCGCCCAGGGCACACCGAGTTTCAGATTTTGCTTCCGCTCGATACCTGATCAACAGCAACCAGCATATAAAGCTTTCTGACCGACCATATGAAGCCGATCTGGATAGTAGACGACGACCAATCGATCCGCTGGGTGCTCGAAAAGGCGCTCGCCCGCGAGAGTTTCGCGACGCGAAGCTTCGCCAATGTGCGCGAGGCGCTCAGCGCGCTCGACCATGAAAGCCCGCAAGTGCTCGTATCCGATATCCGGATGCCGGGCGGCTCGGGCCTCGAATTGCTGCAAGCCGTGCGCGAGCGGCTGCCGGGGCTGCCCGTCATCATCATGACGGCGTTCTCCGATCTCGATAGCGCCGTCGCCGCATTTCAGGGCGGCGCGTTCGAATATCTCGCCAAGCCGTTCGATGTCGACAAGGCCGTCGAGCTGATCCGGCGCGCGGTCGACGAGAGCCTGCGCGGCGCGCATGCGGTCGACGAGCGTGTCGCCGAAGCCCCTGAAATGCTTGGGCAGGCCCCCGCTATGCAGGACATGTTCCGCGCGATCGGGCGTCTGTCGCATTCCGCGGCGACCGTGCTGATCACGGGCGAGTCGGGCACCGGCAAGGAGCTCGTGGCGCGTGCGCTGCACCGCCATAGCCCGCGCGCTAACGGTCCGTTCATCGCGCTCAACACCGCGGCGATTCCGAAGGATCTGCTGGAGTCCGAACTGTTCGGCCATGAGCGCGGTGCGTTCACGGGCGCCCAGGCGATGCGCCAGGGCCGCTTCGAGCAGGCGGAAAACGGCACACTGTTTCTCGACGAAATCGGCGACATGCCGTTCGATCTGCAGACGCGCTTGCTGCGTGTGCTGTCGGACGGGCAGTTCTATCGCGTCGGTGGCCACAATCCGCTGCGCGCGAACGTGCGCGTGATCGCCGCGACCCACCAGAACCTCGAATCGCGCGTGCGGCAGGGGCTGTTCCGCGAGGACTTGTATCACCGGCTCAACGTGATTCGCCTGCGTCTGCCGGCGCTGCGCGAACGCAGCGAGGACATTCCGCTGCTCGCGCGGCACTTTCTGCAGAAGAGCGCGCGCGATCTCGGCGTCGAGCCCAAGCGCGTGTCGGACGAGGCGCTTGCGTATATGGCCTCGCTGCCGTTTCCCGGCAACGTGCGTCAACTCGAAAATCTCGCGAACTGGCTGACCGTCATGGCGCCTGCGCAGACGGTCGAGATCAAGGACTTGCCGCCCGATCTCGTTCCGGCGCGCTCCGGTTCGGAGGAGATCGTGGCGCTTGATTCAGGCGTGGCGCAAACGGCGAACGGCATGCCGGGCAACGCGGGTACGAACGGCGTGATATCCGCGCCCGCCGTGCCGTCGACGCTCGGCGGCATGCCGGTCGCGACGCCCATGAGCGCGTGGGAAAACGGCTTGCGCACGGAAGTCGCGCGCTTGCTGCGCGAGAACTTCGCCGACGTGATGGATGAGCTCGCACGGCGCTTCGAAGCCGCGGTGATTCGTGAAGCGCTCGACTTCACGCGCGGCCGCAAGGTCGAAGCGGCGGAGCGGCTCGGCATCGGCCGCAATACGATCACGCGCAAGATTCAGGAGTTGCATCTCGAGCCGTGAGGGGGGCGGCGCGGTTCGCGTAGGTGGAGCGCGCCGCTGCTTCAATCAGAGAGCCTGAGCGTCCATCAGGCATTCGCACGTCACCCGATCTGCGCCACCACCGGCGTGTGATCCGACGGCTGTTCCCACTTGCGCGGCGTCTTGTCGACCTCGCACGCCGTGCAGCTAGCCGCGAGCGCGGGCGAAAGCAGGATGTGATCGATCCGCATCCCCGCATTGCGGCGAAACGCCATCATCCGATAGTCCCACCATGTGAAGATCTTCTCGGGCTGCTCGAACTTCCGGAAGGCGTCGACGAAGCCCAGTTCGATCAGCCGCACGAATGCCGCGCGTTCCTCCGGCGACACGAGATTCTGTCCTTCCCACGCCTTCGGGTCGTGCACGTCGCGGTCTTCCGGCGCGATGTTGTAGTCGCCCAAAAGCGCGAGCTTCGGGTACTGCTGCATCTCGCCGGCGAGCCAATCGTGCATCGCGTCGAGCCAGCGCAGCTTGTAGGCGAATTTGTCGGTGCCGGGCGCTTGTCCGTTCGGGAAGTACGCCGAAACGATTCGCACGCCATCGATCGTCACGGCGACTACGCGCTGCTGCGGGTCTTCGAAGCCGGGGATGTTGCGTACCACGGTCGCCTCGTCGACACCCAGCCCCTCGCGCACGAGAATGCCGACGCCGTTGTAGGTCTTTTGCCCGGCAAACCAGCTTCGATAACCCTTCGCTTCAAGTTCGGCGCGCGGAAATTTCTCGTCCGGCAATTTCAATTCCTGCAGGCACAGCACGTCGGTTTGGCTCAGTTCGAGCCAATCGATTACATGCTGCTGACGCACCTTCAGGGAATTCACGTTCCACGTCGCTATTTTCATTGCTTGACTCGAGCTATTGATCCGGGGATGGCATGGCGGGCGACTCGCGTCGCGCCGAGCATTAAACGCCGCCAATAGTACCTCCGCACGCGCAGCTCTTGGCTCTCGCCTGTCCAATTACGCCACCGGTCACGTTTTTTGCTCACGTCATATGCGGTGACGATACCTATTGCAATCGACATAGGCTGCAACTAGCGTTCATAGAATGACTTGTCGATCCGCTCGATATATGAATTTGAAATTCATATATTGCCTTCGAACCAAGCATTCGATTGACGGATTTGGCAGGCATCGGGGTAACAACAAAACGGCTGCGCAGGCGGCCCAACGACAACGTTCGGATCGCGATCCATTGGAGGAGAACCATGGGCGACGCTCAACTAGGCAGAGGCGCGAAACCCGCAGGAATACCGGGCGGCTTGCTTTCACGGGAGCGCACGGTGGCAGGCGCGCACTACAACCGGTGGCTCGCGCCGCCGGCGGCACTGGCCATTCACCTGTGCATCGGCATGTCATACGGCTTCTCGGTGTTCTGGCTGCCGATGACAAAGCTTGTCTCGAACGCCGATGCATCGGCCTGCACAGCGCAAGGTTTCAGCGCCGAGTTGTTTTCGTCGAGCTGCAATTGGTCGGTGCTCGCCGTCACGCACATCTTCGAAATCTTCATCGCGATGCTCGGGATTTCCGCGGCCCTGTGGGGGCGCTGGCTCGAACACGCCGGACCGCGCAAGGCAGGCTTCGTCGCCGCTTGTTGCTGGGGCGGCGGCTTGATCCTGATGGGCTTCGCCGTGTCGATTCATCAGCTCTGGCTCGTGTTCGTGGGGGCGTTCATCGGCGGCATCGGGCAGGGGATCGGCTACATCACGCCAGTCTCGACGCTGATCAGATGGTTTCCTGACCGCCGCGGCATGGCGACCGGTTTCGCGATCATGGGATACGGCGGCGGCGCGATGATCGGCGCGCCGCTCGCGGTGTGGCTGATGGGGCACTTCGCGAGTAACGGCATCCCCGGCGTGAGCGAGACGCTCATGGCGATGGGCGTGATCTACTTCATCGCGATGTCGGCAGGCGCATTCGGTTTTCGCGTCGCGCCGAGCGGCTGGCATCCGCGCGGCTGGACGCCGCCCGCCAACGATCAGTCGAAAGGGATGATCACGCGGCAGAACGTCCATCTGAACCAAGCGTGGAAGACGCCGCAGTTCTGGCTGATCTGGGGCGTGCTCTGCACGAACGTGACGGCGGGCATCGGGGTGATCGCGATGGCGAGCCCGATGCTGCAGGAAGTGTTCGGGCCGAAGCTGCTCGGGCTCGAACCGGGCACGACGATGAGCACCGTGCAAAAGGCGGCGTTGGTCGCGTCGGCGGCGGGACTCGTCGGGCTCGTCTCGCTGTTCAACTCGCTTGGGCGAATCTTCTGGGCATCGCTCTCCGACAAGATCGGCCGCAAGACCGCGTACTTCACGTTCTTCGTGCTGGGCATCGTGCTCTATTGCCTGCTGCCGACGTGGGGACATCTGTTGCTGCCGGCGCTGTTCGTCGCATCGATCTGCATCATCGTCAGCATGTACGGCGGTGGCTTCGCGACCGTGCCGGCGTATCTCGCCGACATCTTCGGTCCGCAGATGGTCGGCGCCATTCACGGACGTTTGCTTACCGCGTGGTCGGTGGCGGGGATCATCGGACCGACGCTGATCGCGGGCATCCGGCAGTTCCAGATCGATCACGGCGTCGCGCACAACCTGATCTACGACGTGACGCTCTACATCATGGCGGGCTTCCTGGCCGTTGGTTTCATCTGCAACTTGTTCGTGAAGCCGGTCGACAAGAAGTACTGGATGACGGATGAAGAACTCGCGCACGAGCGCTCGCTGTTGCATGAGGACCGCACGATCGGCAATGCCGAAACGGCGGCGCGCGGCAGGTTTGGTTTTGGAAGCGTGATCGCTTGGCTCGCTGTGGGCATTCCGTTCCTCATGGGCCTGTTCATCGCCATCCAGAAGGCGGTGGCGTTGTTCTGAGCGTTGGCGATGGGTGATTGGCGAAGCGATATGCGTGTATCGACACGTGATCGCTTCGCGGTCCGCAACGTCATTCACATGGCGCCGCGAAATTAATTGGCGCTTTTGTTTGACGCGCCGATGACATGCCCGTACAATTCGCTTCCTCTGACGCGGGGTGGAGCAGTCTGGCAGCTCGTCGGGCTCATAACCCGAAGGTCGTAGGTTCAAATCCTACCCCCGCAACCAAGCCTTCATGACAAAGCCCGCTGGCATCTCGCCACGCGGGCTTTGTTGTTTCTGCGCGCAGTTTGCGCTTACCGCGTGGCTCAATCGCGAGCGGCCCAATCGACCGCCGCTTGCGCGTGCAGCGATGTCGTATCGAACACCGGCAGCGACGAATCCTCGGGCTTGATCAGCAGCGTGATTTCCGTGCAGCCGAGAATCACCGCTTGCGCACCGCGCGAGGCGAGATCGTCGATCACGCGCTGGTACGTCGCACGTGACTCGTCTTTCACGACGCCGTGACACAGCTCGTCGTAGATGATCCGATGCACGTCGGCGCGATCCGCTTCGTTGGGTGCCAAGGTATCCAGCCGGTACTTCTCCCGAAGACGTCCCGTGTAAAACGTCTGCTCCATCGTATAGCGCGTGCCGAGCAAACCGACGCGCTCCACACCGGCATCGCGCAATGCGGCGCCCGTCGGATCGGCGATGTGCAGGAACGGAATCGTGATCGCGCTTTCGATCGCCGGGTAGACGCGATGCATCGTGTTGGTCGCAAGAATCACGAGGTCGGCGCCGCCGCGCTCGAGCTGTTGCGCGGCTTCAGCCATGTGCGCGCCGAGCGCAGTCCAATCGCCCGCGCGCTGAAGCGCTTCGACGGGCGCGAAGTCGACGGTCAGCATCAGGCTCTTGGCGTTATGGTGTCCGCCGAAGCGCGCCTTCGCGTGACGGTTCAGCAAGCGGTAATACTCGGCCGATGATTCCCAGCTCATACCGCCGATGACTCCGATTGTTTTCATCTTTGCTCTCCCATTCGTACTCTTCGTAACGTATTGCGCATCGCATCCGGCCAGCGCTATCCCGTCGCTATCGCCTGGACGCCGACAAGCATAAGCGCAGCGGCGGCTTTTGCCGCGATACAGATTCCGGACGTTTTGCCAATACGGGGACGCTCGCACGCCCAGCCCGCCTGGCTTGAAAAAACCACTGTATTTTTGTACAGTGGTGCCACTTTGAACCCGCTCGATCCGCACTCCGTTTCGCCCATGCTTGCGCCTTCCAGCGCGAGCGGCGCCGCCGTGCGCAAGATCATCCACTGCGATTGCGACTGTTTCTATGCGTCGGTCGAAATGCGCGACGATCCGTCGTTGCGCGGCAGGCCGCTCGCGGTGGGCGGCCGCCCCGAGGCGCGCGGCGTCATTGCGACTTGCAACTACGAGGCGCGGCGCTTCGGCGTGCATTCGGCGATGCCGTCTGCGCTCGCGATGCGCAAATGTCCCGAGCTGCTGATACTGCGGCCCGCGATGGAGAAGTACCGGATCGCCTCGCGGCAGATCATGGCGATCTATCGCGATTACACGCCCGACGTCGAGCCGTTGTCGCTCGACGAAGCCTATCTCGACGTGACGCGATCTGAGCGTTGCAAAGGCAGCGCCACGCTGATGGCCGAGGAGATTCGCCAGCGGGTGCGCGAGACGGTTGGCGTGACGGTGTCGGCGGGCGTCGCGCCAAACAAGTTCGTCGCGAAGATCGCCTCCGACTGGAACAAGCCCGACGGGCTCTTCGTCGTGCGTCCGCACGAAATCGACGCATTCGTCGCGGCGTTGCCGGTGCGCAAGATTCACGGCGTGGGCAAGGTCACGGCGGCGAAGCTCGAAAAACTCGGCATCACGACGTGTCTCGAGTTGCGCGCTTGGGCGCTGATCGATCTGCATCGGCACTTCGGCGCGTTCGGCAAGCGCCTCTACGAGCTGTCGCGCGGCGTCGACTACCGCGCGGTGCAGGCGGACCAGGAGCGCAAGTCGATCAGCGTCGAGACCACCTATGTGACCGATCTGAAGACGCTCGACGAATGCGCTGCGGAAATCACGCGCCTCACCGAGCAGCTCGACGAGCGGATCGCGCGTGCTGGTGCGGCGTCAGCTGTGCGCAAGCTGTACGTGAAAATCCGCTTTGCGGATTTTCAGCGCACGACGGTCGAGTGCGTCGGCGACGCGACTCACGTGCCGACGTTGCTCGCGTTGCTCGAAAAGGGCTTGGCGCGGCGCAACCGGCCGGTACGGCTCCTTGGCGTCGGTGTGCGTCTCGAAGAGGACGACCCGTCTCAGCACGGGCAATTCGCGCTGTTCGACGACCTGCAGCTGACGGAGCATGAGCCGGACGTGGCGAGCGAGCGGGGCGAGGCGTCAGACGGGGCTGCACGCGAAGACGGCGTCGGCGACCATTTGGCCTGAGCTTCGCAAGCGCTCGGTTTGCCGCTTCTGTTTTCGGGTCGCTAGAATCGAACCCACACTAACGAGCGCCACAGGGAGCCGCCAATGGACCTGATCATTCGCCGCGCAGCACTCACGACTCACATCGCACATCGAGACGAGCTGGTCGATATCGGCATCGACGGCGAGCGCATCGTCGCGGTCGAACCGCGGCTCGCGGCCACTGGACGTGAAGAAATCGACGCGGGTGGCCTGCTGGTCGCGCCACCGTTCGTCGATGCGCACTTTCATATGGACGCGACGCTTTCCTACGGGCTGCCGCGCGTGAACGCATCGGGCACCCTGCTCGAAGGCATTGCGCTTTGGGGCGAGCTCAAGCCGCATCTCACACAAGAAGCGCTGATCGAACGCGCGCTGCAGTATTGCGACTGGGCCGTCGCGCGAGGGCTGCTGGCGATTCGCTCGCACGTCGACGTCTGCGATTCGCGTTTGCTCGCCGTCGAGGCGTTGCTCGAAGTGAAGCGGCGCGTGGCGCCGTATCTCGATCTCCAATTGGTCGCGTTTCCGCAGGACGGCCTCTTGCGCAGCCCTGGCGCATTCGACAACTTGAAGCGTGCGATCGAGATGGGCGTCGATGTCGTCGGTGGCATTCCGCACTTCGAGCGGACGATGGCCGATGGCGCCGAGTCGGTGCGCCTGCTCTGCGAATTCGCGGCTGAGAAGGGTCTGCGTGTCGACATGCACTGCGACGAATCCGACGACCCGATGTCGCGACACATTGAAACGCTCGCCGCGCAAACGCACCGGCTTGGGCTTCACGGACGCGTCGCGGGCTCGCATCTGACATCGATGCACTCGATGGACAACTACTACGTGAGCAAGCTGCTGCCGCTGATGCGAGAGGCCGGCGTCGCGGCGATTGCGAATCCGCTGATCAACATCACGCTGCAGGGCCGTTCGGATACCTATCCGAAGCGGCGCGGCATGACGCGCGTACCCGAGATGCTCGCGGTGGGCATCGATGTCGCATTCGGGCACGACTGCGTGATGGACCCGTGGTACAGCCTGGGCTCGGCGGACATGCTCGAAGTCGCGCATATGGGGCTGCATGTTGCGCAGATGACGGGCGTCGATGCGATGCACGCCGCGTTCGATGCGGTGACGGTCAACCCGGCGAAGATCCTCGGTCTGGAAGGCTACGGGATTGCTCCCGGGCATTACGCGGACTGCGTGCTGCTCGATGCGCGCGATCCGATCGAAGCGCTTCGCCTGCGTGCCACGCGGCTTGCGGTGGTGAGGCGGGGGAGAGTGGTGGCGCGAACGCCCGCGGCGCGCGCGGCACTATCGCTCGAAGGCCGGCCTGCGGAAGTCGACTTCAAGCTATATCGATGAGTCCAGTCCAGATGAACTCGCGCGGCGCGCGACCCGTCAACCTGCACGGGCAGCGCGCCGCGCGATACTGCGCGCGGTTTAGTGCGCAGAGCCAGCCGACATGCCGCTATGACGCAGCAGCGCATCGATTTGCGGTTCGCGGCCGCGGAACGCCTTGAACGACTCCATCGCGGGCCGGCTGCCGCCCACTTCGAGAATCTCGCGACGGTAGCGCGTGCCGGTCGCCGCATCGAGCACGCTGCCGCTCGCGGCCTTGGCGGCTTCTTCGAACGCGGCATAGGCGTCGGCGGACAGCACCTCGGCCCACTTGTAGCTGTAGTAGCCCGCCGCATAGCCGCCCGCGAAGATATGGCTGAACGTGTTCGGCCAGCGCGAGAACGGCGCCTGCGGAATCACATGGAAGCGCTCGTTGATCTCGCGCGCGAGATCGGTTGCGTTCTTTTGCGCGGACGGATCGAAATCGACGTGCAGCATCATGTCGAACATCGAGAACACGATCTGCCGCAGCGTGCCGAGCCCACTCTGGAAGTTCTTTGCGGCGAGCATCTTGTCGAAGAGATCGCGCGGCAGCGTGGCGCTGGTTTCGACATGCGACGACATATCGGTCAGGACGTCCCACTCCCAGCAGAAGTTCTCCATGAACTGCGACGGCAGCTCGACCGCATCCCATTCGACGCCGTTGATGCCCGACACGCCGAGTTCGTCGACGCGCGTGAGCATGTGATGCAGGCCGTGGCCGAACTCATGGAACAGCGTGATGACTTCGTCGTGCGTGAAGCAGGCCGGCTTGCCGCCGACCGGCGCCGAGAAGTTGCACGTCAGATAGGCGACCGGCGTCTGCACGCCGCCTTCGGTGCGCTTGTGGCGCGAGCGCGCATCGTCCATCCATGCGCCGCCGCGCTTGCCTTCGCGCGCGTACAGGTCGAGATAGAACTGCGCGACGAGCGAGCCGTCCTTGTTCTCGACGCGAAAGAAGCGCACGTCGGGATGCCACGTGGCCGTCTGGTCGCGGCGAATGCTGACGCCGAAGAGCGTCTCGGTCACCTTGAACAGCCCCTTCAACACGGCGTCTTCGGGGAAGTATTGCTTGACTTCGTTTTCCGAGAACGAATAGCGGTTCTGACGCAGGCGCTCGCCTGCGAACGCGACGTCCCACGGCTGCATTTCGGCCATGCCAAGTTCCGTGGCAGCGAATTGGCGCAGCTCTTTCCAGTCTTGCTCGGCGAAAGGACGTGCGCGCTTGGCGAGGTCTTCGAGGAACGCGACGACTTGGGCGGGCGACTCGGCCATCTTCGGCGCCAGCGAGACTTCGGCGAAGTTCTGGTAGCCGAGCATTTGCGCTTCCTCGCGGCGCAGCTTCAACTGATCGGCGAGATTGGCGGTGTTGTCCCAATCCGCTTTGCCGTTGCCATACAGCGCGCCCAGCTCGGATGCGCGCGTCACGTAAGCGCGATACATCGCCTCGCGCATCGCGCGGTTTTCCGAGTACTGCATCACCGGGAAGTAGGACGGGAAGTGCAGCGTAAATTTCCAGCCTTCCTTGCCGTCGCGCTGGGCGGTTTCGCGCGCTGCTTCAGCGACGTCGTCGGGAAGGCCCGCCAGGTCGCCCTCGTCGGTCACGATGTAGGCGTAGGCGTTGGTTGCGTCGAGCACGTGGTCGGAGAATGCTTTCGACAACGCCGCTTGCTGCTCCTGCAATTCGGCAAAACGCGGCTTCTGCTCTTCCGGCAACTCGGCGCCCGACAGGCGGAAATCGCGCAGCGCGTTTTCGAGGATCTTCTTGCGCTCGGCGGTGAGCGTAGCGAATTCGGTGCTTGAGGCGATCGCCTTGTATTTCTCGTAGAGCGCGAGATTCTGCCCGACGCTCGACCAGAACTCGGTCACGCGAGGCAGGTTCTCGCCGTAGGCGGCGCGCAGCTCAGGCGTATCGGCGACCGCGTTCAGGTGGCCGATCACGCCCCAGGCGCGAGAGAGCGGCTCTGTCGCGTGTTCGACCGGCTCGACGATGTCGATCCAGGTCGCGGGTGTTTCCGGCGCGCTCGCGCGATCGACGGCAGTGTTCGCGGCGGCGAGCAGCACGTCGAGTGCGGGCGTCACGTTCGCAGGCTGGATCTCGCCGAAGCGCGGCAGATCGGAGAAATCGAGGAGCGGATTGTCTTTCTGCGTGAGGGTATTGGATGACATGGAGCTTCCTGTCTGACTGAATGAGGCGGGCGCCGCGCGCCCTGCACCGTCATTATTGGGGCAGCGCGCCACGATTCCAATCGATAGTTTCTACCGGACCGATTATCGTGCCGCATGACGCGGCCCGGTAGCTGGCCAGATGGCATAGGCCGAACGGCCTAGTTGCCCGCGGCGCGCTCCGCTGCTTCAATGGTGTTCACGAGCAGCATCGTGATCGTCATCGGACCGACCCCGCCCGGCACCGGCGTAATGAAACCGGCCACTTCCTTGACGGCCGCGAAGTCGACGTCGCCGCAGAGCTTGCCGGCTTCGTCGCGGTTCATGCCGACGTCGATGACGGCTGCGCCCGGCTTGACCATGCCGGCGGTCACGATGTTGCGCAGGCCGGTCGCGGCGACGATCACGTCGGCGTTCTTCGTGTGCGCGGCGATGTCGCGCGTCTTGCTGTGGCAGATCGTGACGGTGGCGCCGGCTTCGAGCAGGAGCAGCGCCATCGGCTTGCCGACGATGTTCGAGCGGCCGATCACCACGGCATTCGCGCCCTTGAGATCGATGCCGTACGCCTCGAACATTTTCATCACGCCATACGGCGTGCAGGGGCGAAAGAGCGGCTTGCCGGTCAGGAGCGCGCCGGCGTTCGCGACGTGAAAGCCGTCGACGTCCTTCTCGGGCGCGATCGCTTCGATCACCTTGTGGCTGTCGATGTGCTTCGGCAGCGGCAGTTGGACGAGGATGCCGTGAATCTTCGGATCGCGGTTCAGCTCGTCGATGCGCGCGAGCAGGTCGGCTTCGGAGAGCGTAGCCGGGTAGCGGTCGTAGGACGAGAAGATGCCGTTGTCCTCGCACGCTTTCACCTTGTTGCGCACGTAGACTTCGCTTGCCGGATTGTCGCCGACCAGCACGACGGCGAGGCCCGGTTGATGGCCGCGTGCGGCGAGCGCGGCGGCGCGGGTCGCGACTTCGGCGCGGAGGGTCTTGGAAAGGGCGGTGCCGTCGATCAGTTTGGCTGTCATGATGGGTCGGTCGAGTGACGAGTATGGAAATCGGTCTTGCAAGGCGCTGTTCGGGCCGAGATGCGGCGCTTTAGGCCGGCAGCTTGACGCGAACAGGCTGAAAGCGGTTTGGCGCGAGGCTGCGAACGGGTCGTGAAAGCCAGGAAAGAGGACGACCGACCGGGGCCGCGCCGCGAAGTAGCGAATTATACCTTTGAGCGAACGCCGGACGGCGCGGATGGACAAGCGCGTGGCGGCCGCGGACAGGCGTGTCGGGCGCGAGTCTGCGTGTGATGAAGAGGGAGGGTGTGGAGTGGGACGACGGCGTCCCAGAGAGGAAAAGCGAAAGGAGCGCCGCATGAGCCGACGCCGCGCGTCGCTGAAATCTCAACGCCTGCTTTCGTCGGCCGCTGCCATGGCGGCCGCCAAAGCCCGGGCGGCGAGCCCGGGCGCGCAGCGAATGAACAGCGCTTACTGCGCTTGCTGCGGCTTGTTCGAAAGCGCCAGACGCAACAGATCGGCGACCGTGTTGACGTTGAGCTTTTCCATGATGTTCGCGCGGTGCGCTTCGACAGTCTTGATGCTGATGCCGAGATCGTCCGCGATCTGCTTGTTCAGACGGCCGGCGATGATGCGCTCGAGCACCTGATGTTCGCGTGCGGTCAGCTTGCCAAGCCGCTCGGCGGCGGCGCGCTGCTGCGCGACGCTGGTGCTTTCGCTGCGGGCCTTGTCGAGCATCCGCTCGACGAGCTTGCGCAGTTCCGCCTCGTCAAACGGTTTTTCGATAAAGTCCATCGCGCCTTTTTTCATCGTCGAGACGGCCATCGGCACGTCGCCGTGACCCGTCACGAAGATGATTGGCAGGGTGGCGTTTTCCGCGATCAGACGCTCTTGCAGTTCGAGGCCGCTCATGCCGGACATCCGCACGTCGAGAATCAGGCAGGCGATCTGGCCGGCGTGCTGCGCGGGCTGATAGGCGTCGATGAACTGTTCGGCGCTCGAAAAGCATTGCACCCGATAACCATTTGCCTCCAAGAGCCAGCGCAGCGAATCGCGCACGGCCTCGTCGTCGTCGACGACAAACACAGTTTCCTGAGTGGTGACTGGGGTACTCATAGCTCTCCCGTAACGGTTTGTGTTCTCGGCGCCTCGGACCCGCCGTTGCTCAGGTCGTGAGGCTCGCCAATGGGCAGACTGCAATGGAACGTGGCGCCCGTGATGTGGCCGTCAGCTTCGACGTTGTTGACCACCCACAGACGGCCGCGGTGCGACTCGATAATGGAACGGCAGATGTTCAGCCCCATGCCCATGCCGTCGGACTTGGTGCTGTAGAACGGTTCGAACAGGCGCTCGGTGGTGGCTTCATCGACGCCCGGGCCCTGGTCGATGACGCTGATGCAGACGAACCCGGCATCGAGCTTCACGACGACGCGGATCACCGGATCGACCGCATTCGGGCGCGCGTCATGCATGGCCTCGGCGGCGTTTTTCAGCAGGTTGACGAGCACCTGCTCGATCAGCACCGGATCGACATAGATGACGGGCAGCCGCGAGCGCATTTCGGTGACGATGCGGATCTTTCGCTTGCGGGCTTCGATTTCGGCCAGACCCACGGCATCGGCGACGATATCGGCGACGCGCGTTGCCTGACGCTTCGGCTCGCTGCGCTTCACGAACTCGCGGATGCGCTTGATGATCATGCCGGCGCGCACTGCCTGTTGCGCGGTCTTCTCGAGCACCGGCAGCAGATTGTCGGAGTTCGTGCGGCCCGATTTCACCAAGGCGACGGTGCCGGAACAATAGTTGTTGATCGCGGCGAGCGGCTGGTTGAGTTCGTGCGCGAGCGACGACGCCATCTCGCCCATCGTCATCAGGCGACTCGTGAACTGGAGCTTTTCTTCCTGCTGGCGCGCGAGTTCCTGCGCCTGCTTGCGCGAGGTGATGTCGGTCGCGATCTGCATCTGCGCGAGGTGGCCGTCGACCCACTGAATGTACTGACGGCGCACTTCGAACCACTTCTGGATGCCGTGAATATAGACTTCGCGCGCATCGGCCGTGCTCTCGGTGAGCGCGGCGGCGGGCAGGCCCGCATAGGCGTCGACCATGTCGATCGAATCGGACGAAGCCTGCGCCGTGTCGTAGCTGCCGCCCGAGAGTTCGAGATGCCCGTCGGGGCGGATGCCGAACAGATGCCGGTAGTAGCGGTTTGCGAACAGCAGCTCGGCTTCGTCGGCGGCGAGCACGGAGACGGCCGCGTCGAGGCTTTCGAGCACGGTCGTGAAGCGTTCGTGCGCGGCGGCGAGTTCCTCGCGCGCGCGTTTCGGTTCGGTGATGTCGGTCATCGACGACATCCAGCCGGTCTGCCGGCCCGAGCTGTCGATGAGCGGGGAGACGTAGAGACGTGCGTGAAAGAGCGAGCCGTCCTTGCGCCGTACGCGCAATTCGAAGCCCGACGACGGCGCCTTGCCGCGCAGCGTCATGTCGAGCTGGCGCTGCATTTCCGGATACGAATCGCGCGGCCAGTACGGGAAGGGCGCCGTTTTGCCGACGAGGTCGCTTTCGTCCCAGCCCGTCATCCGGCAAAACGCCGGGTTCACGTGGGTGATGCGGCCGTGCATGTCGAGCACGCGCATGCCGATCAGCACCGAGTTCTCCATCGCGCGCCTGAAGAACGCTTCGGCGTACAGCGCCTGCTGCGCCTCGAAGCGCTGGCGCGTGTGCTTCCAGAGGCTCCACAGGCTCCACAGCACGAAGCACGACAGGCCGGCGACGAGCCAGACGAGCGTGTTGTTCGTGAAGTTCGTGATCTGCGGGAACGAGTAGACGCGTACCGTCACGCCTTGTCCCGGCGGATCGAGCGGCAGGTCGTAGTAGACGTCGCGCGGCAGGCGTGGACGCGTCGAGGTGGTGGCGAGCTCGCGGTTGTTCGAGTCGGTGATCGAGATCTTGTACTTCGCCGACAGCTCAGGCGGGATGTCGTGCTTCAGAATGCCTTCGATCGAAAACACCGCGGCGACCGTGCCGAGAAATTCGCGGTCGCGGTAGACGGGCGTTTGCAGCGTCAGGTAGCCGTTGCCGAGATCGTCGTAGATGAGCGGGGAATACACCTGGCGGCGCGTGCTCTTCGCTTCGTTGAACGCCGCTTTCACGGCTTCGTCCATCTGCGCGTCGTTCGGGCGCGCGAGGCGCTGCCCGAGCATGGGAAGCGGGTTGTTCGGCCAGCGCGCGACATCCTCGTTCGTATACCAGTTGAGGTAGAGGATTTCGGGATGGCCCTGCATGATGTCGGTGGTCGACACCAGGAACGAATGGGGATCGGCGTGGCCGGCGGCGAGATCGCGCGAAAGCGCCTGCAACTGCTCCTGCGCGCCCGTCATCGATAGACGGATCTGCTGCTGGGCCCAGGCGACGTTTCGGTATAGGGTGTCTTCCTGCTGCTGCTGCTCGCGCCGGTTCAGGCTCCAGAGGATCAGGCTCATGACGACCAGGAACACCAGGATCGACAGGAGCGGCGTGAGCAAATAGGAGTTCGACCACCACGGTCCGTGGTGCCAGCGGGACGGCGAAGCGTCCGCCCGGGAGCGGGACGGCCGCGCCGAGCGTGTGAATAGCCGTTCGGTCAACATGGCTGGCATTGTAGCGCAGCGTGTCATCTGCAATTGGCGTAAAAGGACGGCGAACAGGGGCTAATCTCGATAATTCGAGTCGTGTAATGACGATTCCGCCGTTCATTCGAGGTGCGCTGCAGCAAAATTTCGCATTATGAGAATCGATCTCGTAATTCGAAAATTTTGTTGCGCGGGCAGCGTTCGGCTCATTACAATCGCCGAAAGCTGCCGCGGCCGGTCCCGGCCCGCGTCGTGTGTTCCAAGTGCATTTCTCTAAATCAGGAGACGAGAATGTCCGCTGTACCCGACGAAGTGATGAAATATGTCGCTGCCGATAAAGACGACGACCCCCAGGAGACGGGCGAATGGCTTGAAGCCCTCGATGGCGTGATTTCTGCTGTCGGCCCCGACCGCGCGCACTACCTGATCGAGAAGCAAATCGAATTTGCCCGCGTGCACGGCGAGCACCTGCCTTTCTCGGCGAACACCCCCTACATCAATACGATCCCGGTCGCGAGCCAGCAACGCATTCCCGGCGACCAGGACATCGAACACCGCATCCGCTCGTACACGCGCTGGAACGCCATCGCGATGGTCGTGCGGGCCGGCAAGCATACGAACGTCGGCGGCCATATCTCGTCGTTCGCGTCGGCGGCCACGCTTTATGACGTCGGCTTCAACCACTTCTGGAATGCGCCGTCCGACAAGCATGGCGGCGACCTCGTGTTCGTGCAGGGCCACTCGTCGCCGGGCGTCTACTCGCGCGCGTTCCTGCTCGGCCGCCTGTCCGAGAGCCAGCTCGACAGCTTCCGCCAGGAAGTGGGCGGCGAGGGCATCTCGTCGTATCCGCACCCGTGGCTGATGCCGGACTTCTGGCAGTTCCCGACCGTCTCGATGGGTCTCGGCCCGATCATGGCGATCTACCAGGCGCGCTTCATGAAGTACCTGCAGGCGCGCGGCATCGCGAAGACCGACGGCCGCAAGGTCTGGGCGTTCCTCGGCGACGGCGAAACGGACGAACCGGAATCGCTCGGCGCGATCGGCATGGCCGGCCGCGAGCGTCTGGAAAACCTCGTGTTCGTCATCAACTGCAACCTGCAGCGTCTCGACGGCCCGGTGCGCGGCAACGGCAAGATCATTCAGGAACTCGAAAGCGAGTTCCGCGGCGCGGGCTGGAACGTCATCAAGGTGATCTGGGGCAGCCGCTGGGATGCGCTCTTCGCACGCGACAAGACGGGCGCGCTGATGCGCCGGATGATGGAAGTCGTCGACGGCGAGTACCAGACCTACAAGTCGGAGTCGGGCGCGTTCGTTCGCGAGCACTTCTTCAACTCGCCGGAACTGAAGGCGCTCGTCGCCGACTGGTCCGATGACGACATTTGGGACCTGAACCGCGGCGGCCACGATCCGCACAAGATCTATGCGGCGTTCAAGGCGGCAACCGATACGAAGGGCCAGCCGACCGTGATCCTCGCGAAGACGATCAAGGGCTACGGCATGGGCGAGTCCGGCCAGGCCATGAACATCACTCACCAGCAGAAGAAGCTGCCGGTCGAGCAACTGAAGAAATTCCGCGATCAGTTCCGTCTGCCGATCTCCGACGAAGCGATCGTCGACGTGCCGTACATCAAGTTCGAAGAAGGTTCGAAGGAACTCGAGTACATGCGCGCACGCCGCCAGGAACTCGGCGGCTATCTGCCGGCGCGCCGCCAGAAGGCGGAATCGTTGCCGGTGCCGGCGCTCGAAGCGTTCGAGCCTTTGCTGAAGGGCACGGGCGAAGGCCGCGAGATTTCGACGACGATGGCGTTCGTGCGGATTCTCAACATCCTGTTGAAGGACAAGGCGCTCGGCAAGCGCATCGTGCCGATCGTGCCGGACGAGTCGCGTACGTTCGGCATGGAAGGTCTCTTCCGTCAGATCGGCATCTGGAATCAGGACGGCCAGAAGTACGTGCCGGAAGATTCCGACCAGCTGATGTTCTACAAGGAATCGGAAACCGGCCAGATTCTGCAGGAAGGGATCAACGAAGCCGGCGGTATGTGTGACTGGATCGCGGCCGCGACGTCGTACTCGACGCACGGCGAGATCATGATCCCGTTCTACATCTTCTACTCGATGTTCGGCTTCCAGCGCATCGGCGACCTCGCATGGGCCGCCGGCGACATGCGCTCGCGCGGCTTCCTGCTGGGCGGCACCGCGGGCCGCACGACGCTGAACGGCGAAGGCCTGCAGCACGAGGACGGCCACTCGCTCTTGTGGGCGGCATCGGTGCCGAACTGCATCAGCTACGACCCGACGTTCGGCTACGAGCTCGCCGTCATCATGCAGGACGGCCTGCGCCGCATGGTGCAGGAGCAAGAGGACGTGTACTACTACGTCACGGTGATGAACGAGAACTACGAGCACCCGGCGATTCCGCAGGGCGAGCACGTGGCGGCCGACATCATCAAGGGCATGTATTCGTTCAAGAAGGCCGACGCGAACTCGAAGGCGCCGCGCGTGCAACTGATGGGCGCGGGCACGATCTTCAACGAAGTGATCGCCGCCGCCGACCTGCTCAAGAACGACTGGGGCGTCGATGCCGACCTCTGGAGCGTGCCGAGCTTCACGGAACTCGCGCGTGAAGGCCAGGACGTGGATCGCTGGAACCTGCTGCATCCGGCCGAGCCGCGCAAGCTGTCGCATGTCGAGAAGCTGTTGAAGGACGCGAAGGGTCCGGTCATCGCATCGACCGACTACATTCGCGCACTCGCGGATCAGATCCGCGCCCATGTGCCGCAACGCTTCGTCGTGCTCGGCACCGACGGCTTCGGCCGCTCGGACACGCGCGAAAAGCTGCGTCACTTCTTCGAGGTCGACCGTTACTGGGTCACGGTCGCTGCACTGAATGCGCTCGCGGACGAAGGTACGATCGAGCGCAAGCTCGTCGCCGACGCGCTCAAGAAGTACAACCTCGATCCCGCCAAACCCAACCCGATGCACGTCTAAGGCATCGTCCGCGTGATGCTGGCGTGCGCGCTTTCCGTTCGATGAATGGGACGCGCGCACGCGGCCCAGGAGACACTAACAAATGAGTCAAGCGATCGAAGTCAAAGTCCCGGACATCGGCGATTACAAGGACATCCCTGTGATCGAGGTGCTGGTGAAGGCGGGTGATACCGTCGAGAAAGAGCAGTCCCTCGTCACGCTGGAGTCCGACAAGGCGACGATGGATGTGCCGAGCCCCGCGGCCGGCACGGTCAAGGAAGTGAAGGTGAAGCAGGGCGATCCGGTGTCCGAGGGCACCCTGATCATCCTGCTCGAAGGCGGCGCGGCGGCGCCGGCGGCCAAGCCCGCGCAGGCCAACGGTGCGGCTGCGGCTCCCGCTGCTCCGGCACCGGCTGCTGCGGCAAGCGGTGGCGGCGTGCAGGAAGTGAAGGTTCCGGATATCGGTGACTACAAAGACGTGCCGGTTATCGAAATCGCCGTGAAGGTCGGCGATCGCGTCGAGAAGGAGCAATCGCTCGTCACGCTCGAATCCGACAAGGCGACGATGGACGTGCCGAGCCCGGCATCGGGCGTCGTCAAAGAGATCAAGGTCAAGGTGGGCGACGCGGTGTCGGAAGGCACGGTGATCGTGCTGCTGGAAGGCGGGGGCGCGGGTGCCGCCGCGCCTGCGGCTGCTCCGGCTCCGGCCGCGAAGCAAGTCGAGCATCCGATGGACGAGCCGGCCGCCGCGCCGCAACGCGCCGCAGCGCCCGTTTCGGCGCTCGCGCAAGCGCCGGTGATTCCGTCGGGCGTCGGTGGCGAGCGCAAGCCGAGCCATGCGTCGCCTTCGGTGCGCAAATTTGCGCGCGAGTTGGGCGTCGATGTTGCGCTCGTGCCTGGCACGGGTCCGAAGGGCCGCATCACGCAGGACGACATCACTGCGTTCGTCAAGGGCGTGATGACCGGCCAGCGCGCACCGGCTGCAGCGGCCGCGCCGGCTGCGGGCGGCGGCGAGCTGAACCTGTTGCCGTGGCCGAAGATCGACTTTACGAAGTTCGGTCCGATCGATCCGAAGCCGCTTTCGCGCATCAAGAAGATTTCCGGCGCGAACCTGCATCGCAACTGGGTCATGATCCCGCACGTCACGAACAACGACGAAGCGGATATCACCGAACTCGAAGCGCTGCGCGTGCAATTGAACAAGGAAAACGAGAAGGCGGGCGTGAAGATCACGATGCTCGCGTTCGTCATCAAGGCCGTGGTGTCGGCGCTCAAGAAGTTCCCGACCTTCAACGCAAGCCTCGACGGCGACAATCTCGTCTTCAAGCAGTACTACCACGTCGGTTTCGCGGCCGATACGCCGAACGGTCTCGTCGTGCCGGTGATCCGCGATGCGGACAAGAAGGGCTTGATCGAAATCGCGAAGGAAATGGCCGAGTTGTCGAAGCTCGCACGCGAGGGCAAGCTCAAGCCGGATCAGATGCAGGGCGGTTGTTTCTCGATTTCGTCGCTGGGTGGGATTGGCGGCACGAACTTCACGCCGATCATCAATGCGCCTGAAGTCGCGATTCTTGGTTTGTCGCGTGGCGCGATGAAGCCGGTTTGGGACGGGAAGCAGTTCGTGCCGCGTCTCACGCTGCCGTTGTCGCTGTCGTATGACCATCGCGTTATCGATGGCGCCGAAGCTGCGCGCTTCAATGCGTATTTGGGCGGGCTGCTTGCCGATTTCCGGCGGGTGATTCTTTGATTTAGTGCCGTCGCGGGGGCGTGGGTCGCTTACGTCGGTGATCCACGTCCCTCGTAGAACCTGATTCCACGTCGGTCTGCAAGCATTGCCCCTGTGCGGGGCGGCACCTACTTTTCTTTGTCTTCCAAAGAAAAGTAGGCAAAAGAAAGGCGCGTCCTTGGGCGGACGGCAAAGGATGTTTTGCCCATGTTTTCGCCAGCTTTTTAGTCCTCTGGTCAATGTATCTACGGCGCTTCAATCAACACGGTCAATAAGAGAAGGGGACGTTAATGAGTCTCGTCGAAGTGAAGGTGCCGGACATCGGCGACTTCAAGGATGTCGATGTCATCGAAGTCAATATCAAGCCGGGCGACGTCATCGAGAAGGAACAGTCGCTCCTGACGCTCGAGTCGGATAAGGCATCCATGGAAGTGCCGAGCGATACCGCTGGCACCGTCAAGGAAGTGAAGATCAAAGTCGGCGACAAGGTCTCCCAAGGGACCGTCGTCGCCATCGTCGAAGCCGGTGAAGCAGTAGCTGCTGCGAAACCTGCTGCTCCGGCGGCTGCGCCCGCACCGGCCCCGGTAGCGCCGAAGGCCGCTGCGCCTGCGCCTCAAGCCGGCAGCTTCGGCGGCTCGGCCGATATCGAGTGCGACATGCTCGTGCTCGGCGCAGGCCCCGGTGGGTACTCCGCTGCGTTCCGCTCGGCCGATCTCGGCATGAAGACGGTGCTCGTCGAGCGTTATTCGACGCTCGGCGGCGTGTGCTTGAACGTCGGGTGTATTCCGTCCAAGGCGCTGTTGCACACGGCGCTCATCATGGACGAGGTCAAGGATCTTGCCGCGCACGGCATCTCGTTCGGCGAGCCGAAGATCGATCTCGACAAGCTGCGCGGATTCAAGGAGAGCGTCGTCAAGAAGCTGACCGGCGGCCTCGCCGGCATGGCCAAGGCGCGCAAGGTCGAAGTCGTGACGGGCTTCGGCTCGTTCGTCGATCCGCATCACATGGAAGTCGTGGGCGAGGGCGGCAAGAAGGTCGTCAAGTTCAAGCAGGCCATCATCGCGGCCGGCTCGCAAGCCGTGAAGCTGCCGTTCATTCCGGAAGATCCGCGTGTCGTCGATTCGACGGGCGCACTCGAGTTGCGCCAGATTCCGCAGCGCATGCTCGTGATCGGCGGTGGCATCATCGGCCTCGAAATGGCAACGGTCTACGCGACGCTCGGCTCGCAGATCGACGTCGTTGAAATGCTCGACGGCCTGATGACGGGCGCGGACCGCGATCTCGTGAAGGTGTGGGAGAAGTACAGCGGCAAGCACTTCGCCAACATCATGCTCAAGACGAAGACGACGGCGGCGGAAGCGAAGCCGGACGGCATCTACGTGTCGTTCGAAGGCGAGAAGGCGCCGGCCGAACCGCAGCGTTACGACCTCGTGCTCGTGGCGGTGGGCCGCAGCCCGAACGGCAAGAAGATCGGCGCGGACAAGGCAGGCGTTGCCGTGACCGACCGTGGCTTCATCGACGTCGACAAGCAGATGCGCACGAATGTGCCGCATATTTTCGCGATCGGCGACATCGTCGGCCAGCCGATGCTCGCGCACAAGGCCGTGCATGAAGGCCACGTGGCGGCGGAAGCGGCGCACGGCGAGAAGGCGTACTTCGACGCGATCCAGATTCCGTCGGTGGCTTACACCGATCCGGAAGTCGCGTGGGCCGGCAAGACCGAGGACCAGTGCAAGGCCGAAGGCATCAAGTACGGCAAGGCGGTGTTCCCGTGGGCCGCATCGGGCCGCGCGATCGCGAATGGCCGCGACGAGGGTTTCACGAAGCTGATCTTCGATGAAGAGACGCATCGCGTGATCGGCGGCGGCATCGTCGGCCTCAATGCGGGCGACCTGATCAGCGAAGTGTGTCTCGCGATCGAAATGGGTGCGGACGCAACCGATATCGGCAAGACGATCCATCCGCACCCGACGCTCGGCGAGTCGATCGGCATGGCGGCGGAGTTGTATGAAGGCGTCTGCACGGACTTGCCGCCGCAGAAAAAGAAGTAAGCTCGGCATCTACCGCTAAGCGAAACGAAACGGCGCGCCCAGTAATGGGCGCGCCGTTTCGTTTTCAACGTTTCGTTCCGACCAGATCCGGGCCGCGGCATTCATTAGCGAAGCGAGCAGGCAAAAAAACACCGGCCCTTGGGCCGGTGTAACGATACGCTGCTTGCCGTATCGGGGCTCTGGGCAACCTATCCGCTTGGGAGATCCAGATAGGCCGCGCTATGGCTTACGATACTGAGCGTTTGCGCCCGCGATGGAAGTCGCAGGCGCGGACTAGCTTTAGGCAGCCGGCTTCTTCGCTGCGCGCGAAGCTTGCGAAGCGGCTTGCTGAGCAGCCTTCGTAGCGGCCGTAGCGGCGGCGTTGAAGTTGCTTTCGGCGATTTCGACGGCTTGCTTCGTTGCCTTGTGGACCGTTTCGTACGTCGTGTTGGCGGCGCTGATGGCCGACTTCATCACGGCGACAGCGGTTTCCGAGCCGGCCGGTGCGTTCTTCGCGACGTTTTCGACGAGCGCTTGGACCTTGCGGTTTTGCTCTTCGTATTGCGCTTCCGCGACCTTCGCGAATTCGGCTTGCGTAGCCGATGCGATTTCATACAGGTGACGGCCGTACGACAAAACCTTTTCAGCGACCGGTTGCGTCAGGCTGGCTTGAAGCGCGAGGAGTTCTTGCGCGTCCTTGACCGACAGCGCGCGTTGTGCGTTTTCCTGGCCTTCCGCGATCGTCGATTTCACGACTTGCAGGTTCAGCTCAACCAGCTTTTCGACGCCTTCGAACGCCTTGTTCGTCAGACCGAAGAGAGCTTCGAGGTTGGCCTTCTGTGCTGCGGCAAATTGCTCAGGGGTCAGCAGAGTCATGTTTACGCTCCTGGATTTGATCTGTCTTACGCAGATCGATGGGTTGACAGCAAAACGAGGGTAAAACCGCTTCAAGCGCGCGGCGCATTGTGCGTCGCAACAATGGTTCCCATTTTAGGATGGCGCGCCCAAATGTCAAGCGCATTTTGTGCGACGCACAATCTCGAGAAATTATCGAGAAAACAATGCCTTAAGTCTATGCGGAATGGGTCGCTTAACGAGATTGACACTGTTTTGTGCCCCGCGACGGGAGCCGCCTTGGCGGAAGAGTATCTGATTGTGGCGGGTGAATTTGGGGCGTAAACCGAAGATTGACATTGAACGTTAAGAAAACTACCCGGTCGAATGCGCGCGTCTTAGGATTTGCAACAGACGCTTAAGATTCGGTATGGTCGGCCGTCCGGCGGACTTCGCGTGCCGAGAGTTCGTTGTACCATCGGCGCGATCCGTGTTTTCCCCGCTCAAGTTCATGTTGACCTTGCCGATATGTGGATAAGTGCTATCGGTGAGGCGCAGCCCGTAAGGGTGGCGCACCTGTGCAGGCAGAACCAGGTCGATTGCAGTGCCCGCGAGCGTTGCTGTACCCCGGCGATCGATTTTTTTGATTGCTTACAGTGCGGTTATTGGCTTTTTACAATCGCTGCTTATAAGTCGGTTTAAGTACATTCGATAAGTGCTTAATATTGCTTATTTTTCGTAGCTTTACTACACTGGCGAGAAATTCTCGCCCGCTCTACATTCAGAACACCAATGAAAACCGAAATGTTTTCGTCGATCAAAGTGATGCAAGGCGTGGCGCTCAGCACCGCGATGTCGGTCGCCACCTCGATGGTCATGGCCGCCGCGCTTGCCGCTCCGGTCAATGCCTTCGCTGCATCCGCCGATTCTTCGGCCCCCGCGACGGCCGCGCCGTCGAAACCCGCCAAGCTGCACAAGAAGAAAGTCGCTTCGGGCGCGACGCGAAAATCGTCGAATGCCGCGAAAACGGCTTCCGCGCAGGACGACCAGGCGCCGGTTCGCGTCGAATCGAAACGAAAGCGTGTTTCGTACACAGTAGACGCGCATGGCCGCCACACTGCAGTGCGCAAGGTCGCATTCGCGCCGCGTCAGCAGTCGGTCGGGCAGGCGTTTGGCCTGCACGACACGCCTGATGCGCTCGCCTTGCGCTCGAGCGTGGCCTATGTCGTCGACCAGAACACCGGCGAAACGCTGTTCGACAAGAACTCGCGTGCAGTCGTGCCGATCGCATCCGTCTCGAAGCTGATGACTGCGATGGTCGTGCTCGATTCGAAGTTGCCGATGACCGATCAGATCGAAGTCACCGATGAAGATCGCGACTACATCAAGAATACGGGCTCGCGCCTGTCGGTCGGCTCGGTGCTTTCGCGCGAGGACATGCTACATATCGCGCTTATGGCGTCGGAAAACCGTGCGGCCGCGGCGCTGTCGCGCTATTACCCGGGTGGCCGCCCAGCGTTCCTCCAAGCGATGAACGACAAGGCAAAGCAGCTCGGCATGACCGATACGCACTTCGAGAGCCCGTCGGGCTTGACGAGCGAGAACGTGTCGAGCGCGCGCGATCTCGTGAAGATGGTCAACGCGGCGTATCAATACCCGCTGATCCGCAAGTTCTCGACCGACGAGAGCTACGACGTCTTCAACGGCAAACGCACGATCCCCTATCGCAGCACGAATGCGCTGGTGCGCAATCCGACGTGGGATATCGGTCTGCAGAAGACGGGCTTCATCAACGAAGCGGGTGAGTGCCTCGTGATGCAGGCGACGATCGAAGGTCGTCCGGTGATCATGGTGTTGCTGGATTCGTCGGGCAAGTACTCGCGATTCGCGGACGCGACGCGCGTGCGCAATTGGCTCGACGCAGGCGGCGCTCAGCGCATCACCAGCGCCGATGCAAGCGGTAGCGGCACGTGATGTAAACTCGCGGCAGGCTGCGAGGAGCGGTTTCCGGTCGGAGGTTTGAGATTCGGATGCAGCTTGTGAAAGATGCTTGGAACGGCCCAATCGGCGAAAGTCGATTGGGCCGTTTTCTTTTTCGGTGCTTGGCGCGTAGTTGGCCGCCTTAGTCAGCCGCCACCGTCATGCCGCGCGCAATCCAGCGCGTTTTGCCGTCTTGCTTAAGCAACGCGCCGAAACGGCCGCTTAGCCTGAGCGATTGGAGTCCCTAGGCTCCCAAGGAGAACGGCATGAAATGGATTGGGATCGGTTGGCTCTTGGCGGCGTGCTGCATGTCCGGTACGGCGCTGGCCGACACGAATGGGCAGTTCAACGTGGAGTGCACCTACTCGCACACGCTGGCCGACGACGCCATCGTCTATCCCGGTCAGCCGGGCATCGCGATGGGACATGACTTCTTCGGCAACACGGCTGCGAACGCCTTCACCACGCGCAAGAGCCTGATGGCGCAGCCCGGCACCTCGTGCGACAACTTCGCGGACAGCTCGGCGTATTGGGCGCCGTCGCTGCGGCTGGCGGACGGCCGCGTCATCCGGCCGATGTACCAGAAGACGTATTACCGCGCGAATGGCGTGGACAAGTATCCGGTCTCGCCGCTGCCGGAAGGCCTGCAACTGCTGGCGGGCGACCACCGTGGTTCCGCGCCGTCTCCGAATGTCACTTTCCTTTGCTCGGGCCAGGACTACAGCAGGACGATTCCTACTGGATGCACGCCCAATCAGGAAGGGTTTGTACAGTTCAATATCGCGGTGACGTTCCCGAATTGCTGGGACGGCGAGCATCTGTCGCCCATACAGCACGACCCGGTCACGGGCAGGCCGCAGCATGTCATGTCGGGGCTGGGCAACGCCGTCTATAGCGACCGCGCGGGCAAATGCCCCGCCAACTACGTCCATATTCCCCAGCTGAATTTCAACCTCGCCTACAACCTGGGCACGACGACGAGCCTGGAGGGTGCACAGCTGTCGATGGACCCGACCGTCGTCGACGGCAAGGCGGTGAACGAGAACTGGGGCTCGCTCTATTCGGCCCACGCCGATTTCGTCAACGGCTGGCAGAGCCGCGCCGCGCAATACATGGTGACGTACTGCTTAAACAAAGGCTGGGCCTGCAATAAGCGGATTCCCTTCGACTACAGCGAAGCCTTGGCCGACACCACGCTGAGCAATCTGCGCCCCAACGAGAACACTGGCACCGAGCGTGAAATCCACGCCAAGGCGCGCTTCAAGAGCGATGTCGACCAGGAGATGGCGCTGTTGCGCTTTGCGGTGCCCGCCAAGCCGGACAGCGCGGCGCTGCCGAACCCGAAATACGCTGTTCAGCTCTATGGCGCTAACGCTTCATCCAAATCGGCGCGCATCATCTATCTGTACGAGGCCGATGACAGCTGGGACGAGGCGACCGCCACTTGGGGCAACACACCGCTCTGTCCGGATTCGGGCCGCGCCGTCACGATGTACCTGGACCAGACGCCGGCCTACCGCAACTTCGACGTGACGGATTTCATCAAGGACGCCCAGGCGAGCGGCAAAAAAACGATCTCGTTCTGTGTGCGAGGCACCAACGCCGGGAACGACATCTCCAGCGTATTCGCCTTTGATTCGCGCGAGGGTGCCAATCCGCCGCTGCTGATCTTGCCGTCCAATCCGTGATAGGGAAGGGGCGCTATTCAAGCTGACCGCGCGCCCGCGCGAACCAGGCGCGGCGTGGCGATCACGCGTGTCTTGCTGCGTCAGCCTTTCCCACCTCAGGGTGGTATCCGAGCGATTCGGATATCACGAGCGCGGTTTGGCTCAGCTGCCCGAGCCACGCGTCCTGCAGCCTGTCGGCCGGCGCCGAGAGCGACAGGCCCGCGACCAGCTTGCCCGTATCGTCGTAAATCCCCGCCGCGATACAGCGCACGCCTAATTCGAGCTCTTCGTTGTCGCGTGCACAGGCTTGCTGCCGGACGTGCAGCAACTCACGCTCGAGCTTCGAGAGATCCGTAATGCTGTTTTGCGTATGTCCCGAAAGACCGGTGCGTGTCGCGTAGGCGCGGACGCGCGAGGATTCGTCGGCCGCGAGAAAGAGTTTGCCGACGGACGTCAAATGCAGCGGCGCGCGTCCGCCGATTGCCCGCACCACCTGCATGCCCGAGCGCTCCGAATAGGCGCGCTCGATGTAGACGATCTCATCGCCTTGCCGCACCGACAGATTGACGGTTTGCCCCGTCAGCCGGTGCAGCTCGCGCATCGGCTGCAGCGCGGCGTCGCGCACCGAAAGCCGCGCTTTGACGAGATTGCCGAGTTCCAGCAGGCGCATGCCGAGCCGGTAGGTGCCGGGGTCGGAGCGGTCTACCAGCCGGCAGGTCACCATGTCGTTCAGAATGCGGTGGGCCGTCGAAGGATGCAGATCGGTGCCCTGCGCAAGTTCTTTGAGGCTGACCGGGTCGGTATGGGAGGCGAGGGCGTCCAACAGGCGCATCATGCGCTCGATGACCTGAATCGACGTTTTGGAATCCGGATTCGTTTCGCTCATCGTGAAAAATTGTTTGACGCGTCAACAGCGGGAAAATCGATTGTATCTCGTATCGTGAAAAAAGCGAACGGCGTTTGAATGAAGTCTCGGGCCGCCGATTCGGGCCTTTCACCGTGCTTTGGCGTTGGAGATGCGAAGCAAACAGCGGATAATCGCAGATGTTTTCTCGAAGGAGGGGCTATGCGAGTCGGATTGTTCGTTACCTGCCTGATTGACCTGATGCGCCCGGAAATCGGGTTCTCCGTCATCAAGCTGATCGAGCGCGCGGGTTTCGAAGTCATCGTTCCGCCTGCGCAGACCTGCTGCGGGCAACCTGCCTACAATTCCGGCGACCGTGGCCTCGCGCGCGATCTCGCCGAAAAGACGCTGCGCGAGTTCGAGCAATTCGATTACGTGGTGGTGCCGTCGGGTTCGTGCGGCGGGATGATCGGTGTGCATTACGGCGACTTGTTCGCCGACGATCCCGAACTGATGAGCCGCTACGGGCGGCTGCGCCCGAAAGTCTTCGAACTGACCGATTTCCTCGTCAACGTCGCGAAAATCGAGCTGGGCCCCCTTGGGTTCGAGGGAACGGTCACCTATCACGATTCGTGCTCGGGCTTGAGGGAGCTGGGCGTCAAGGCCCAGCCGCGCGCGCTGCTCGCGCAAGCCGGCGTGGCGGTCACCGAAATGAAGGGTTGCGAGCACTGCTGCGGCTTCGGCGGCACGTTCGCCGTGAAGTACGGCAACATCTCGACGGCGATCGTCGACGAGAAGTGCGCGAATATCCAGGCAAGCGGCGCCGGCGCGGTCGTGCTCGGCGACCTCGGCTGCATGCTCAATATAGAAGGGCGTCTGCGGCGCAACGGCGATACCACCACGCGCGTCCTGCACATCGCGCAGGTCCTCGCGGGCGACGCGTAGATTCGCTCGCCGCCGCGCTTCCTACCTTCTCTCCAAGGCCGCCTCATGCAAGTTCAATCGATGCAATTCAAGGCGCGCGCGGGCCAGAAGCTTGCCGACCAGCGTCTCCAGCAGAACCTGACCAAGCTGTCGACGAAGTTCGTCACGGCTCGCGCGAGCGCAATGACCGCGATCGATTTCCAGGCCACGCGCGCCGCGCTGAAGGCGCGCCGCAATCGCGCGCTGGAAAATCTCGATGTCTGGCTGGAGACGTTCGAGCGCGAAGCGACGCGCCGCGGCGTCACGGTGCTGTTCGCGGAGACGGCGCAGGAGGCGGCGCGGCTCGTCGCCGACATCGCGAAGAAGCACGACGTCAAGAAGGTGATCAAGACGAAATCGATGGTGTCCGAGGAGATGCGCCTGAACGCCGTGCTCGGCGAAATGGGCGTGCAGTCGATCGAGACCGACCTCGGCGAATACATCCTGCAGATCAACGACAACGAGCCGCCGAGCCACATCATTGCGCCCGTCGTCCACAAGGACAAGGAAGAGATCGCGGACCTGTTCGCAAAAACGCACGGGCGCGCGCGTCTCACGGAAATCACGCAGATGACGCGCGAGGCGCGCGAGGTGCTGCGGCCGCACTTCATGTCGGCGGACATGGGAGTGACCGGAGGCAACTTCGTGATCGCCGAGACCGGCTCGGTCGCGGTCGTGACGAACGAAGGCAACGAAGGGATGTGCACGGTGATGCCGCGCGTACATGTCGCCGTGACGGGCATCGAGAAAGTGCTGCCGACGCTCGAAGACCTCGCCACCGCGATGCGTCTGCTGCCACGCTCGGCGACGGGGCAGACCACGTCGAATTACTTCTCCGTGCTGACGGGCCCGCGCGCGGCGGGCGATCAGGACGGTCCCGAGCATATGTACGTCGTGCTGGTCGACGGCGGCCGCACGGGGCTGATCGGCGGGGAGTTTCAAGAGATGCTGCGCTGCATCCGCTGCGGCGCGTGCATGAATCATTGCCCCGTGTATCAGAAGGTCGGCGGCCATACTTATGGATGGGTGTATCCCGGTCCGATGGGCTCGGTGCTGACGCCGAGCTACGTTGGTCTCGACAAGGCGCTGGACCTGCCGCAAGCCGCGACGTTGTGCGGCGAGTGCAATAGCGTGTGTCCGGTCGGGATTCCACTTTCTGACTTGTTGCGCAAGCTGCGTGAAAAGCAAGTGGAGCGGCATTTGCGACCTTGGCGCGAAAGGGCCGGGCTCGCGGTCTGGGGCTTTCTCGCGCTGCGGCCGGGCTTGTACAACCTCGTGACGAAGCTTGCGGTGCGGGTGCTCGAACGCGCTGGCGGGCAGCGGCGTGCGATATCGCGCCTGCCGCTCGCACATGGCTGGACGGCGACGCGCGATATGCCGGCGCCGGTCGGGCGGACGTTCCGCGAGCTGTACGCGGCCCAACGCAGCCATATCGGCTGATCGTGTGACAGGTGCGGCCGGCTTCGCGCCCGCACCGCCAGGCATCGCGGTAACGCCAGGTCTCGCCGCGGCTCGGTTCCACGCCTATACCGCGATTGTTTGCCTCAGCGCAACACTCTATTCACTATCCAGTGCTTTTTCTCGATAGGTGCTGTCTATAGAATTTGGACTCGGCGCCATGGGTCTGTACCTCGCGCCATTCCCGAGAGAGCACATCATGAAAAAGAAAATATCGATTTACTGGCCGCTGGCGGTCATCGTGCCGCTCGCCGCAGTCGCTTATCTGCACGCATACGGCGATGCCGCGCAGCACGCGCCGCTTGCGGCTCACGAGGTGACGGCCGAGCTGGCCCGCACGGTGTCCTACGGCTATATCACCGACGGCGCGGTTAAAGCGTTGCCAGCCGTCCACCGCAACGTGTCGTTCGGGGCGTCGGAAGCGTCGTGATTGACGTTTCGGCGCCGGGCGAAGAATGGCGCGCCTTTGTATAATCGCGCTCTGTCTCGATTTGCCGTTGTTCCAATCTGAATTGCCCTCGATGAAATCTGTTGCGATCTGCTTCGTCTGCCTCGGCAACATCTGCCGTTCGCCCACCGCCGAGGCGGTGATGCGCGCGCAGATCGAAGCTGCCGGATTGGCGTCGCAGATTGTCGTCGACTCGGCGGGCACCGGTGACTGGCACGTCGGCGAGGCACCGGATGCGCGCGCGCAGGGCGCCGCGCGGCAACGCGGTTACGATCTGTCGGCGCTGCGCGGCCGCCAGATCGGCAAAGCCGATTTCGAACGCTTCGACCTCCTGCTGGCGATGGACGACGCGAATCTGCGCGAATTGCACAAGCTGTGTCCTCCGGAGCATCGGCACAAGATGCATTTGTTGATGGAGTTTGCGGCGCGAGCAGAAAGCCGCGAGGTCGCCGACCCTTACTTCGGCGGCGCCCAAGGGTTCGAGCAGGTGCTGGATCAATGCGAAGAGGCATGCCAGGGCTTGCTTGCCGATTTGCGCACAAGGCTGGCGGCTGCGAATTAAACAGCTGCTCCGCGAATAACCGGAATTGAGATAGGGATACTTGACTAAATTTGTCATGTATTTATACTTGACCAAAATCGTCAAGATTGCTGTCCCCCCGACATTATGAGACTGACCACGAAAGGCCGTTTCGCCGTCACGGCGATGATCGACTTGGCACTGCGCCAAGAGCAGGGCCCGGTGACGCTGGCCGGCATCAGCCAGCGCCAGCGCATCTCGCTCTCCTACCTCGAGCAGCTGTTCGGCAAGCTGCGCCGTCATGAAATCGTCGAGTCCGTGCGCGGACCGGGCGGCGGATACAACCTCGCCCGCCGCGCGGAAGACGTCACGGTCGCGGACATCATCATTGCCGTCGACGAGCCGCTCGATGCCACGCAGTGCGGCGGCAAGGGCTCGTGCGAAGGCACGAAAACGCACGACGGCCACTGCATGACGCACGAGCTGTGGGCCACGCTCAATCAGAAGATGGTCGAGTACCTCGATTCCGTCTCGCTGAAAGACCTGGTCGACCAGCAGCGTTCGCGCGAAGGCGCGCCCGCCGTGCTGCGCGACCGGCGCACCGAGCCGCCGGCCGTCGAGCCCGCGCGGGTGGTGCCGAAAGGACCGAATTCCGTTTTCAATATGGCGAGTTCATAAGCGCTCATTCCCCACAGAGCCGAACCGTCAGCCGTTGAGCTGTGCATTGATTCCCCGGAGCGATTGATGAATAACGATATTCCCCACCTGCCCATTTACATGGACTACAGCGCGACGACGCCCGTCGATCCGCGCGTGGTGGACAAGATGATCCCGTACCTGCGCGAACAATTCGGCAACCCGGCTTCGCGCAGCCACTCGTACGGCTGGGACGCTGAACGGGCTGTGGAAGAGGCGCGCGAGAATGTCGCCGCGCTCGTCAATGCCGATCCGCGCGAGATCATCTGGACCTCGGGCGCGACCGAATCGGACAACCTCGCGATCAAGGGCGCGGCGCACTTCTACAAGAGCAAGGGCAAGCACGTCATCACGGTGAAGACCGAGCACAAGGCCGTGCTCGATACCGGTCGCGAGCTCGAGCGCGAAGGCTTCGACGTCACGTATCTGGACGTGAAGCCCGATGGCCTCATCGACCTCGACGTGTTCAAGGCCGCGTTGCGCCCGGACACGATTCTGGTTTCGGTGATGTTCGTGAACAATGAGATCGGCGTGATTCAGGACATCGCGACGATCGGCGAAATTTGCCGTGAAAAAGGCATCATTTTCCACGTCGATGCGGCGCAGGCGACGGGCAAGGTCGAGATCGACCTCGCCAAGCTCAAGGTCGACCTGATGTCGTTCTCGGCACACAAGACTTATGGCCCGAAGGGCATTGGCGCGCTGTATGTGCGCCGCAAGCCGCGCGTGCGCATCGAAGCGCAAATGCACGGCGGCGGTCACGAACGCGGCATGCGCTCGGGCACGCTGGCGACGCATCAGATCGTCGGCATGGGCGAAGCGTTCCGGATCGCGCGGGAAGAAATGGCGACGGAAAACGAGCGCGTGCGGATGCTGCGCGACAAGCTGCTGCGCGGCCTCTCGGAGATGGAAGAGGTCTACGTCAATGGCGACATGGAACAGCGCATTCCGCACAATCTGAACATCAGCTTCAATTTCGTCGAAGGCGAGTCGCTGATCATGGCGATCAAGGATGTCGCGGTGTCGTCGGGTTCGGCGTGCACGTCGGCGTCGCTGGAACCGTCGTACGTGCTGCGCGCGCTCGGCCGCAACGACGAACTCGCGCACAGCTCGATCCGCTTCACGGTTGGCCGTTTCACGACGGAGCAGGATGTCGAATACGTCATCAATCTGTTGAAGGGCAAGATTGCAAAACTGCGCGATCTGTCGCCGCTTTGGGAAATGCATCAGGACGGCATCGATCTGTCGACGATCAAGTGGGCCGCGCACTAAAGAGGCGCTGGCAACCCGGACGTTGTTATCGAATGCACGCTGAATTGAATCAAGGAGTGTGACCATGTCTTACAGCAACAAAGTACTGGACCATTACGAAAACCCGCGCAACGTCGGCTCCTTCGCGAAGGACGACGATACGGTCGGCACCGGCATGGTCGGCGCGCCCGCATGCGGTGACGTGATGAAGCTGCAGATTCGCGTCGGCGCCGATGGCGTCATCGAAGATGCGAAGTTCAAGACGTACGGCTGCGGTTCGGCGATTGCGTCGAGCTCGCTCGTCACCGAGTGGGTGAAGGGCAAGACGCTCGACCAGGCGCTCTCGATCAAGAACACGCAGATCGCCGAAGAGCTCGCGCTGCCGCCGGTGAAGATCCACTGCTCGATCCTCGCGGAAGACGCGATCAAGGCGGCTGTCGCCGATTACAAGCAGCGCCACGGCGGTGAGCAAGCGTCGGACGAAGCGAAGCAACAGGTCGCCTGATCGGCGAGCCGCGGGACGAGAAAAACGCTATGGCAATCACATTGACGGATAAAGCCGCACAGCACGTACAGAAGTACCTGACGCGTCGGGGCAAAGGGCTCGGGCTGCGGCTCGGCGTGCGCACGACCGGTTGCTCCGGTCTCGCCTACAAGCTCGAATATGTCGATGAACTCGCGCCGGAAGATCAGGTGTTCGAGAGCAACGGCGTGAAGGTCGTCGTCGATCCGAAGAGCCTGGCGTATATCGACGGCACCGAACTCGACTTCGCGCGCGAGGGGTTGAACGAGGGCTTCAAGTTCAACAATCCGAACGTGAAGGACGAGTGCGGCTGCGGCGAATCGTTTCGCGTCTAAGTCGAGGCTCGAGCGGGAAAGAGGCGGCGCGGGCCGCCTTTTTGTTTGCTGGTCTCCCAATTTCAACCGATGACGTAATCCGATGGCATCGATCAACGACAGCCACTTCGACCTCTTTCAACTGCCGGCGCGCTACACGCTCGACGCGGACACGCTCGAGCACGCGTACCGCACCGTGCAGACTCAGGTGCATCCGGACCGCTTTGCCGCGGCCGGCGACGCGCAAAAGCGCATCGCGATGCAATGGGCGACGCGCGCGAACGAGGCGTATCGCACGCTGCGCGATCCGTTGAAGCGCGCGATCTATCTGCTGTCGATTCGCGGCGTCGATGTCGCGATGGAAAGCAATACGGCGATGGAGCCGGTGTTCCTGATGCAGCAGATGGAATGGCGCGAGGGCGTCGAAGATGCGGCGGCGGCGAAGAACGTCGACGCGCTCGATGCGCTTCTCACCGAATTGCGCGACGAAGAGCGCGTGCGTTTCACCAAGCTCGCGGCATTGCTCGACAACGGCGCAGACCAGGCGGCGGCAGAGGCGGTGCGGCAATTGATGTTCATCGAACGCGTAGCGGCGGAAATCGGCACGCAAATCGAAAGACTCGATCACTGACGACAACGCGCGGCAAGTCAGCGACTGAACGCCAAGCGCTCGTCGCCCGGCAACGCGATAATGGCGGGGGCACATGAACCCCGAAGAGTACTGATGGCATTACTGCAAATTTCCGAACCCGGCATGGCGCCCGCGCCGCATCAGCGGCGCCTCGCTGTCGGTATCGATCTCGGCACGACGAACTCGCTCGTCGCCGCGGTGCGCAGCAGCATCCCCGAAGTGCTGCCCGACGAGCACGGCAACCTGCTGCTGCCCTCGGTGGTCCGCTATCTGGAGAAGGGCGGCCGGCGTATCGGCCACGTCGCGAAGGCGGAGGCGGCCTCCGATCCGCGCAATACGATCGTGTCGGTCAAGCGCTTCATGGGGCGCGGCAAGGAAGAAGTCGAGGGCCACGAGAACGCGCCGTATGACTTCGTCGATGCGCCCGGCATGGTGCAGATCCGCACCGTCGATGGCGTGAAGAGTCCAGTCGAAGTGTCTGCCGAAATTCTCGCGACGCTGCGTCAGCGCGCCGAAGATTCGCTTGGCGACGAACTCGTCGGCGCCGTGATCACCGTGCCTGCTTATTTCGACGAAGCACAGCGCCAGGCGACCAAGGACGCCGCGCGCCTCGCGGGCTTGAATGTGTTGCGCCTCCTGAACGAACCGACCGCTGCGGCGATCGCCTATGGTCTGGACAACGGCGCGGAGGGGCTCTACGCGGTGTACGACCTCGGCGGCGGCACGTTCGACTTGTCGATCCTGAAGCTCACGAAGGGTGTGTTCGAAGTGCTGGCGGCGGGTGGCGATTCCGCGCTTGGCGGTGACGACTTCGATCACGCGCTATTCCGCCACGTGCTCGCGAAGGCGAGCATCGACGCGAAGAGTCTGACGCCCGAAGACGTGCGTATGTTGCTCGACCGCGTGCGCGAGACGAAAGAGGCGCTGTCGGCGACGCCGAGCGCGAAGCTTCAAGCCACGCTGTCGAGCGGCGCAAAGCTCGAAGTCACGGTAGACGAAACCGAATTCGCCAATCTCGTGCAGGACCTCGTGCAACGCACGCTCGGGCCCACGAAGAAGGCGCTGCGCGATGCGAAGATCGCGCCGAAGGACGTCAAAGGCGTGGTGCTGGTCGGCGGCGCGACGCGCATGCCGGTGATCCGGCGCGCGGTCGAAGCGTTCTTCGGTCAGCCGCCGCTCGTCAATCTCGATCCGGATCAGGTGGTTGCGCTCGGCGCGGCGATCCAGGCCGATCTGCTCGCGGGCAACCGCGGCGCCGAAGGCGACGACTGGCTGCTGCTCGATGTGATTCCCCTTTCGCTCGGCGTCGAGACGATGGGTGGCCTCACCGAAAAAATCATCCCTCGCAATTCGACGATTCCGGTCGCACGCGCGCAAGATTTCACGACCTTCAAGGACGGCCAGACCGCGATGGCGATCCATGTCGTCCAGGGCGAGCGCGAATTGGTGTCCGACTGCCGCTCGCTTGCACGCTTCGAGCTGCGCGGCATTCCGCCGATGGCGGCCGGCGCGGCGCGCATTCGCGTGACGTATCAGGTCGATGCTGACGGCTTGCTGTCCGTGTTCGCGCGCGAGCAGCATTCGGGCGTGGAGGCGTCAGTTGTCGTCAAGCCGTCATATGGTCTCGCTGACGACGATGTCGCGCGCATGCTCGAAGAGAGCTTCAAGACCGCCGAAGTCGACATGCGCGCCCGCGCGCTGCGCGAAGCGCAAGTCGAAGCGAAGCGCATGCTGGAAGCGACCGAGGCGGCGCTCGCCGCGGACGGCGAATTGCTCGACGACGACGAACGCGCGCAAGTCGACGCGTCGCTCGCCGGACTGCGAGCGCTGGCCGAAGGCGACGATGCCGGTGCGATCGAAGCCGCGACGAAGGCGCTTGCGGAACAAACCGACGAGTTCGCCGCGCGCCGCATGGATAAGGGCATTCGGCTCGCGCTGACGGGCCGCAAGCTCGACGAGATCTGAAGCGCGTCGGATGAATTTATCGGCGGTGAAAGAAGCCGCCGGCAACACACGCCGTGGCTCCCTGGTGCCGCGGCACTACACAGTCAAAACGGAATTCGTATGCCTCAAATCGTTGTGCTGCCTCACGTCGAACTGTGCCCGGAAGGGGCCGTGATCGACGCCGTGCCGGGCAAGAGCGTGTGCGACAGCCTGCTCGAGCACGGTATTGAAATCGAGCACGCATGCGAAAAGTCTTGCGCTTGCACCACGTGTCATGTGATCGTGCGCGAAGGGTTCGACGCGCTGACGCCGTCCGAAGAGGACGAAGACGATCTGCTCGACAAGGCTTGGGGGCTCGAGCCGACCTCGCGGCTGTCGTGTCAGACGCTCGTGCCGGAAAGCGAGGATCTCGTCGTCGAGATTCCCCGTTATTCGATCAACCACGCGAAGGAAAATCACTGAACGAAGGAGCGAGATGCCATGAAGTGGACCGATACGCAAGAAATCGCGATGGCCTTGACCGACAAGCACACGGATATCGATCCGCAATATGTGCGGTTCACCGATTTACATCGCTGGGTCACCGAGCTTGAGGGTTTTGACGACGATCCCGAGCGGTCGAGCGAGAAGATTCTCGAGGCGATCCAGCTGGCCTGGATCGAAGACGCGGCTGAATAAATTCGATTCGGCAGTGGGCTGACAAAGGAAAAGCCGCTTCGCAAACGCGAAGCGGCTTTTTTCATACCGGTGGGCGATGGGGCCGCTTAACCCGGTTAATCGGTTCAGCCTGCGGCAAGCGTGCCGTTCTCGATGTGCACGCGGTCGCCTTGCTGGAACGGCGGCGCTTCACGATACGTGAAGTAGCGCGTATGGCCGTTTTCCATCTTCACGCGGACTTGGTAGTCGGTTTCGCTGCGCAGATGCTTTTCGACCGCGTTGCCCGCGAAGCCGCCGCCGACTGCGCCGAGCACCGTCATCGCGGCGCGGCCGGTACCGTGACCGAACATATTGCCGACGACACCGCCTGCCACTGCACCGCCGACTGCGCCGACACCGGTGCCATGGCCTTCCTTCTTGATCGGCACGACCGCTACGACGGTGCCGCAGGTCGCGCAGTAGGCCGGGGCAGGCTGCTGTTGCGGCTGCTGTGCGTACTGCGGTTGGGCCGGCTGCTGTTGCGGCTGCTGTGCGTATTGAGGCTGCTGCGCGTATTGCGGCTGGGCCGGTTGCGCTGCTTGCTGAGCTGGCGCGGCCGGCTCAGCGGGAGCGGCGGGCTGTTGAGCCATCGTTTGCGGCTGCTCTTGCGTGGGCGCAGCCTGCTGGGCCGCTTGCTGGCTCGCCTGGCCGTTGGCCGACAGCGTGGCCGGCGCCGATGAATCGACGACGCCTTGCGGTTGCGCCGTGACTGCTGCGGCTTGCGTCTGGCTATTTTGCGCGTCCGAGCTCGATGCCTTCGGAAACAGGCCCGTGATTGCCGCGGTGGCGGCGAGGCTCGCGACAATGACGCCTGCTGCCGCGGTGGCGATGAGCGGGTGAAGGCGGCGATGCGGTGTGGTCGGCGTGTTTTGTTGATCCATTTGGAAACCTCCGTCTGAGCAGAGTCGATTTAGCTACGACAATAGTCTCCGCCAAATGGCTCCCGGTTGCGTTTCCATTTGTAACCGTTTCCAACGGGCCCAACGCAGAGGCTCGCGTCACCTCCTCGTGAAATCACGGGCTGTTCGAGGGTCGAAAGCACAAAAGAAAACTGCCCGACAAACCGCATCGGGCAGCATTTACCGACAGTTACAAATGTCCCTCTAAAAACGCATCAATCTTCGCGGCGCAGGTGCGGGAAGAGGATCACGTCGCGGATGCTCGGGCTATCGGTCAAGAGCATCACAAGGCGGTCGATGCCGATGCCGCAGCCGCCCGTCGGGGGCATGCCGTATTCGAGCGCGCGGATGTAGTCGGCGTCGTAGAACATCGCTTCTTCATCGCCCGCGTCCTTCTGCTCGACTTGCTTTTTGAAGCGCGCGGCCTGGTCTTCCGGATCGTTCAGCTCCGAGAAGCCGTTCGCGATTTCGCGGCCGGTCATGAACAGCTCGAAGCGCTCGGTGATGCCTTCACGCGCGTCCGACGCACGCGCGAGCGGCGACACTTCGATCGGGTAGTCGATGATGTAGGTCGGCTCCCACAATTGCGACTCGGCGGTTTCTTCGAAGAGCGCGAGCTGCAGCGCACCAAGGCCTGCGTTCAGGAACGCAGGCTGGTTCGTGTCGACGCCGAACTTCTTCAGCTCGGTGCGCACGAAGGCGGCATCCGACAGCTGGCCATCGGTGTATTGCGGCGCGTACTTCTGGATCGCCTGCGTGATGGTCAGGCGATGGAACGGCTTGGCGAGATCGAGCTCACGACCCTGGTAGGTGATCGTGGCCGTGCCGAGCGCGTCGATTGCCGCTTGGCGGATCAGCTGCTCGGTGAAGTCCATGAGCCACGTGTAGTCGGTGTACGCAGCGTAGAACTCCATCATCGTGAATTCCGGATTGTGACGCGGCGAAACGCCTTCGTTACGGAAATTCCGGTTGATCTCGAACACGCGCTCGAAGCCGCCGACGACGAGGCGCTTCAAATAGAGTTCAGGCGCGATGCGCAGGAACATCTGCATGTCGAGCGCATTGTGGTGCGTGACGAACGGCTTGGCCGCAGCGCCGCCCGGGATCGGGTGCAGCATCGGCGTCTCGACTTCCATGAAGCTCGCGTCCGACATGAACTTGCGGATCGACGACACCGCCTTCGTGCGCGCGACGAACGTCTTGCGCGCTTCGGGCGTGACGATCAGGTCGACGTAGCGCTGGCGATAGCGCATTTCCTGGTCGGCGAGGCCGTGGAACTTGTCGGGCAGCGGACGCAGCGCTTTCGACAAGAGACGCAGCTCCGTGCAGCGCACCGACAGCTCGCCCTTGTTGGTGCGAAAGAGCACGCCGCGCGCCGCGACGATGTCGCCGAGGTCCCACTTCTTGAAGGCTTCGTAGGTCTCTTCGCCGACGTCGGCCGGCGTGATGAAGAATTGGATCTGGCCCGAGCCGTCGCGCACCGTCGCGAAGCTCGCCTTGCCCATCACGCGCTTGAGCATCATGCGGCCGGCGATGGCCACATTGAGCGCGGTCGCTTCGAGCGCGTCCTTGTCGGTGTCGGCGTAGTCCGCCTGAAGGTCGCCGGCGTGATGCGTCGGACGGAAGTCGTTAGGGAACGCCACGCCGCGCTCGCGCAGCGCGCGCAGTTTCTCGCGGCGCTCGGCGATGATCTGGTTGTCGTCCTGTTCGGGCACGGCGGCCGGCTGGGTCAGTTCGGTCATGATGGTTGGCTATTGAAACTTACACGCCTTGCTTGAGGCTGGCGCTGATGAACTCGTCGAGGTCGCCGTCGAGCACGCTCTTGGTGTTGCTGATTTCGACGTTGGTGCGCAGATCCTTGATGCGGCTGTTGTCGAGCACGTACGAGCGGATCTGGTGGCCCCAGCCCACGTCGGACTTGCTCGATTCGAGCTTGTCCTGCTCGGACTGGCGCTTGCGCATTTCCGCTTCGTAGAGGCGCGATTTCAGCATCGCCATCGCCTCGGCGCGGTTGCGGTGCTGCGAGCGGTCGTTCTGGCACTGCACGACGATGCCGCTCGGCATGTGCGTGATCCGCACGGCCGAATCGGTCTTGTTGATGTGCTGACCGCCCGCGCCCGAGGCGCGGAACGTATCGATGCGCAAATCCGCCGGATTGACGTCGACCTCGAACGAATCGTCGATCTCGGGGTACACGAACACCGACGAGAACGACGTGTGACGGCCGCCCGACGAGTCGAACGGCGACTTGCGCACGAGGCGGTGAATGCCCGTTTCGGTACGCAGAAAGCCGTACGCGTACTCGCCTTCGACCTTGATCGTTGCGCTCTTGATGCCGGCGACGTCGCCTTCTGATTCTTCGAGCACTTCCGTCTTGAAGCCCTTGCGCTCGCAGTAGCGCAGGTACTGGCGCAACAGCATCGACGCCCAGTCGCACGCTTCGGTGCCGCCGGCGCCGGCTTGAATATCGATGAATGCGTTGTTCGGGTCGGCCGGGTTCGAGAACATCCGGCGGAATTCCATATCGGCGACGCGCTGCTCCAGGCCGCCGGCATCGGCTTCGCAGGCGACGAGCGTGTCGTCGTCGCCTTCCTCGCGGGCCATGTCGAAGAGGTCCTGCGTGTCGCGCAGGTCGTTATCGAGCGCCGTGAGCGTCATCACGACGCCGTCGAGCAGCTTCTTTTCCTTGCCGAGTGCCTGGGCGTGCTTCGAGTCGTTCCAGACGTCCGGGTCTTCGAGTTCCTTGTTGACTTCGGCTAGCCGTGACGCTTTGGCGTCGTAGTCAAAGATACCCCCGTAGCTCGCCTGCGCGATGGCGCAGGTCCGCAAGAGAGCTTTCGATCGCGTTGAGACGTTCCGCTTCCATGTCGATCTTTTCTGCTTCGTAAAAAGGAGAAATTATAGCCGATCGGCATGGCAAGCCGGCGGTGCGGACGGTTGCCGCGCGGCACGCGTGCTCGAAGCGCCGCGCCTCAATGAGCTGTAGTCAATCCCCCGCGTGCTCCACGATCAACTGCACGCGCGACACGCCGTTCCACGTATCGCTCGAGAGCCGGTAGGCGAGCGTCGCGCGCGCGGGCAGCGGGTCGGTGTGGTTGAACCAGATCGCGGAAAAGCGCTGGCGGCCGCGCGCGAGCTGCAGCTTCAAGTGCTTGTCCTTCACGAGCGCCTGCGAGGCGATGTCGAACTCGCCGGAAAACACCGGCGCTGGAAACCCCTGGCCCCAGACGGCGGCGTCGAGCATCTCGACGAATTGCGGCGTGAAGTACGCGTCCTCGAGGTCGCCGTCGGTTTCGATCACGCGCGCGAGCGCGTCGTCGCTCAGCCACTCGCGGCCGACGGCTTCGAACGCGGCCGTGAAGCGCGGGATATCGGCCGCGGCGAGCGTGACACCCGCCGCCATCGCGTGGCCGCCGAACTTGACGATGAGGCCGGGCTCGCGCTTGGCGATCAGATCGAGCGCATCGCGCAGATGGAAGCCCGCGATCGAGCGGCCCGAGCCCTTGGCGAGCACGCCGCTGTCGTCGGCGAGGGCGAACGTGAACGACGGTCGATGAAACTTTTCCTTCAGACGCCCGGCGACGATGCCGATCACGCCCTGGTGCCAGTTCGGATTGAAGAGCGTGATGGTAGCGGTGCCCGCCGGATCGACCGACGACAGGTCTTCCAGCGCCTGCTGCTGCATGCCCGCTTCGATCTCGCGGCGCTCGCGGTTCATGGCGTCGAGCTGCTGCGCGAGTTCCCAGGCGCGGCCGACGTCGTCGGTCGTCAGGCATTCGATACCGAGCGACATGTCGGAGAGGCGGCCGGCCGCATTCAGGCGCGGTCCGAGCGCGAAGCCGAGGTCGAAGCCCGATGCGCTTCTCGCGTCGCGTCCGGCGGCGCGGAAGAGAGCGGCGATGCCCGGTTGCATGCGTCCGTTGCGGATGCGCTGCAGCCCTTGCGCGACCAGCACGCGGTTGTTGCCGTCGAGCTTCACGACGTCCGCGATGGTGCCGAGCGCGACTAGGTCGAGCAGGCCGTCCAGACGCGGCTCGGGGCGCTGGCCGGCGTCCGTTCCGAACACGCCGCGCTTTCTCAGCTCGGCGCGCAAGGCGAGCAGCACGTAGAACATCACGCCTACGCCCGCGATGCACTTGCTCGGAAATTCGCAGCCCGGCTGGTTCGGATTGACGATCGCGCGGGCTTGCGGCAGCGCGTCGCCGGGCAGGTGGTGATCGGTGACGAGCACGTCGATATCGAGCGCATTCGCCGCCTCGACGCCGTCGACGCTTGCGATGCCGTTGTCCACGGTGATCAGCAGATCGGGCTTGCCGCCTTTACGGGTTGCCGCGAGTTCGACGATCTCGGGCGTGAGGCCGTAGCCGTATTCGAAGCGGTTCGGCACGAGGTAGTCGATGTGCGCGCCGAGCATCCGCAAGCCGCGCACGGCCACGGCGCAGGCGGTCGCGCCGTCGCAGTCGTAATCGGCGACGACGAGCATGCGCCGATTCTGTTCGAGCGCGTCGGCGAGCAGAACGGCGGCATCGGCGCAGCCCTTGAGGCTCGCCGGCGGCACGAGCCGCGTGAGGGCGGTTTCGATTTCGTCGGGCTGGCACACGCCGCGGGCGGCGTACAAGCGGGCGAGCACGGGGTGAAGGCCGTGGCGGATCAACGCTTGCGCGTCGGCGGGAGACGACGCGCGGGTCACGATTCGGGTCATGCGGTGTAGCCGAAAAAGGAGCGGGCGAGTGGGCGCGGAGCGGATCGCCCGCCAAGTGTCATTCGAAAAGCGACGCCAGTACGCGGCGGCGCCAGAATTTGCGCAGGTCGCCGCGCGTGACGGTGAGCGTCGACGAGCCGGTGTCGCCGCAAAGCGTCAAGCCCAGTTCGCCGATGCGGCCCGCCTGCAGCGCGGCTAGCGCTGGGGCGAACCAGTCGCGTTCGAGCGTGTTCAGCGCTGCATGCCAGCGCGCCCAGTCCTGTTCGATGAACGGCGACGAGAACGGGTCCAGCTCGACGAGCGTGGCGCCGTCGGCGTTCGCTTGCAGCGCGCCGAACGACGAGGGCGGCGGACCCGCTTCGACGCCCGCGGCAAGCGCGAGCCCGCGCGTGGCCGCGGCATCGGAAAGCACCCGCGCAAACGGGCTCTTGACCGCTTGCGCCGCGCCTTGCGCATGCATCCAGATCGAATTGACCGCGGGCAGTCCGCGCGCCTCGCGCGCTTCGTTCACGGGATGTTCGAACCACGCCATCTGCACTTCGTTTTGCAGCTTCATCCAGGCGCGCGAGCGCTGACCGGTGTGCGCTTCGTGCGGCAGCCAGATCTCGATGTTGCGCCCGCTCGCGCGCAGCGGGGACGCGCCGGCAAGCGCGCCAAACATATCGCTCGACAGGTACCAGCGCGTCGGCCGCGGCGCTTCGATGCGCACGCCGAGCTCCTCGACGAGCGGCTTGGCGACCGCCAGGAGCGTCGCGGCTTCGTCCTCCGACAATTCGAGCGAGGCAGGATCGATCAGCACCAGGTGATCGTGAGCGATGCGCACGTGCACCGGCTGCACGCAGGCCCAGACGGCGTCGCCCGGCGTGCCGCCGTCTGCGAGCAGCATGTAAGGCGCAAGCGGCGCTTCGTCGTCGGCACTCGACGCGACGGCGCCGAACTGGCGCGCGACCCAGCGCTCATGCGGCAGCGTGCGTTGAAAATCCTCGCCGGCGACCCGTTCGACGAGGCTCGCGCGCGCCAGCAACTTTCCGAGCGCCGGGCTCTCCAAGTTGTGCAGTGCGGTAGAGGCGTCGGCGGCCGTGGGCAGCGCGAAGGGCAGCAGGAAATGGAGGCGGTTGGCGTGCATGATGGTGCGCATTGTATGGCAAACTTCGCGCTTGATTGACGGCTGAGGCGGTGGCGGATGTCCTCGGTGCGAGCATTTTCGAGGTCCGCGCGCTACGGGCCGGCGCTCGAATACGCCTGCATTTGCGTTGCATCGCAGCGTTTCTCGCAGCAGCCCGAATCCGACCGCGCGGGGGCCGCGTATCATTGCAAGCGTGGTTGCGCGCGGCGGCCTGGCTCGCCAAATGCGTGCCTTACGCGATATCTGCGCGACCTGCGCGCCGAAGGAACACGCCAAGGCGCCGAAAGAACACACTAAGGATTGGCTTGAAACTTCCCTACGAATGGCAGATCGGCTGGCGCTACACGCGCGCCGGCAAACGCACGACCGGCAACGGCTTCATCTCGTTCATCGCGCTCGTTTCGATGTCGGGCATCGCTCTCGGCGTCGCGGCGCTGATCGTCGTGCTCTCGGTGATGAACGGCTTCCAGAAAGAAGTGCGCGATCGCATGCTGTCGGTGCTCGCGCACGTCGAGATCTTTTCCCCCACCGGTTCGATGCCGAATTGGCAATTGACCGCACAGGAGGCGAAGCGGAACAAGGAAGTGATCGGCGCCGCGCCATACGTCGACGCGCAGGCGTTGCTCACGCGCCAGGACGCCGTGAGCGGCGTAGCGCTGCGCGGCGTCGAGCCGTCGCTCGAACCGGAGGTGTCCGACATCGGCAAGGAGATGCGCGCCGGCAGTCTGAACGCGCTCGAGCCGGGCTCGTTCGGCATCGTGCTCGGCGCGGATCTGGCCGCGAGCCTTGGCGTGTCGGTCGACGATAAGGTCACGCTCGTCGCACCCGAGGGCACCATCACGCCGGCCGGCATGCTGCCGCGCTTGAAGCAGTTCACCGTGGTCGGCGTGTTCGAATCCGGCCACTACGAATACGACAGCACGCTTGCGCTCATCAACATCCGCGATGCCGAGGCGCTGTTCCGGCTGCAGGCGCCGACCGGCGTGCGGCTGCGTCTCACGGACATGCAAAAGGCGCCGCAGGTCGCGCGCGAACTCACTCATCAATTGTCCGGCGATCTCTACATCCGCGACTGGACGCAGCAGAACAAGACCTGGTTCTCGGCGGTGCAGATCGAAAAACGGATGATGTTCATCATCCTCACGCTGATCATCGCGGTGGCGGCGTTCAATCTCGTGTCGTCGCTCGTGATGACCGTCACCAACAAGCAGGCCGATATCGCGATCCTGCGCACGCTCGGCGCGCAGCCCGGGTCGATCATGAAGATCTTCGTCGTGCAGGGCGTCACGATCGGCTTCGTCGGCACGGCGACGGGCGTCGCGCTCGGCTGCCTGATCGCGTGGAGCATCCCGTGGCTCGTGCCGATGATCGAGCATCTGTTCCACGTGCAGTTCCTGCCGCCGTCGGTGTACTTCATCAGCGAGCTGCCTTCGGAGCTCGTGCCGGGGGATGTCGTGAAGATCGGCATCATTGCGTTCGTACTATCGGCGTTGGCGACGCTCTATCCGAGCTGGCGCGGCGCGAAGGTGCGGCCGGCGGAGGCGCTGCGCTATGAATGAACAAGTCATCGAACAACCCATGACGGGCGCTACGGCTTTGGAAAAGAATTCAAACGATTACGTGCTCGAAGCGAGCGGCATTTCGAAAGCGTTCATTCAGGGCGGGCTCAACGTGCCGGTGCTGAACAATGCGCACCTGTCGGTGCGGCGCGGCGAGAAGCTCGCGATCGTCGGCGCTTCGGGGTCGGGCAAGAGCACGCTGCTGCACGTGCTGGGCGGACTCGACGAACCGACGGCCGGGCAGGTGTCGCTGCTCGGCAAGCCGTTCACGAAGCTCGCCGAGCGCGAGCGCAACGATTTGCGCAACCGCGCGCTGGGCTTCGTCTATCAGTTCCACCATCTGCTGCCGGAATTCAGCGCGCTCGATAACGTGGCGATGCCGCTGCGCATCCGGCGCATGCCGACGGAAGATGCGCGCCGCGACGCCCTGGCGACGCTCGAGCGCGTCGGCCTCGCGCATCGCGCGAAGCATCGGCCGGGCGAGCTGTCGGGAGGCGAGCGTCAACGCGTCGCGATTGCGCGCGCGCTCGTCACGAAGCCCGCCTGCGTGCTTGCCGACGAGCCGACCGGCAACCTCGACGGCAGCACCGCTGATTCGGTTTTCAACCTGATGCTCGAGCTGTCGGAGACGCTTGAAACGAGCTTCGTGATCGTCACGCACGATACGGACCTCGCCGCGCGTTGCGATCGCATCATGCGTTTGCGCGACGGCGTGTTGCACGAAGAGCCGTCAGTTCCCGTTTGACGCTTTGAGCGCCGGCGCGCGACATTCACCTCGCTACGCGGATCCTATGTGGATTGATACGCACTGCCACCTCGATGCCTCCGAGTTCGACGCGGATTGCGACGACGTGGTGCGCGCGGCGCATGACGCGGGTGTATCGCGAGTCGTGATTCCGAGCGTCGGGCGCGGCAACTTCGAGCGCGTGCGCGAGTTGGCGCAGCGTGTCCCGGGCGCGGTCTACGCGCTCGGCATCCATCCGATGTACACGCCGCGCGCGGTCGATGCCGATCTCGACCTGTTGCGCATGGAGATCGAAGCCAGTCTGGCCGATCCGCGCTTTGTCGGCATCGGCGAGATCGGCCTTGACTACTTTGTGCCCGGGCTCGACGACGCGAGGCAGCAGTTCTTCTACAACGAGCAGTTGAAGCTCGCGCGCGAATTCGATTTGCCGGTGATCTGCCATGTGCGCAAGTCGCAGGACCAAGTGTTGAAGGGCCTGCGCCGGCATGCCGTGAGCCGCGGTATCGCGCATGCGTTCAACGGAAGTTTTCAGCAAGCTCAGGCGTTCATCGATCACGGCATGCACCTGGGCTTTGGCGGCAACGTCACCTTTGAACGCGCGCTGCAGATACGTCGCCTCGCGGAGCAGTTGCCGCTCGAAGCCATCGTGCTCGAGACCGATGCACCCGATATCGCGCCCGCATGGCGCTATAAAGAGCGCAACACGCCCGACCAGATTCCGCGCATCGGCGCTGTGCTTGCCGAGTTGCGCGGCATCGACGAAAACACGCTTGCACTAGGCACTATGGCTAACGCGCGCGCTGCGCTGCCGCGGCTCGCGCTTTCGTCCGCATAATCGTTCCTCGTGGTTCGCGCTGCGCCGGACACGTGCGCGGCATCTCATCTTTTGCTTGTGCTCGACGCGGCGCCTTTCGAACGGAGGGCGGATGCGGGCGGTCCTGTGCGGATTTGCATTGGGCGTTTTCGTGTTGCAGCAGCGGCCGGCTTTGCCCGATGCGTTGCAATGGAGCGCGAGCGCGGTGTTGCTGGCTGTGGCCGTTGCGTTTGCGGGATGGGCGTTCAGGCGCGAAGTGAGTTGGCTTCGCCGAGTTGGATTCTGCACGGTCGTGGTTGGTGCCGCGCTCGTCGGCTTCGGCTATGCGGCGTTGCGCGCCGAGATCCGTTTGCGTGATGCGCTGCCGGTGTCGTGGGAGGGGCGCGATATCGAGTTGATCGGTCATATCCGCGGCTTGCCTGTGCGCGACGCAAACAGTGTGCGATTTCTGTTCGCTGTCGATACCGATGACGCGCTCCGCACCACCGGTATTGCCCATTTCCCGCCGACGATTCAACTGACATGGATCGACCGCACTCGCGCGCCGGACGCGTTGCCGTTGCTCGTTCCCGGTGACCGCTGGCGTTTGATCGTGCGCTTGAAGCGGCCGCACGGCAACGCGAACTTCGGCGTGCGGGATCCGGAGGCCGCGCTGCTTGCGCGCAACGTGCGCGCGACGGGGTACGTTTCGGCGGCATCGGCAGCCGGTGCGCGGCGCTTGCCGGGCAGGGCGAGCGGCGTGGGTCTGACGATCGATCGCTGGCGCTTTGCGCTGCGTGCGCGAATCGACACGGTGCTCGCCGCGGCGCCACATCGCGGCATCGTCACCGCGCTCGCAGTCGGCGCACAGGATGCCGTCAGCGCCGAGGACTGGCTCCTGATGCGCAACACAGGCACGAGTCATCTGGTGGCGATTTCGGGTTTGCACATCGGCCTGGTCGCGGGGCTGTGCGCAGCGCTGGCGGGAGGGTTGTGGCGACGTTCGTGTTTTCTCGCGCGCGTGACTCGGCGTGACTGGCCGCTCCTCGTGCCCGCGCAAATCGTTGCTGCGGTGGCGGGCGCGGCAGTTGCCGCGTTCTACGCCGCGCTTGCCGGTTTCAACGTGCCCGCGCAGCGTGCGCTGTGGATGCTGACCGTGGTGAGCATCGCGTTTGTGAGCGGGCGTAGCGTGGCGCCTTCGCTGGTGCTGGCGTGGGCGTTGGCGATTGTGCTGCTGGCCGATCCCTGGGCGGTGATTACGCCGGGCTTCTGGCTGTCGTTTTGCGCGGTTGCGGCGATCCTGCTCATCGTGCACGGACATCTGCGCGTGGGAACGGAAGCTCAGTGGGAAGACGGCGAGGGCGACGAACCTCCGCGGTCGCGCGCATCGCGAGTGATCGCCGTTGTGCGCCGCCGGCTGATGCGCTGGCGCGAACGGCTGCTGAGCGCCGCACGCGTTCAATATGCAGTGACGCTGGGGCTCGCGCCGCTCACCGTCTATTGGTTTTCGCAGATTCCGCTGATTGGCCCGTTCGCCAACGCATTCGCGATTCCGTGGGTGAGCGCGCTCGTCACGCCGGCCGTGCTGGCGGGCGTGGTTTTGCCCGCACCGCTCGACGCGTGGGCTTTTCGCGCCGCGCACGCGCTCGTCGAGGCGATGGTGGCTGCCCTGCAGGCGCTGTCGGGCCCGGCCTGGGCTATCTGGCGCTTGCCGCAGCCGGACACCTGGGCGCTCGCCGCCGCCGCGGCTGGCGTCGTCTGGTACTTGATGCCGCGTGGCTGGCCGCTGCGCTGGGCCGCGCCATTGACGTGGCTGCCGCTCCTCGTGCCGCCGCCGGCCGGGCCGTCTGCGGGCATGTTCCGCGTGACCGCGCTCGACATCGGCCAAGGGACGTCGGTCCTGATCGAAACAGCGCACCACGCGCTCTTATTCGACACCGGTCCCGGTCCGGAATCGACGCACGCCGGCGAGCGGATCGTTGTGCCGTTCCTGCAGGCGAACGGCGTGCGCTCGCTCGACACGCTCGTGATCAGCCACGCGGATTCCGATCACGCCGGCGGCGCCGACGCCGTGCTGCAAGCGGTCCCCGTGCGCCAACTGCTCGCTGGCCTGCCGCCGGCGAATCGCCTATGGGGCGCAGCGAGCAGGGCAGGTGCGGATACGCTGCGGTGCGCCGCCGGTCAGCGCTGGCAATGGGACGGTGTCGAATTCACGATGCTTTGGCCCGATGCGGGGCCTCTCCCGGCAGTGTCGAACGCACAGTCGTGCGTGCTGCGCATCGCGGCTCCCGGTATGTCGGCGCTGCTGACCGGCGACGTCGATGCGCCATCCGAACGCGTGCTGGTGGCCCGGGCAAGGGAGGCGCCGCGGGACGCACTGCGCGCACAGGTGCTCGTCGTGCCGCACCACGGCAGCAAGAGCTCGTCGACCGAACCGTTCCTCGACTCTATTGATCCGCTGATTGCGGTATTTCAGGTAGGCTATCTCAATCGTTTTCACCATCCGAATCCCAGCGTGTGGGCGCGCTACGCGGCGCGCGGCATTGCTTTGACCCGCAGCGATCGCGATGGGGCGGTGCGCATCGATTCGAACGGCGGCGTGCTCGTGCTCGAGCGCTACCGCGAGACACATCGCCGCTACTGGATGGATTGACGAGCCGAGCAGACAGATCTGACACAACGATCGACACCAAGACCAAGACCGCACATGCGCGCGCACGACACACGCGCAGACAACCATCAGGAGGCAGCGGCGCGTGAAAAACATCATTCACTTCTCGCACGCGAACGGCTTTCCCGCGTCGACCTACCGCACGATCTTCGCGGAGCTCGCCGACGACTACGAACTGCGCTATATCGAGCGCATCGGTCACGATGCGCGCTACCCCGTGACGAGCGACTGGCCGCACCTCGTCGAGGAGCTGCTCGAAGACATCGATCGCTCCTATCAGCACCCGGTGTGGCTCGTCGGCCATTCGCTCGGCGGGTATCTCTCGCTGATGGCCGCGCTGAAAAGGCCGCAGTGGGTGCGCGGCGTCGTGATGCTCGATTCGCCCGTGATAGCGGGCTGGCGCGCGAACGTGCTGCGCGTGACGCAATGGACAGGGCTCGACGAGCGGATCTCGCCCGCGGCCGCTACACGCACGCGCCGCACCCATTGGGCGAGCCGCGAGGAGGCGTGGCGGCATTTTCACTCGAAGCCGGCGTTCGCGCGCTGGGACGAACGCGTGCTGTCCGACTACATCGACTTCGGCATCCCGCAGAGCGCCGCGGACGGCGCCCGCACGCTCGCGTTCGACCGGCAGATCGAATACGTGATCTACCGGACGCTGCCGCGCACGCTCGGCGCCCGGCTTGCGCACGGTGCTCCGGTACCGGTCGCGTTCATCGCCGGCAAGCACTCTAAGGAAATCCGCCAAGTCGGTCTCGACGCCACGCGGCGCGTGACGGGCGGACACATCGAATGGCTCGACGGCAGCCACTTGTTCCCGATGGAAAAGCCGCTCGAAACGGCGCGTGCGCTGCAACGGGCGCTGCACGAATTGCAAGCGCGCGAGCTGAGCGCGGCGTGACCCTCGGTCACGACGGCGTCACATGCGTCGTGCCGGATTAATGGCTGCACGGGCGTGCACAAATATTGTTGCCGAAACCCGTGCTGATCGCCCGCCATTCGCTGGGTTGGAGCCTGCCTTTACGGTATAATCCGTTTTTCCCGCGAGCATTCAGCGATGACCAAATATGTTTTTGTCACCGGCGGCGTAGTGTCTTCACTCGGCAAGGGTATTGCCGCCGCCTCTCTCGCCGCGATCCTCGAATCGCGCGGTCTCAAAGTCACCCTCCTCAAGCTCGATCCCTACATCAACGTCGACCCCGGCACGATGAGCCCGTTTCAACACGGCGAAGTGTTCGTGACGGAAGACGGCGCTGAAACGGACCTCGACCTCGGCCACTATGAGCGCTTCATCAGCACGAAGATGCGCAAGGCCAACAACTTCACCACGGGCCAGATTTACGAATCGGTGATCCGCAAGGAACGCCGCGGCGATTATCTGGGCAAGACCGTGCAGGTGATTCCGCACATCACGAATGAAATCCAGGCGTTCGTCGAACGCGGCGCCGCGTCGGCGACGTGCGGCGAGCCGGATGTCGCGATCGTGGAAGTGGGCGGCACGGTGGGCGATATCGAATCGCTGCCGTTCCTCGAAGCGGCGCGGCAAATGAGCCTGCGCCTCGGCCGCAACAGCGCGTGCTTCGTGCACCTGACGCTCGTGCCGTACATCGCCACGGCGGGTGAGCTGAAGACCAAGCCGACCCAGCACAGCGTGCAGAAGCTGCGCGAGATCGGCATCTCTCCGCACGTGCTGCTGTGCCGTGCCGACCGCCGCATTCCGGACGACGAGCGCGCGAAGATCTCGATGTTCTCGAACGTGCCGGAAGACGCCGTGATCTCCGTGTGGGACGTTGACAGCATCTACAAGATTCCGCAGATGCTGCACGACCAGGGCCTCGACAGCATCATCTGCGACGAACTCAAGCTCGCGCCGAATCCGGCCGATCTGACGATGTGGTCGAACCTGGTCGAGAAGCTTGAGAACCCGAGCAATGAAGTGACGATCGGCATGGTCGGCAAGTACGTCGATCTGACCGAGTCGTACAAGTCGCTGATTGAAGCGTTGCGCCATGCGTCGATCCATACGTCGACAAAGGTCAACATCGAGTACATCGATTCCGAGCAGATCGAAGCCGAAGGCGTCGATAGCCTGAAGCATCTTGACGCGGTGCTCGTGCCGGGCGGTTTCGGCCGGCGCGGCACGGAAGGCAAGATCGCCGCGATCCGCTATGCGCGCGAAGCGAAGGTGCCGTACCTCGGCATTTGCCTCGGCATGCAGCTTGCGGTAATCGAGTTCGCACGCGATGTGGTCGGCCTGAAGGATGCGAACAGCACCGAGTTCGATCCGAATACCGAAAACCGTGTGGTCGCGCTGATCACCGAATGGTACGACCGCGAAGGCCGCGTCGAGAAGCGCAACGAAGAATCCGACCTTGGCGGCACGATGCGCCTGGGCTCGCAGCGCTGCCCGATCAAGCCGGGCACGATGGCCGAAGAGATTTACGGCAAGGACGTGAACGAGCGTCACCGTCACCGTTATGAAGTCAATAACCGCTTCGTGCCCCAGCTCGAGGCAGGCGGTCTTATCATCAGCGCCCACACCCCAAGCGAGGATCTGCCCGAGATGATGGAATTGCCGCGCAGCATGCACCCCTGGTTTGTCGGCGTGCAGTTCCACCCGGAGTTCACGTCCACGCCGCGCGATGGTCATCCGCTCTTCAAGTCGTTCGTCGAAGCGGCGCGCGCGCACAAAGAGGCGTGCGTCGAGGAGAAGGCATGAAGCTGTGCGATTTCGAAGTCGGTCTCGACAAGCCGTTTTTCCTGATCGCGGGCACGTGTGTCGTGGAATCGGAGCAGATGACGATCGATACCGCGGGCCGTCTCAAGGAAATCTGCGCAAAGCTGAATATTCCGTTCATCTATAAATCGTCGTACGACAAGGCCAATCGTAGTTCGGGCAAGTCGTTCCGCGGTCTGGGTATGGACGAAGGGCTGCGTATTCTTTCCGAGGTGAAGAAGCAGCTCGGCCTGCCGGTGCTGACCGATGTGCACAGCGAAGAGGAGATCGAAGCGGTCGCGTCGGTCGTCGACGTGCTGCAGACTCCTGCGTTCCTGTGCCGTCAAACCGATTTCATTCACGCGTGTGCGCGCTCGGGCAAGCCCGTCAACATCAAGAAGGGCCAGTTCCTCGCGCCGCACGACATGAAGAACGTGATCGACAAGGCCCGCGACGCCGCGCGCGAAGCGGGGCTGTCGGAAGACCGCTTCCTCGCGTGCGAGCGTGGCGTGTCGTTCGGCTACAACAACCTCGTATCGGACATGCGCTCGCTGGCGATCATGCGCGAGACCGCCGCGCCGGTCGTGTTCGACGCGACGCATTCGGTGCAATTGCCGGGCGGCCAAGGTACGAGTTCGGGCGGCCAGCGCGAATTCGTGCCGGTGCTCGCGCGCGCTGCCGTGGCAACGGGCGTGGCGGGCCTCTTCATGGAGACCCATCCGAACCCGGCTCAAGCCAAGTCGGACGGCCCGAACGCCGTGCCGCTCAACCGGATGGGCGATCTGCTCGAAACGCTGATCACGCTCGATCAGGCCGTCAAGCGCACGCCGTTCCTCGAAACCGATTTCAACTGATGCCCCCAGGCGCACCCGGCGGGCGACGGGTGCGTTCGACAGCCGACCTGCGCCCGGCGCCGTCAACGCTGTAAAGATTCAACGTCAATTCTTGAGGAAACCATGAGTGCAATCGTAGATATCATCGGTCGCGAGATTCTGGATTCGCGCGGCAACCCGACTGTCGAGTGCGACGTGCTGCTGGAGTCGGGCACGATGGGCCGCGCAGCCGTGCCTTCGGGCGCGTCGACGGGCTCGCGCGAAGCGATCGAGCTGCGCGACGGCGAAGCCGGCCGCTATGGCGGCAAGGGCGTGCTGAAGGCCGTCGAGCACATCAACACCGAAATCTCCGAGGCGATCATGGGCCTCGACGCGTCGGAACAAGCGTTCCTCGACAAGACCCTGCTTGAGCTCGACGGCACCGACAACAAGTCGCGCCTCGGCGCGAACGCGATGCTGGCCGTGTCGATGGCGGTCGCGAAGGCTGCCGCTGAAGAAGCCGGCCTGCCGCTCTATCGCTACTTCGGCGGCTCGGGTGCGATGCAACTGCCGGTGCCGATGATGAACATCGTCAACGGCGGCGCGCACGCGAACAACAGCCTGGACATCCAGGAATTCATGATCGTCCCGGTCAGCCAGCCGACGTTCCGCGAAGCGCTGCGTTGCGGCGCGGAAGTGTTCCATGCACTGAAGAAGATTCTGTCCGACCGCGGCATGAGCACGGCGGTGGGCGACGAAGGCGGCTTCGCGCCGAACTTCGGCAGCAACGACGAGTGCCTGTCGACGATCCTGCAAGCGATCGAGAAAGCCGGCTATCGCGCGGGCGAAGACGTGCTGCTCGCGCTGGATTGCGCAGCCAGCGAGTTCTACCACGACGGCAAGTACCAACTGGCTGGCGAAGGTCTGCAACTGTCGTCGGCCGAATTCACCGACTACCTCGCGACGCTAGCGGATAAATTCCCGATCGTCTCGATCGAAGACGGCATGCACGAAAGCGACTGGGCCGGCTGGAAGCTGCTGACCGACAAGCTCGGCAAGAAGATCCAGCTCGTCGGCGACGACCTGTTCGTGACGAACACGCGCATCTTGAAGGAAGGCATCGAGAAGGGCATTGCGAACTCGATCCTCATCAAGATCAACCAGATCGGCACGCTGACGGAAACTTTCGCGGCGATCGAAATGGCGAAGCGCGCGGGCTACACGGCCGTGATCTCGCACCGCTCGGGCGAAACGGAAGATTCGACGATCGCCGATATCGCCGTCGGCCTGAACGCCGGCCAGATCAAGACGGGTTCGCTCTCGCGCAGCGACCGCATCTCGAAATACAACCAGTTGTTGCGTATTGAAGAAGATCTGGGCGACATCGCTAGCTATCCGGGCAAGTCGACGTTTTATAATCTGCGCTGATTATCTCGTTATAATTCGTCAATTGGATTTGCCCGCCGCCCTGCGTATAGCGCAGGGCGGCGTTTATTTAACCGGCACTTTGCATGCGGCTCGTCACTGTTGTCCTGATTGTCCTGCTCGCGCTGATTCAGTATCCGCTCTGGTGGGGGCATGGTGGCTGGCTTCGTGTCCACGAGTTGCGTCAGGAGCTCTCGCAGCAGCAGCAAAAGAACAACGACGAAAAGCTGCGCAACGAGCGGATCGAAGGCGAGGTGCAGGATCTGCAGAACGGCACCTCTGCGGTCGAAGAGCGCGCCCGCTACGAGATGGGCATGGTCAAGGACGGCGAGGTGTTCGTGCAGTTCGTGTCGCCGAACCAGCCGCTGCCTGCGCCGACGTCGACGGCATTGAATAACACGTCGACGCGTGGCGAGGTTTCCGCTGCGCCCGTGAGTGTCGTGCCGAATCCGGTGTCTCGCGCGAAGCCGGACAGGAAGCACGGTGGCGACAAGAAGGGTAAGGAAGCGTCGGCGTCAAAGGACAAAGGCAAAGTTAAGCACGCGGGTTAATTCGGACGTGATGCGAGGACGTGTTGCAGATACGAAAAAGGCATGGAGCGATCCATGCCTTTTTTGCTTAAAGAGCGCGTGTGCGCGCTACCACCACCAGCCCGGCGATCCGTACCCAAACCCGATACCCGTGCTCCAGCCGCTGTAATAGCTGCCGTACACGACCGGTGCGGGATAGTAGTAGGGCGTTGTGTAGTACGGCCCGTAGTAGCGCGCCCAAGCCTCTGCGGCCATCGCCTGGTTCTGTTCCTGGAGCACCTGCTTGTCGATCGCGTCGTAGCGCTGCTTTTCCTCGGCGCTGAGCTGCGGCGCGGGAGCCGCGCCGGGTTGGCTCGGCGGGAGCCGGCTCAGGATGGGCGCCGGAACTTGCGGGTCCAGCGTGCAACCGGCGAGCAGGGCGCCGCCGGCGAGCGCCGACAGCACCATGACGGTCCGCAACGTTGCCGATGACGAGAGACCGGAACGGCTATTTTTCATTTTGACCTCCAACTTCCGCAGGCTGAACCTAGTGGCGCTGCTCGGCTGCCGGCGTCACGCCGGTTGCGATCGCATTCGCGACGAAGAGTTGCGCCACGTCGACCGGATCGAATTCATAGCGCTGATTGCAGTAGTCGCAATGAATCTCGACATGACCGCGCTCCTCGATGACGCCGTCGACCTCCTCGCGCCCGAGCATCTTGAGCATCGAGCCCACTTTCTCACGCGAGCACGTGCATTCGAAGCGCGGGGCAGCAGGCGCGAAGTGCTGCACGTTTTCCTGCCAGAACAGGCGCTTGAAGACCGTTTCCGGCGCCTCTTTCAGCAATTCGTCCTGCGAGAGCGTGCCGCCGAGCGTGCATACGCGCTCCCAAGTATCGGCGTCGAGCTCGCCGGCGTGCGGGACGATGCCGCCGTCGCCCGGCAGCTTCTGCAACAGCATGCCGACCGCGCGCTCGGTGTTCGCCGCGAGCCATAGCCGCGTGTCGAGCTGCTCCGAGTGATGCATGTAGTGCTCGAGCACCTGCGCCATCGACGTGAGCGGGCCGTCCTCGCCGTTGAGCGGCACGATGCCCTGATAGGGCTGCTGGCCCGGCTTCTTGTCGGAAGGGTCGAGCGTGATCACGCAGCGCCCGTGGCCGCCTGCGTTGACGAGCTCGGCGAACGAGATGTCGTCGCGGATGGCGTCGGCGGAATCGCCGGAATACTTCGCCGTCGCGCGCATCGTCAGATTCGAATTGCACTGCACGACCAGCATCTTGACCGGGCCATCGCCGAAGACCTGCATGATGAGCGTGCCGTCGAACTTCAGATTCGCCGACAGCAGCGCGCACGCCGCCATCATTTCCCCAAGCACGTCCCGCACGGGCGCCGGGTAATGACGGCGCGCGAGTACTTCCTGCCACGTGTTGCGCAGCGAGACGATCTCGCCGCGCACCGGCGCGGTGCTGAACATGAATTTTTGCAACTGGTCGTCCACGACTATTCCTTGATTGATTGGCACTCGGGCGATCGGCCGATCAGCCGATTCGAACGAGTTGCGCCTTGAAGTATCCACGGCGCTCGGCGTAATTTTCCGTATTCCGGCGTATCCCGGCGATATCGGCTTCCGTCAGTTCCCGCACCGCTTTCGCAGGCGCGCCGAGAATCAGCGAGTTGTCCGGGAAGACCTTGCCCTCCGTCACGACGGCGCCTGCGCCAACCAGACAGTTGCGGCCGATTACCGCACCATTCAAGACCACCGCCTGCATGCCGATCAAGGCGCCTTCCTTGACGGTGCAACCGTGCAGCATCGCCTGATGGCCGACGGTGACGTTGGCTTCAATCGTCAGCGGATAACCCTCGTCGGTGTGCAGCACCGCGCCTTCCTGAACATTGCTGCCCGCGCCGACGGTGATTGGCTCGTTGTCGCCGCGCAGCGCCGCGCCGAACCAAATGCTCGCGTTTTCCTCGAGCGTGACCTTGCCGATGATCGTCGCCGTATCCGCGACGAACACGCTTTCATGGATGGTGGGGGCGGCATCGCCGAGCTTGTAAATCGCCACAGTGTGAGTCCTCGGGGAAAGCGCCGGGGCGGCCGGTACAATGGCGCGCACGGCGGCAGCGCCCGAAATCGGCAGCTTTCGCTGCGATCGAGGCGCCGGGTGGTCGGTCAATCGCATATTGTAAACGGTTACGCGGCAAAGGCCGGGCCAGTGGCGCGGGGCCGCGCCAGCCGTTCCATTTCATTTCACGATTCATGACGTTGGTGGTTTCTTCCGTTTCCGATGCCGCTTGCGCGCGCAGCGCAGCGCTCGAGGTACTGCTCGCGCGCGATCCGAGGGCGAAGGCCGAGGCGGCGCGCGCCCTGTACGCGCGCGTCATCTCGCATGAGGCGGCTTGTTTGCCGTCGATCAAGATCGCCGAGCCTGCTGGGCTGCCGGGGCGTCCCGAGCGTCCTTTGGTCGTCGAGCCGCGTCTTTTGCAACGGCGAAGCATGCAGTCGGCAGAAGGCCGGGCCGTGTTGCTGCATGCGCTTGCCCATATCGAATTCAACGCGATCAATCTCGCGCTCGACGCGGTCTGGCGCTTTGCCGGCATGCCCGAAGCGTTCTACGTGGACTGGCTGAAAGTCGCTGCGGAAGAGGCACATCATTTTTCGCTGCTCACTGCGCGGCTCGCGGAATTCGGCCATGCCTACGGCGACTTTCCGGCGCACGACGGCCTGTGGGATATGTGCGAGCGTACGCGCGGCGACGTGCTCGCGCGCATGGCGCTCGTGCCGCGCACGCTGGAGGCGCGCGGTCTCGACGCGTCGCCGCCGATTCGCGCACGGCTCGTGCAGGCGGGCGACGAGGCGTCGGCGGCGATTCTCGACGTGATCCTGCGCGACGAGATCGGCCACGTGCTGATCGGCAACCGCTGGTTCCGGCATCTGTGCGAGCGGGACGCGCTCGATCCGCATCCGACCTATGTCCGCTTGGCGGAGCAGTATCACGCGCCGAAGCTGCGCGGTCCGTTCAACTTCGACGCGCGCCGTGAGGCGGGTTTCGACGACGCCGAACTCGCCGCGCTTGCGCAGCACGATACCGGGGTAGGGCGCCAGGCCGAGTGAGGCCGGCCTGCGCCGCTGCGCGTGTCGAAAACATCGGCGTCCCCCGTCGCACGAAAATCCGCCTGTCTCGATATAATCGAACGATCATTCGTTTTTATGCGCGGCAGGTACTCATGAACCCTTCAAAATCCAACTTCGTCACCGTGCGCGGCACTCGGCTGCACGTCCGCCGCTGGGGCCGCTCCGATGCGCCTACGCTCTTCATGCTGCACGGCTGGATGGATATATCGGCGTCGTTTCAGTTCGTCGTCGATGCTCTCGCGGGCGAGTGGCAAGTCGTCGCGCCGGATGCGCGCGGTTTCGGCCTGTCCGACTGGCCGGTGGCCGAACGCGGTGGCGGCAGCTACTGGTTTCACGATTACCTGGCCGATCTCGACGCGTTGCTCGACCACTACGCGCCGACGGGGCAGGTCAATCTCGTCGGCCACAGCATGGGGGCCAACGTGGTGTGCCTGTATGCCGGCGCACGCCCGGAGCGAGTGCGCCGGGTGGTGGACCTGGAGGGCTTTGGCCTCGCGCCCTCGAAGGCGTCGCAGATGCCGCGCCGGCTCGGCGCGTGGCTCGACGAGCTGCGCGAGCCGCCGACGCTGCGCAGCTACGCATCCGAGGAGGAGGTCGCCGCGCGGCTGATCAAGACCAATCCGCGACTTGCGCCGGAGCGCGCGCGGTTTCTCGCGCGGCACTGGTCGAAGCTCGACTCGGACGGCCGCTACGTGCTGCTCGCTGACCCCGCGCACAAGCAGCGCGGACCGCTCTTGTACCGGCTCGACGAAGTGATGGCCGTGTGGGCGAACGTCCGCGCGAAGGTGCTGCACGTCGAGGCAGCGGCCTCGCCGACGCTCGCGATGCTCGCCGGCAACATCCCACTCGACGAATACAAGGCGCGTTTCCAAGCGTTTCCCGACTGGCAAGAACACATCATCGACGATGCCGGCCACATGGTGCATCACGACCAGCCTGAGCAGATCGCCGCGCTGATCGAGGGTTTTTGCGCGTAAATCGGCCGGGGCGCCGTTGCGTGGGGCGCAGCCGCGCGCAGCACAGCGAATTGACCCATGGCCCGCATGCCGCATTGCAGTAGAATGAACAGGCTACCGAATTCCACTGACAATGAACGCCGACCTGCACTGCCATTCGAACGTTTCCGACGGTCTGTTCGCTCCCGCGGACGTCGCTCGCCGCGCACATGCCGGCGGCGTTACGCTGTGGGCGCTGACCGATCACGACGAAGTCGGCGGGCAGGCCGAAGCGCGCCGCACCGCGCAAGAGCTTGGCATGCGTTATTTGTGCGGCGTTGAAATTTCGGTCACCTGGGCGTCACGCACGGTGCATATCGTCGGGCTCAATGTCGATCCCGAGTGCGCGACGCTAGTCGACGGCCTTTATGCGACGCGACATGGCCGTGAGGCGCGCGCCAAGGCGATCGGCGAGGCGCTGGGCGAGCTCGGCATCGACGGGGCGTATGAAGGCGCGCTCCGATATGTATCGAATCCCGATCTGATCTCGCGTACGCACTTCGCGCGGTTTTTGGTCGAAAAAGGCTTTGCCGCATCGACGTCCGATGTGTTCGACCGCTTTCTCGGCGACGGCAAGCCCGGTTACGTGCCGCACCGCTGGGCCAAGCTGTCCGACGCAGTCACCTGGATCAAGGCGGCGGGCGGCGAGGCCGTCATCGCGCACCCCGGCCGCTATCAGTACACGCCCACGGAATTCGATGCGTTCTTCGGCGAATTCATCGACTTGGGCGGCAAGGCGATCGAGGTCGTGACCGGCAGCCATACGCCGGATCAATATCGCGAATACGCGGACGTGGCGCGCCGCTTTGGTTTCGAGGCGTCGCGCGGCTCGGATTTTCATGCGCCGGGCGAAAGCCGTACCGAATTGGGCAGCTTGCCGCCGCTGCCGTCCGATCTCAAGCCTGTCTGGGAGCGCTGGCTTTAGCGCTCGCCCAGCTGCCGCGCTGTCGATAAAGGGCGCGGCGGTGTGCCCGGAAGGTGCGCGAGGCACGCGCCTTTCGCCTCACGATCCCGACACGTTCCCCATGTCCCAATACTTTCGGATTCACCCGGATAATCCGCAGCCGCGTCTGATAGCGCAGGCGGTCCAGATCATCAAGGAAGGCGGCGTGGTCGCGCTGCCGACCGATTCGAGCTACGCGCTCGCCTGCCAGCTCGATGACAAGGACGCCGTTGCGCGCCTGCGCCGCATCCGCGGGCTGGATGAGAAGCAGCACTTGTCGCTGATCGTGCGCGATTTGTCGGAGCTCGCGAACTTCGCGATGGTCGACAACCTCCAGTTCCGGCTGATCAAATCGGTCACGCCGGGACCTTACGTGTTCATTCTGCAGGCGACCAAGGAAGTGCCGCGGCGCCTGTCGCATCCGCAGCGACGCACCATCGGCCTGCGCGTGCCCGACCATGCGATCACGCTCGCACTGCTCGAAGCGCTCGGCGAACCGCTGATCGCGACGACGCTGATCCTCCCGCCCGACACCGATCCGCTCAATGACCCCGAGGAAATCCGCGCTCAGCTCGAAAAGCAGCTCGACTTGGTGATCGACGGCGGCGCGTGCCCGCGCGAACCCTCGTCGGTGATCGACCTGACGGGCGACGAGCCCGTCCTCGTGCGCGCCGGGCGCGGCCGCCTCGAGCCGTTCGGGCTGACGGCAGCGTAATGGGGATACCGCAGCGGGAAGCCCCAGCGGGATGCCGCGACGAGCATTGCACCCATCCTTTCGGGAGAGTATTGAAAGCGGCCGGCCGCGTGTCACTCGCTTGATACAATAACGCGCTATGGATTCTTCACTGATACAGACAATCGCGGTCTACGCACTGCCCGTGATCTTCGCGATCACGCTGCACGAGGCGGCTCACGGCTATGCTGCGCGCCTTTTGGGCGACAACACGGCCTACTTGATGGGGCGCGTGTCGTTCAATCCGATGCGCCATATCGATCCGCTCGGCACGATCGCGATTCCGCTCATTCTTTACTTCGCGACGGGCGGCGCGCTGATGTTCGGCTACGCGAAGCCGGTGCCCGTCGCCTTTCGCAACCTGCGCAATCCGCGCTGGGGGAGCCTCTGGGTAGCGCTTGCGGGTCCAGGGTGCAATTTCGTGCAGACGCTCGTCTGGGCCGTGTTCGGCGTGGCGCTCGCGCTGTTGTCGGTCGATGAGCCTTTCTTTACGCGTATGGCGCAGGCGGGCATCGGCGTGAACCTCGTGCTCGGCTTTCTGAACCTCTTTCCGCTGCCGCCGCTCGACGGCGGCCGCGTGCTGGTCGCGCTGCTGCCGCCGCGTCCGGCGATCGCGCTCGCGCGGCTCGAACCGTACGGCTTTTTCATCGTGATGGCGCTCGTCATGACCGGCGTCCTGACGAAGTTCTGGCTGAGCCCGCTCGTCGGTCTCGGCTACGCTGCTGTGCGCGCCATCCTGACTCCTTTCGTCTCGCTCCTTAACTAAAACCATGTTCCCAGACCGTATTTTCTCCGGCATGCGGCCCACCGGGTCGCTGCACCTCGGCCACTATCACGGCGTGCTGAAAAACTGGGTTCGGCTGCAATCCGAATATCCGTGCTTTTTCTGCGTGGTCGACTGGCACGCCCTGACGACCCACTACGAAACGCCCGAAGTCATCGAGAAGAACGTCTGGGAAGTGCTGATCGACTGGCTAGCTTCGGGCATCGATCCCTCGCAGGCCACGCTGTTCATCCAGAGCAAGGTGCAGGAGCACGCCGAGCTGTCGCTCTTGCTCGGCATGAGCGCACCGCTTGGCTGGCTCGAGCGCGTGCCGACCTACAAGGAGCAGATCGAGAAGCTCAAGGACAAGGACTTGTCCACCTACGGCTTTCTCGGCTACCCCGTGCTGATGGCCGCCGACATCCTGCTGTACCGAGCGTCGCTCGTGCCGGTTGGCGAGGACCAGGTGCCGCACGTCGAGATGACGCGTGAAATCGCGCGCCGCTTCAACTATCTCTATGGCCGCGAACCGGGCTTCGAGGAAAAGGCGCTCGAAGCCGCGAAGAAGCTCGGCGGCAAGCGCTCGAAGCTCTATCACGAGCTGCGCAACGCCTATCAGCAGGAAGGCGACGACGAAGCGCTCGAACAGGCGAGGGCGATGCTGCAGGAGTCGCAGAGCCTGTCGATGAGCGACCGCGAGCGGCTGTTCGGCTACCTCGAAGGCGCGCGCAAGATCATCCTCGTCGAACCGCAGGTGCTCCTGACCGAAGCGTCGCGCATGCCGGGCCTCGATGGGCAGAAAATGTCGAAGTCGTACGGCAACACGATCGGGTTGCGCGAGGATGCGGAAACAATTACGAAGAAGGTCCGCACGATGCCGACCGACCCGGCGCGCGTGCGTCGCACCGATCCGGGCGATCCGGACAAGTGCCCGGTGTGGCAGTTGCATCAGGTCTATACCGACGAAGCGACGCACCAGTGGGTGCAAAAGGGCTGCCGCTCGGCAGGCATCGGGTGTCTCGAATGCAAGCAGCCGGTGATCGAGGGCATCTTGCGCGAACAGCAGCCGATGCTCGAGCGCGCTCAGAAGTACATGGACGACCCGTCGCTGTTGCGCGCGATCGTCGCCGACGGCTGCGACAAGGCCCGCAAGTTCGCGACCGAGACCATGCGCGACGTGCGCGAGGCCATGGGCCTCTCGTACAACTGATTCGGTGTTGGACGCGACGCGGCAAGCGATGAGCGGCGGCGAATCCACGGTACCAGCGCACGAGCCGTCGCGCTGGGTGAAGCGCTGGTCGCACCTCGTCGCGGCGGGCGGCACGGTGCTGGACGTCGCGGCAGGCAGCGGACGCCATTCGCGCTGGTTCGCTGCTCGCGGCCACCGGGTGACGGCACTCGATCGCGATGCCGCGGCGCTGGCGACAATGGCCGGCGTGGCGGGTGTCGAAACCCTCACCGCCGATCTCGAGGATGGCAGCCCCTGGCCGCTGTCCGCCGATGCCCGCTTCGCCGCGGTGGTCGTGACGAATTATCTGCATCGGCCCCTGTTTCCTAGGCTGCTCGACGCCCTGGCGCCGGGCGGCGTGCTGATTTACGAGACCTTCGCCGCCGGCAACGAAACGGTCGGCAAGCCCTCGAATCCGGCGTTTCTGCTCTCTCCCGGCGAACTGCTGGACGCCGTGCGGCCAGGTCTGCGCGTCGTAGCTTTTCAAGATGGATTTCTGGCAACCCCGCGCGCCGCGTATATTCAGCGGATTTGCGCGGTTCGAGAGGCGGAATCGCCGGTAATCGAAGCGAATGGGGCAGTGGTTCCCCCGCGTTACGATTTGGCCGGCTAATCCGCTACAATCGCGGTTTACTGATTAAATTCAAAGCATTTCATGACTTACGGCAACCAGAGCGGCACCCAGGACAGCGTTCGAATCCGCGGCAGCATCCCCGCCATCGTGACCCCAATGCTTGAAGACGGCGGCCTGGACTTGCCGGCGTTCCGCAAACTGATCGATTGGCATATCGAGGAAGGCACCAACGCTCTCGTGGTGGTCGGCACGAGCGGCGAATCGGCGACGCTGTCGGTCGAAGAGCACATCCTGATGGTCAAGACGGCGGTCGATCACACGGCAGGACGCATCCCCGTGATCGCCGGCGCGGGTGGCAACTCCACCACCGAGGCGATCGAGTTGACCGAGCGCGCCAAGGCCGTCGGCGCCGACGCCACGCTGCAAGTCGTACCGTATTACAACAAGCCGACGCAAGAAGGCATCTACCGCCACTTCAAGGCGATTGCTGAAGCGGTCGATCTGCCGGTCGTCCTGTACAACGTGCCGGGGCGTACCGTCGCCGATATGTCGAACGAGACGATCCTGCGTTGCGCGGAAGTGCCGGGCATCATCGGCGTGAAGGAAGCGACGGGCAACATCGATCGCGCCGCGCATCTGATCAAGTCGGCGCCGGCCCACTTCGGAATCTATAGCGGCGACGATCCGACCGCGATTGCTCTGATGCTCCTCGGCGGCCACGGCAACATTTCCGTGACGGCCAACGTCGCGCCGCGCTTGATGAGCGAATTGTGCAAGGCCGCGCTCGCCGCCGATGCGAAGACGGCTCGCGAGATTCACCTGAAACTCTTGTCGCTGCATAAGAACCTCTTCATCGAATCGAATCCGATTCCAGCCAAGTGGGCCCTGCAGGAGCTGGGCATGATGCAGGGCGGCATCCGCCTGCCGCTGACTCCGCTCGATGCGCGCTATCACGACGTGGTGCGCGCGGCATTGCGCGAAGCGGGTCTTTTGGGCTGAGCGCTGCAGCCCGTCGAGCGCCGCTAGCCGGCATTCCTTTAACACGTCGACTCTCGACTCACGTACCCGGCACCGTTGCAGGCAACGCGTTCCAGTATCACGAAGGACCTCATGAAACGTTCCGCTTTCCCTACTAACGCCACCCGCATGGCGGTGCTGGCGCTTGCGCTTTGCACGCTCGCCGGCTGTGAATCGTTGAACGACTGGTTCGCGTCCGATCGCGTCAACTACAAGGCCACGGGTTCCGCGCCGCCGCTGACGGTGCCAAGCGACTTGAACCCGACCGCGATGAATCAGCAATTCACCGCGCCGCCGGTCACCGCTCCGCTGGGCGGCGCGCCGACCCTCTCGAAGACCGCGGCCGGCAACACTGTTGAAGGCGTGCCTACCGCGCAAGATCCGTACGGGATGCACGTCGAGCGTGATGGCGACCGTCGCTGGCTCGTCGTCGACGGACGCTCGCCCGATCAGCTTTGGCCGATCCTGCAAGAGTTCTGGAAGGACAACGGCTTCTCGCTGAAGACCGACGCCCCGGCCACCGGCATCATGACCACGGACTGGGCTGAGAACCGCGCGAACATTCCTGATGACTGGTTCCGCCGCACGATCGGCAAAGTCATCGATTTCGCGTATTCGTCGGGCACGCGTGACAGCTTCCGTACGCTGGTCGAGCGCGGTCCCGGTGGCATGACCGACATTTCGATCACGCACAGCGCCATGGAAGAAGTGCTGACCGGGCAGGACAAGGATTCCTCGCGCTGGGTTGAACGGCCGCGCAATCCGGTGCTCGAAGCGGTGTTCCTCGATAAGCTGATGCAGAAGTTCGGCCTGACCGAAGCGCAGTCCAAGCAGTTGCTGGCCGATGCGCGTCCGTCCGGCGCGACGGCACAAGTCGACATGAACGCGGGTGCAACCACGCTGGACCTGACCGAGCCGTTCGACAGCGCGTGGCTGCGCGTTGGCCTTGCACTCGATCGCACCAACTTCACGGTCGACAATCGCGATCGCGCGAAGGGTCTCTATTACGTGCGTTACGCCGATTCGATGCAGGAACTGAAGCGCGAAGGCTTCTTCGGCAAGCTGTTCTACAGCGGTCCGAGCGCGCAGAAGCCGGGTCATGAATTCCTCATCAACGTGCGTTCCAAGAGCGACGGTGTCACGCAAGTGGCGGTGGTCGATGCGAACGGGCAAGTCGACACGTCGTCGGACGCGCAAAAAATCGTTTCGTTGCTGCACGCGGAACTGAATTAAGCGCGATGCGTTTTGCGAGCCTCGGCAGCGGCAGCGAGGGCAATGCCCTTGTCGTCGAGGCTTCGAACGGAGCCACGACGACTCGCGTGATGCTCGACTGCGGTTTCTCCGCGAAGGAAGTCGAGCGACGCCTTTTCAGGCTCGAAATGGGCGTCGAGCAACTCGACGCCATTCTGATCACACACGAGCACAGCGATCACATCGGCAGCGCGTTGACGCTCGCGCGTAAGTGGTCGATACCGCTTTACATGAGTTGGGGCACGGCGCGAGCGGTCGGGGCCGATGACGCCGACGTCGATTTGCACGTGCTATGGGGCGATGAAACTGTCGCCATCGGTGATGTCGAAGTCCTGCCTTATACGGTGCCCCACGACGCGCGCGAGCCGCTGCAATTCGTGTTTTCGGATGGCGCGTGCCGCTTGGGCGTGCTGACCGACGTCGGCACGTCGACACCGCATATCAGCGCTGTACTAAGCGGTTGTGACGGTCTCGTGCTTGAATGCAACCACGACACGACGATGCTGGCCCAAAGCCGCTATCCGCAATCGTTGAAAGCGCGTATCGGCGGCAATCACGGACACCTTAACAACGACGCCGCTGCGGACATTCTGGCTTCGTTGGATCGAGCGCGTCTCAAGCACCTTGTGGCGGCGCATTTGAGCCAGCAAAACAACCTTCCTGAGCTCGCCCAAGCGGCAATGGCCCGTGTGCTGGGGGCGGCGGCGACTGAGGTGGTGGTCGCTTCGCAGATCGATGGATTTGGCTGGTTAAGTCTGTAATTCTGTGTTGCTTTCGGCGTTGCTAATCGTCCGGCTGGACACCACGTCGTAGCGCAGCGCTCATCAATCTTGCAGGCATGAAAAAACCGGCCCGAAGGCCGGTTTTTTCTTTGCCACATCAGCGGCAAGCTTACTGGCTTGCGCCCGAAGCAGGAGCAGCAGCCGAAGCGCCAGCGTCCGATGCAGCAGCTGCCGGAGCCGAAGCAGCGGCGCCGGTGTCGCTCGCAGCAGCAGCACCCGAAGCAGCGCCCGTGTCCGAAGCAGCAGCTGCCGGTGCCGAAGCAGCCGACGTGTCGCTAGCGGCCGGGGCAGCCGATTGGTCGCTGCTCTTGTTGCAAGCGGCCAGGGCCACAGCTGCCAGCAGGGATGCTACGAGGAGGGATTTCTTCATGATCACGTCCTTTTATGGTTAAAGGTAAGCAACAGCGCGAAATAATACCGGTAATGTGCTCCAACACCAACCTGGGCCGATGGTGGGATGCACTTCAGAGCGTGAATCTTCCCTACGGCTTGGGCGGAAATTATATGCACTTTCGTACCGACCGTCAGCAAACCAGGGTCAATACGTTGTCTTTCTAATACAAAATATTGTGTTTCGGAACAACAGGCAGGCTACTTTACGCGAATTCGCCCACTTGTACCCAGCCCGCACAATACCATTCGTGCAGCAATGCTGTCACCGCCCCCTCTGCCGAGAGTGTTACAAAGCGTTTCGCTCCCAGGCGCCGTGTATCAGCCAATTCCGCTAGCCATTTTTGGCCGCGCAAAAGCCGGTCTTCTTCCCCATTGATGAAGTACGAACGGGGTCCATACAGCAACACAGTTTTTCTATCGAGCCGGATACCCGAGCGAGAGACGTTGCGAATGAACGCGGCTTCGTTCAATGGGCGGCGCGGCGCATCGAATACGACATTCGCTTTCGGCTCGCTCAAGTAGCTGCCTAAAAACGACGCGATGTCACGCTCGGTCCATTTGATCTTTGCAAGGATCGCGCCAACCTGGTCGACGAGCGCTTGCGGCAATTGTCCCGGATTCGACACCGCCGGTTGTTGCGGATCGCGATAGCGTTCGTCTCGAAGTGATCCGTTCAGGGCCTCGCCACGCTCGGCGAGATGGTAGAGGAACTGGCCGGTCAGCTCGCTTGTGGAAGGCGCTCGAAAGCCGATCGAGCAGGTCATGCATTCGCCTTCGGCGACGCCGTCGTGGGCGATGTGCGGGGGCAGGTACAGCATGTCGCCGGGCTCGAGCAGCCATTCTTCGTCGGGCTCGAAATGCTGTAAAACTTTCAACGGCAGTCCCGGTTTCAACGTCAGGTCCTTTTGCGCACCGATACGCCAGCGCCGCTTGCCATGCACTTGCAACAGGAAAACGTCGTAGGAGTCGAAGTGCGGACCGACGCCGCCGCCGTCGGTCGCATAGGAGATCATCAGATCGTCGAGACGGGCATCGGGAACGAAGCGAAAGCGGTCGAGCAGCGCGCGTGCGCGATCGTCATGCAGGTTGACGCCTTGGACCAGGAGCGTCCATTCACGACGCTTCGCCGACGGCAGTTCGTCCGGTGCGAAAGGCCCGTGCTTGAGCTGCCAGCCACCGCGGAAATGGGTGATCAGCCGGGACTCGGCATCGTCGCTGTCGGCGAGTTCGAACAGTTCGTCGCGCGCGAGCGGCGGCGCGATATCCGGGACGGCCCGGCGGATCAAGAGCGGCTTTTTCTGCCAGTAGCGGCGCATGAATTGCGACGGCGTAAGATTGCCCAGCAAAGGCGTAGGCACTTCGGGCAGCGGGGGCGAAACGGTCGCTTTGGCGGTGGCCGACGCAGTGCCGGCCGAGTGGTCTAGGGGCCGCTTGGGCATCGTATAATAGGAAATGTATTTTGGAGAATCGAATGAAAATCGCAAAGAACACCGTCGTATCGGTCGCCTACAAGCTGTCGGATGCGCAGGGCAATCTGATTGAGGAGAGCGACGAGCCAATGGTCTATCTGCACGGCGGCTATGATGGCACGTTCCCCAAGATCGAGGAAGAACTCGACGGTCGCGAGCCCGGTTTCCAGACCCAGATTCAGCTCGAGCCGCAAGACGCCTTCGGCGAGTACGACCCTGACCTTGTGAAGATCGAGCCGCGTAACCGTTTCCCCGAACCGCTCGAAGTCGGCATGCAGTTCGAGGGCACGCCGGAAGAGGGCGACGAGGATGTCGATTCGCTGATCTACACCGTCACCGATGTCGCCGAAGATAAAGTCGTGCTCGACGGCAACCACCCGCTCGCCGGCATGGCGCTGCGTTTTGCGCTGACCGTCAAGGAAGTGCGCGAAGCGACGCAGGACGAGATCGACCACGAGCACGCGCACGGCGCCGATGGCCTCGAAGTCATCGATGAAGATGACGACGAAGAAGCCGGCGATTCACGGCCCACGCTGCACTGAGGAACTTGCTGGCTCGGCGCTCTCGGGCGCCGAAGCTTGCGAAGGTTGAGAGGGCGCCGTCAGGTTAGGCGGCGCGCTTTGATAATTGTCCTGCAGGATCGGCGGCTCTTGCATGGGCACCGCCGGCATCAATCCTGACGCCTCGGGCACCGGCGGCACAGCCGGCTCCTCGCTCGGCACTGTTTGCGGCGCGGTAAGCGCCGGCAGATTTTTCGGCACATTCCTCACGCTGACTCTGAACGGCGGCTGCTTGCCGAAGTCCGCATCGATCTGAATCCATTGCGTTAAACGTTCGCGAGGAGAAATCGCGATGCGCGTCAGATTCATGACGCGGCCGCCTTTATCGTTGCGAAGCGGCTGATCGATCAGAAAGCCGTTTGCGAGACGTCGGTCGTCGTAGTGGATGAGCAGCACCGGCCCGCGAAACGTTTCCGCCATTTTCACGAGACTGCGCTTGAATTCCAGATAGCCGTCGCGCGGCCGCGCACGGCCGAATCGCAGCCAGGGGAAGCGCTCGGGATGTTCGTACTGCTTGAGATCGGGGTCGCCTTTGACAAAGACGACCACGGCGCGTGCGTCGCGGCGCTTTGCATATTCGGCCGCGTGCTCAAGCCAGAACGACGTCGCGACAGCGCGATCTTCAAATTCTCCGTTACGGCCGCCCGCACTCGAGTAGTGGTTGTTTTCGCCGGGCACGTTCAGGCCGATGAACACCGTATCGCCGATCTGCCAGCGGATGTTTTCGCGGTAGGGCCGAAAGCGTGCGACTTCGCTTTCGCGAGTGAGCGTAAGCGAGTTCTGACCCATCGATGCCGAATCGGAAAGCAACGTCTGCCGCACAAAATCGAGCCGTTCGACTGCGTCGTAGCCGCCCAGCTGTGGCTGAGCGCAGGCAACCCAGTCGTGCCCGCCCGGGATGAAGAAAAGCGGCGCCCGCGACGTTTCGAGCACTTGCTGGCGCTGCTCATAGAGCGCGTCGCGGCATGCTTCCGTCGCGCCTTTGAGGTTGCCGTCATAGACGACGAACGACATTTGCTTCTCGAGCCCGATCGCTCCCAGAAGACGCTGGGTCGGCGCTTCATCGGCGGCGTCTTGCAACGTGCTGCCGATGACGGCGAACGTGTAGCGCGGTGCGGCGGCGTTGGCTTGCCGAACCGGCGTCAGGCAGCACGCGAGCGCGATGGCGAACGCCACCGCGCCCGATGTTGCGGCGGCGCGTCGGTGCCGGTCTCGGGCCCGCATGCGGCGCTTAGCGCTGCGCATCCCGCGCGGTGCTCGCGAGATCGTGCAGTTCGTAAAGCAGATCGAGCGCGTCACGCGGCTTCAGATCGTTCGGATCGATCGACCGCAGCTTTTCGAGCGCGGGGTGTGCCTGCGTCGCGGGCGGGTCGTCCTCGGCATCGTCCGGTGCATCTTCCAAGTAGGCCGGTTCGGCGAACAAATCGAGTTGCGGTGTCGCGTGCCCGACCGACTGTTGCTCGAGGTACGCGAGGTGTTTGCGCGCGGCGCGAATCACGGGCGACGGAACGCCCGCCAACTGCGCGACCTGCAAGCCGTAGCTTTGGCTCGCAGGGCCTTCGTTGACGGCATGCAGGAAAACGATCCCATGCCCGTGTTCGACGGCGGACAAGTGGACGTTCGCCGCGTGCGCGAATTCCGCCGGCAACTGCGTCAGTTCGAAGTAGTGCGTGGCGAAGAGCGTGTAGCAGGCGTTGTGCGAAAGCAGGTGGCGCGCGATGGCCCACGCGAGGGCGAGACCGTCGAACGTCGACGTGCCCCGGCCGATCTCGTCCATCAGCACGAGACTCTGCGGGGTCGCGTCGTTCAGGATCGCCGCGGCTTCCGTCATTTCGACCATGAAGGTCGAGCGGCCGCCCGCCAAGTCGTCGGCGGCGCCGATGCGCGTGAAGATGCGGTCGATCGGACCGAAGCGGGTGCGCCGCGCGGGCACGTAGCTGCCGGCGTAGGCCAACAGTGCGATCAGCGCGGTCTGGCGCATGAACGTCGACTTACCGCCCATGTTGGGGCCGGTGATCAGCAACAGCTTGCGATCGGCGAAGAGGCGGCAGTCGTTCGCGATGAACTGCTCGACTTGGGCCTCGACGACAGGGTGGCGTCCTTGCTCGATATCGATGCCGACGTCCGCCGAGAATTCCGGTGCGACCCAATCGAGCGCGCGGGCTCGCTCGGCGAGCGCAGCGAGCAGGTCGAGCTCGGCAAGCGCCGCGGCGACGCGCTGGCAATCCGCGATGTAGGGCAAGAGCGATTGCAGCAGCGCGTCGAAGAGCGCGCGTTCGCGGGCGAGCGCACGTTCCTGGGCTGAGAGCGCCTTGTCTTCGAAGGTCTTCAGCTCCGGCGTGATATAGCGCTCGGCGTTCTTGAGCGTCTGGCGGCGGCGGTAATCGTCCGGCACCTTGTCGGTTTGGCCGCGCGTGACTTCGATGTAGAACCCGTGGACCTTGTTGTACTCGACACGCAGATTCGCAATGCCGGTGCGGGTGCGTTCGCGAGTCTCGAGGTCGATCAGGAATTGTCCGCAGTTCTCCGAAATATCGCGCAATTCGTCGAGATCCGCATCGTAGCCTCGCGCGATCACGCCGCCGTCGCGAACCATGGCCGCTGGTTCGGCGGCGACTGCGCGCGTCAACAATTCGACGCAGCCCGCCGGCGGTTCGAGCTCGGCGTCGATGCGCGCCAGGGCGGATGCGTTCGCGACGATGCTCGCCAGCTTCGCGCGCAGCGCCGGCAGGGAGGCGAACGTGTCGCGCAGGCTCGAAAGGTCGCGCGGACGCGCCGACAGCAGCGCAAGGCGCCCCGTAATCCGCTCGACGTCCGCGATCTGGCGCAGCGTGCTACGCAACGTATCGAGGCTGGCGTCGGCGGGTGCGTCGAGCAGCGCGCCGATCGCCTGCTGGCGCGTTTGAGCGACCAATGCGTCGCGCGGTGGGTGGTGCAGCCAATGACGCAGCAAGCGGCTGCCCATCGCCGTACTGCAGGTATCGAGCAGCGAATAAAGCGTCGGCGATTCGGTGCCGCGCAGCGTTTCCGTCAGTTCGAGATTGCGGCGCGTAGCCGGATCGAGACCGATGTATTCCGACTCGTACTCGACCTTGAGGCTGCGCACGTGGCGCAATTGCTGGCCCTGCGTCGCCGACGCGTAGAGCAGCAGCGCACCAGCCGCGCCGCACGCGCTCGTCAGCGTTTGCGCGCCGAAGCCGTCGAGCCCCGCGACACCCATTTGGTCGCACAGGCGCTGCGTACCCGACGCCACGTCGAAATGCCAGACGGGCACCCGCGTCAGCGCGCCGGCCAGGCTGGCCGGAGTGGGGTTCGTGGGCGTGTCGGCCACGAGGATTTCGGCCGGGCGAATGCGTTCGAGCGCGGCATCGACTTGATCGGGCGCGACTTCGGCAAGGCGCAGCGCGCCGCTTGCGAGGTTGAGCCATGCGAGGCCCACGTTGGTCACGACGCCGCGCTTATTGTGACCCGGAGAGAGCGCGAGCAGATAGACGTCGCTCTTGTCGGAGAGCAACGCCGCGTCGGTGAGCGTGCCCGGCGTGACGACGCGGACGACCTTGCGTTCGACCGGGCCCTTGGAGGTCGCCGGATCGCCGATTTGCTCGCAAATCGCGACCGATTCGCCGAGCTTCACGAGTTTCGCGAGGTATTGCTCGACGGCGTGATGCGGCACGCCCGCCATTTTGATCGGATTGCCCCCGGACGCGCCGCGCTGCGTGAGTGTCAGGTCGAGCAGACGAGCGGCTTTTTCCGCATCTTCGAAGAAGAGCTCGTAGAAGTCGCCCATTCGATAAAAGACGAGCGTGCCGGGATGCTCCGATTTAATGCGGAGATACTGCTGCATCATCGGGGTATGCTGCGCGAAGTCGCTGGCGGCGCTTGCAGCGCCCGCCGCTTCAATTGGATTGCCCATCGTGTTTGTCTTGTCTTGCCTATATAGGCCGAGAGTTTAACCCGGGCAGGTGTGTGCACGAGCCCTGGCCGAACGGCTAACGTGAACGTATCGCCAGTCGCGCCAGGAAGTCCGCAACCGGGCTGCGACGTCTCGCCCTGTCACTCATTCCTCGATGAGCGCGCGCAGATCCACCTTGCGCGCGTTCGCCGCGCTCTTGCGCTGCGCGAGCCAGATCATCAAGCAGATGAAGCTGCCGAAGATGACGATGATCCATTGGGGCGGCACCTTTGCGGTCAAGAGCAGCGCGTAGGCGCCAAGCATCAGCAGGACGGCGAGATTCTGGTTGAAGTTCTGCACCGCGATCGAATGGCCCGCCGAAAGCAGAGTCGCTCCGCGATGCTGCAAGAGCGCGTTCATCGGCACGATGAAGAACCCCGCCAGGCCGCCGAGGCCGATCATCAGCGGATACGCGAATACGATATAGAACGGCGCGAAGAGGGTGCCGACCCTCAAGCCCGAGCCGGCAGGGAAGAGGCCTTTGCTGTAGAACGCCATCGCTACCGCGACGAGGCCCGCGGCGATCCCTACCGGCAGGACCTTCAGCGAGCGCACGAGCGGAATCCAGGCTGCGGCGGCCGCCGCGCCGACCGCGATGCCGATGCCCGTCACGCCCTGCATCACGGCGGCCTTCGACAACGACAACCCCAGGTTCGACGCGGCCCACTTGAGGACGAGCAATTGCAGCGTGACCGCCGCGCCCCACATCAGCGTCGTGACCCACAGCGCGATCTGCGCGAGCTTGTCGAGCCACAGCACGTTGAAGCAGTGCACGAAATCGCCGACGAGCTTGCCGGGTTCGCGCAAGCGGTTGGCGTAGCGGGCGCCGGTGTCGGGAATGTCGATGTTGATGAGCGCCGCCACCAAATAAGTCAGCATGACGGCGGCCATCGCGAGGTCGGCCGCCGAATGCACGAACGGCCAGTGCGTGTGCGCGACGAAGCGCTCGGCGAGCGGGCTGATCAGCGCGCCGCCCATCATGGTGCCGATGATCGTCGAGAGCACGGTGGCCGATTCGAGCCACGCGTTGGCTGCGATCAGCCGCTCGGGTGGCAGCAGCTCGGTGAGAATCCCGTATTTGGCGGGCGAATAGGCTGCCGCGCCGAACCCCACCACGCCATACGCGATCATCGGATGAACGCCTGCGATCATCATCAGGCAGCCGCACGCTTTCAGCGCGTTCGACACGAACATGACGTGACGTTTTTGCAGCGCGTCCGCAAAGGCGCCGACAAAAGGCGCGAGCACGACGTACGAGATCGTAAAAAAGATCTGCAGCATCGGCGTAACCCAAGCGGCGGACTGCATCACGCTGAGCAGCGCGATCGCGGCGATCAGCAACGCGTTGTCGGCGAGCGACGACACGAATTGAGCCGCGATAATCGTATAGAAGCCTTTCTTCATGAAGCGCAGAGCAAATGCGGTCCGCCACCGCGGCGCTGGCCGCTGCGGCAATCATCGAAATCGAAGCGTGCGCGAAGTGCGCCGACACGCTCGCCGCGACGGCGAGCAATGGCTGGCGCGAGCGCTATGACTTGCATACGGTTCTTGCAAACAAAAAAGCGGCCGCAGCCGCTTTCGTTGCCTCGCGTCAGGCCGCTTGCCGGGTGCGGCTGTAGGGGCTCAGGATCGGCACCATTTGCGCGTACACCTTCGGGTTCGCGGCGACGATTTCACCGAGATGCAGGAAATCGGAGTCGCCCGTGTAGTTGCCGACGAGGCCGCCGGCTTCCGTGATCAGCAGGCTGCCGGCGGCCATGTCCCAAGCGCTGATGCCTTGCTCGAAGAATCCGTCCATGCGGCCGGCGGCGACGTTGGCGAGATCGAGCGCCGCGGCGCCCGGACGGCGCAGGCCCGTGCAGGCGTGGGTCATTTCGGCGAACAGGCGGCAGTACGCTTCGAGGCCGTCCTTTTCACGGAACGGGAAACCCGTGCCGATCAGCGAGTCGGCAAGCCGGTCGCGCCGGCCGACGCGGATGCGCCGATCGTTCAGGTAGGCGCCACGGCCGCGCGATGCCGTGAAGAGATCGTTGCGAGTCGGGTCATAGACGACGGCCTGCGTGACGATACCCTTGTGCGCGAGCGCGATCGAAACGCAGTAGTACTGGAAGCCGTGAATGAAGTTGGTCGTGCCGTCGAGCGGGTCGATGATCCACTCGTACTCGGATTCGTTCTCCGAGCGGCCGGATTCTTCGGCGAGGATGGCGTGGTCGGGGTAGGCGGTCTTCAGCGTCTCGATGATGGCCGCTTCCGATGCCTTGTCGACCTCCGTGACGAAATCGTTGTGCTGTTTCTTGCTGACCTGGACCAGATCGAGATCGAGCGATGCGCGGTTGATGATCTGTCCGGCGCGGCGGGCGGCCTTGACGGCAATGTTGAGCATGGGATGCATGAGCCTGGTTCCTTGTGCCGGGAGGGCGCGAGCGCTGCCCGGTAATGAGCTAAACCGGCCGGAACGCGTGACCGGGCACGAATTCCGTCGACGGAGACGAATTGAAGAAGAGCGGGGCGCGGGCTGCTTGGCAATGGGTGAAAGCGTGCGGCGCGCGCGAATGGCGTGATTTTACCTGAGTCGGGCATTTTCCGGCACTACGCCGGGGGCTAAACGCACCGGGCCTCGCTCGATTCGACTCGATGGCGATAGTCTGAGGCCGTCGGTGCAGCGCGCACAACCTGGCCGAATGGCCCAGGCCGAACGGCAGATTGGGTTCGTCCGAGGTTGGCGATACCATACTCACTTCATCGGCACATCTGACGGCTTCGTCCGGCAAGCCTGCCGCCGGCTGCTTTTCACGGTTTTCATCACGTCATCTTGAATCATCCAAACACACCGCATCACGAGCCGCGCGGCGGCTTTACGTCGACGCGCTTCGTGCTAGTCGAGCCAAGTCACCCCGGCAACGTCGGCGCCGCGGCGCGTGCGCTCAAAACGATGGGCTTTTCGCGCCTGGTGCTCGTCGCGCCGCGCGTGGCGCACGTGCAGAGCGATCCCGAAGCGATTGCGATGGCAAGCGGCGCCGACGATGTGCTCGCGTCGGCTCACGTCGTACCTACGCTCGCCGATGCGCTGACCGGCGTCCATTGGTCGATCGCGCTCACCGCGCGGATGCGGGAGTACGGGCCACCGCAACTCGCGCCGCGCGTGGCTGCGAAGGAGGCCTACCTGCAGGCCGCGAGCGGCGACATCGCGCTCGTGTTCGGCAACGAGCGCACCGGTCTTTCGAATGAGGATGTCGAGCGTTGCAGCGCGCTTGCGCATATTCCGGCCAATCCAGCCTATAGCTCGCTCAATCTCGCGCAGGCCGTTCAGGTCTTGTGTTACGAGCTTCGCATGGCGTATCTGGGCGAAGCGAGCAGCGACGCTTCAGCCTCGTCCTCGGCCTCGGCCGATGCCGGCGAGCCGCGCGCGTCGAGCGACGAGATCGAGCGCATGTACGTCCATTTGGAGAACGCGCTGATCGCGCTGGAGTTTCTCGATCCCGCGAATCCGAAAAAGCTGATGTCTAGATTGCGGCGGCTTTTCGCGCGCTCGGGGCTCGAGCGCGAGGAGGTGAATATCGTGCGCGGCATTGCCAAGCACATCTTGCTCAAGACGCACGACCCGGGAAAATGACCTCGAGTGCGAGCGAGGGCTTGGGGCGCCGGATGGAGCGCGTGGCGCGCAATCGGGGTGCGACGGTCGTCACGTCGTCAGACTTTGAGCTACGACGAATACCCTCGCGTGGATTGTGGCGATAACGGGTGTCCAGCACATCCGGCGGCTTCGCCCTACAATCGGCCCATTCGTCATAAGCAAATCCGCAGATCTGCTATACCGTGCTTTCGCCGTCGCTTGCCACGACCCTGCGACCGTTTCACCCAACGATCACGATCATGTTCACGAGACTTCGCGAAGACATTGCCACGATCCGCGAGCGCGATCCCGCCGCTCGCAGCGCCTGGGAAGTGCTCACGTGTTATCCGGGGTTGCACGCCCTGGTGCTGCATCGCCTTGCACACGCATGCTGGCTCGGTAAGCGCCGCTGGCTCGCACGCTTCGTTTCGCAGGTCGCGCGTTTCCTGACCGGCATCGAGATCCACCCCGGCGCGACGATCGGCCGGCGCGTGTTCATCGATCACGGAATGGGCGTCGTGATCGGCGAGACGGCGGAAGTCGGTGACGACTGCACGATCTACCAAGGCGTGACGCTCGGCGGCACGTCGCTCACGCGCGGCGCCAAGCGTCATCCGACGCTCGAGCGCGGTGTGATCGTCGGCGCCGGCGCCAAAGTTCTGGGCGGCTTCACGATCGGCGCCGAAGCGAAAATCGGCTCGAACGCGGTCGTCGTGAAGCCGGTGCCGGCAGGTGGCACGGCGGTCGGCAATCCGGCGCGCGTCGTGATGCCCGCTGATACCAAGCGCGCGCCACAGAGCGCCGCGTTCTGCGCGTACGGCATCACGCCGAATGCGGACGATCCTGTGTCGCTGGCTTTGCACGGCCTGATCGATCACGCGGCGAAGGAGGCGCAGCGGGTCGACGAAATCGTCGCCGCGCTCGAACGGCTCGGCGCGCGTCTCGAGGCCTTGCAGGGCGCGGACGCGGCGCTGATGGATTTGCGGCGCCTGTCCGCGGCGATCGAAGGAAAAACGGTCGAGCAGTGACCTGAGTCAGTCGAGCGGAAACGCTCGAATGCCTTCGGCGTCGATTCGAAGGTAGCCGCCGCGCCGCTTACCGTGGTCGAGATCCCAGTCGGGCAGGACCCAGCGCGTGCCTCCATGCTCCTGGTGGCGTGCGGGCCGGTGCGTGTGGCCGTGAATCATGGTCGTCGTTCCGCTTGCCTTGAAGAGCATTTCCACCCCTTCACTCGTGACGTCGTAGAGCGGCGAAACCGGCCTCGTGCGGCCGTCCTCGCTCGCGCTGCGCATCCGTTCGGCGAGCGCGCGCCGCCATTTGAATGGCCACGCGAGAAAGAGCAACTGCGCGGCGCGGCTGCGTGCGAAGCGGCGAAACGTCTGATATTTCCGGTCCGAGGTGCAAAGCGCGTCGCCGTGTGCGAGCACGATGCGCGCGCCGAACGCGGTCATCACGAACGGATCGGGCAGCCAGATCGCACCGGCTGCTTTCATAAAGCGCTTGCCAAGCAGAAAATCGCGATTGCCATGCATGATGTAGAGCGCGACGCCGCGCTCGGACAGCGTGTGCATCAGCGCCGCCATGCTTGCCGCGAAAGGATCGGCGGCGAGCATGTCGTCGCCGATCCAATATTCGAACAGATCGCCGAGAATGAAGACAGAATCGGCGTTGTCAGCCGTTACGCGCACGAAGTGCTCGAACGCGGCGACCGTGCGCGGGATCGCCTCGCTTAAGTGCAGATCGGAGATAAAGAGGAGCGGGCGCGGCGCGTGCGGGCGGGTGTGACCGACTTCGCCCGGCACGCCCGCCGCGACGCTGTGTGGCGTATCCTGCCGCCCAGCAACGCTTTTCTCCCGTACGAGAGTGGTGCTCAATCTCAGTCGACGATAACGGCCTTTTCGATCACGACATCGTCAACGGGCACGTCCTGGTGGAAGCCCTTCGAGCCCGTTTTCACCTTCTTGATCTTTTCGACGACGTCGAGCCCATCGACAACCTTGCCGAACACCGCGTAGCCCCAGCCTTGCGGCGTCGGCGACGAGTGGTTCAGGAAGTCGTTGTCGTTCACATTGATGAAGAATTGCGCCGTAGCCGAATGCGGGTCGTTGGTGCGCGCCATGGCAATCGAGCCCTTCACGTTCTTCAGACCGTTGTTGGCTTCGTTGTCGATCGGCGCTTCGGTCGCCTTTTGCTTCATGCCCGGCTCGAAGCCGCCGCCTTGAATCATGAAGCCGTCGATCACGCGGTGAAACACCGTGTTGTCGTAGTGGCCGGCTTTCACATAGTTCAGGAAGTTCTCGACCGATTTCGGCGCTTTTTCAGCGTCCAGTTCGAGCTTGATGATGCCGTGGTTCGTATGGAGTTCGACCATGATGCGATCCTTGAGTAGAGGGAGGGAGCGGGCGGGGCCGCGCGAACTACGCCATATTTCACTAAGTTAGCGCGTTCCCGCCGATTGCGCGAATTGTCGTCTACGCGTGATTTATTTCGAAACGACGCTGGCCGATTCGATCACGATCGGGGTTTGCGGAACGTCGGCCATCGGGCCGCGCGTCGTGGTCGGCGTGCCTTCGATCTTCTTGACGACATCCATGCCGGAGACCACCTTGCCGAACACCGCGTAGCCGTTGCCGTCCGGATTCGGATAGTCGAGGCCGGCGTTGTCGACGGTATTGATGAAGAACTGCGCAGTGGCCGAATTCGGGTCGCTCGTGCGCGCCATCGCGATCGTACCGACCGCGTTCTTCAGGCCATTCTTGCTTTCGAGCGGAATCGGCGCGCGCGTCGGCTTCTCGACGTAGCTCGCCGTGAAGCCGCCACCCTGGATCATGAAGCCCGGAATCACGCGGTGGAAGATCGTGCCGCTGTATTGCCCGGATTTCACGTAGTCGAGGAAGTTGGCGACCGTCTTCGGCGCTTTCTCGGGGTACAGCTCGACGCGGATGTCGCCGTCCGTCGTCTTGATGAGTACGGTGGGGTGCGCGGCGGGGGCGGCCGTTTGCGCAAAGGCGGGGGCGTTCGCGATCAAAGCGGCGCTGCCGAGCGCCAACAACAAACTTTTCATGAAATTCCTCGGAGTGGAGAAAAGGGGAGCCGCGTGCACCGCTTACTGCGACGGCGCGACGTACGGAGGCATGGCCAGCGAACCGTTCGAGCCGGCGCCGTACTGGAACGTCGGCAAGGAGATGACCGGGAAATTCGGCATGGGAGCCGAAGCCGGCACGGCCGCTTTCGCGGTCTTCTTGCTCGAGGCGGGCGGCGAGATCACTTTCTGGAGGTCGGCAAGGCGCTGCGCGGTCGCGCCGCTTGCATGACCGAGCGACTGAGCGCGCTTGTAAGACTCTGCTGCAAGCCGCAGGTACAGGTCGCCCAGATTTTCGTACGCGAGGCCGTAGCTCGGGTTGGTCTTGACAGCGGTTTCGAGCGCGGCGCGCGCCTCGTCGTAGCGGCCTTCTTTTGCGTAGAGCGCAGCCAGGTTGTTGTAGGGCTCGGGCAGCTCCGGATAGGTCTGCGTCAGCTCGACGAATTGCTGGATCGCTTCGTCGTCGCGATTCAGATGGGCGAGCACGGCGCCGCGCTTGAACTTCGCCTGGGCGTCGCGCGGGTTCGTCTTGATGCGTGCGTCGAGTTGGGAAAGCGCCGCGTTCCAGTTCTGGCTGGCGATCGACGCGTCGATCTGCGGCGTGCCGTCGGCGACCGCCGTCGACACTTGTTGTGCGTGGGCGGCGACGCCCGGCAGCGCGGTCAGTACAACGCCGCACAGCATGGCCGCGGCGAGGGTCGCAGCGCGGGGCGCGCGGCCGCTGGAAGGTTTCATAGGCTCAAGTCGGGATGTTATACTCCGACCCATTCTAACAAAACGTCTGCTAGTTTCCTCGAACAGCAGACTGTCTATCGCCACTCGTGGTCGTCTCCGCCTCGATCGCAGCTTGATCGCAGTTTCAAGCGTTCACGTTCGCGCACCGGTTCTGTCACATGCACCGCATTCGTCATGTGTGTCGAATGCGCGGCGTGCGGCGTCAAGTGCGGATATCTCTCGGCCCACGCATCGTCTCTATGGAATCTCTGCGCATCTACAACACGCTCGCGCGTGACAAGCAACTATTCGTTCCGCGCCGCGCGGGCGAGGTGCGGATGTACGTCTGCGGGATGACGGTGTACGACTATTGCCACGTCGGCCACGCGCGCGTGATGGTCGTGTTCGACATCGTGCAGCGGTGGCTGCGCACCCTCGGCTATCAAGTCACTTACGTGCGCAACATCACCGATGTCGACGATAAGATCATTCGCCGCGCCGTCGAGAACGGCGAGACGATCAAGGCGCTGACAGACCGCTTCATCGCGGCGATGCACGAAGACGCGGACGCGCTTGGCATCGAGCGTCCCGACATCGAGCCGCGTGCAACCGATTTCATCCCGCAGATGCTTGGCATGATCGAGCGGCTCGAAGCAAATGGTTATGCGTATCGAGCCAAAGACGGCGATGTCAATTACGCAGTGCGCAAGTTCGCGAACTACGGCAAGCTGTCGGGCAAGTCGCTCGAAGATTTGCGCGCGGGCGAGCGAGTGGCGGCGAACGACGCCAAGGAAGATCCGCTCGATTTCGTGCTGTGGAAAAGCGCGAAGCCCGACGAGCCGGCCGATACGATCTGGGAATCGCCGTACGGGCGCGGCCGTCCTGGGTGGCATATCGAATGCTCGGCGATGAGCTGCACGCTGCTTGGCGAACACTTCGACTTGCACGGCGGCGGCCAGGACCTGCAGTTTCCGCACCACGAGAATGAAATCGCGCAAAGCGAAGGCGCGACAAATCAAACCTTCGTCAGTTATTGGATGCACAACGGCTTCGTTCAGATCGACAATGAAAAGATGTCGAAATCGCTCGGCAACTTCTTCACGATCCGTGACGTGCTCGCGAAATATGATGCGGAAGTCGTGCGTTTCTTCATTGCGCGTGCGCATTATCGTTCGCCGCTCAACTATAGCGATGTGCACCTCGACGACGCGCGCGCGGCGCTTACGCGCTTGTATGTCGCGTTGAAAGAGGCAAGCCCCGACGGCCTGGCGCTCGACTGGAACGAAGCGCATGCGACGCGATTCCGCGCGGCGATGAACGACGACTTCAATACGCCGGTCGCGGTGGCGGTGCTGTTCGAATTGGCGGGTGAGGTGAATCGCACGCGCGACGCTGCGCTTGCGCGTCAGCTCAAGGGGCTTGCGCAGGTCGTCGGCCTGCTCGGCCGCGATCCGCGCGTGTTCTTGCAGCAGGCGGGTGGCAGCGCGAACGAAGCGTCGCTCGATGTCGCCGCGATCGAAGCGCAGATCGCTGCGCGCGTCGCTGCGAAGCAAGGGAAGAACTATGCCGAAGCAGACCGGATTCGCAATGAATTGCTCGAAGCCGGAATTGCGCTTGAAGACAAACCGGGCGGGTTGACCGAGTGGCGCCGCGTATGAGCGCGCATCGGAAATCCCTCTGATCGACTCGCCAGGCAGGAGGCAAGATGGCAACGGCCAGGAAGGCGCCGGCTAAAACGGCGGCGCCGCAAAAATCCGCGGCAGCAGTAAAGACGGCACGCGCGCGCAAGGCGGGCGTGTCGAAGGCATCGCCGGACGACGGCGGTCAGGTGCTTCCCCTAAAAAGTGCTGCGGCAAAAAAAGCAGCCGCCAAACGTTTGCTCAATGGCAGCGCCGGTCATGCGGCGAAGCCGGCTCGCCCGTCAAAACGGAAAGCGGGCAAACCCAATGGTTCGGCAGGGGCTGCAGAGGTTCAAGAGTTCGCACGGGACGGCGAGATCGTGCGCAAGACGCGCGCGGGTTCGTCGACGGAAGCGGCCGTCCCGGTGCAGATCAGCGGCATGACTCCGGCTGTCACACGGCCGCCGTACTGGGACGGCGCGTGCGCAGACCTCGTCAAGCGCGATCGCATCCTCAAGAAGCTGATCCCGAAGTTCGGGCCGGTGCACCTCATCAACGGCGGCGATCCGTTCGTCACGCTCGCGCGGTCGGTGGTGGGGCAGCAGATCTCGGTCCAGGCGGCGCAAGCCGTGTGGGAGCGCATCGAAGCAGTGTGCCCGAAGCTCGCTCCGCAGCAGTTCATCAAGCTCGGCCAGGAAAAACTCGTTGCGTGCGGTCTTTCGAAGCGCAAGTCCGAATACATTCTCGATCTCGCGCAGCACTTCGTGTCAGGTGCGCTGCACGTCGACAAGTGGATGTCGATGGAGGACGAGGCGGTCATTGCCGAGCTGACGCAAATTCGCGGCATCGGTCGTTGGACGGCGGAGATGTTCCTGATCTTCAACCTGTCACGGCCCGATGTGTTGCCACTCGACGACCTCGGCCTCATTCGTGCGATCAGCGTCAACTATTTCAGCGGCGAACCGGTTACGCGCAGCGAAGCGCGTGAAGTCGCGGCCAATTGGGAACCGTGGCGTACTGTCGCGACCTGGTATATGTGGCGCAGCCTCGATCCGCTCGCGAACGGCGAGTGACGAATGATGTGCGTGAATCGGCTATCGATATCTTATAATTGATAGTTGCGATCTGATTTTGACTTTGTCGGGCGCGGTTAGAATACGCGCTGCCCGGCAAGTCCAAGGATTCGAACAAATGAAAACGACATTTCTGGATTTCGAACAGCCCATCGCTGAACTCGAAGCGAAGATTGAAGAGTTGCGCTTCGTGCAGGACGATTCGGCTGTCGATATTTCGGAAGAGATCGAGCGGCTGTCCAAGAAAGGCCAGCAGCTCACGAAGGACCTCTACGCGAACCTGAGCCCCTGGCAGGTTTCGCAAATCGCGCGTCACCCGCAGCGTCCCTATACGCTCGATTACGTCAACGAGCTGTTCACCGATTTTCATGAGCTGCACGGCGACCGTTCGTATGCGGACGATTTGTCGATCGTCGGCGGTCTCGCGCGTTTCAACGGTCAACCGTGCATGGTGATCGGCCAGCAGAAGGGGCGCGATACGAAGGAACGCGCGGCTCGCAACTTCGGTATGCCGCGTCCGGAAGGCTATCGGAAGGCCGAGCGTCTCATGCGTCTTGCCGAGAAGTTCGGGTTGCCGATTTTCACGTTCATCGATACGCCGGGTGCGTATCCGGGCATCGGTGCCGAAGAGCGTGGGCAATCGGAAGCGATCGGCCGCAATTTGTACGTGATGGCCGAGTTGAAGACGCCGATCATCGCGACCGTGATCGGCGAAGGCGGTTCGGGCGGCGCGTTGGCGATCGCGGTTGCCGATAGCGTGTTGATGCTGCAGTTCTCGACCTACTCGGTGATTTCGCCGGAGGGCTGCGCGTCGATTCTGTGGAAGAGCGCGGCCAAGGCGCCGGAGGCTGCCGAGGCGTTGGGCTTGACCGCGCATCGTCTGAAAGCGCTCGGCCTCATCGACAAGATCGTCAACGAGCCGCTCGGTGGCGCGCATCGCGATCCGAAGGGCATGGCTGCGCTGCTGCGCCGCGCGCTCGCCGACACGCTGCGCCAGTTCCAGGGCATGAGCACGCAAGAGCTGCGTGAGCGCCGTTTCGAACGTCTGATGGCGTACGGCAAATTCAAGGAAACGACGCCGGGCGCATGACGCGCACGTGCGGCTCGTTCTCACAGGGGCGCTACGCGCCTTGCAGCCGTGACTTCCTCCGCTGAATCCACTGCCGATCGCATCGTTTTCGATGCGATCGGCAGTGCGCTTTCGGGGCTTCCCGATGATGCTCGCATTGCGCTTGCGTACAGCGGGGGCCTCGATTCGACGGTGCTGCTCGACGCCGCCGTGCGCGTAGCTGGGGCGGCGCGCTGTGTCGCGCTGCATGTTCACCACGGTCTTAGCCCGAACGCAGATCAATGGCTTGCGCATTGCGAGGCGACGGCGCGTGCCTATGGCGTGGGCTTCGAGGCACAGTACGTCGAAGTGATGCGCAGGTCGGGCGAGAGCGTCGAGGCGATGGCGCGCAACGCGCGCTATCGCGCGCTCGATGCGATGTGCGCGCGTCATGGCGCCGCTGCGCTGTGGCTCGCTCAACACGCTGACGATCAAGCCGAGACCGTGCTGCTGCAATTGCTGCGCGGCGCGGGCGTTGCCGGGCTGGCGGCGATGGCGCCGCAGCGCGTCGAGGGGGCGTCGGCGGTGCCGCGCGTGCGGCCGCTGCTCTATCTGCTCAGAGGCCAGCTCGAGACCTATGCGCAGACGCACGACTTGCGCTGGATCGACGACGAATCGAATGCCGATACCCGCTATGCGCGCAATGCACTGCGCCATGAGGTGATCCCGGCGCTCGCGGTGCATTTCCCCGGTTTTCGCGACGCGCTCGCGCGGGCGGCGCGGCATGCGGCGAGCGCGCAGCGCCTGCTCGACGACCTCGCCGAACTCGATATGCAAACGGTGTCGTGCGACGAGCGCCGCGCCTTGTCGCGCGCTGCGCTGCTCGTTCTGGATGATGAGCGCGCGCTGAACGTGATCCGCTTTTGGATGCGCACGCTCGGTTTGCCGGCTGCCTCGAGCGGCCGCCTCACCGACGCATTGCGCCAATTGCGCGATGCACGCGACGATCATCGCTTGCGTGTCGATCACGCCGGGCAATGCTTGCGTTTGTATCGCGATCAAATTTATTGGGAAGCAGGGGACAGCGCCGATCCGGCGCACGAAGCCGCGATCGAGGTCAGAACGCCAAGCGAGCTGAACTGGCGCGGCGACGAGGTCTGGCGTTTGCCGCTTTGGCGCGGCTCACTTGTCTTTGTGCGGGCAGCAGACGACGACCCTGAAGCTGTCCCCGAGGCGCTGCTTGCGCACGCGCCGTTGTCGGCCCGCTCGCGCGTGGGTGGCGAGCGCATGCGCGTCGCGCCGCACGGCCCGACGCGCACGCTGAAGAATCTGTTCCAGGAACTCGGCGTGCCGGCGTGGAAGCGGGACGTGCCGCTTGTCTATTGCGGCGATCAGCTCCTTTTCGTGCCGCTGATCGGCGTGAACCGCGACGCGTTGCGCGACCAACTGCCGCGACGGACGGGGCAGCCCTGCCGGCGCATCGAATGGCGCCCCGATTTGTTGATCGCTTGACCGCCAATATCCCTCGAATTCGCGCACATCCTTTGCGCACAAGCCTCTGAGGGCGTTTTTCAGCCGCGTCTGGCTTGTCTTTTTGGCGTCGATCGAGTACGCTCAATCGTTTGCTCGACCCGCTTTTGCTACCGCTGGTGCATATTTTTTTGCGTGTTTTGCGCCACTTTGCGGTCTCTTGCGTCTATTTAACGAGCAAACCCGCGCATGCCCAGAGGCAACTCGTGCATGCCTTCGCCGCCACCCTTCGTCGTCGTCCTAAGCTCACAAGGCGTGTGACCGAACGGCAGTCTTGCGGTCCGTTGAGCCCATTCAGCACATCGAGCACGTCAAGCGGCGCGGTCACATTTCCAGTTCAGAACGACAATGGCACTCATCGTACACAAATACGGCGGCACCTCGATGGGCTCGGTCGAGCGCATCAAGAACGTCGCCAAGCGCGTCGTCAAATGGCACCAAGCCGGCCACCAGATGGTCGTCGTGCCGTCGGCGATGTCCGGCGAAACCAATCGTCTCCTCGGTCTTGCGAAAGAGATCACGAGCCAGCCGAGCCCGCGCGAACTCGACATGATCGCCGCTACCGGCGAGCAGGTCAGCGTCGGCCTGCTGTCGATCGCGTTGCAGGAACTCGGCGTCGAAGCCGTGAGCTACGCCGGCTGGCAGGTCCCGATCAAAACCGACAGTTCTTTCACGAAAGCGCGCATTCACACGATCGATGACGAGCGCGTGAAGCGCGATCTCAACGACGGCAAAGTGGTGGTGATCACGGGCTTCCAGGGTGTCGATCCCGAAGGCCACATCACGACGCTCGGCCGCGGCGGTTCCGATACCTCGGCGGTCGCGGTCGCGGCAGCTTTGAAAGCGGAAGAATGCCTGATCTATACCGACGTCGACGGCGTCTACACGACTGACCCGCGCGTTGTCGACAGCGCGCGCCGGCTCGATCGCGTCACGTTCGAAGAAATGTTGGAAATGGCAAGCCTGGGTTCGAAGGTCTTGCAGATCCGCTCGGTGGAGTTCGCCGGCAAATATCAGGTGAAGACGCGCGTGCTGTCGAGCCTGACCGATCCGCAGATCCCGCTCGAAATCGAAATGAAGTCGGGCACCCTGATCACTTTTGAAGAAGACGAGACCATGGAAAAAGCAGTCATCTCCGGTATCGCGTTCCAGCGCGATGAAGCCCGTATCGCAGTGATGGGCGTGCCCGACAAGCCGGGCATCGCGTATCAGATTCTCGGCCCGGTGGCGGATGCGAACATCGACGTCGACATGATCATCCAGAATCAGAGCGTGCAAGGCAAAACCGACTTCACGTTCACGGTCGGCCGCGGCGACTATCAGCGCGCGATGGACATTCTCGTCAATCAAGTGAAGGGTCACGTGAGCGCCGAACAGGTGCTGGGCGATCCGAAGGTGTCGAAGGTGTCGGTGGTAGGCGTCGGTATGCGCTCGCACGTGGGCATTGCGAGCACGATGTTCCGCACGCTGTCGGAAGAGGGCATCAACATCCAGATGATCTCGACCTCCGAAATCAAAATCTCAGTGTTGATCGACGAGAAGTACATGGAGCTCGCCGTGCGCGCGCTGCACAAGGCATTCGAGCTCGATCAGGCGTAACAAAAATGAGGTAGGTGCGGGGTGTGCCTATTGTGCGCAACACCCGCGATGCGAATCGTCAAACCTGGCGAGAAAATTGCGTCATAAGTTTGACCTTCGCTCGCGAACCCGCTATTATCTTGGCTTCGTCGCGCTGCCTCCCTGGCGCGAGCGAAGGTTTGGGAGACGTGGCCGAGAGGTCGAAGGCACTCCCCTGCTAAGGGAGCATCTGGGCCAAAACCTGGATCGAGGGTTCGAATCCCTCCGTCTCCGCCAGCAATGGCGGTGAAACCCCGTAGAGCTGCGGTTCTACGGGGTTTTATTTTTTTGAAGTGGGGATTTTGTTTTCGCATTCGATTCGCCACGCGGCGAATTGCCGCGTGGCGATCGAAATTGCGAATTTAATTCGGACCGCCAATTAAGTCCCTTCTCAATCGAAGAAATGGAAAGGCGTGCGCAAGAGGCTCGTCGGCGGTATCTTTTTCATGTCCAGCCTGCCTCGGGCAAATCACATTTGTTTGAATACCACACCGTGTAACGAAACGTAACGCCAATCGGCTGCGGCGATCTTGTGCATCAGTAGTTACAAGTTTGAAATACGCCGGCTTGGGTCGGTACGCTATATTGCACTCAGCAACACCACATTTCGTACAAAAGGTGAGTTCATGAAATCCGCACGCATTCTTCCACTTCTTATCGGGGTTTTGGCGATCGGCGCATCCAGTGCGGCGATGGCAGGCGTGAGCGTCGGGGTTAATATCGGCATCCCGGCACCTGTGTATGTGGCGCCCGCGCCGGTCTACGCGCCGCCGCCCCCGCCGCCGCCTGTCGTCTATGCGCCGGCTCCGGTATATGCCGCGCCGGTCTACGGCGGCCCGTCAATCGTGATCGGCTGGCATGGCGACCGCTACTGGGATGGTCGTCGCTATTGGGGTCGCGATGACTGGTATCGCCATCATGGCGGTCCTGGCTACGGCTGGCATGGCGGTCATGGCGACGACTGGCATGGCGACCGTGGCCACGGCTGGCATTGAGATTGATGCGGTGCTGGTCTAGCCCGCGTGACGCATAAAAAAACCGCCCAAAAAAGGGCGGTTTTTTATTGGTGCCGACGCGAATGCTGCAGGCGCCGCCGGGGATTCGGCGGTTATTCTCCGGCTGCGGCCATCCCGCCGACCACCGCGCTAAAGCCGCTGTCGACGTGCATGATCTCGGCCGTCACGCCGCTCGCCAGATCCGACAGCAGGAATGCGGCCGAGTTGCCGACTTGTTCGATCGTCACGTTGCGCTTGAGCGGCGCGTTCTCTTCGACGAAGTCGAGGATCTTGCCGAAGCCCTTGATGCCGCTCGCCGCGAGCGTCTTGATCGGGCCCGCCGAGATGCCGTTCACGCGAATGCCTTTCTTGCCGAGCGAAACGGCGAGGTAACGCACGCTCGCTTCGAGTGCGGCTTTCGCCACGCCCATCGTGTTGTAGTTCGGAATCGCCTTTTCGGCGCCGAGGTAGGAGAGGGTGAGCAGCGCCGCATTGTCCGACAGCATCGGCAGTGCCGCTTTCGCGAGTGCGGGGAAGCTGTACGCGGAAATGTCGTGAGCGATGCGGAAGTTCTCGCGCGTCATCCCGTCGAGGAAGTCGCCGGCGATCGCTTCGCGCGGCGCGAAGCCGATCGAGTGGACGAGGCCGTCGAGGGTCGGCCAGTGGTCCTTGAGCGACGCGAAGAGTGCGTCGATTTGCGCATCGTCGGCGACATCGCACGGGAACACGAGGTTGCTGCCAAATTCGGCTGCGAATTCGGTGATGCGGTCCTTAAAGCGCTCGCCGACGTACGTGAACGCCAACTCGGCGCCTTCCCGTTTGCAAGCCTGCGCGATGCCGTAAGCGATCGAACGGTTCGACAGCAGCCCTGTCAGCAAAATGCGTTTACCAGCGAGAAAGCCCATGAATTCTCCTAATGAAGTCTGCGCGCCGTGCCGTCGCTCGAAAGTTCGCGTCCGGCCGGCCGGTGCGGGATTTTGGTTAGAATTCTCTCATATTGCAATCGCCAACTGACCAATACACCAATATGACGACTGGCTCGCGCGGGGCCTCTCCACGACGCGTGCAATGGCACGCCCTCATCGGCGCGTGTTTGCGCGACAGCATTTCGCATCGCAGACAAGCACTCGCCGCGCGTTTTCTGATCGCTGCGTGCATGTCGTTCTGGCTTATCGCGCCGCATGAGGCGCACGCTGTTTATGCGATCGCGCAATACGGCGAGCCGAAGTATTCGCCGGACTTCAAGCATTTCGACTACGTGAATCCGGGCGCGCCCAAAGGCGGCACGCTGGTGCTCGCGAACCCGAACCGCCTCACGAGCTTCGACAAATTCAATCCGTTCACGATGCGCGGCAATCCGGCGCCCGGCATCGGCATGCTGTTCGAGAGCCTGACGACCGGCAGCTCCGATGAAGTTGCGTCCGCCTACGGCCTGCTCGCCGACGACATCCGCATCGCGCCCGACCGCATGTCGGTGACATTCCACATCAATCCGCGCGCGCGTTTTTCAAACGGCGACGCGGTTACCGCGGACGACGTCAAATACTCATTCGATACGCTGACGAGCCCACAAGCCGCGCCGCAATACTCGGCTTTCTTCGCGGACATCAAGCGCGCGATGGTCGTCGATCCCGCGACCATCCGCTTCGAGTTCCGCCAGCCCAATCGTGAATTGCCGCTGCTCGCAGGCGGCATGCCAGTGTTCTCGCACAAGTGGGGTTTGAAGGCCGATGGCACGCGCATTGCGTTCGATCAGCTCGCGTTTCAACAGCCGATCGGCAGCGGGCCATACGTGATCGAAAGCTACGCCAACGGGCGCACGATCACCTATAAGCGCGATCCGTCGTACTGGGGGGCGTCGCTGCCGGTGCGCGTCGGCACCAACAATTTCGAACGCATCACCTACAAGCTCTACTCCGATGCCACGGCGCGGCTCGAGGCGTTCAAGGCGGGCGAGTATGACGCGCTGGTGGAATACATTGCGCGCAACTGGGTGCGGCGCGATGTCGGTAAGCGTTTCGACAACGGCGAGCTGATCAAGCGCGAATTCCGGCAGCACAACGGGGCAGGCATGCAGGGCTTCTTTATGAATCTGCGCCGGCCGCTCTTTCAGGATGTGCGCGTGCGCGAAGCGCTCGATCTCGCGTTTGACTTTGAGTGGCTGAATCGCCAACTGTTCTTCGGCGGCTATACGCGGGTCGACAGCTACTTTGCCGATAGCGACATGCAAGCGAAGGGCATGCCGAGCGCCGGGGAACTCGCGCTGCTCGATCCGTTGCGGGCGCAACTGGATCCCGCCGTGTTCGGGCCGATGACCGTGCAGCCCGATACGGACCCGCCCAATTCGTTGCGCGCGAACTTGCTGAAGGCGCGCGCGCTGCTGGCGGACGCCGGGTGGACCTACCGTAACGGCGCGCTGCGAAACGCCAAAGGTCAGCCTTTCACGTTCGAGATTCTCGATGACAGCGGCTCGGGCGGCGGCATGGAGCCAGTCGTGACCGCATACATCCGCAACCTGGCGAAGCTCGGCATCACGGCGAACTTTCGCACGGTCGATTTCGCGCTGATCCAGAAGCGCTACGACGCGTTCGACTACGACATGACGACGATCCGCTGGCCGGGAACGCCGATACCTGGGCAGGAGCAGGTCAGCCGCTTCGGCAGCAAGTCAGCCGACCAGCAAGGCTCGGACAACATGGTGGGCCTCAAGTCGCCGGCCGTCGACAAGCTCCTCTCCGAGCTCGTCCATGCGCAGACGCGCGAACAACTGACCGATGCGGCTCGCGCGCTCGATCGTGTGCTCATGCATGGCTACTACGTGGTGCCGCATTGGTACAGCGCGACGCACCGGATCGCGTACAAGCGCGAGCTCGCGTACCCGAAGACCTTGCCGCTGTACTATGAGGCGGACGACTGGATCATCTCGACGTGGTGGTTTGCGCAATCGTCGACCGCGGAGTCGACGGACAAAGCGCACTGAAATTGGTGCGTCTCTCGGACTTCCAGTCCTGCTTAACGTTATCGTTCGTTTTTTGCCTGTTCAGGGTGGCCGTCCATGTGGAGCTACATTCTCAAACGTGTGCTGCTGATGATCCCGACGCTGCTCGGCGTCTTGACCATCACGTTCGCCGTGATCCAGTTCGTGCCGGGTGGACCGGTCGAGCAGGCGGTGTATGAGTTGCGTAAAGGGCAGGCTGAGGGGCACGCGCCATTCGGGCTGCGCTCGCACACGGGTGTCGACGCGCAGCAGATCGCGCAATTGAAAGCGCTCTACGGTTTCGACAAACCGCCGCTCGAACGCTACTGGCTGATGCTCTCGCGCTTTGCGCGCTTCGATCTCGGGCAAAGCTATTTCCATCACCAGAGCGTCTGGTCGCTGATCGTATCGAAGCTGCCCGTTTCGATCAGCATCGGGCTATGGACGTTTTTTCTCACCTACCTGATATCGGTGCCGCTCGGCATCGCCAAAGCCGTGCGCAGCGGCTCGTCGTTCGATATTGTGTCGAGCCTCATCGTGCTCATCGGTTATGCGATTCCGGGGTTCGTGCTTGGCGTGCTTCTGCTGGTGCTGTTCGGCGGCGGCTCGTTCCTGCAGCTATTCCCGTTGCGCGGCCTCACGTCCGATAACTTCGCGCAGCTCAGTTGGGGCGGCAAGATCGTCGACTATCTATGGCACATCACATTGCCGATCACGGCGTCGGTCGTCGGCAGCTTTGCGGTGGTCACGATGCTCACGAAGAATGCGTTCCTCGACGAGGTCCACAAGCAGTACGTGCTGACTGCGCGCGCGAAGGGTCTCGCCGAGCGCCGCGTGCTCTGGAAGCATGTCTTTCGCAATGCGATGCTGCCGCTGATCGTCGGCTTTCCGGCCGCGTTCATCGGCGCGTTCTTCACCGGAAGCCTCCTGATCGAAACGCTTTTTTCTCTCGATGGTCTTGGCTTGCTGTCGTATGAATCAGTCGTGCGGCGCGACTATCCGGTCGTGCTCGGCACACTCTATCTCTTCACGCTGATCGGGCTCGCGACGAAGCTCATCTCCGATCTCTGCTATGTCTGGGTCGATCCGCGAATTCAGTTTGAACAATTGGAGCGTTAAGATGAAACAACCCCCACGCTCACTACGTTCGCTGTCGACGGGAGTTGGCGCTTTAGCGCTTACTCCGGTCCCATGCAACGCTCCCCCCATGGGGGCGGTCGGTACGCTTGGGGCGGCCCGGCGCGTACCGACATGAGCCGAGTCCGTCCCCGTACCGATAGCGATGCGCAAGCTCGCACCGAGACTGCGCGTGCGTTTGTGTCGCCCACGCCCGCGCGCCGCGTGTGGCTGCGCTTCAAGCAGCAGCGCCTCGGCTACTGGAGCCTGATTATTTTCATCGTTGCGTTTGCGGCGAGCCTGGCTGGTCCGCTGTGGTCGAACGACAAACCGTTAGTCGTCCGCTATGACGGGCAACTGTACTTTCCGATCGTGAAGACGTACGCGGAGACCGCGTTCGGCGGCGATTTCCCGACGCCCGCGGATTACCTCGATCCCTACGTCCGGCATCGGTTCGACGCGCCCGGCAACTTCGCGATCTATCCGCCGAATCACTATTACTACGACACGCTCAACTATTTTTCGAACCAGCCGAACCCGGCGCCGCCGTCGCGCGAAAACTGGCTCGGCACCGACGCGCAGGGGCGCGATCTGCTCGCGCGGCTTCTTTACGGCTTTCGCGTATCGGTCGAATTCGGCCTGGTGCTGACCTTCATCGGCACCTTGATCGGCATTCTCGCGGGTGCGGTGCAGGGGTACTTCGGCGGACGAATCGATATCGTCGGGCAACGGTTGATCGAGATATGGAGCTCGATGCCCGAGCTCTATCTGCTGATCATCTTTGCGTCGATCTTCGAGCCGAGTTTCCTGCTCTTGATCGTGCTGCTGTCGCTGTTCGGATGGATCGGCTTATCGGACTACGTGCGCGCGGAGTTTCTGCGCAACCGCACGCAGGATTACGTACGGGCCGCGCGCGCGATGGGCCTTTCGAATTGGCAGATCATTTGGCGCCATGTGCTGCCCAATAGCCTCACACCCGTCATCACGTTCCTGCCTTTCCGGATGAGCGGGTCGATTCTCGCACTGACGAGCCTCGATTTCCTCGGCCTCGGCGTGCCGCCGCCGACGCCGAGCCTCGGCGAATTGCTCGCGCAAGGCAAGGCGAATCTCGACGCGTGGTGGATCTCGCTGTCGACGTTCGGCGTGCTCGTTGCCACGCTGCTTTTGCTGACGTTCATGGGCGATGCGTTGCGCAATGCGCTCGATACGCGGATTGCCGATGCGATGCGCGCCGGAGGCAACCAATGAGCGCGCCGACGACGCCGCAAATGAATTCGAACGACTCGGCCGCCGGCGAGCCGTTGCTGGAACTCGAGCGCTTGCGAGTGAGCTTCGGCGACACGGTTGCCGTCAACGATGTGACGCTTGCCATCGCCAATGGCGAGCGTGTCGCGCTGGTTGGCGAATCGGGCTCGGGCAAGAGCGTGACGGCGCTCGCGATTCTGCGTTTGTTGCGCGATGCCGAAGTGAGCGGCTCGATCCGCTTTGCGGGGCAGGACCTGACGCAAAAGACCGAACGCCAGATGCGCGGCCTGCGAGGCTCGGACATCGCGATGATCTTCCAGGAGCCGATGACGGCGCTCAACCCGCTCTTCACGATCGGCGATCAGATCGCGGAGACGATCGAGCTGCACGACGGCTTGCGGCCGCTCGAGGCGAAGAAGCGGGCGATCGAGTTGCTGGCGCGCACCGGCATCGCCGAGCCGGAAAAGCGCGTGAACAGCTACGCGCACCAGTTGTCGGGCGGTCAGCGTCAGCGCGCGATGATTGCGATGGCGCTCGCGTGCCGGCCGCGTCTGTTGCTCGCCGATGAGCCCACGACCGCACTCGACGTCACGATCCGTGCGCAGATCGTCGACCTGTTGCTGGAGCTGCAGCGCGACGAAGCGCAGAAGCGCGGCATGGCCGTGCTGCTGATCACGCACGACCTCAACCTGGTGCGCCGGTTCGCGCAGCGGGTGGCGGTGATGGAGCGCGGTGTGCTGGTCGAGAGCGGTGCGGTCGAGCGGATTTTCGCCGAGCCGCAGCATCCGTACACGCAGCGCCTTCTGAACAGCCGGCCGCAGCGCGAGGTCGAGCCGGTCCTGCCGATTGCGCCAGTTCTGCTCGAAGCGCGCGACGTGTCGGTCGCGTTTCGTACGAAGCTGCCGGGATTTGGCGGCTGGTTTCGTTCGGGACGGTTCGCCGCCGTCTCGGACGCGAGTGTGACGGTGCGGCAAGGGGAGACCGTCGGGATCGTCGGCGAGTCGGGCTCGGGCAAGTCGACGCTTGCCATGGCGCTGCTCGGCTTGCAGCGTACGTCGGAAGGCGAGGTCGAGTTTCAAGGTCGGCCGCTCGCGAGCTATCGTGGACGCGAGCAAACGGTCTTGCGCTCGAATATGCAGGTCGTGTTTCAGGATCCGTTCAGCTCGCTTTCGCCGCGCCAGACGATCGAACGGATCGTCGGCGAGGGGCTTGCGCTGCATCGTCCGCAGCTCGACGCTACCGCGCGGCGCGAAAAGGTCATCGCGGTACTGCGGGAAGTGGGGCTGGATCGAACGGCGCTGTCGCGTTACCCGCATGAGTTTTCGGGCGGACAGCGTCAGCGGATCGCGATTGCGCGAGCCTTGGTGCTGGAGCCGCGCATCCTGATTCTCGACGAGCCGACGAGCGCGCTCGACGTGTCGATCCAGCAGCAGGTCCTGAAATTGCTCGCCAATTTGCAGAACAAGTACAACCTCGGTTTCGTGTTCATTAGCCACGATCTCGAGGTGATCGGTGCGATGGCGCATCGCGTGATGGTCATGCAGGATGGAATGATCGTCGAGACTGGAGAGGTGGAAAAAATATTCTCTGCTCCGGCCCATCCTTACACGCGAAAGCTACTAAATGCCGCATTGCAAGCCTGATTTGCCCCAATGGGGGTGTTATCTCAATTGTATTTTTTAATTTGTTTTGACATTTCTATACTTACTGGCTAGTATCGTCCAAACTTTTCGCAGTCCACTGATTCTTAAGCAAATTCTACCGACCAATGCAGCACCGATATCTAGCCCAGGTTTGTACGCGAGCCGTCACCGGGATGTTCATCGGCGTACTGATGGCAGCAGCTCCCGGCGCGTTCGCCGACGAAGTAAGCAGTTTTAATCAGAATGCCGCAAATTCGACTCAAAATGGGTCGAATTTGCTGTCTCCCGATCCTTCCCTGTATTCCCAAGCAGGCACCGCGGCCCCCTCGGCCGGCGGTGCTAAGTCGTTTCTGTCGGGCATGGCCGGCAAAGCTGGCGACGTTGTCGTCGGCGCGCTGAACATGATCGGCGTGCGCTACCGCTGGGGCGGCAATACGCCGGATTCGGGCCTCGATTGCAGCGGCTTCGTGCGTTACGTGTTCCAGGACACGCTTGGCCTCGCCCTGCCGCGCCGCGCTGAAGAAATGAGCCGAGTCGGCGAAAAGGTTCGCATGAGCGAACTGAAGCCGGGCGATCTCGTGTTCTTCAATACGATGCGCCGCACGTTCTCGCACGTTGGCATCTACATCGGCGACAACAAGTTCGTGCATTCGCCGTCTACCGGCAGCACGATCCGTGTCGACGATCTGGATGACGGCTACTGGGAAAAGCGCTTCACGGGCGCGCGCCGCATCGAGACGCAGTTTCCGCTGAAAGCCGATGATCTGCGTCAGCGTGTGAATGCGACACTCGGCGGGAACGGCAACTAAGGTTCCGCCAGCGCGGCTGATCGTGGACAGATCAAAAAAGCCTGCTTCGTTCGAAGCAGGCTTTTTGTGTTTTTGCTCGAGATCGATTTGAAATCGATACAGCAGCCTATTAGGCGGCGGCTGCGCGGCTCGCAGCCAGCTTGCGTTGCAGCTCCGGAAACGTCTTCGCAACCGCTTCTTCTCCTGCCAGGATGGCCGCGTTGCGCTGGCCGAAATCACTGCCGCCCATCGCCGCGAGATTCGGGCGAATCACGAAGTCGGCGTACTTTTCGAGCTCATAGGTCTTGATCGTCTGTCCCATGATCGTGAAGGTCTGGAGCAAGACGTCGAACGAGCTTTGCGTGAGTGCCGATTCCGGCCGCGCCGAGATATCCACCGCGATCACGAAGTCCGCCCCCATCTTGCGCGCGAACGAGGCCGGGACAGGGCTCACGAGCCCGCCGTCGACATACTCGTGTCCGCCGATCTTCACCGGCTCGAATATCGACGGCACGCTGCACGATGCGCGCACCGCGATGCCCGTGTTGCCGCGCTGGAACAGGATCGGTTGGCCGCTGCGCAGATCGGTCGCGACGACGCCGAGCGGCTTGGCCATCTTTTCGATCGGACGGTTGTTGAGCGTCGTGTTCAGATAGTTCTGCAGCGCGACACCTTGCAGCAAACCGCGCGCGCGAAACGGCATCGCCCAGTCGCTGATCGACGCTTCGTCCATCGTCAGCGCGAGCTTGTTGATCGCGATGCCGCTCATGCCGGACGCATACAGCGCGCCGACGACCGAGCCCGCGCTCGTGCCGCACACGATGTCGACCTGGACGTTGCGCGCTTCGAGCGCCTTGATCACGCCGATATGCGCAAAGCCGCGTGCCGCGCCTCCGCCGAGCGCGAGCGCGACGCGAATCGGACGCTCGCGCGTCGTGGCGGCCGGCGGAAGGGTTGCCGGCGGCGTGGCAGTCGCGTTGTTGGGCGCCGCGGCGGCAGATTCGCCGTTGGGCTTGGTGCCTGTCGAGGCGCAGGCTGACAATACCGCCGACGCGCATGCAAGCGAGAACGTGCGGCGGGTGAGGCGAGGGGACGAGGGTTTCAACGATTTCTCCAGCTACGGCGCGCGCACATCATAAAGCAAAGCGCGGAACGCGGATCGCTGCGTGAAGACAAGTGGCCGACGGTTATAATTCCCGTTTGTTTCCGAATCGATTCGTTGCGCGCTGCTCGTGATGTTCGCTTGTGGCTTCCTTGAAGATGCTCGCGGCATCGCGCAACGACATCCGCGCTCACGCGCATTCCGCTTCCGAGTTTCCTTTTCGCCTATGACTACCTCCGTTCGCACTCGCTTTGCACCGAGCCCAACCGGCTTCATTCATTTGGGCAACATCCGCTCCGCGCTGTACCCATGGGCGTTCGCGCGCAAGACGAAGGGCACGTTCGTGCTGCGGATCGAGGATACCGACGTCGAGCGTTCGACGTCCGAGGCCGTCGATGCGATCCTCGAAGGGATGGCATGGCTCGGCCTAGATATCGACGAAGGTCCGTTCTACCAGATGCAGCGCATGGACCGCTATCGCGAAGTGCTCAAGCAGATGGTCGATCAAGGGCTCGTGTACCCGTGCTACATGTCGACGGAAGAGCTCGATGCGCTGCGCGAACGTCAGCGCGAGGCCGGCGAGAAACCGCGTTACGACGGCACCTGGCGGCCGGAGCCGGGCAAGGTGCTGCCGACGCCGCCCGCGGGCGTCGAGCCCGTCCTGCGCTTCAAGAACCCGCTGACGGGTGTCGTCGCGTGGGACGATGCCGTGAAGGGCCGCATCGAGATCTCGAACGAAGAGCTCGACGATCTCGTGATCGCGCGACCGGACGGCACGCCGACCTACAACTTCTGCGTGGTCGTCGACGATCTCGACATGCGCATCACGCACGTGATTCGCGGCGACGATCACGTGAACAACACGCCGCGCCAGATCAACATCCTGCGCGCGCTCGGCGGCGAAGTGCCGGTCTATGCGCACCTGCCGACCGTGCTCAACGAGCAGGGCGAAAAGATGAGCAAGCGCCATGGCGCGATGAGCGTCATGGGCTATCGCGATGCCGGCTATTTGCCCGAAGCGGTGCTCAACTATCTGGCGCGTCTCGGCTGGTCGCATGGCGACGCTGAAGTGTTTTCGCGTGAGCAGTTCATCGAGTGGTTCGATCTCGATCATCTCGGCAAGTCGCCGGCCCAATACGACCAAGACAAGCTCAACTGGCTCAACAATCACTACATCAAGGAAGCCGACGACGCGCGTCTCGCCGAGCTGGCCAAGCCGTTCTTCGCGGCACTCGGCATCGATGACGCGACGCTTGCAAGCGGGGCGGACCTCGTGGGCGTCGTCGGATTGATGAAGGACCGTGCGACGACGCTCAAGGAGATCGCGGACAACGGGGCGATGTTCTATCGCGCGCCGGCGCCAGATGCCGAAGCGCTCGCGCAGCACGTCACCGATGCAGTGCGTCCCGCGCTTGTGGAACTCGCGGCGGCATTGCGCTCGGCCGAGTGGACGAAAGAGGGTATCTCGGCCGCGTTGAAGGCGACGCTGGCTGCGCACAAGCTGAAGATGCCGCAACTTGCGATGCCGGTGCGTTTGCTCGTTGCGGGTACGACGCATACGCCGTCGATCGATGCGGTGTTGATGCTGTTCGGGCGCGATGTCGTCGTGAGTCGAATCGAAAAGGGACTCGCTTAAGCATCGTCGAAGGGCATGCATGCAGCCTCGAAAAAGCTGCATGCAAAAAATTTTGCATCGGAAGCGAAGAGGGTATTTACAAAACGGAAATCGAACTCTACAATCTCGCTTCTGTTCTGCAAGGGGGTATAGCTCAGCTGGGAGAGCGCTTGCATGGCATGCAAGAGGTCAGCGGTTCGATCCCGCTTACCTCCACCATCAGAACAGTGAGGTCGATTGCAAAGCACTTTGACAAACAAAGCGCAGCGGTAAAAAGGACTTCACAAGCAGTAGTTAAGCAGTTAGAATAGCGTTCTTCGCAGTTGACGGAAGTTAGCAGCGAAAGCGAGACGAATCTGAAAAGATTTTGTCCCCTTCGTCTAGAGGCCTAGGACATCACCCTTTCACGGTGAGTACAGGGGTTCGAATCCCCTAGGGGACGCCAAAACATCGGCGTCGCTTCGGAAGAGAAGCAGCGCAGTTCGTGAGAATAGACCGACGCTCACGAGCCATGGTGTAAAGACTGGAGTGGTAGTTCAGTCGGTTAGAATACCGGCCTGTCACGCCGGGGGTCGCGGGTTCGAGTCCCGTCCACTCCGCCAGACAAAGCCCGTTCAGGTCATGCTTGAACGGGCTTTTTCATTAAAGGTGTAAGCAGTACGTTGTCCCCTTCGTCTAGAGGCCTAGGACATCACCCTTTCACGGTGAGTACAGGGGTTCGAATCCCCTAGGGGACGCCAAAACATCGGCGTCGCTTCGGAAGAGAAGCAGCGCAGTTCGTGAGAATAGACCGACGCTCACGAGCCATGGTGTAAAGACTGGAGTGGTAGTTCAGTCGGTTAGAATACCGGCCTGTCACGCCGGGGGTCGCGGGTTCGAGTCCCGTCCGCTCCGCCAAATGGAAACCCGTTCAAGCTCGGTGCTTGAGCGGGTTTTTCTTTTACTGCCTGCGTCGTGTGTCCGGGACAAACCGCACTTGCCAGCGCGCGCGGGCTGCCTTAACGTGGGCCGAATAACGTCTTCCGCTTGCTGCAGCGATGCTCGATCCGACCGACGTCCCGTTTCCGTTCCATCTGCGTGAAGCCGCACCCGGCGATTTCGAATTCGCGGAGGCGCTCACACGCGCCAACATGGGCGGCTATTACAAGCGCCATCATCTGATTTGGCGTGCCGACCTTTTTCTGGCGAGCTGGCGCGAGTCGGAAAACTTCATCCTCGAAGAGAACGGCGAGCCGATCGGCGTGCTGCGCATCACCGAGGAAGGCGACTCACTGCACATTCGCGACGTGCAAATCGCCGAAGGGCATCGACGTCACGGCGCCGGCACCTATCTGCTCGACACTTCGCATCGTTGGGCGCGTGCGCGTGGCTTGCGCGAGTCGCAGTTGCGCGTGTTCGTCGACAACCCCGCGGCGCGGCTTTATCTGCGCATGGGGTATCGGATCGCCGGTCCGCGGCTTGCCCAGTTGGGTGCGATCCGGCATATGGTGCGGCGCGTTTGACCCGTTGTGTTCTATGCCTGCGACGCGGCGCGCGAGGCGTGTTGCTGCCTAACGTCGGCTGGTCTCAGCGGCGTCACGCCGAATCGCGCGCCTCATCGCTTGCCGTCTCGGCCGATTGATCATCGATGTCGTCGTCTGCCGGATCGTCGCTTCGGCGTTCGGCGCCGCGCATCATGAACGCGCGCGGGCTCTCGCCGAACGCCCGCCGGAACATCGCCGAGAACGCACTTTGGCTTTGATAGCCCAATTCCTGCGAGACATGCGACAGCGCCCGCCCTTGATGCAGCAATGGGATCGCTCGAGCCAGCACGGCCTGCTGGCGCCACTGCGAAAAGCTCATCCCCAGTTCGTTGCGAAAGAGTCGCGCGATCGTGCGTGTGCTGGCGCCAACGCTCGATGCCCAGCGCTCGAGCGGGTCCGTGTTCGCGGGATTGGCGAGCAGCGCCTCGCACAGCGCGCGCAGGCGCTTCTCGCTTGGCATCGGCACTGACAGCGGCAGCGGCACCGAGCGCGTCAGTTCGTCGAGCGCGAGCGCGCCGAGGAGCTGCTCGCGCGTCGAGGTCAGCTCGCGCGTGTCGATCGCGGCGATGACTTCACGCAGCAGCCCCGACACTTCGACCACACGGCACGCGTCGAGCCCTGGCGGAACGGCGGATTCATCGATGTAGAGCGTGCGCAGGTACGCGTCCTCGACGATGACGACTTCATGGTTGATACGCGGCGGCACGAAGATCGCGCGCGATGGCGGGACCATCCACGTGCTGTCCGCGACCCCGACTCGCAGCACGCCCCGCGATGCATACGCGAGTTGCGCCCAAGCGTGCGTGTGCTGGGCGATCCGTTCGCCGGCGGGCATCGGACGCGAACGCACGCGGATCGGATGCTCGGGCGTCGGCGCGAACTCGGGCGGGATGTCGGCGAAGTGAACGCGTGTTGAAGGCGCGGTCGCTGGGTCGGCGGAGGCGGGATGAGAGGACGAAGCAGCGGACTGGGTCATGGTCGTGGTAGCTAGCCAAATGGAATGGCCGAAACGGGCGGCGAGCGGCGCCGCGGCAAAGCACGAAGAAGAAGGCCTGCTGGCTTGGAGATACAGGCTCGTTACACACGTTGACCGGCGGTCTATTGTATGTGGAATGTCCGGGCCGTGTGGTCTGGGCCGTGCGGTGCAGGATTCATTGTCCACGAAACCCATCCGTAAGCCTGTGGCGAAACTTGCGGGGCATAATTCGTTTCGACGCAGCCCATTCGAATGGAGACGCCCATGACGTTTGCGACGACGGATCTTTGCGACGCGCACGAAGACAAACTAGTGTCGGGCGCGTTGCGCGTGCTCGAACCGATATTCCGTTCCTTCGGTCGCGCACAGATTTTTGGCGGCCGTGCAGTCACGCTGAAATTGTTCGAGGACAATTCGCTCGTGCGCTCGACGCTCGAGCAGCCGGGGCACGGGCACGTGCTCGTCGTCGATGGCGGCGGGAGTCTGCGATGCGCGCTGGTCGGCGGCAATCTTGCGCAGATCGGCGAGACGAACGGCTGGGCCGGCATCGTGGTCTACGGCTGCGTGCGCGATACGTTGGAACTGGACGCCTGCAACATCGGTATCCGCGCGCTCGCTGTGCATCCGCAGCGTAGCCAGAAGCGCGGCGCGGGCGAGCGCGACGTCCCGGTACGGTTGCCGGGCTCGGTCGTGCGGCCGGGGGATTGGGTGTATGCGGATATCGACGGCGTGCTGATCAGCGACGCGCCGCTCACATAATCGACAGGGATGTGCGCGAGCGGTGCCGCGGTCTTTCCAAATCGCTGAACAAACGGCTGGCCGCAAGGCCATTGAGGTGACGAACGAAAGGACGGGAAGGACAGGCAACTATGCAATACGTATTCGTGTACGGCACGCTGAGGGCGGGCGAAATCAACGACATCGGCCGGGCGGCCGCGCGGCACGGCATCGCCGAGCCGCGATTCATCGGTGCGGCCGCGGTGCGCGGACAACTCTTCGACTTCGGCAGCTACCCCGGACTGGTTCCGGACGAGGCGTCGTCGTTAGTGCGCGGGGATGTCTATCAAATCGACTCGGCGCTCGTGCCGGTGCTCGATGAGATCGAAGAGGTCTATCCGGGTGTCGAGGGGCTTTTCAGGGCGCGACAGCTGACGGTTGCCGTCGACGGGCGCGAATTGCCGTGTCTGTTCTATCCGGTGGCCTCGGAGGCTGTCGCGAACCGTACGTGGATCGAATCGGGCGACTGGGTTGAATACCGGCTCGAGCGCGAAGCCTCTCCGGGCGTCAAATACGGAAGCTAAAAGAGAAAAAGGCGCCGCAAATGAGCGGCGCCTTTTCACTTCTGGCAGGTGCTGTTCAAAGGCGAAGAGCGGCGCTCGACAAGCCACGCCGCATCGCCATCGATCAGATCTCTTCGTAAAGCGGCAACGTCAGGAATTCGGTGAAGTGTTCCGACGTCGACATCTTTTGGAAGATGACGGCAGCGCGCTCATACGGCTTGGTATCGCCGCCGACGGTCTTCTTCACGTTCTCCAACTCGACCTGAGTGAACTCGTTCACGAGTTCGGCCGTGACCTTGCGGCCGTCTTCGAGCTTGCCCTTCGGCGAGCGGATCCATTGCCAGACTTGCGAACGCGAGATTTCCGCGGTGGCCGCGTCTTCCATCAGGTTGTGGATCGGCACGCAGCCGTTGCCGGCGAGCCATGAGCCGAGGTAGTGAATCCCGACGTTGATGTTGTTGCGCAGGCCCGCTTCGGTGATCGGCGCTTCCGGACGGAAGTCGAGCAGATCCTTTGCCGCCGGAATGACGTCGTCGCGCTGCTTGGCGATCTGGTTCGGCTTGTCGCCGAGCACCTTGACGAACTCTTCCATCGCGATCGGCACGAGGCCCGGGTGGGCAACCCATCCGCCGTCGTAGCCGTCGCCCGCGTCGCGCGCCTTGTCCGAGCGCACGCCGTTCATTGCCTTCTCGTTGGCCTGCTCGTCGCTCTTGATCGGAATCAGCGCGCTCATGCCGCCGATCGCCGGCGCGTTGCGCTTGTGGCAGGTCTTCAGCAGAAGCAGTGCGTAGGCGCGCATGAACGGCACCGTCATCGTGATCTGCGAGCGGTCGGCCAGGCAGAAGTTGGTGTCGTTCTTGAACTTCTTGATCGCCGAGAAGATGTAGTCCCAGCGGCCGGCGTTCAGGCCGGAGCTGTGCTCGCGCAGCTCGTACAGGATCTCGTCCATCTCGAACGCAGCGACGATCGTCTCGATCAGCACCGTCGCGCGGATCGTGCCGCGCGGGATGCCGATCGCTTCCTGCGCCATCACGAAGATGTCGTTCCACAGACGGGCTTCGACGTGGCTTTCCATCTTCGGCAGATAGAAGTAGGGCCCCGTGCCGCGTGCGAGCTGTTCCTTCGCGTTATGGAACAGGAACAGCGCGAAGTCGAAGACGCCGCCCGACACGCGCTGGCCGTCGACCGTCACGTGCTTTTCGTCGAGGTGCCAGCCGCGCGGACGCACGATCAGCGTCGCGATCTTGTCGTTGAGCTTGTACGACTTGCCGTTCTGCTCGAGCGAGATCGTGCGGCGCACCGCGTCCTTGAGGTTCAACTGGCCGGTGATCTGGTTGTCCCAGTTCGGCGTGTTCGAATCCTCGAAATCGGTCATGTAGGAATCCGCGCCCGAGTTCAGCGCGTTGATGATCATCTTGCGCTCGACCGGTCCGGTGATCTCGACGCGGCGGCATTCGAGATCCTTCGGCAGCGGCGCGATCTTCCAGTCGCCGTCGCGGACTGCCTGCGTTTCCTTGAGGAAATCGGGGCGCTCGCCGGCGTCGAGCCGCTTCGTGCGCTCGGCGCGCACCTTCAACAGCTCCTGGCGGCGCGGCTCGAATGCGCGATGCAGCTTGGCGACGAGTTCGAGCGCATCGCGCGTCAGGATCGTTTCAAAACCCGGCTGGATTGCACCGGTGATTTCCATGCCTTGCGGCAGCGACAGCGTGTTGGCCATGGGATTCTCCTTGGTCGGTCAGATGACAAAGATACAAATAAAAAATGCCTTGATACCCGCTTCGAGTCGACTCAACCGCCAGGGCTGTGGCGGCTGCGGCCTGGACTCTTGTCGGGCGGCGCAGCAAGGTTTTCGATGAAATCGAGCAGGTCGGCCATGCGGCCGCCTGTGCCATGGGGGATCACCCCCAATTCCTCGGCGGGCGCGCCCGCGCGATTGATCCAGAACGTCGTGTAGCCGAACCAGCCCGCGCCGGCGGCGTCCCAGCCGTTCGACGACACGAACACCATCTCGCGCGCGGCCGCGCCGAACGCTTGGGGTCCAAGCGCGTACGCGGCGGGAGCCGGCTTGTAGGCGCGCACGGCGTCAACCGACAGCACGCGGTCGAACAGGCCCGTCATGCCGGCGCTCTTCACGGCGATGTCGAGCATCTGCGGATTTCCGTTCGACAGGATCGCGAGCCCGACGTGCCCCGCGCCCGCGCGCATCTCGCGCAGCCGGCGCAAGGCGGGCACGGTGTCGGGATAGGCGGACAGGCATGCGTATTCGTCCATCAGGCGCTTTTCGCCGGCACTGCCGAGGTCGAGACCGAGCTTGCGCGCGCTGTAGCGCAGCGCATCGAGCGTGATGTTCCAGAACGGCTGGTAGCGCGCGCCAGCCGGATCGGCCAGCGTGCGCAACTGCGTGTATTCAATTTGCTTTTGCCGCCACAACTGCGAGAGCGCGTCGCCGTGGCCCGGGAACATCTGCTCCGCCGCAGCGACGACCGAATGCACGTCGAACAACGTGCCGTAGGCGTCGAAGATGACTGCTTTGGGGAGAAGTGTCGTTGTGGCCGACATTGCCATGCGCTCCTATAGAGGTCGAGTTGAATTGTATTGGTGATTCATTACGCTTAAAAAGACCGGAAACATCACTTGATCTTTTACTTTTATCACCCTAATCTGGCCGTCGACTTGTTTATGTAACCCTTTTTTAGGCCGACGCGGTCCCCGTCCATGCCTCGTTTCAAGCAGATCGAAACCTTCGTCGCCGTCGCCGCCAAGGGCAGCCTTTCCGCTGCCGCGCAGGCGGAGGGCGTGGCGCCCGCGATCATCGGCCGTCGCCTCGACGCGCTCGAGGAGCGGCTCGGCGTCAAGCTCTTCGTGCGCACGACGCGCAAGCTCACGTTGACCTTCGAAGGCTCGGCCTTCCTCGAAGACTGCCAGCGCATCATCCACGACATGCAGAACGCCGAGGCCAGCGTTTCCGCTGGTGGCGTGAAGGCGAGTGGCCATTTGCGCGTGTCGGCGCCGGCCGGCTTCGGGCGCAAGCACGTCGCGCCGCTCGTGCCCGCCTTCACGCTCGCGCATCCGGACGTGTCGATCACGCTCGATCTGTCCGACCGGATGGTCGATCTCGTCAACGAGGGATTTGACTGCGCGGTGCGGCTCGGCGAGTTGCCGGATTCGTCGCTGGTGTCGCTGAGGCTCGGCGAGAACCGGCGCGTGTGCGTGGCGTCGCCGCACTATCTGGCGCGGCGCGGCACGCCCGAGACGCTCGCCGATCTCGCCCGCCACAATTGCCTCGCGCTCGGCGCGAGCGCCAATCAGCAGCGCGGCTGGGTGTTCCAGCAGGACGACAAGGTCGTGTCGATCAAGGTGTCGGGCACGATGGAGTGCTCGGACGGCGCGGTGCTGCACGAATGGTGCCTCGAAGGCCATGGGCTCGCGTGGCGTTCCTGGTGGGAAGTCGGCGCCGATATCGCCGACGGACGGCTCGTCAGCGTGCTCGATGCGTTCGCCGCGCCGCCGATCGGCATCCACGCGGTGTTTCCGCAACGGCGTCATTTGCCGCTCCGGGTGCGGCTCTTTCTCGACTTTCTCAAACACACGTACGAGCATCCCGGCTACTGGAAGTGAGGTGGCGCCGTCGCGAACGGCCACGGGTTTCCGATATGCGGACTCACCCGCAAACCCGCCTTGCGGCGATTTTCCGCGCACTACAATCGGTTGGGAGGGCTGCGCGAGCGTGCGTATGACCGCAAGTGGCACCGCGCAAGCCGATAGCGAGGACAGCCGACGACGGAGAGCGCCATGTTCAAGCACATCCTGGTTCCGACCGATGGTTCCGACCTGTCGCAAAAGGCGATCGACGGCGCGATCGACTTGGCGCAATCGGTCGGCGCGCGGATTACCGCCTATGCCTGCTTGCCGCAATATCCGTACTCGCCGTTTTCCGAGGTCGTGATCGAGCCGCCGGCCGACTTCCAGGAGCGCAGCGAGCGCGAAGCACGAGAGCATCTGCAGGACGTGGAGGAGGCCGCGCGGCGTGCCGGTGTCGCCTGCGAGAGCCAGACGAGCGTGCATCCGTCGCCGTATCTCGGGATCATCGAAGCGGCGGAGCACGGCGGATGCGACGTGATCTTCATGGCGTCGCATGGACGGCGCGGGCTCGGCAGCCTGTTGATCGGCAGTGAGACGCAGCGCGTGCTGACCCATACGAAAATCCCGGTGATCGTGTATCGCTGACGCGCGACACGGCGCATTTCGTGTGCCGCGTTCTTGCTTTTGAATTCGAGACCCGATGCGCCCTAAAGAAGCGCGCCGGCGGTGTGCCGGCGCGTTCCCTTTACTGCGGGCATCGCGGCGCAAATGGCTGAGCCGCGTACCTTCGGCTGTCGCGCTGCGGCTTCTTGGTGCAGCATCCGCGACAGCGGTCCCCCCTGCATTTCGCCATCAAGCGATCGTCAAGCGACCTTCACTTCCTTCACCTTCTGGCTGTCGAAGAACTGTTCGTCTTCGGTGGAGCCGTGCAGGGCGGTCGTCGACGCGTCGCGCTCGACCGTCTGCGTCACCGCGTCGAAGTATCCGGTGCCGACTTCGCGCTGGTGCTTCACGGCCGTGAAGCCCCGATCGGCCGCCGCGAATTCCGCTTGCTGCAGCTCGACGAATGCGCTCATCTGCTGGCGCGCATAGCCGTGCGCGAGGTTGAACATCGAGTAGTTCAACGCGTGGAAGCCGGCCAGCGTGATGAACTGGAACTTGTAGCCCATCGCGCCGAGCTCCTTCTGGAACTTGGCGATCGTCGCGTCGTCGAGGTTCTTCTTCCAGTTGAACGACGGCGAGCAGTTGTACGAGAGCAGCTTGCCCGGGAACTGCTTGTGGATCGCTTCGGCGAATTTCTTCGCGTATTCGAGGTCGGGCTTGCCGGTTTCGCACCAGATCAAGTCTGCATACGGTGCGTAGGCGAGGCCGCGCGATACCGCTTGCTCGAGGCCCGGCTTCGTACGGTAGAAGCCTTCCACCGTGCGCTCGCCCGTGAGGAACGGCTTGTCGTTGTCATCGACGTCGGACGTGATGAGGTCGGCGGCTTCGGCGTCGGTGCGCGCGATCAGCACGGTCGGTGTGCCCATCACGTCGGCGGCGAGACGCGCCGCGGTCAGCTTCGCGACGTTCTCGCGCGTCGGCACGAGCACCTTGCCGCCCATGTGGCCGCACTTCTTGACCGAGGCCAGCTGGTCTTCGAAGTGCACGCCCGAGGCGCCTGCTTCGATCATCGCTTTCATCAACTCGAACGCGTTGAGCACGCCGCCGAAGCCGGCTTCGGCATCGGCCACGATCGGTGCGAAGTAGTCGACATAGCCTTCGTCGCCCGGGTTCTTGCCTTCTGACCACTGGATCTGGTCGGCGCGCGTCAGCGTGTTGTTGATGCGCTTCACGACGAGCGGCACCGAGTTCGCCGGATACAGCGACTGGTCCGGGTACATTTCGCCGGCGACGTTCGCATCGCCCGCCACCTGCCAGCCGGAGAGGTAGATCGCCTTCAGGCCGGCCTTCACTTGCTGCATCGCCTGGTTGCCGGTCAGCGCGCCGAGCGCGTTCACGAACGGCTCGCTATTGACGGACGCCCACAGCTTTTCGGCGCCTTGCTTGGCGATGGTGTGCTCGACTTGCAGCGAACCGCGCAGGCGCACCACGTCTTCGGCCGTGAAACCGCGCTTGATGCCTTTCCAGCGCGGATCGGTTTCCCATTGCTGATGGAGTTGCTGTGCTTGTTGTTGACGCGACATGGTGGGCTCCTTGGTTTGCCATAGAGGTGAATCGTTGGAAATCTGCTTGCAGCGAAACTCGGCGAGGCTGCTTTGTTTCGTGAAGTCTTATATAAGAGTCTAGGCAAATCGATCGAGTCGCCATAGTAGCGAGCTAACCTTTGTCGGATACTTTTTAGTTGATAAATATCAACAACTTATGCATAGAATATCGTATTGTGGAATGTTGTTTTCTATCCTGCAATTGGGGTCGTTGTGCCACGCAGCACGACTTTTTACGACTTAAAAGAATTTTCCATATTGTGAAATATGGGTCAGGGCGAAAAAAACCGGTGCGCGAGCACCGGTTTTTTGTCAGACGAAGGCGATTCGGTGAGCCGAATGCCTTGTCAACAGGGGGTTCGGACGGGCAATCAGCTCCCGCGACGCGCCCCGCGCGGACCGTCGCCGCGACGTGCGCTGTAGCCGTCGCGCGAACCGCCGCCGAAGCCGCCGTCACGCGAGCCGCCAAAACCTTCGCGCGAGCCACCCGACGGCTTGCCGCTCCAGCTGCTGCCGCTGCGCGAGCCGCCGTTGCCCGGCTTGCCGCCGCCGTTTCCACCGGCATTGCCGCCGAAGCGTCGGCCGTTGCCGCTACCGCTGCCCGGACGGCCGCGTCCGCCGCCGAAACCGCCGCGGCCGTTGGCCGGCGGCGCCTTGCGAGGCTCAAAGCCTTCGATCACGTTGACCGGCAGCGGCGAGCGCACGAAGCGTTCAATGCGCTTGAGCGCGCCTTGTTCGGCGTGATGCACGAGGCTCACTGCGATGCCCGAGCGGCCTGCGCGGCCGGTCCGGCCGATGCGGTGCACGTAGTCTTCCGCGAACTTCGGAAGGTCGTAGTTGAAGACGTGCGTGATGCCCGGGATGTCGATGCCGCGCGCGGCGACGTCGGTTGCCACCAGCACGCGCACGCGACGCTCGCGCAGCGCACGGATCGTGCGGTTGCGTGCGCCTTGCGGCAGGTCGCCGTGCAGCGCGGCCGATTCGAAGCCCGCGTCGGCGAGCTTGCCCGCGAGCTGGTCGGCGTCGCTCTTGGTCGCCGTGAACACGATCGCCTGGTCGAGACCGTCGGCGCGCAGCAGGTGGTCGAGGAGGCGATCCTTGTGGTCGCGGTCGTCGACGTAGTGCACGGTCTGCGCGATGTTCGTGCGCGATTCCAGGCGCTGCTGGATCTCGATGCGCTCGGGGTCCTTCAAGAGACGGCCCGTGAGCGAGCCGATCTTGCCGTCGAGCGTCGCGGAGAAGAGCATCGTCTGGCGCGTCGCCGGCGTGGCTGCCACGATCGTCTCGATGTCGTCGATGAAGCCCATGTCGAGCATGCGGTCGGCTTCGTCAAGCACGAGCATCTGGAGTTGCGAGAGGTCGATGCGGCCGCGTTCGAGGTGATCGAGCAGGCGGCCCGGCGTGGCGACCAGGATTTCGGGGTTCTTGGCAAGCAGCATCAGCTGCTGGCCGTAGGCCACGCCGCCAAGGATGCTGACGGTGCGCAGGCGCTTGAGGTGCTTGCCGTACGTCGATGCGGCGGTCGTCACTTGCATCGCGAGTTCGCGGGTCGGCGTGAGGACGAGCAGGCCCGGACGCGCAACCGGCTGCGGACGGCGGCCGCGACGGTCGCCATTGGCCTCACGCGGCTCGCGCGGCTGCGAAGCCTGTGATTTTTGAAGCTGCGCGAAACGTTCGATCGCGGGCAGCATGAAGGCGGCCGTCTTGCCGGAGCCCGTCGGGCTCGACACCAGGAGGTCGCGTCCGGCGATGCCGGCGGGAATCGCGCGCTGCTGAACCGGCGTCGGCGAGACGTAGCCGGCTGCTGTCAGCGCCGAGCAGATTTCCGGCGACAGGCCCAGCGACTCGAACGTCGGCCCAGTGGGTGCGGCGGTTTCAGCGGGTGCAGCGGTCTCGGCGGGGGAAGCGGCGGCGACAGGGGTATCCAGACCGAAGACCTGATCAGCGATGGTGTCCAACGGGCTGGAAGTATTGCTCGAAGTCATGAGAATCCTAGAAACACAGGGATAGGAACGTCGGCGCCAATCGGCATTACCCAAGTCGTCGGATTCAGCGAGCCAAAGAGCCGCGAAAAAATCAAAAAACGGGGGCAGCTCGCGACAATCAAGGCGAGCTTTCGTTAGAAGCTGTATCGGATGCGTCAACGCCGGTATGGCATTGCCGCTAAGCCTGGTACAAGACGGCCCGGAGGGCCTAGGCAGAAGGGGACAGGTTCTAAACTAGATTGGGGCAAAACGCTACGAGGCGCTGCGCGACGGTCTCAAAACTAGACCCGTCAGTGAAGCGCAGGCCGCATTATAAGGACTTTTGCTGCGCTGCGCCACTTATTTGAGAGATGTCTTAGCCATATTGTGTGTGGCTAAGACATCTGGGTCAGACGAGAGTCAGACGATTGCTGGGCCAGTCTTAGCTCTCCGCGCCGGTTTTCAGTGATTCGACGAGTTCCGTGTATTGCTGCTTTGCCGTGTCCTGAGCGGTGCCTTTGAGCGATGCCCATGCGTCGTACTTGTATTTGCCGACGATGTCGGCGAAACCCGGCTTGTCGCCGTGCACGTCGCCTTCGGTTGCCTGCTTGAAGAGGGCGTACAGACGCAGCAGCGTCATGTTGCCGGGCTTCTCGGGCAGTTCCTTTACATCCGACTGGGCTTGCGAGAAGCGAGCGTCGACGTCGTTCATGACACCTCCTTGCCAAAAAATGGAATCGAGGCGGCCGATCATAGCAAGCGATCTTGTGCGCTGGCTCGAACGATCCTTCCAAACGCCAAGGCCCCTCGCAGCGCTCGGTCGTCTTCATTGGGCTAGGAGTAGTCACGCGAGCATCGTCCGAACGGACGAGGTTCGGCTGAGCGGGGCGCCGCATTACAATGTCGGGCATGACCAGAACTGTGCTGCTTGCTCTCGATACGTCGACCGAATTCTGCTCGGTCGCGCTACTGTGCTCCGACTCGTCCGCCGAGGCTTCTTCGGTCGAAAACATTCGCACCTGGGTGCGCCATGAAGAAACGGGGGCGGTGTCGAGCACCCGCGTGCTGCCCGCCGTCCGCGAGTTGTTCGACGAAGCCGGACTCACGCTCGCCGATTGCAACGCGATTGCGTTCGGCGCCGGCCCCGGATCGTTCACCGGCCTGCGGACCGCGACAGGCGTCGCGCAGGGACTGGCGTTCGGCCTCGATCTGCCCGTCGTGCCCATCGGTACGCTGCTCGCTTGCGCGGAAGGCGCGCGCCTGAACCGCCCGTCGGCGACGCGCGTGCTGGCCGCGCTCGATGCGCGCATGGACGAGGTCTATTGGGCTGATTACGCGTGGGAGGCGGGCGAATGGCGCGTGGTGGTGCCGCCGTCGCTAGGCACGCCCGATACCGTGATCGCGCCCGACGTGCCATTCACGCTAGCCGGCAATGCGGCTGCCGCGTTTGGCGAAAAGCTTGATGTGGCGGCGCGCGCGGAATTTGTCGACGGCGCGGCGTTGCCGCATGCCCGGCCGGTCGCGCTCGCGGCGTTGCGCGCGTATCGCGCGGGACGCACCGTACCGGCCGAGCTGGCCGCCCCCGACTACGTGCGCGACAAGGTCGCGCAAACCACGGCCGAGCGGCTCGCCGCCCGGGCCGCACAAGGCGGCGAGGGCGCGCGATGAGCGGCGTGCTGATGGCGGACCGCTATTTGTCGCCGATGACCGACGCCGATCTCGACGAGGTTGTCTTCGTCGAGCGTAACGCCTACGAGTTTCCTTGGACGCGCGGCAATTTCGAAGACTCGCTGCGCAACGGTTATTTCGGGCTGTGCATGCGGCACGTCACCGGTACGCTGATCGGCTATTGCGTGCTGATGCCCGTCGTCGACGAGATGCATCTGCTGAATCTGTGCGTCGCGCCGCAGGCGCAGGGTGTGGGCGCAGGGCTTGCCCTGTTGCGCGAAGCGGTGCGTATCACGCAGCACGAGCGGCTTTCGGGCCTGCTGCTCGAAGTGCGGCCGTCGAACCAGCGGGCGATTCATCTGTACGAGCGCTTCGGTTTCGTTTCGATCGGCCGACGCAAGAATTATTATCCGGCGCGGCACCGCAGCCGGGAGGACGCGATCGTGATGCGTTTCTCGTTTGCCAAGGAGGGCGCACATGGCGCTGCATGAATCCGCGCTCGAAGAATTTGGACTCGCACCGATGTGGGTGCGGCGGGGTTTGGCTGCATCGGTTGACGATGAGGCGGCGTCTGCTGCCGCCGAGCCGCAGAGCGTTGCGGCCCACGCCGGCCTGCCGGAGGCCGAATCAAAGACAGTCGCTGTCGCGATGGAGCCTGAAGCGAAGATTCAGCCGGTGGCCGAGGCAACGGATGTCATCGTGCCGGCGGCCAAGGTGTCAAAAGCCGCCGTGCCGCAGACCGATCCCTTCGCCGGCGACGAGCCGCCACCCCTCACCGAAGACGATCTCGCCTGGTTCGATGCCGAACCGGCGCCCGTGTTCGAGCCGAGCGTAGAGGCCGAGGCCGGCGGGCTGCCGCCTATCCATAGCCTCGATTGGGACGCGCTCGCCGAGCGGGTCGCAGGCTGCGAGCGCTGCCGTTTGTGCGAAAAGCGCACGAACACGGTGTTCGGCGTCGGCGATCGGAACGCCGACTGGATGCTGATCGGCGAAGCGCCCGGCGAAAACGAGGACAAGCAGGGCGAGCCGTTCGTCGGGCAGGCGGGCAAGCTGCTCGACAACATGCTGCAATCGCTCACGCTCGCGCGTGGTACGAACGTCTATATCGCGAACGTCATCAAATGCCGCCCGCCCGGCAATCGCAATCCCGAGCCCGATGAGGTCGCGCGTTGCGAGCCGTATTTGCAGCGCCAGGTCGCGCTCGTGAAGCCGAAGCTGATCATCGCGCTCGGCCGGTTCGCGGCGCAAAGTCTCCTGAAGACCGACTCGAGCATCTCGTCGCTGCGTGGCCGGGTGCATCAGTACGAGGGCGTGCCGGTCATCGTCACGTATCACCCGGCGTATCTGCTGCGCAGCTTGGCGGACAAGTCGAAGGCCTGGGCGGATTTGTGCCTGGCGCGCGATACCTATCGAAACGCAGCGCAGGGCGCGTCCGCGCACGCCAACCCCCAATGAAAACGCTCGAGCCGGCCGCCAATGCTGCTGCCGCGCTCGAGGCGCTGCTCGATTCGCTTGTCGATCCTGCTGTGCGGGACTTGGCGTGGCTGCTCTTCAGCCCCGATTTGTTGTGCGCGCAACCGCCTGCGGGAATGCTGGCGAGCCCTTTCGAATCGGCGAGCGAAGCGTCGGCTACGGTCGCATGGCTGCTCGCGCTCGATCAGGACGCGCGCGATCTGCACCAGAGTCTGAGCGCTTCACATGTGACGCGGCTCGGCCGCTACGCCGAGTGCCTGCTCGGCTATTTTCTGCAGCATGGGCCGGCCGCGTGCCTTGTCGCGGCCAACGTCGCGCTGCGGCGCGCGGGACGCACGCTCGGTGAATGCGATTTTCTGGTCGAGACCGCGAGCGGCAAGCGCCTGCATTGGGAGCTGGCGGTCAAATGCTATCTGCACGCGGGCGGTGCGCGAGCGTCGATGGCGGACTATGTCGGACCGAATCTGCAGGATCGCCTCGACCTCAAATTCACGCATTTGCTCGACCATCAATTGCCGTTGAGTGCGCGTGAGGAATTCGCGTCGCTCGGTCATCGCGGACCTTGGGACGCGCAGATGTATGTCAAGGGATGGCTGTTTTATCGTTGGAGCGATGCAGCCGAGGAGGGCGATGCGGCGGCGCCGCCGCCTGCCGAGATTCATCCGGCGCATGCGCGTGGCTGGTGGCTCGCCCGCTGCGACCTGCCGGGCTTTGCCGCTAGTCACGCCGAGGCGTGGGCGGTGTTGCCGCGTCTCGCGTGGCTCGCACCGCGGCGACGTGTGCCGGTCGACGACGGCGCCGGCGCGGCAGCTCGCTTGCTGGATTCCGACGCGCTTACCGAACAGTTGGCCCAGCAAAGCGGACCGACGATGGTGGCGGCTTTCGCGCGCGATGGCGGCGCACACTGGTTCGAACGCTCGCGCGGCTTCGTCGTGCCGAACGATTGGCCGGAGCGGGCGTTGGCTTTTGCAGAGCAGTGAGCGCGGCGGCGATGCGAATCTGACGAGCGCTAGCTCGGCGCTCGTGTCGCGAGCCAACTGAAGCCCCCCCGCACGCTGCCTACCACCAGCGATAGAAATGATGAACCGGCCCAACGCCGCTGCCGACGTCAAGCCGCGCGCTGTGCTCGAGCGCACCGGTCAGGTATGCCTTCGCATCGGTGACCGCGCTCGCGAGATCGGCGCGCTGAGGGATCAGCGCGGCAATGGCCGACGACAACGTGCAGCCCGTGCCGTGCGTATTCTTCACCGGGATGCGCGGCCCGCCCAAGCGCAGCGCGCCGCTTGCCTGAACGAGCCAGTCGGGGCTATCGGCCGCTAAGAGGTGTCCACCTTTCATCAACACGGCCTGTGCGCCAAGCTGAAGCAATGCTTCGCCTTGGCGGCGCATCGCCGGCTCGTCCGCGGCAGCTTCGACGCCGAGCAGCGCCGCCGCCTCGGGCAGATTCGGCGTCAACACGCTCGCCAGCGGCAGCAGTTCGTCGCGCAGCGCGGCGACCGCGTCCGGCGCGAGCAGAGCATGATTGCTCTTCGAGATCATCACCGTGTCGAGCACGACGTAGCGCGGCCGATACTGTTTGAGCGCCGCCGCCACCGCGCGCACGATCCCCGCGTTCGCGAGCATGCCGATCTTCACGGCATCGATACGGATGTCGCTGAAGACCGCGTCGAGCTGGGCTGCGACGAATTCGGCTTCGGGCGCATGGATCGCGCTCACGCCGCGCGTGTTCTGCGCGGTGAGCGCCGTAATGACGCTCGCGCCGTACGCGCCGAGCGCCGAGAACGCTTTCAGATCGGCCTGAATGCCTGCGCCGCCGCCCGAATCGGAGCCGGCGATCGTGAGCACGTTGGGAATCTTCGGTGTCATAGCAGGCGCGTCGCGCTCAGTGCTTGACTTCGCCGATCAGCGCGACCGAATCGAAGGCGCGCTGATTGGCTTGATGGCGGCGCATCACGAGCCACATCATGAGGCAGACGAAGGTGCCGAACAGCACGATCACGGCGGTGACCGGCACGTCGAGCCAGACCAGCACCGCATACAGGCACAGCATCACGAGCACCGAGAGGTTCTCGTTGAAATTCTGCACCGCAATCGAATGTCCCGCGGACAGCAGCACGTGCCCGCGATGCTGAAGCAGCGCGTTCATCGGCACGACGAAGAAGCCCGACAGACCGCCGACAAAAATCAGGAAGACATAGGCGACGAGCAAATATCCGGACACATGCATGCGGCCGATGTGCAAGCCCCAGTGCGGCGGGAACAGATCGCGCGTGTAGAAGGCCATCAGCATCACGGCGATGCCCATCATGATCCCGACCGGCAGCACGGAAAGCGAGCGCTTGAGCGGGATCTTGGCCGCGGCGATCATCGCGCCCGCCGCGACGCCGACCGCGACCACGGCCTGCAGGATCGCCCCTTCGGAAAGCGACATGCCGAGCGATACTTCGGCCCATTTCAACACGATGAATTGCAGCGTCGCGCCCGCGCCCCAAAAGAGCGTCGTGACGGCGAGCGAAATTTGCCCGAGCTTGTCGCGCCAAAGGATCTGGAAGCAATCGGCGAAATCGGTGATGAGCTTGATCGGGCCGTGCTGCTGTCTCGGATAGCGCGCGCCGGTGTCGGGAATGCGCAGATTGAAGAGCGCCGCGATGACATAAATGCCCATGATGACAACCATGGCCGCTTCGGCGGGCGTGGCGATGTAGGGGATGTTGTGCTTGAGGATATGGACGGCGATGTGCGGGCTGATCAGCGCACCGCCGAGCACGGTGCCGAGAATGATCGAGCCGACAGTCGTGCCTTCGATCCAGCCGTTGGCGGCCACTAGCCGGTCCGGCGGCAGGAGTTCGGTGAGAATGCCGTATTTCGCGGGCGAATAAGCAGCGGCGCCGAAACCGACGATGCCATAGGCGAGCAGCGGATGCGCCCCGACCAGCATGACCACGCAGCCGACCACTTTGATCGTGTTGGTCACGAACATGACGCGGCCTTTGGGCCGGGAATCCGCGAAGGCGCCGACGAAGGCGGCGAGCACGACGTACGACAGCACAAAAAACAGCTTGAGCAGCGGCGTCATCCAGTTCGGGGCGTGAAGATCTTTCAGCAGTGCGATTGCAGCAATCAGAAGGGCATTGTCGGCCAACGACGAAAAAAACTGCGCGGCCATGATGGTGTAAAAACCTTTTTTCATCTGATGCGGTGCTGTCCTCGCTGCGGTCGTCCGCCCCGCCCGCGGGGCTCGCGTTCGGACTTATTCCGTTCGAAATGGGTTGTGCGCACGGCTTTATATCACGAAAATAGACGTTTTCGGACTAGCGTATCCTCGGTGGTGCCCCCAGCGGGCCTCGACGGGCATTGAAAACGCGCTGTAAGGTCCTGATTTGGAAGTGTCTTTACGAAAAATCCCATGCCGCGCCCCCTCCTAGCCACCATCCATACCGCCGCTCTCGCCAACAATCTCGCCGTTGCCCGCCGGTACGCGCCGAACTCCAAGATTTGGGCCGTGGTCAAGGCCAATGCCTACGGGCACGGGCTTGCGCGTGCGTTTCCGGGGCTGCGCGCCACGGATGGCTTCGGCTTGCTGGATCTCGAAGAGGCAGTGAAGCTGCGCGAGCTGGGCTGGGCGGGGCCGATCCTGCTGTTGGAGGGATTCTTCCGGCCGACCGACATCGACGTGATCGACCGCTACAGCCTGACCACCGCGCTGCACAGTGACGAGCAGTTGCGCATGCTGGAGATGGCGCGCCTGTCGAAGCCGGTCAATATCCAGTTGAAGATGAATAGCGGCATGAACCGGCTCGGCTATGCGCCCGAGAAGTTCCGCGCGGCTTGGGAGCGGGCGCGCGCCTGTCCGGGCATCGGCCAGATCACGCTGATGACCCACTTCTCCGATGCCGACAGCGAGCGCGGCGTCGCATACCAGCTTGAAACGTTCGAACGCGGCGCGGAAGGGATCGCGGGCGCGCGCAGTCTCGCGAACTCGGCGGCCACGCTCTGGCATCCGTCGTCGCACTACGACTGGGTGCGGCCCGGCATCATCCTGTACGGCGCGTCGCCCTCGGGCGTGACGGCCGCTATCGACGGCACCGGCTTGCAGCCGGCCATGACGCTCACGTCGGAGCTGATCGCCGTGCAAACGATCGCCAAGGGCGAGACCGTCGGCTATGGCTCGATCTTCACTGCGACGATGCCGATGCGCATCGGTGTCGTCGCGTGCGGCTATGCCGACGGCTATCCGCGTGTCGCGCCGGAAGGCACGCCGGTGATCGTCGACGGCGTGCTGACGCGAGTCGTGGGCCGGGTGTCGATGGACATGATCACCGTCGATCTCACGCCTTGCCCGACGGCCAACGTTGGCGCGCGCGTCGAGCTGTGGGGCGCCAACCTGCCGATCGACGACGTGGCGCGCGCCTGCGGCACTATCGGCTACGAGTTGATGTGCGCGGTGGCGCCGCGCGTGCCTGTGCGCGCCGAATAAGCGGCGCGACCGTTTCCCCTCCCAGAACGACGAAGAAGAAAGCAAAGGCGGCGCGTGGCGAAGCAAAAGACGTTGTACACCTGCACTGAATGCGGCGGGCAGGCTCCGAAGTGGCAAGGGCAGTGTCCCGCGTGCAGCGCGTGGAACACGCTGGTCGAGACCATCGCCGAATCCCCGAATGCGCACCGCTTCCAGTCGCTCGCGAAGAGCGCGCCGGTCCAGCGGCTTGCCGATATCGAAGCGGCCGACGTGCCTCGCTTCTCGACCGGCATCGGTGAATTCGACCGTGTGCTGGGCGGCGGTCTCGTGGCCGGCGGCGTGGTGCTGATCGGCGGCGATCCGGGGATCGGCAAATCGACGTTGCTGCTGCAGTCGCTCGCGGGCATGGCGAACGAGCGTCGCGCGCTGTATGTGAGCGGCGAGGAATCGGCCGCGCAGATCGGCTTGCGCGCGCAGCGTCTCGCCTTGCTCGAACCCGGCTCGAAAGCGGCCGAATTGCAATTGCTCGCGGAAATCCAGCTCGAAAAAATCCAGGCGGCGATCGAAGCCGAACGCCCGGATGTCGCCGTGATCGACTCGATTCAGACGATCTACTCCGAAGCGCTCACGTCCGCGCCGGGCTCGGTCGCTCAGGTTCGCGAGTGCGCGGCGCAGCTCACGCGCATCGCCAAGCAGTCGGGCACCGCGATCATCATGGTCGGTCACGTCACGAAAGAGGGCAACCTCGCCGGCCCGCGCGTGCTCGAACACATCGTCGACACCGTCTTGTACTTCGAAGGCGACACGCACTCGTCGTTCAGGCTCGTGCGCGCTTTCAAGAACCGCTTCGGCGCCGTCAACGAACTCGGTGTGTTCGCGATGACGGAGCGTGGCTTGCGCGGCGTGGCGAATCCGTCCGCGCTGTTTCTGTCGCAGCACGAGCAGATCGTGCCCGGCTCGTGCGTGCTCGTGACGCAGGAAGGTTCGCGGCCGCTGCTCGTCGAAATTCAGGCGCTGGTCGATACGGCGCACGTGCCGAACCCGCGCCGGCTGGCAGTCGGGCTCGAGCAGAACCGCCTCGCGATGCTGCTCGCCGTGCTGCATCGCCACGCCGGCATCGCCTGCTTCGATCAGGACGTGTTTCTGAACGCCGTGGGCGGCGTGAAAATCGCCGAGCCCGCTGCCGATCTTGCGGTGCTGCTCGCGATTCATTCGTCGATGCGCAACAAGCCGCTGCCCAAGGGGCTGTTCGTGTTCGGCGAAGTCGGCCTGGCCGGCGAGATCCGGCCGTCGCCGCGCGGACAGGAACGTCTCAAGGAGGCGGCGAAGCTCGGGTTCACGGCGGCGCTGATTCCGAAGGCGAACGCGCCGAAGCAGCCCATCGACGGCTTGCAAGTGCTCGCCGTGGAGCGCATCGAGCAGGCGATCGACCGCGTCAAGGAGCTCGAATAGCCGTGCATTTCAGTCGAACGAAAGCGCCCTTACAAGTGTAATTCCGGGTAACCATCCCTAAATTTGCTGTAACCCAAGCGGCACGGCGTTTGCCTATTCTTTGCGCACATGCAATCCGTGTTGCACGGTTAAAGGATGGCGCCTTGAAACAAGCTCAAGAAATGACGGCTGCCCGCCCGCTCGACAACCTGCGTGGCTGCCGGGTATCGGACCCGATTCCGCGGCCTTGGGGCGGCGGATGCCGGATCGTCGAATGGATCGACACGGAAGGGCGAATTTCGCGGCGCGTCGTCGCCGAAGATGCGACCGCGGCCGAGGTGATCGCGACGATCAAACGCCACGTCGAAGGACGCAAGCACCTGATGTTCGACGACGAGCTCGCGCCTCGGCAAACGCTGCCACGGCGCTGACGCGAAGGACTGGCGGCGGACGGCCGGTCGCGGCCGCACCGGCATCGCACGGTGCTGTTATTCGTGGTCGGGTTGGAATAGCACGTGGTTCGCGGCTTCTTCGGTGGTCAGCACCGGGGCCACACAGCAGTCGAGCGGTTCGAGCAGCGCGACCCAATCGTCAAGCGGATGCTCGGCAAACAGCTCGGCCATCTCGCGCTTCAGCGTGGTGGCGTCCGGGCCGCCGATCGCTTGTCCGAGGCTCCAGTGGCGGCTCGCCCAATCGTCGCGGTTGAGCGCCTTGCAGAGCCTTTCCCAGAATTTCAGTTCGAGCGCACCGACCGCGAGCCACCGGCCGTCGGCGGTGCGGTACACGTTGTAGCACGGCACGCCCCCATTGAGCAGGCTGGACGCCGCGGGCGGGGCGCCGAGATGGCTGCGGCCTTCCTTGATCGAGTCGGCCAGCGTCGCCCGCGCGACGATGTTGTTCGCGTACACGGCGTGCGTCATCGACACGTCCAGAAACGCGCCGCTGCCACCGCGCGCCACCTGCCACAGCGCGGCCAGGATCTGCGTCACGGCGGATAGCGCGCCGCCAAGCAGGTCCGCGATCTGAATGTTTGGAATGGCCGGCGTGCCGTCGCGCGTCCTGATCTGATCGAGCGCGCCCGCGTAGGCGAGATAGTTGATGTCGTGCCCCGGCCGCTGCGAGAACGCGCCGTCGTAGCCGTAACCGGTGATCGCGCAATAGACGAGCTTCGGGTTGAGCGCGGCGAGCGTTTCGTAGCCGAGCCCGAGGCGCTCCATCACGCCGGGCCGGAAGCTCTCGACGAGCACGTCTGCCTCGCTGACGAGCGCACGCAGCACCGTCAGCCCCGTCTCCGATTTCAAGTCGAGCCGTGTCTCGCGTTTGCCGCGGTTGACGATCTTATAGAACGTGCTCGGCTGGCCGGCGGCTTTGTCGGCGGCGCTTTGCATGATCGAGCGGGCATAGTCGCCGGCGCCCGGCTCTTCGATCTTGAGCACGTCGGCGCCCAGCTCCGCGAGGCGCAACGTCGCGACCGGGCCGGGCAGCAGTCGCGTCAGGTCGACGACGCGCAAGCCTTGCAGCGGTGCATGAAGCGTCAAGTGCCACCTCTTGTCGGTCGGTGCCGGCTCAGGCGCTCGAGCGCAAAGCCGGCGTGAGGCCGTCTAGCCGATTTGTTCGAGTTCCTCGTGCGCGTCGAGCCATTCGGCTTCGAGCGTTTCGAGGCGCGCAGTGACTTCTGCCTGCCGTCTGATGGAATCGGTCAGCTTGGCCTTCATTGCGGGCTCGTAGCTCGCGGTGTCGGCAACGAAGGCATCGAGTGTAGCTTTTTCGGCGTTCAGCGCGTCCATTTCCTTTTCGATCTTCGCGATGCGCGACTGCAGCGGCTTCTTGAGCTGCGAGAGCTTCTGGCGCGTCTCGGCTTCCTGACGGCGCTGTTCCTTGCGGTTGGCGGCGGAGTCGGCGGCGCCGTTGCCGTTAGCGCTCTCTGCGCTCGTCGCGGCTTTCGCGGCCGCGCGCTGGTCGGCTGCGTGCTGCAGCAGCCAGTCGCGGTAGTCGTCGAGATCGCCGTCGAACGGCTGCAGCCGGTGCTTTGCGACCAGCATGAACTGATCGGTTGTAGCGCGCAGCAGGTGGCGGTCGTGCGACACGAGAATCAGCGTGCCCTCGAATTGCGCGAGCGCCATGGTGAGCGCGTGGCGCGTTTCGAGGTCGAGGTGGTTGGTCGGTTCGTCGAGCAGCAGCAGATTCGGCTTTTGCCAGATGATCAGCGCCAGTGCGAGGCGGGCTTTTTCGCCGCCCGAAAACGGCGCGATTGCCGCAGTCGCCATGTCGCCCGAGAAGTTGAAGCCGCCGAGGAAGTCGCGCAGTTCCTGCTCGCGCGTATCGGGCGCAAGGCGTGCGAGATGCTGCAGCGGCGAATCATCAGGGCGCAGCGTTTCGAGTTGATGCTGCGCGAAGTATCCGATGCGCAGGCCGCGACCTTCGCGCGTGTGCCCGGACAACGGGGCGAGGGTGCCCGCGAGCGTCTTGATGAGCGTCGACTTCCCCTGGCCGTTCGCGCCGAGAAGGCCGATGCGCTGCCCGTTCTGGATCGACAGCGCGACGCCCTCGACGATCGGAATCTCGCCCGCGCCGTCTTCCGTGTGGTAGCCGCAGCGCACGTCCTCCATCACCATCATCGGGTTCGGCGCGGCGTCGGGGGTCCGGAATTCGAACGTGAACGGCGAGGCGATGTGCGCCGGCGCGATCAGCTCCATCTTTTCGAGCGCCTTCATCCGGCTCTGGGCCTGCCGCGCCTTGGTCGCCTTCGCCTTGAAACGGTTGATGAAGCTATGCAGATGCTCGATCGTCTTCTGCTGTTTCACGTACGCGCTTTGCTGCAGCGCGAGTTGCTGGGCGCGCAGGACCTCGAACTGCGAATAGTTGCCGCCGTAGCGCTTGACTTGAAGGTTCTCGAGATGCAGCGTGACGTTGCACACCGAATCGAGGAATTCGCGGTCGTGCGAGATCACGACGAGCGTGCCGGGATAGCGGTGCAGCCAGTCTTCGAGCCAGACGATGGCGTCGAGGTCCAAGTGGTTGGTGGGTTCGTCGAGCAGCAGCAAGTCGGACCGGCACATCAGGGCTTGCGCGAGATTCAGGCGCATGCGCCAGCCGCCCGAAAAGCTCGTGACGCTCTCACGCGTTTGTTCGAGCGTGAAGCCGAGGCCGAGCAGCAGCGCTTCGGCGCGCGCGGGCGCCGTATAGCCATCGGCATCGGCGAACGCCGCGTGCGCTTCGCCTTCGGCGGCGCCGTCATGGGCCTTTGAGGCTGCGGCGATGCGCGCCTCGATCGCGCGCAGGGCGGCATCGCCGTCGAGCGTGTAGTCGAGCGCGGTTTTGTCGACAGCGGGCGTTTCCTGCGCGACGTGCGCGATCTGCCACGACGGCGGCATCGAAAAATCGCCCGCGTCCGCGTGGAGCTCGCCGCGCAGCACCGCGAACAGCGTCGATTTGCCGGCGCCGTTCGCGCCGACCAGACCGGCTTTCTCGCCGGGATTGAGCGTAAACGTCGTTGCGTCGAAAAGCGGCTTGGTGCCGCGCGCGAGGCTGAACTGATTGAAACGGATCACGGCAGGAGGGGGGCTTGCGAAAAGCGCTATTTTAGACTGTGGCGCTCAGGTTAGGCATTGGCCGTTCGGCCGAGTCCCAGCTACCGCCTTTTCGCATAGACTGCTGTTTTTTTCGGGAGGGGCGTATGGGGGAGATATACCAGTTCACCGCGCGCAGGCTCGGCGGCGAATCGATCGGGCTCGACAACTATCGCGACAAGGTGCTGTTGATCGTCAACACGGCGAGCGAATGCGGGTTCACGCCGCAGTACGCCGGGCTGCAGAAGCTGCATCAGCAATACGCGGCGCGCGGCTTTGAAGTGCTTGGCTTTCCGTGCAATCAATTCGGCAAGCAGGAGCCGGGCGATGCGGCGCAAATCGGCACGTTCTGCGAGAAGAACTTCGGCGTGACGTTTCCGATGTTCGACAAGATCGACGTCAAAGGGCCGAACGCGCATCCGCTGTATCGCTATTTGACTGGCGAGGCGCCTGGCTTCCTGGGTCTCAAGGCGATCAAGTGGAATTTCACGAAGTTTCTCGTCGATCGTAAAGGGGGCATCGTAAAGCGCTACGCGCCCAAGACGAAGCCGGAGGAGATCGAGAAGGATATCGAAGCGCTGCTGTAGCTGGAGTCGCTAGAGAATCGGCGAGAAGAGCCGGGCGACGTGCATGGTCACGCGGCGCAACGCAGGCGCTTTCCGGTATTCGGTGCGGTCCACCTCGAAGGCCTCGGCGAAATCGCGCTCCAGCATCGTTTCGACTTCTTTGGCGAACGGGCGGTCGATCGTCAACACCATGATCTCGAAGTTCAGGCGGAACGAGCGGTTATCGAGGTTCGCGCTGCCGATGGCCGCGGCAACGCTGTCGATCAGCACCACTTTCTGATGCAGGAAGCCGGGGCGGTAACGGAAGATGCGCACGCCGGCGCGGATCAGCTCGTACGCGTAAAGTTTCGACGCCTCGAACACCACATAGTGATCGCGCCGGCTCGGAATCAGGATCCGCACGTCGACGCCGCGCATCACGGCCAGCGTCAACGCCGAGAACACGGCTTCATCGGGGATGAGATAGGGCGTCGTGATCCACACGCGTTCGCGCGCCGCGTTGATCGCCTCGACAAAGAAGAGCGAGCCGGTTTCCTGCTTGTCGGCGGGGCCGGTCGCCATTACGAGGCAATGCATGTCGTCGGCCGAGGGTTCCGCCGGCGGCGGGTCGAAGTGCGGCAATTGCTGGGTCGCCCAGTGCCAGTCTTCGGTGAACACGAATTGCACGCTTTGCACGATTGGTCCGCGCATCTCGATGTGCGTATCGCGCCATGGCGACAGGCGCGGATTGCCGCCCAGATATTCGACGCCGACGTTGTGCCCGCCGATGAACGCGCGCAAGCCGTCGACGACGACGATCTTGCGGTGGTTGCGGAAGTTGAGCTGAAAGCGGTTGACGAACCGGCGGTTCGTCGCGAACGGATGGATGTCCACGCTGCCCGCGAGCAACGCCGCCACATAGCTGTGCGGCAGATCGAAACTGCCGATGCTGTCGTAGAGAAAGTGGATGCGCACGCCTTGCGCAGCCTTGGCGAGCAGCAGTTCCTTGAGCATCTGGCCGAGTTCGTCGTCGCGAACGATGAAGAACTGCACGAGCACGTAATGCTGTGCGCTTTCAATCGCATCGAGAATCGCGGCAAAGGTCGCATCGCCGTTGACGAGCGTACGCACCGAGTTGCCAGGCAGGAACGGCATGTTGCCGAGCTTGGTGAGCGAGCGGACGACCGCTTCGCCGAATTCTTCAGTGGCCCGGCCGGCCGATGCCGGGTTCGTGTCCCAGATCGGCGGGTGCGAGCGTGTGCGCAGCAGTTCGTTTTCGAGCCGGCGTGCGTCGACATAGCCCGAGAACTTGCTGCGTCCGAGGAAGAGATACGGAATCAGCGTGAAGTAGGGCATGGCCGTCAGCGACACCGCCCAGGCAATCGCACCCTGCGACGTGCGGGTGTTGAGGATGGCGTGACAAGCCGCGATCACGCCGAGCACGTGAGCGATGACGATGAGACTGCCGAGATGTAGCCAGTCGTATTGCATTAGGCGTGAAGGACTTCGGAATGCTGAGCGTGACCGATGGGGTGGTAAGCGTGCCGTTCTTGAGCATCTTACCGAAGCTGGGGAATAAGGGCACGGTCGCCGTGGGCGTAGTCACGTAGCAGAGCAGCGATTTCTTCGAGCACGCGGTGGCCGGGCTCGTAGCTTCGAGTGTGGGCTCGCCGACGTCAATGGCGCGACAGAACGCCCGCCGTGATCAACAGTTGCGCCGCCGCATACGCGAACCAGATCGCGAATGTGCTGCCGCTGAAGGGTTCGAGGAAGCGGTCGATGCCGATCATCGCGTCGGACGCGACGAACACGAGCCCGCCGAGCGCCGTGGCTGCGCTCGGCAGTTGCGCGGCAAGCGCCAAGCTCGCCATCAGGCACAGCACGAGCATGTAGGCGCCCACCGGCGCCGCCAGTTCGTGCAATTGCGGGAAGAAAGCGGCGTACATGGCGGCAGCGGCCGCCCACATGAGCGGCAGCGCGAGGCGGCGCCATCCGGCCATCCTGCCTCGCAGCGGCGCGAGCAGCGCGCAATAAGCCAGATGAGCGACGAGGAAGGCGCCGAGCCCGCCGACAAACGATGTAGGCAGATCTTGCAGCGCAAGCAGCGCGTCGCCGACACCGGATGCCGCCAGCGCCGCGCAAAGCCATGAGCGCTCGCGGCGCTCCGTGTGATGCACGGCCGCGAGCGCGAGGAAGCCGCACATCAGCACTTTGGCGATGGCCTGATCGGGATAAGGCGCGTCGCGCAGCGAGATCCCGTAGGCCAGCGCCGCGCCGGCGGCGACGCTCCACAGCCGGCGCACCTCGGAAGGCATGCCGGCGAACACCGCCGAAACGCCCGGCATCACGACGGCAGATCGGCCGCTTGGATCAGGAACACGTTATCGTCGCCGCCGCTCGTCGAGAGCCAGACGAGATCGAGGCCGCCGAACGCCGCCTCGACGTTCGCGCGCTCGTTGCCGATCTCGACGACGAGCACGCCGTCGTCGGTCAGCCAGTTGCGTGCTTCCTTGAGGATGCGGCGCACGACGTCCATGCCGTCCTCGCCGCCCGCGAGCGCCATTTCGGGCTCGTGCTGGTACTCGGCCGGCAGCGCGCGCATCGATTCGGCGTTGACGTAGGGCGGATTCGTGATGATCACGTCGTAGCGGCGCTCGGGGAGCGGTGCGAACAAGTCGCCTTCGAAGAGCGCGACGCGATCGTCGAGCCCGTAGTGGCCGACATTGATCTGCGCGACTTCGAGCGCTTGCGGCGAGAGATCGACCGCGTCGATGTCCGCGTTCGGAAACGCGTGCGCAGCGAGAATCGCGAGGCAGCCCGAGCCGGTGCACAGTTCGAGCACGGCGCCGACTTCATCCGGATCGGCCACGTACGGTTGCAGGCCGTCTTCGAGCAACTCGCCGATGAACGAGCGCGGCACGATCACGCGCTCGTCGACGTGAAAGCGGCAGCCGTGCATCCACGCCTCCTGCGTGATGTAGGCGGCCGGAATGCGCTCGGTCGTGCGGCGGTCGATCACCTTGAGCACGGCGTCGATTTCGGTATCGAGCAGGCGCGCGTCGAGAAATGGCTCGAGCGTGTCGAGCGGCAGGTGCAGCGTATGCAGCACGAGATACGCGGCTTCGTCGTATGCGTTCGCGGAGCCGTGGCCGAACGCGAGCTGAGCTTCGTTGAAGCGCGACACCGCGTAGCGCAGCACATCGCGGATGGTGGAAAAGGGCGTCGTCATGATTTTTCCCCTATCAGGCGATTAGTTGTTCGAGCACGCGCCGGTATACGTTCTTGAGCGGCTCGATGAAGGCGACGTCTATATGCTCGTCGATTTTGTGAATGCTGCCGTTCGGCGGGCCGAACTCGACAACCTGCTTGCAGATGCGAGCGATGAAGCGGCCGTCGGACGTGCCGCCTGTCGTCGAAAGCTCGGCGGCGACGCCGGTTTCGTCCTTGATCGCTTTTTCAAGCGCGTTCGACAGTTCGCCGCGCGGCGTCAGGAACGGCAGGCCGCTGACGGTCCAGGTGAGGTCGTAGTCGAGGCCGTGCTTGTCGAGGATCGCGTGCATGCGGCTTTGCAGCCCTTCGACCGTGCTTGCCGTCGAGAAGCGGAAGTTGAACAGCAGATCGGCGTGCCCGGGGATCACGTTGCTCGCGCCGGTGCCGCTGTGCAGATTCGACACTTGCCAGGTGGTGGGCGGGAAGTACTCGTTGCCGTCGTCCCACTTTTCGGCGACGAGCTCGGCGAGCGCGGGCGCGAGCAGGTGCACGGGGTTCTTCGCGAGATGCGGGTACGCGATGTGCCCCTGCACGCCCTTGACGACGAGCTTGCCCGACATCGAGCCGCGCCGGCCGTTCTTGACGACGTCGCCGAGCGTATCGGTCGAGGTCGGTTCGCCGACGATGCAGTAGTCGAGCGTCTCGCCGCGCTGCTGGAGCGCCTCGACGACTTTGACGGTGCCGTCGGTGGCCGGGCCTTCTTCGTCGCTCGTGATCAGAAAGCCGATCGAGCCGCGGTGCTGCGGATGCGCGCCGACGAACTCCTCGCTCGCGACGATAAAGCCCGCGAGCGATGTCTTCATGTCGGCTGCGCCGCGTCCGTAGAGCTTGCCGTCGCGGTGCGTCGGCACGAACGGCTGCGACGTCCATTGTTCGAGCGGGCCGGTCGGCACGACGTCGGTGTGGCCGGCGAAGACAAGCAGCTTGCCGCGCGCGCCGTCGGCGGCGCCGGTGCCACGCTTTACGGCCCACAGGTTCGTCACGCCATGCGATTCGATCGTCTCGCATTCGAAGCCGATCGCTTGGAGCCGCTCGATCATCAGGTGTTGGCAATGCTGGTCGTCGGGCGTGACGGACGCGCGCGCGATCAGCTGTTCGGTAAGGGCAAGGGTGGCGGACATGGATTCAGACCACTGACGATCAAAAGATCAATCGATCGAAAGATTAAAAAAATGCCGGCGCGCGGGCCGGCAACTGCATGGTTCTGGCTACGCGGCGGTACTACACAAAGAGCGTCGCATACTGGTCGGCGGAAAAGCCGAGCGTCTTCACGCTGCCGTTCACGACGACGACCGGCCGCTTGATGACCGAGGGCTTCTCGATCATCAGCGCGATCGCGCCCGCTTCCGTTTCGGCCGCGGCCTTGGCGTCGTCGGGCAGCGCGCGCCACGTCGTGCCGCGCCGGTTCACGAGCGCGTCGAGCGAGACGTCCTTCAGCCACGTCTTCACGAGCGCCGACGTGACGCCGGCCTTCTTGAAGTCGTGGAATTCGAACGGCACGCCGTTTTCCTCGAGCCAGACGCGCGCTTTCTTGACCGTGTCGCAGTTCGGAATGCCGTAGACGACCGTCTTCGCCGCGCTCATCAATCGCCTCGCAGCAACTCGTTCAAACCGACCTTCGCGCGCGTCTTCGCATCGACCTTCTTCACGATCACCGCGCAGTAGAGGCTATGCGAGCCGTCCTTCGACGGCAGGTTGCCCGCCACGACGACCGAGCCTGCCGGAATGCGGCCGTACGTCACTTCGCCCGTTTCGCGGTCGTAAATCTTCGTGCTTTGGCCGAGATAGACGCCCATCGAGATCACCGAGTTTTCTTCGACGATCACGCCTTCCACGACTTCCGAGCGTGCGCCGATGAAGCAGTTGTCTTCGATGATGACGGGGTTCGCCTGCAGCGGCTCCAGCACGCCGCCGATGCCGACGCCGCCCGACAGGTGCACGTTCTTGCCGATCTGCGCGCACGAACCGACAGTGGCCCAGGTATCGACCATCGTGCCTTCATCGACATACGCGCCGATGTTCGTGTACGACGGCATCAGCACGACGTTCTTGGCGATGAACGAGCCGCGGCGCGCGATGGCGGGCGGCACGACGCGAAAGCCGCCGGCCGCGAAGTCTTCAGCGGTGTAGTTCGCGAACTTCGACGGCACCTTGTCGTAGAACTGGGAGTAGCCGCCGGCCGGCATCGGCGTGTTGTCTTCGAGGCGGAACGACAGCAGCACGGCCTTCTTCAGCCATTGATTGACGATCCACTCGCCGTCCTTCTTTTCGGCGACGCGCAACACGCCTTTGTCGAGCTGCTCGATCGCATGCGCGACGGCATCGCGCACTTCGGCCGAAGCGGCCTTCGGCGACAGCTCGGCGCGGTTTTCCCAGGCGGTATCGATGATCTGCTGAAGTTGTTGCGACATATGCGTAGTTCTCTGGTTGAAGACTGAGGAAAGAGGGAATGGCGAACGGCGGCGTGCCGAATCTGCTTGAGTCTGTTTGGCAAGGGCGGGGCGCCGATAAGCGCCTCTCCGCCTTGCCGGTCAGCTTGGGTCAGCTTTTGACGCCGCGGCAGAAATCGACGATGCGTTTGGCGCCTTCGATGCACTCGTTCACGTCGGCAACGAGGGCCATGCGGACAAAATTGCGGCCCGGGTTCGTGTCGTGCGCGGTGCGCGCCAGATAGGAGCCGGGCAGAACCGTCACATTATAGTCGGCGTATAGGCGCCGGGCGAACTCGGTGTCCGTGAGGCCCGTGCGCTCGACGTTCGCCCACAGGTAGAACGCGGCATCAGGCAGCCGCACGTCGAGCACGTCGGCGAGCATCGGCGTGACGGTGGCGAACTTCTGCACGTACTTCGCGCGGTTTTCGCGCACGTGCGCCTCGTCGTTCCAGGCTGCGATGCTCGCAGCTTGGTAGACGGTCGACAAGGCCGCGCCGTGGTATGTCCGGTATAGCAGGAAGCGCTTCAGAATCGCCGCGTCGCCCGCGACGAAGCCCGAGCGCATGCCCGGCACGTTCGAGCGCTTCGACAGGCTCGAGAGCATGACGAGCCGCTCGTAGCCGCGTCCGAGCTTGTGCGCGGCTTCGAGGCCGCCGAGCGGCGGCTTCGCTTCGTCGAAATAGATCTCCGAATAGCATTCGTCGGATGCAATCACGAAGCCGTAGCGATCCGACAAGGCGAACAGTTCGCGCCAGTCGTCGAGCGTCAGCACGGCGCCCGTCGGGTTGCCCGGCGAGCACACGTAGAGCAGTTGCGTGCGCGCCCAGATCTCCTCTGGAATGGCGCTGTAGTCGCACGCGAAATTGCGCGCCGGATCGCTGTTCGCGAAGTAGGGCTGCGCGCCCGCCAGGAGCGCGGCGCCTTCGTAGATTTGGTAGAACGGGTTCGGGCAGAGTACGATCGCGCTCTTGCCGTCGGTTCTCGGCGTGCCGTCGACGACCGTCTGCGCGAGTGCGAACAGCGCTTCACGCGAGCCCGAAACCGGCAGCACTTCGGTGGCCGGATCGATGGGCGGCAGGCCATAGCGCTGCGTGACCCACTGTGCGATCGCCTGACGCAACGCTTCCGAGCCGAGCGTCGCCGGATACGCCGACAGGCCGTTCAACGAAGCGACCACCGCGTCGCGGATCAGCGCCGGGGTCGGATGCTTCGGCTCGCCGATGCCGAAGCTGATGTGCGGCAGGTCGGCGGGCGGCGTCGCGTCCTTCAGGAGCGCGCGCAGCTTTTCGAACGGATAGGGCTGGAGGCTGTCGAGTAGCGGGTTCACTTGGCTTGGCGAGAAACGCGGGTAGATACGCTGAGGCGGCTTTCACACGGCGCCCTGGCGCTTGGCGGATGAACGGCAGATTATAGCGTGGCGGGACAGGCAAGCACGCGCCACGAACATAGGAAATGGCTTGAATGAATGATCGGATCCGCAACGGCTGGCCAACGCTTGCGATCATGCTGGGCGCCTCGGTATGGGGCTTCGTCTGGTACCCGTTGCGCTTGCTGGCCGCGCTCGGCGTCACCGGCACCGCGGCGAGCGCGCTGACGAGCGCCGCGGCCTGCGGCTTCGTGCTGATCGTGCGGCGCCGCGCGATTGCGACGATCCGCTGGCATTGGGTGCTGCCTGCGCTTGCGCTCGCGGCCGGCGTGACGAATCTCGGTTTCGTCTGGGGCACGATCCACGGCGAGGTCATGCGGGTGCTGCTGCTCTTCTATCTGACCCCCGCCTGGACCGCGCTGTTTGCCCATTTCATCCTGCACGAAAGGCTGACTTGGACGGGCGCCGCGCTCTCGGCGCTGTCGCTGATGGGTGCGATGCTGATGCTGTGGTCGCCGCAGCTCGGTCTGCCGCTGCCGGGCAATCTCGCCGAATGGGCGGGGCTCGCCGCAGGCATGAGCTTCGCGATGAGCAACGTGCTGATCCTCAAGGCGAGCCGCGTGCTGCCCGGCATGAAGCCGGAAATGCGCACGGCGACGATCTTCGGCGGCGCGGCGATCTTCAGCTCGGTCGCGTCGCTGTTCGAGGCGATGCCGGCGCCGCCCGCCGGCGCGCATTTGGGCGTCGCCGCGCTGCTCGTGCTTGGACTCGGGTTCGCGCTCGCATCGAACAATATGCTCGTCCAATACGGACTTGCCCGGGTACCGGCCAATCGCGCATCGATCATCATGCTGTTCGAGATCGTCGTGACGGCGCTGTCCGCGTGGCTGCTCGCGGGTGAAGTCCCGGGCGCGCGCGAATGGGCGGGCGGCGGGTGCATCGTGCTCGCATCGGTGCTATCGAGCTGGCTTCATCGCGCCAAACCGGTGGCCGGGAGCGACGCCGAACCGGGGTCCGGCGACGATTCCAAGCGTCAGGATGGGCAACGCGCGATGGTATGATTGCCACTGCTCGCGGGCCGCGCTTCGATTTCGGTTGAACGCGGCCCCAAATTTTAAGCGTCGCGGTTCGGTCCCGAGTTCTCGCCACTTTTCGCGACTACAACGGGTCAAGCGCCGCGATCTGTTTTCTTTTTCCCTTTTCAATCAGCGATATCGCCGTGCGTCTGACATCGATCAAACTCGCTGGCTTCAAGTCTTTCGTCGATCCCACGCATTTCCAGGTACCGGGCCAGCTTGTCGGCGTGGTCGGTCCCAATGGGTGCGGCAAGTCCAACATCATCGACGCGGTGCGCTGGGTGCTCGGCGAATCGCGCGCCTCCGAGCTGCGCGGCGAATCGATGCAGGACGTGATCTTCAATGGCTCGACCGCACGCAAACCGGGTAGCCGCGCGAGCGTCGAACTCGTATTCGACAACGCCGACGGCCGCGCCGCGGGCCAGTGGGGCCAATATGCGGAAATCGCCGTCAAGCGCGTGCTGACGCGCGACGGCACGTCGAGCTATTACATCAACAACCTGCCGGCGCGCCGCCGCGACATCCAGGATATTTTCCTCGGCACCGGCCTCGGGCCGCGTGCCTACGCGATCATCGGGCAGGGCATGATCGCGCGGATCATCGAGGCGAAGCCGGAAGAATTGCGCGTGTTTCTCGAGGAGGCCGCAGGCGTATCGAAGTACAAAGAGCGCCGCCGCGAGACCGAGAACCGCCTGCACGATACGCGCGAGAATCTGACGCGCGTCGAGGATATCGTCCGCGAGCTCGGCGCGAATCTCGAGAAGCTCGAAGCGCAAGCGATCGTCGCGACCAAGTTCAAGGAGCTGCAGGCCGACGGCGAGGAAAAACAGCGCCTCCTGTGGCTGTTGCGCAAGAACGAAGCGGCGGGCGAGCAGGAGAGGCAGCAGCGCGCGATCAGCGCCGCGCAGATCGACCTCGAAGCGCAGACCGCCAAGCTGCGCGAAGTCGAGGCGCAGCTCGAAACGCTGCGGGTGGCGCACTACTCGGCGAGCGACGCCATGCAGGGCGCGCAAGGCGCGCTTTACGAGGCGAATTCCGAAGTGAGCCGCCTCGAAGCCGAGATCAAGTTCATCGTCGAATCGCGCAACCGCGTGCAGGCGCAGATCGCCGCGCTCACCGCGCAGCGCGAGCAATGGCAGATGCAGGCCGAGAAGGCGCGCGGCGACATCGAGGACGCCGAGGAACAGCTCGCGATCGCCGAAGAAAAGGCGGTGCAGGCCGAAGACGAAGCGGCGGCCAAGCACGACGCGATGCCGGCGCTCGAAGCGCGCTGGCGCGACGCGCAGAACCAGCTCAATGACGAGCGCGGCGGAATCGCCCAGACCGAGCAGTCGCTCAAGCTCGAGGCGGCGCATCAACGCAATGCCGACCAGCAACTGCAGCAATTGCAGCAGCGCCATGAGCGCCTGAAAGCGGAAAAGGGCGGGCTCGACGCGCCGGACGAAGCACAGCTCGAAGAGCTGCGCATGCAGCTGGCTGAGCACGAAGAAATCCTGAACGACGCGCAAGCGCGCCTCGCCGACGCGCAGGAAACGCTGCCGCGGCTCGACGGCGAGCGCCGCGCGGCGCAGGAGCGCGTGCAGGCCGAAAGCGCGCAGATTCACCAGCTCGAAGCACGTCTTGCCGCACTCAAGCAACTGCAGGAGAACGTCCAGACCGAAGGCAAGATCCAGCCGTGGCTCGACAAGCACGAGCTCGGTTCGTTGCCGCGTCTGTGGAAGAAATTGCACGTCGAAGCGGGCTGGGAAACGGCGCTCGAATCCGTGCTGCGCGAGCGGCTTGCCGCGCTCGAAGTCTCCAATCTCGATTGGGTGAAGGCATTCGCGAGCGATGCGCCGCCCGCCAAGCTCGCCTTCTACGCTCCGCCCGCGGCGGGCGCGCCGCGCGAGGCGCCCGCGTCGCTGCGTCCGTTGCTGTCGCTCGTGCGCATCGACGAAGCCGGCATTCGCGCCGTCCTGAACGAATGGCTCGGCCAGGCATTCCTCGCCGACGATCTCGCGCAGGCGCTCGCGATGCGCTCGCAGCTGCCGGACGGCGCCATGTTCGTCGTGAAGGCGGGGCATCTCGTGACGCGCGTCGGCGTGCAGCTTTACGCGGCCGATTCCGAACAGGCGGGCATGCTGGCACGCCAGCAGGAAATCGAAAACCTGACGCGCCAAGTGCGCGCGCAGGGCTTGCTCGCCGACGAGGCGAGGGCGGCCGCGATCCGTGCGGAAGCGGCGCATACGCAGGCGTCGCAAGCGCTTGCCGATGTGCGCGGCGAAGCCGAGCGCGCCACGCAGCGCGTGCACGCGCTGCAGATGGACGTGCTCAAGCTCGCGCAGGCGCACGAGCGTTACATGCAGCGCAGCACGCAGATTCGCGAAGAGCTCGAAGAGATCGGCGCGCAGATCGAAGAACAGCGCGCCCAGCGGGCCGAATCGGAGGCGAATTTCGAGCGCTTCGACGGCCAGCTCGCCGAATTGCAAGCGCGCTTCGAAGACAATCAGCTGGCGTTCGAGGCGCTGGACGAAGAGCTGACTGTCGCACGCGGTCAGTCGCGCGATTTCGATCGCACCGCCACCGACGCGCGCTTTGCCGTGCGCAACATGGCGAATCGCATCGACGAATTGAAGCGCAGCATCCAGGTCGCGCACGAGCAGAGCGAGCGCGTTGCCGCCTCGCTCGAAGACGCGCGCGCGGAACTCGAAACCATCAACGAGCAAACCGCGCACACGGGTCTGCAGGACGCGCTGGAAATCCGTGCCGTGAAGGAAGAAGCGCTGCACGCAGCCCGCCTCGAACTCGACGATTTGACGGCGAAGCTGCGCCAAGCGGACGAAATGCGCCTGAGCGCGGAGCGCTCGCTTCAGCCGTTGCGCGACCGGATCAACGAGCTGCAACTGAAGGAGCAGGCCGCGCGCATCAACGGCGAGCAGTTCATCGAACAGCTGACGGCCGCCGGCGTCGACGAGGCGCAATTGCAGGCGAAGCTCACGCCGGACATGAAGCCATCGTACCTGCAGGGCGAAGTCACGCGCATCAACAACGCGATCACGGCGCTCGGACCGGTGAACATGGCGGCGCTCGAAGAGCTGGCCGCCGCGAGCGAACGCAAGACCTTCCTCGATGCGCAATCGGCCGACCTGACGAGCGCGATCGAAACGCTCGAGGACGCGATCCGCAAGATCGACCAGGAAACGCGCACGCTCTTGCAAGGCACGTTCGACGAAGTGAACCGCCATTTCGGCGAGCTGTTCCCACGCCTGTTCGGCGGCGGGCAGGCGAAGCTCATCATGACCGGCGACGAGATTCTCGACGCGGGCGTGCAGGTGATGGCGCAGCCGCCGGGCAAGAAGAACTCGACGATTCACCTGCTGTCAGGCGGGGAAAAGGCGCTGACCGCGACCGCGCTCGTGTTCGCGATGTTCCAGCTGAATCCGGCCCCGTTCTGCTTGCTCGACGAAGTGGACGCGCCGCTCGATGACGCCAACACCGAACGTTTCGCGAACCTTGTGCGTGCGATGTCGGACAAAACACAGTTCCTGTTCATTTCGCACAACAAGATCGCGATGGAGATGGCGCAGCAGTTGATCGGTGTGACAATGCAGGAGCAAGGTGTGTCCCGAATCGTGGCCGTCGACATGGAAACGGCCGCGGGCTTCGCACAGAATACGGTTTGAACCGCTTCACGCGGCGCTCGTCGCAGCGGCCCTTTGCCGCGCGAAATGTCGAGCGCTTGCGTGTCGCACATAAAGAATTGCTGATGGAGCGTGCATGGACGAGTTGACACTCGGGTTGATCGGCGCAGGGGCCGTGGTGGTAGGGGGCGTGGTCGTGTACAACGCGTGGCAGGGTGCGAAGGTGCGCCGCAGGATGCCGAGACCGATGCCGCCCGATGCCGCCGAGACGCTCGCGCGCCAGGATCACGAAGAAGAGCTGCCGTTCATCGAACCCGCGCGGCCGAGCGCACGCCGCGAGCCGTCGCTGTCGGATGCGCCGGAAGCCGCGAGCGCGGCGCGGGTCGAGCCGAGTTTCGGCGGCGTGGCGCCGCTCGATACCCCAGCCGATATCCAGGCCGAATCGACGATGCCGAACGGGTTTCCTGAAGAGGCGGCGGTCGAGCCCGCTGTCGCGGAGGAGCGCGAGGAGCCGATTCTGCCGGCTGCGACGACGATCTCGGCGGCTCCGCCGCACATCGTCGATCGCCGTATCGACTGCATCGTTCCGATCCGCCTGGGTGGTCCGCTCGCGGGCGAAAAGATTATTCCGCTTGCGCAGCGGTTGCGCCGCGCGGGCAGCAAGCCGGTGTATATCGAAGGCAAGTCCGAAGGCGGCAACGCTTGGGAGCTGCTGCAAAACGGCGTCCGCTATGAGGAGTTGCGCGCGGCCGCGCAATTGGCGAATCGCAGCGGCCCGTTGAACGAACTCGAGTTCTCGGAGTTCGTGTCGGGCGTGCAGCAATTCGCGGACGCGATCGACGGTGCGCCCGAATTCCCCGACATGCTCGAGACGGTGTCGATGGCACGCGAGCTCGACGCATTCGCTGCCCAATGCGATGCGCAGTTGTCGATCAACGTGCTGTCCGACGGCGCGCCGTGGTCGGCGAATTACGTGCAAGCGGTGGCGTCCCAGGACGGCCTCTTGCTCTCGCGTGACGGTACGCGCTTCGTGAAGCTCGATGCGAAGCAAAGCCCGGTGTTCATGCTGCAGTTCGGCGACACCAACTTTCTGCGCGATGACCTCACCTACAAGGGCGGGCAGATGATCACGCTGATCCTCGACGTGCCGGTCGCCGACGAAGACATCTTGCCGTTCAGGCTCATGTGCGACTACGCGAAGTCGCTGTCGGAGCGCATCGGCGCGCGGGTGGTCGACGATCAGCGGCGTCCGCTGCCGGAGGCCGCGCTGCTGGCGATCGAAAAGCAGCTCATGACCTTGTATGCGAAGCTCGAGGAAGCGGGGATTCCGGCCGGTTCGCCGGCTACGCGGCGACTGTTCAGCCAGTAAGCCAAGCGGGGTTCACCCTGTGTTCGTTACAGCGAGGCCCGTCGGAAGACGGGCTTTTCGTTTGTGCGCACGGATTTCGGGCGCAGTAGGCCCCCTCGCGTGCGCGGTCGCGCTCAATCCACTTCCTTTGGCCACGCGCCGCCTACGATCCACGCCTTGATGGCAGCCACAACCGCTTGATCCTGGCCATAAAAACCGTGGTGCCCCTTCGCCCCGCAAGGGTTGCCGCGCGCCATGCCGCCGTGCACCGTGATGAGGTCGTGTCCCGCCGCCAGTTGCTGGGCGGCATGATACGAGCAGAGGAAGCACGCATCGTCCTCATGATGGACGAACAACTGCCGAGGCCGGATCGCACCATAGTCGAATCCGGCGAGCGGTAACGCTTGCCCTCGCGACGGACTGCTCAACGTCGACGTGTGGACGACGGCATCCCATACATCGGGATACGCGCGTCCGACGAAGGCCGATGAAATCGTGCCGCGACTCGTACCGATCAGCACGAGCTTGGCGGAAGGGAACCGCTGGTGCAGATCCGCAGTGACCTTTGCGAGGTCCTGGGCATGGCGCGGCGATGCTCTGAACTCGTCGGAGTAGCCGCCCGGCTGATCGGACGGCGCGTCGACGATTGCGGTGGCGAAGCCATCGACGGCAAAAAGCGTACGCGCGCGCACGAGGAAATTGCCCTGTTCCAGCATATGGATCGCGCCGTCGGCGCTTTGCGACAACTGCATCTCGCCTTCGCCACCAGGGAACATCACGAGTATCCATTGCGGCGCGCTCGTGTCCTGTTGCGTCAGCAAATAAGAGAGCGTCGCGCCATCGGTCGCCGGCACGGAGATCACCTGCTCGCCCGCGAACGCGCGGTTGGCCAGCACGAGCGCCGCGCAGGTCACCAAGCAGGCCATGGCTCGAAGTCGCATGTCTTGCAAAAACAAGGGGAGTCGCCGCATCGGTTGCCTCCGGGTCTCGGACGCTGCGTGGCCGCCTGTGGGCCCGCCGCGCAGCGTGAAGTGGTCGTGGTGGCCGCAACAGTCGCATTGCGCCGAGCGACTGTCAATCGAGCGCGGTGTGCGTTAGTCGAACGGTCTATCCAAACGCCTTGCAGCGTGTGCGCCGGCTCGCGTTTATTGGCCATTTGGCCGATGCTACGGGGCACGCTTCCTGCGATAATCTGGGGTCTGATTTTTCTCCGAGATTGCGCCACAGCATGGCACGAACGACCGTTGAACCGTCCCCCGACAAGCCAGCAGAGCGCGCCGCGTGGCTGCGCACCGAGCTCGAACGCGCGAACCATGCGTACTACGTGCTCGACCAGCCGGATTTGCCCGACGCGGAATACGACCGGCTCTTCAAGGAGCTCGAGCAAATCGAGTCGGAGCACCCCGACCTGATCACGCCGGAGTCGCCGACGCAGCGCGTCGGCGGTCAGGCCGCGAGCGGTTTCGCGCCCGTTGTGCATGCGATGCCGATGCTGTCGCTGAACAACGGCTTCGCCGACGAAGACATCGTTGCGTTCGACAAACGTGTGTCGGACACGCTCGACAAATCGCCGGTGGACTACGCCTGCGAACTCAAGTTCGACGGCCTCGCGATCTCGCTGCGCTACGAGGACGGCCGTTTCGTGCAAGCCGCTACGCGCGGCGACGGCGCGACGGGCGAAGACGTCACGCAAAACATCCGCACGGTCCGCTCGATTCCGCTCAAGCTCAAGGGCGAACGCATTCCGCGCGTACTGGAGGTGCGTGGCGAAGTGCTGATGTTCAAGCGCGATTTCGAACGCTTGAACGCGCGCCAGCGGGAGGCGGAGCAGCGAGAGTTCGCGAACCCGCGCAACGCAGCGGCCGGCAGCCTGCGCCAGCTCGATCCGAAGATCACGGCGCAGCGGCCCTTGTCCTTTTTCGCGTACGGGATCGGCGTGCTCGAAGGCATGGAGATGCCGCCGACGCACAGCGAACTGCTCGATTGGTACAGCGAACTGGGCCTACCGGTTTGCGCGGAGCGCGCAGTCGTGCAAGGCGCACAGGGATTGCTCGAGTTTTTCGGCCACGTCGGCGAAAAGCGCGATGGGCTGCCGTACGACATCGATGGCGTCGTCTACAAAGTGAATCGCCGTGACGAGCAGGACGCGCTCGGCTTCGTCTCGCGCGCGCCGCGCTTTGCGCTTGCCCACAAGTTCCCGGCGCAGGAAGCGCTGACGAAGCTCCTCGCGATCGACGTGCAAGTCGGCCGAACCGGCGCGATCACGCCGGTCGCGCGCCTCGAACCGGTCTTCGTCGGCGGCGCGACGGTCACGAACGCGACGCTGCATAACGAAGACGAAGTGCGCCGCAAGGATATTCGAATCGGCGACACCGTCATCGTGCGGCGCGCGGGCGACGTGATTCCGGAAGTGGTCTCCGCCGTACTCGATCGGCGCCCGGATGACGCGCACGAATTCGTGATGCCGACCGAATGCCCGGTGTGCGGCTCGCGCATCGAGCGGCTGCCCGACGAAGCGATCGCGCGCTGCACGGGCGGCTTGTTCTGCCCGGCGCAGCGCAAGCAGGCGTTGTGGCACTTCGCGCAACGCCGAGCGCTCGATATCGACGGGCTTGGCGAGAAGATCATCGACCAGCTCGTCGAGCAGAATCTCGTGCGCACGCCCGCGGATCTCTTCAATCTCGGCTTCTCGACGCTCGCGGCGCTTGACCGCTTCGCGGACAAATCCGCGCAGAACCTGCTCGATTCGCTCGAGAAGGCCAAGAGCACGACACTCGCACGCTTCATCTACGCGCTCGGTATCCGGCACGTCGGCGAATCGACGGCCAAGGACCTCGCCAAATATTTCGGCTCGCTCGATCCGATCATGAGCGCGTCTGTCGAAGAACTGCTCGAGGTCAACGACGTCGGCCCGATCGTCGCCGAAGCGATCCATCAGTTCTTCGCGGAAGAGCACAACCGCACGGTCATCGAGCAGTTGCGAGCGGCCGGCAAGGTGACGTGGGCTGAAGGGCCGCCCGCGCCGAAAGCGCCGCAAGGCGTGCTCGCCGGCAAGACGATCGTGCTGACGGGCACCTTGCCCACGCTCGCGCGCGAGGAAGCCAAGGAAATGTTGGAGGCGGCGGGGGCGAAAGTCGCCGGCTCCGTTTCGAAGAAGACCGATTACGTGGTCGCGGGCGCGGAAGCCGGCAGCAAGCTCGCGAAGGCCGAGGAACTCGGCATCCCCGTGCTCGACGAAGATGGTATGCGCAAGCTCCTGGAGGGCCACACCCAATGATTCGCGAAATTCTCAGAATGGGCGATCCGCGCCTGTTGCAAATCGCTCAACCCGTCGACCATTTCGATACGCCCGAGCTGCATGTGCTCATCAAGGATATGTTCGACACGATGCACGACGCGAACGGAGCCGGTCTCGCCGCACCGCAGATCGGCGTCGATCTGCAGGTCGTGATCTTCGGCTTTGGGCACAACGAACGCTATCCTGATGCGCCGTCGGTGCCGGAAACGGTGCTCATCAATCCGACTATCACGCCGGTTTCGCAGGATATGGAGGAGGGCTGGGAAGGGTGCCTGTCGGTGCCGGGCATGCGCGGCGTGGTCAACCGTTTTTCGATGATTCGCTACCACGGCTTCGATCAGTACGGAGACCCGATCGATCGCGTTGCGGAAGGGTTTCATGCGCGTGTCGTGCAGCACGAGTGCGATCACTTGATCGGCAAGCTGTATCCGATGCGGATCACCGACTTCGCGAAGTTCGGCTTCACCGACGTCCTGTTCCCCGACCTCGATCCGAATAGCGACGACTAGCGAGCGCCGGCCGTCGAGCGATAAAAAAAGCCCGAATCGAATTCGATTCGGGCTTTTCTTTGTGCGCCGCGCGGATAAGTCCGCTCAGACCGCGCACGGGGCGAAGATCAGAACTCCTCGTCCGGCATCAGATAGCGCCACTGTCCCTGCGGCAGTTGACCCAGCGGAATCTGGCCCATCCGGATGCGCTTCAAGCCGACCACTTGCAGGCCGACCAATTCGCACATGCGGCGGATTTGGCGCTTCTTGCCTTCGCGCAGGACAAATCGCAACTGTTCGCCGTTTTGCCAACTGACTTTGGCGGGCCGCAGCGGAACGTCGTCGAGCGACAGGCCGTGCCGGAGCTTCGCCAGTAGTTCCGGCGGGAAGTGTTGATCGATGTCCGTCGTGCGCTCGCCGTAGCCCACGCGCACCAAGTACTCCTTTTCGATCGGCGAGTGGATGCCGATCAGATTCTTCGCGACGCGGCCGTCCTGCGTCAGCACCAGAAGGCCGGTCGAATCGATGTCGAGGCGTCCGGCCGGCGCGAGCTGGCGCAGATGGCTCGCGGAAAATTCGATGTTCGAGCGATCGCCGTCCCAATGGTTGGCTGGCGTGATCAGCGTGATGGCCGGCTGGTAGCCGTCTTCGGCCTGACCTGACACGTAGCCGACCGGCTTGTGCAACAAGATCGTCACCTGCTTGGCCTGGGCCGCACGCGCATTCGCGACGATCTCGATCTGCTGTCCCGCGTGGACCTTGGTGCCGAGTGTATCGATCCGCTGGCCGTCCACGAGGACCCAGCCCTTTTCGATCCATTCGTCCGCCTCTCGGCGCGAGCACAGGCCGAGTTCGGACATGCGCTTCGAGAGGCGCATCATGCCGGCTTCGTCGGCGTGGGATTCGGATTCCGTCCGTCTGCCCGCAGCGGGGCTGGGGTTGGCCGAGGGCTTGCGAGCGCGTGCGTCCGAGGCCGGTTTGCGGCCGTGCGTATCGTCCTCGCGCGCCGGGCGCCCGGCGTATTGGCGAGCGCTCGGGCGGGTGTCCTGGCGGGTGTCCGACCCGGCGCGGTTCGCGCGCTCGCGCGGCGGGCCGTCGCGGCGTGCGTTGCGCTCGCCGACCGGCCGCTTGGAGGCGGTCTCGGACGCGCGATCGTCGCGCTCGACGAATGAGCGCTTGATCGGGCTGCCGACCTTGAGGCCGCCGCGCGGGGAATCCCCGGCCGGGCGGCCTGCGCCGCCTTGGCGGGGTTTATCCGACGTGCGGCCCTCGCCGTAACCGCCGCGTGTCCGTTCGGACGTATCGCGGCGCGCTCCGGCTGGTCGTTCGGACGCTGCGTAGCCGCGATCGCGTTCCCCACCCGCGCGCGCCGGGCGCTTGGCAGGTGCGCGCTCATCGCGTCTATCGCCGCGCGTTTCACCGTCGCGCTTCCATTCTCCGCGCGCACCCGCCGGTCCCGCTGGCCGTTTGGCATCGGCGGGCGCCGCGTCGCGTCGCGCCGGGCGTTCGGTATAGGAGCGCTTGCCGGTCTCCGCTCCAGCGCGCGCCGGGCGCTCGGTATAGGGGCGCTTGCCGGTCTCCGCTCCAGCGCGCGCCGGGCGCTCCGTATATGAACGCTGGCCGGTTTCCGCTCCAGCCCGCACCGGCTTGCCGGAGCGCGCCGTGCCGCCGTCTTTCTTCATAGCTCCGGCCGCCGCACCTCGCTTGGCGGGCGACTGCGACGTCCGTGCCTCGCTGGCGGTCCTGCCGCTGGTCCTGCCTGAGCCGCCGGCAGGACCGGAAGCCGACGCGCGCGCCGGCCCGGCCGGCCGATCGGTCTTCGCCGCCTCCGTGCGAGCCGGCCGCACGGGCTTGCGTGCCGACGCGCTGCCGGAACGGACGGGGGCGCGTTCCGGCGCTGCCGGTCGCGGATGCTTGGCTGTCAATTTGGCGCGCATAAACTCTCTCAACAAAAGACTGGACCGCTTCGCGCCTCCCCGACGACGTCGACGGGATAGGGCGCGAAGCGGCGAATACGGGGGCTGTTAGACCGCGATCGCGCGCAGCAGCTCGGTTTCGACCTGGATTTGCAGACGGTTGTCCGACAGGCCGCGTCCGTCGAGCAGGAACACGTCCTCGACGCGTTCGCCGAGCGTATTGATCCGCGCCGCATGGACGCCGACCCGGTGCTCGGCCAGCACGCGCGCGATCGAATAAAGAAGGCCCGGCCGGTCGTTGGCCGACACGGACAGGATGTAGTACTGGCCGCGCTCGTCGGCCCGCAGGTCGACGCGCGGCGTGACGGGAAACGTGCGCGACAGCCGTGAAAGACGCCCCTTCGAAGGCTCGGGCAAGAGCGCCTCGACCGCGAGCCGAGCCGCGAGTTGCTGCTCGACGAGATTGGCGATGTCGCGATAGTGCACGTCGTCTTCGGTGTGCGCGACGATGAAGTTGTCGAGCGCATAGCCGTGGCGCGTCGTGCTGACGCGCGCATCGAGCACCGAGAGCCCGTTTCTGTCGAAATAGGCGCAGATGCCCGCGAACAGGTCGGAGCGGTCCTTCACGTAGACGAGCACCTGCAGCGCTTCGCCAATCGGCGACGGGCGCGCCCGCACGATGGCCGTCTCCGTGCGCACGTGGCGATACAGCACGCGCGTCTGCCATGCGATGTCGGCGGCGTCGTGGCGCAGGAAATAGCCGACGTCGAGCTGGTCCCACAGCGCGAGATGCGCGTTCTCGGGCACGGTTTCGAGCCGCAGCAGCGCGAGCGCTTCCTCTTGCCGCTGCTTGAGTTCCGAGTGGGCGTCGGGGCGTGCGCCGCCGAGCACGGCGAGCGTCGCGCGGTACAGGTCCTCGAGTAGCTTGCCTTTCCAGTTGTTCCAGACTTTCGGGCTGGTGCCGCGGATATCGGCGACCGTCAGGAGGTAGAGCGCGGTGAGGCGGCGCTCGGTGCCGACCAGCTCGGCGAACTGCTTGATGACTTCGGGGTCGCTCGTATCCTGCTTCTGCGCGACCTGGCTCATCGTCAAATGATGCTGGACCAGCCACACGACGAGCTCGCCATCGTCGCCCGTGATGCCGTGGTCGCGGCAGAAGCGCCGCGCGTCCGCCATGCCGAGCGTCGAGTGGTCGCCGCCGCGGCCCTTCGCGATGTCGTGGAACAAGGCCGCGACGTACAGCACCCACGGGCGCTCGAAGTTCGCGATGAGCTGGCTGCAGAACGGATACTCGTGCGCGTGCTCGGCGATGGCGAAGCGGCGCAGATTGCGCAGCACCATCAGGATGTGCTGGTCGACCGTGTAGACGTGGTAGAGGTCGTGCTGCATCTGCCCGACGATGCGCCGGAAGTTGAGCAGGTACCGCCCGAGCACGCTCGTCTGGTTCATGAGCCGCATCGCATGCGTGATGCCGTGCGGCTGCTTGAGTATCTCCATGAACAGGCGCCGGTTTTCCGGATCGCGGCGCCAATGCTGGTTCATGATGTCGCGCGCGTTGTAGAGCGCGCGCAGCGTTCGCGCCGAAAGGCCCTTGATGCCCGGCGTCGCTTCGAACAGCAGGAACGCTTCGAGAATCGCGTTCGGCGAGCGTTCGAACACGTCGTCGCTGCCGATTTCGATCATCCCTTGCTTCTCGACGAAACGGTCCGACAGCACGCGCGTAATGCCGCTCGTCTTCGGGAAGAGCTGCGCCTCGATGTTCTGGATCAGGATCGTCGCGAGCTGCGTGACGGCCTTGGCGGCCCAGTAGTAGCGGCGCATCAGCTGTTCGCTCGCGCGCTTGGTCTGCGTCGCCTTGAGGCCGAAGCTCTCGGCGGCCGGGGTCTGCAGATCGAACAGCAGAATGTCCTGACGGCGCCCGGCGATCACGTGCAGACGAGCGCGCAGCGCCTTGAGGAAGCCTTCGTTGCGACGCAGTTCGCGCGCTTCGCGATCGGTGATGAGGCCGCGCGCGTCGAGCTCCTTCCAACTGCTGCCGAAGCCCGCCGCACGCGTGATCCACAGGATCAGCTGCAAGTCGCGCAAGCCGCCCGGGCTTTCCTTGACGTTGGGTTCGAGGCTGTACGGCGAGTCTTGAAACTTCGCGTGCCGCTGACGCAGTTCGAGCATCTTCGCCTGGAAGAATGCGCGCGGATCGAGCGTCTCGTTGTAGCGCAGCGTGAAGGAGTCGAAAAGCGCCGTGCTGCCGACGATCCTCCGCGCTTCAAGCAGCGACGTGCGTACCGTGACGTCGTTCGACGCTTCTTCGATGCACTGTGCGACCGTGCGCACGCTGCTGCCGAGTTCGAGCCCGAGGTCCCAGGCCATGCCGATGAAGCGCTCGATGCACGCCTCGATATGCGGCGGCGCTTCTTCGGGCAGGAGGACGAGGATGTCGACGTCCGAAAACGGCGCGAGCTCGCCGCGGCCATAGCCGCCGACCGCGAGAAGCGCGAGCGTCGCGGGCAGCTCGCACGCTTCCCAGGCGCCGCGCAGGGCGTCGTCGGTGGTGCGGGCGAGCGAGCGCATCAGCGAATCGACGTTGGCCGAGGTCTTGAAGCGCTCCAGCAGTTCGGATTTGACCACTTTGTAGTCCGCTTTGAGCGACAGGGCGTGGGGAAGGGCGGCAGCGGGAGCGCTCATGGGCGGCGTGTCGGCGTGATAGGGTGCAGTGGGCTCGTTGGCGTTGGACGAAGAAGCAGGGCTGGCTCGGCCGCTGACTTACGCGGCTACCGCGATCTGCGGCTTGGCGGGCGTGCCTGCCGACACCGTCAGCACTTCATGGCCGGATTCGGTGACGAGCACTGTGTGCTCCCATTGCGCGGAAAGGCTGCGGTCGCGCGTCTTGACGGTCCATTGGTCGGGCATCGTGCGGATTTCGCGGCGCCCGGCGTTGATCATGGGCTCGATCGTGAAGATCATGCCGGCCTGCAATTCCAGGCCGGTACCGGGGCGTCCGTAGTGCAGGATTTGCGGATCTTCGTGGAACACGGTGCCGATGCCGTGGCCGCAATACTCGCGCACGACGCTGTAGCCCTGCGCTTCCGCATGCCGCTGGATCGCGTTGCCGATGTCGCCGAGGAACGCGCCCGGGCGCACCTGCTCGATGCCGAGCCACATGCATTCGTAGGTAGTCTGCACGAGGCGCTTGGCGAGGATCGAGCCTTCGCCCACGATGAACATCCGGCTCGTGTCGCCGAAGTAGCCGTTCTTGATGACGGTGATGTCGATATTGAGCGCGTCGCCGTTCTTGACGATCTTGTCGCCGGGGATGCCGTGGCAGATGACGTCGTTGACCGAAATGCAGGTCGCCTTCGGGTACGGCGGGTAGCCGGGCGGCTGGTAGTTGAGCGGCGCCGGCACGGTGCCTTGCACGTCGAGCATGTAGTTGTGGCACAGGCGGTCGAGCTCGCCCGTCGTGACGCCCGCCTTGACGAACGGCGTGATGTAGTCGAGCACTTCGCTGGCGAGGCGGCAGGCCACGCGCATTTCGGCGATATCGTGTTCGTTTTTGAGGGTAATAGCCATGAGTCCGGGTCTTAAATGCGTTAATTACGCGATTATCGCACCATATTAGGCCCGTCGCTGGCCTTTAGAAGCTGTGCGCAAAGCTCGGTGAGCCCTGACGCGCCCCGGTTCTGCTCGGATTCGGTCAATGCTCGGCAGATCCGGCCGACGCGCCAAAGCAAATCGCGGCTTGAGAGGGGTAACACGCGCGTGCTATACTCTTTGGCTAAGTCGCTATCGGGCTTGTGATTATTTCCCTCGGTCTTTCGGATGACGCGGGGAATATGGGGTGGTAGCAAAAGTGCAAATGCGGCAATTGCGCGACCCCATGCAAAGCTTGTGGCGGCTTGATCGTGGTGCGCCTCGTGGGGTTTTTGGCCCTCCAGCGCGCATCCATTCGCAAGCCGGCGCACCCAGGGTGTCGCCCGTATCAAGCGTCCGCCGATCCAGGCGGTGCGGTGCGGCCGATACAGCAGCCGGCTTAAGACCCAACCCTCGCGGAGATTTTCATGGCAGTTACCATGCGTCAAATGCTGGAAGCCGGTGTCCACTTCGGTCACCAAACGCGCTTCTGGAACCCCAAGATGGCCCCGTTCATCTTCGGTCATCGCAACAAGATTCACATCATCAACCTCGAAAAGACGCTGCCGATGTACAACGACGCGCTGAAGTACGTGCGTCAACTGGCAGCGAACCGCGGTACGGTCCTGTTCGTCGGCACGAAGCGTCAATCGCGCGACACGATCGCCGAGGAAGCGCAACGCGCCGGCATGCCGTTCGTCAACGCGCGCTGGCTCGGCGGCATGCTGACCAACTTCAAGACGCTGAAGGTTTCGATCAAGCGCCTGAAGGACATGGAAGCGGCCGTGGAAGCGGGCGAACTCGAACGCATGAGCAAGAAGGAAGCGCTCCTGTTCGAACGCGAAATCGCCAAGCTGCAAAAGTCGATCGGCGGCGTGAAGGACATGGGCGGCATTCCTGACGCGATCTTCGTCGTTGACGTCGGCTATCACAAGATTGCTGTTACCGAAGCGAACAAGCTCGGCGTGCCGGTCATCGCCGTGGTCGACACGAACCACTCGCCGGAAGGCATCGACTACGTGATCCCGGGCAACGACGACGCGAGCAAGGCCGTTGCGCTCTACGCGCAAGGCGTGGCTGACGCGATCCTCGAAGGTCGTGCAAACGCAGTGAACGAAGTGGTCCAGGCTGTGCGCGGTAACGACGGCGACGAGTTCGTCGAGGTCAACGGGGAAGCGTAAAGCTGCCCCGCGGCCGGCAAAAAAGGGGGCTCTCCATAGGCCCCCTTTTTTTAAGTTTCGGCCGGCCCAAAGCGGTGAGTGCGTCTAAATCGACGCATGCCGGAAACAAATTCCTGCCGCGCGCGTCGAAAGCGCGTCGGCGTGTGACAGACAAGACTCAAGGAGCTGATGATGGCGGCAATTACCGCAAGCATGGTTGCAGAACTGCGCGCGAAGACCGACGCGCCGATGATGGAATGCAAGAAGGCGCTGACGGAAGCCGACGGCGACATGGCGCGCGCTGAAGAGCTGCTGCGCGTGAAGCTCGGCAACAAGGCGAGCAAGGCAGCGTCGCGCGTGACGGCTGAAGGCGTCGTCGCTTCGTTCATCGGCGGCAACGCTGGCGCGGTTGTCGAGCTGAACTGCGAAACCGACTTCGTCGCGAAGAACGACGATTTCCTCGCGTTCGCGAAGACCGTGGCCGAACTCATCGCCACGCAGAACCCGGCCGACGTGGCCGCGCTGTCGGCGCTGCCGCTCGAAGGCTCGACGGTCGACGCCGTGCGCCTCGCGCTGGTCGGCAAGATTGGTGAAAACCTGTCGATCCGCCGTTTCGAGCGCTTCGAAACGTCGAACAAGGTCGCTGCTTACCTGCACGGCACGCGCATCGGCGTGCTCGTCGAGTACACGGGCGCGGACGAGCAAGTCGGCAAGGACGTCGCCATGCACATCGCCGCGATGAAGCCGGTCTCGCTGTCGTCCGACGACGTGCCGGCCGAGCTGATCGCCAAGGAGCGCAGCATCGCCGAGCAGAAGGCCGCCGAATCGGGTAAGCCCGCTGAAATCATCGCGAAGATGGTCGAAGGCAGTGTGCAAAAGTACCTGAAGGAAGTGTCGCTGCTGAACCAGCCGTTCGTGAAGAACGACAAGCAGACGATCGAGCAGATGCTGAAGGCCGCCGGTACGACGGTCCAGAAGTTCGCACTGTTCGTCGTCGGCGAAGGCATCGAGAAGCGTCAAGACGACTTCGCCGCCGAAGTGGCCGCGCAAGTTGCCGCAGCGAAGCAGTCGTAAGCACGAGCAGTACGTTGTATCCGCGGCGGGTGAAAACATCCGCCGCGGCCGGGAAGCGCCGCCGGGCTTGGCGGGTCAGCTCGATTGACACCCGCCTGGCAGTCGCCGAGCCCGCCGCACAACGGCGGTTCGGTGAATTTGGCGGCGCTTGCCCGAACCAGCATTTCACCCCTACAGTTCTACGTTGTTGTCATCCTCTTCGGCGCGATCGGATACCTCTATGCCCACTGCCTATAAACGCGTTCTTCTCAAACTCTCCGGCGAAGCTCTGATGGGCGACGATGCCTTCGGCATCAATCGCGCGACGATCGAAAGAATGGTGGCAGACGTTGCGGAAGTCGTCCGGCTGGGCACCCAGCTCGCGGTCGTGATCGGCGGCGGCAACATCTTCCGTGGCGTGGCGGGCGGCGCGGCCGGCATGGACCGCGCGACGGCCGATTACATGGGGATGCTCGCGACGATGATGAACGCGCTCGCATTGCAGGACGCGATGCGCCACGCCGGGATCGAGGCGCGCGTGCAATCGGCGCTGCGCATGGACCAGGTGGTGGAGCCGTACATCCGTCCGCGCGCCATCCGCCAGCTCGAAGAGGGCAAGGTCGTGATCTTCGCGGCCGGCACGGGCAACCCGTTCTTCACGACCGATACGGCCGCCGCGCTGCGCGGCTCGGAAATCGGCGCGGAAGTCGTGCTGAAGGCGACCAAAGTCGACGGCGTATACTCCGCAGACCCGAAGAAAGATCCTACGGCCACGCGCTATTCGACGATCAGCTTCGATGAGGCGATCGGCCGCAATCTGCAGGTGATGGACGCGACGGCCTTTGCGCTGTGCCGCGACCAGAAGCTGCCGATCCGCGTGTTTTCGATCGTCAAGCCCGGCGCGCTCAAGCGTATCGTTCAAGGTGAGGACGAGGGCACGCTCGTCCACGTGTAAACTCTCGCAGGACGCGGTTTGCGCTGCGGGTTGCGGCGGGGTGCCGCTCCTCGCGGGCGGACCTGCACTGTTATGAAGGTTCGGAGGTTTAAATGAGTGTGGCAGATATCAAAAAAGGCGCCGAGCAGAAGATGCAGCGCTCGATCGACGCGTTCAAGAACGATCTGGCGAAAATCCGCACGGGCCGCGCGCATACCGGCTTGCTCGACCATATTCAGGTCGACTACTACGGCTCGGCCGTGCCCATCTCGCAGGTGGCCAACCTGACCCTCGTCGACGCGCGCACGATCGGTGTCCAGCCGTGGGAAAAGAAGATGGTTGCGGTCGTCGAAAAGGCGATTCGCGAGTCCGACCTGGGCCTGAACCCGGCGACGCAAGGCGACCTGATCCGCGTGCCGATGCCCGCGCTGACCGAAGAGCGCCGCAAGGAGCTGACCAAGGTCGTCAAGAGCGAAGGCGAAACCGCGAAGGTGGCCGTGCGCAATCTGCGCCGCGATGCGAACGAGCAGCTCAAGAAACTCGTCAAAGATAAAGAGATTTCGGAAGACGACGAGCGCCGCGCCGGCGACGATGTGCAAAAGCTCACCGATAAGCACGTCGCTGAAATCGACAAGCTCGTCCAAAGCAAGGAAGCCGAGATCATGACGGTTTGAGGCCGTCAGGTCTCAGGCTTTCAGTCTCACTTCTTTTTTGCAGTCACAGTCCCAGCGGCCATGACCTATACCAGTTCTACCGTTCGCGTGCCTGACGTCGCGGCCGTGCCGCGACACATCGCGATCATCATGGACGGCAACGGCCGTTGGGCGACGCAGCGGCGCTTGCCGCGCGTGGCGGGCCACTCGCGCGGCGTCGATGCGGTGCGCGCATCTGTCGAAGCCTGCGCGCGCGCGGGCGTCGAATATCTGACCCTGTTCGCCTTCAGCTCCGAAAACTGGCGCCGTCCGAACGAGGAAGTCTCATTCCTGATGCGCCTTTTCGTGACGGCGCTCGAGCGCGAAGTCGGCAAGCTGCATGCGAATGGCATCCGTCTGCGCGTGGTCGGCGACCTCTCGCAGTTCGATGCCCGCATTCAAGACCTGATCCGGCGCGCGGAAACGAAGACGGCGCGCAATACCCGTCTCACGCTTACGATCGCCGCGAACTACGGCGGCCGCTGGGACATTCTCCAGGCCGCGAAACGTCTCGCCGAGCAATCGGCGCAGACGGGCCAGGTAGCCGAAGTCAACGAGGAGACGTTCGCCCAGCACCTGGCGATGGCCTATGCGCCGGAGCCCGATCTCTTCATCCGCACCGGCGGCGAGACGCGCATCAGCAACTTTCTGCTCTGGCAGCTCGCCTACACCGAGTTCTATTTCACCGAGACCTTCTGGCCTGACTTCGACGCGAACGCGCTTTCCGACGCGATCGCCTCGTATGCGCGGCGCGAGCGCCGCTTCGGCCGCACCAGCGCCCAACTCGAACCGCAATCGCAGAACGCCGATTCGCTTCCATGCTAAAAACCCGTGTTATCACGGCGATCGTCCTGCTGGCAGTCTTCTTGCCCGTGACGCTGTTCGCGCCGGTCGGCGCGTTCGGCGCGCTGATCGCGTTCGTGCTCGTCTTTGCCGCTTGGGAATGGGCACGCCTGCTCAAGCTGAATGGCGCCGGCCCGGTCATCTATGCGCTGGTAGCGGCTGTGGCGCTGGTGGCGAGCACGAAGCTCGGCGTCGGGGTCAAGCCGCCTCGGCCGCTCTTTCAGGCTGCGGCCGTATTCTGGGTGCTGGCGGGGCCGTTCGTGCTGATGCGCAAGCCCGTGCTCGCCCATGGCGCCTGGCGCCTGTTCCTGTTCCTGGCGGGGATCATCGTGTTCGTCGCGTGCTGGCACGCCCTCGTGGCGGCGCGCATCGAAGGGGTGCCGTTTGTTTTGTCCCTGTTATTAGTGGTATGGCTCGCCGACATCGGCGCATACTTTGCGGGTAAGGCATTCGGAAAGCATAAGCTGGCGCCCGCCATCAGTCCGGGTAAAACCTGGGAAGGCGCCGCGGGCGGCTGGCTGGCGGTGATCGTCGTCGCGGGCGTGGCCGTCGCCACCCAGGCGCTCGCGCCTACGCTGTATTCCGATTTGGTGACGCGCCTTGGCACCCCGCGCGCGTTTGTCGCTTTGACGCTGCTGGTTGCGTTCAGCGTGGTCGGCGATTTGTTCGAATCGATGATGAAGCGCCAAGCCGGCGTGAAGGACTCGAGCGGTCTGCTGCCGGGCCACGGTGGCGTTCTCGACCGCATTGACGCGTTGTTGCCGGTGTTGCCGCTTGCGATGCTGCTGCTCGGCTAGAGAAAGAGATATGAAAAAACGTCTGACACTGCTCGGTTCCACGGGCTCGATTGGCGAGAGCACGCTCGACGTCGTCGCGCGCCATCCCGACCGTTTCTCGGTCTATGCGCTGACCGCGCATCGCAATGGCGACAAGCTCGTCGCGCAATGCCTGCGTTTTCAACCGGAAGTGGCGGTGGTCGGCGATGCCGAGACGGCTGCGAGCGTTGCCGCGCAGTTGCGCGATGCCGGTTGCAAGACCGAAGTCGCGTACGGCCCGCAAGCGCTTGTCGACGCATCGAACAGCGCGCAGTGCGACACGGTGGTCGCGGCGATCGTCGGTGCTGCCGGCCTGGCGCCCACGCTGGCCGCGGCGCGCGCCGGCAAGCGCATCCTGCTCGCGAACAAGGAAGCGCTCGTGATGTCGGGCGCGATCTTTATGGACGACGTGCGCGACCATCACGCGACGCTGCTTCCCGTCGACAGCGAGCACAACGCGATTTTCCAATGCCTGCCGAGCGAAGTCTCGGCGCACGGCGGTGTCTCGAAGATCATCCTGACGGCGTCGGGCGGACCGTTTCGCACGCGCGAACCGTCCACGCTCGTCGACGTCACGCCCGACGAAGCCTGCAAGCATCCGAACTGGGTCATGGGCCGCAAGATCTCGGTCGATTCGGCGACGATGATGAACAAGGGGCTCGAAGTCATCGAAGCGCATTGGCTCTTCAATCTGCCCGGCGAGCGTATCGAAGTGCTGATCCATCCGCAAAGCGTGATTCATTCGCTCGTGTCGTACGTCGACGGCTCGGTGCTCGCGCAGCTCGGCAATCCCGACATGCGTACGCCGATCGCGCACGCGCTCGCGTTCCCCGAGCGCGTCGATTCGGGCGTCGCACAGCTCGACCTCGTGCAGGTCGCATCGCTCAGTTTCGAGAAGCCCGACTACGCGCGTTTCCCGTGCCTCGCACTCGCCATGAAGTCGCTGGCGGAAGGCGGCGTCGCGAGTGCGGCGCTCAATGCGGCGAACGAAGTCGCGGTCGACGCATTCCTGTCGCGCAAGATCGGTTTCATGGCGATTGCGCAGACCGTGGACGCGGTGCTGAACGCGCTGCCGAACCGCACCCCAAGCGGCCTCGACGACGTGCTGGAAGCGGACGCCGCGGCGCGCCGCGCGGCCACGGCTTTCATCGAAAGCCATCTCGCCGGCGCGCGCCGGATGGACCGCACGGTCCAGTGAGACGGATATGAAGCGGCTCGGTGCCTATTGACATGAACTTGCTGATCGAAATCGCGTCGTTCATCGTGGCGATTGGCGTTCTCGTCGTCGTGCACGAGTACGGGCACTATCGCATCGCGCGGTTGTGCGGCGTGAAGGTGCTGCGCTTTTCGATCGGTTTTGGCAAGCCGCTCTGGCAACGCGTCAGCAAGAAGACCGGTACCGAATGGACGATCGCCGCGTTGCCGCTTGGCGGCTATGTGAAGATGCTCGACGAGCGCGATCCCGGGCCGGGCATCGCCGCGGCGGACTTGCCGTATGCCTTTAACCGGCAGTCAGTGGGCAAGCGCATCGCGATCGTGCTAGCAGGGCCGGTGGCGAACTTCCTGCTGGCGATCGCCCTGTTTTCCGCCGTGTTCGCAACCGGCATCACCGAGCCGGCGGCGATCGTCGCGGCTCCGCCCGCGGGAAGCGTCGCGGCGAAGGCCGGCTTCGACGGCGGCGAAACCGTGCTGGCGATCCGCAACGAACGCGGCAGCGATGCGGAGACCGTGCGTTCGTGGTCCGATTTGCGCTGGAAGCTGCTCGATGCGGCGTTCGATCATCGCCGCGTGGTGCTGCGTGCGAAGAACGTCCAAGGCACGTTCGATTATCAAGTCGACCTGCGCGACATCTCGGACAAGCAAGTCGACGACGACTTCATGTCGAAGCTCGGTTTCGAGCCGGGCGGCGGTACGTTGATGGTTGCTGGCGTCGAGCCGGGCAGCGCCGCGCAGCGCGCCGGACTGCAGCCCGGCGACACGCTGCGGGAAATGAACGGTAAGCGCGTGGACAGCGCGACCGCGTTTATCGATTTCATCAAGTCGCACGCCGGCCGGACGGTTGCGCTGGAGATCGAGCGCGGCGGTTCGTCGGCAGTCGCGGCAAATGGGGCAGCGAGCGGAGCAGCAAGCGGTGTGGCGACTGGCGCGGCAGGTCCGCTGCAAACGCTCACGATCGTGCCCGAGATGCGGCGCGACCCCGATACGGGCGCCGACATCGGCCGCATCGGCGCGGCGCTCGCGACGCAAGTGCCGAGCGTCGACGTCCGTTACGGCCCGATCGAAAGCCTCCAACTGGGCGTGCGGCGCACGTGGGACATCTCGCTGTACTCACTGCGGATGTTCGGCCGGATGATCACCGGCGAGGCGTCGCTCAAGAATTTGTCCGGTCCCGTGACGATTGCCGACTACGCCGGCAAGAGCGCGCGACTCGGATTGACGCCGTTTTTGTCGTTTCTCGCGCTCGTCAGTATCAGTCTCGGTGTGCTGAACTTGTTACCGATTCCGGTATTGGACGGGGGGCATCTGTTATATTATTTGGTTGAAGCCGCGACCGGCAAAGCGGTATCGGAACGTTGGCAGCTTGTTCTGCAGAGGGCCGGGCTCGTCTGCATCGTCGCATTGTCGGCGATTGCGCTTTTCAACGATCTGGCTCGGTTAATCCATTTTTAAATTGTCGAGCGGCTCACTTAAGGGCACCTTAAGGGCACTTTAAGTAAGCCGCGGGGACTGACGCAGCTAAAAACACTGGGGAAGCACGTTGTTCAAACCTCATCGCTTTGTTCCTAAAACGATTGCAGCCGCGGCACTCGCCGCGCATGGGCTGGTGGCTCACGCGACGACACCTTTCGTGGTGCAAGACATCCGGATCGAGGGATTGCAACGCATCGAACCAGGCTCTGTTTTCGCCTACCTGCCGATCAAGAAAGGCGACACTTTCAGCGACGATAAGGCGTCCGACGCCATCCGCGCGCTGTACGCCACCGGCTTCTTCAGCGACGTTCGCATCGCCACGGAAGGCAACGTCGTGATCGTGGACGTGGTCGAGCGCCCGGCCATCGCGAGCATCGATTTCGCAGGCCTCCACGAGTTCGACAAAGACAACCTCAACAAGGCGCTCAATTCGGTTGGCTTGTCGCCGGGCCGCTACTACGACAAGGCGCTCGTCGATCGCGCCGAGCAGGAACTGAAACGCCAGTACCTGACGCGCGGCTTCTACGCCGCCGAAGTGACGACGACCGTCACGCCGGTCGACCGCAACCGCGTGTCGATTCTGTTCTCGGTGGCCGAGGGCCCGAGCGCGAAGATCCGCCAGGTCAACTTCATCGGCAACAAGGTGTTCAGCACGAGCACGCTGCGCGACGAAATGCAGCTGTCCACGCCGAACTGGTTCTCCTGGTACACGAAGAACGACCTGTACTCGAAGGAAAAGCTCACGGGCGACCTCGAGAACATCCGTTCCTACTATTTGAATCGCGGTTACCTCGAGTTCAACATCGAATCGACGCAAGTGTCGATCTCGCCGGACAAGAAGGACATGTACCTCACGCTGACGTTGCATGAGGGCGAGCCGTACACGATTTCGAGCGTTCAGCTCGCGGGCAACCTGCTGGACCGCCAAGCCGAGTTGACGAAGCTCATTACCATCAAGCCCGGTCAGCGCTTCTCGGCGGAAAAGCTGAAGGCGACGACCAAGGCCATCGTCGACAAGCTCGGCGAATATGGCTACGCGTTCGCGACCGTGAACGCCGTGCCGCAGATCGACCAGGAACATCACACGGTCGCGCTCACGCTGCAAGTCGATCCGAGCCGCCGCGTCTACGTGCGCCGCATCAACATCACGGGCAACACGCGTACGCGCGACGAAGTGGTCCGCCGCGAAATGCGCCAGCTCGAAAGCTCGTGGTTCGATTCGAGCCGCCTGGCGCTGTCGAAGGACCGTATCAACCGTCTCGGCTACTTCACTGACGTCGACGTGACGACGGCGCCGGTCGAAGGCACGCAGGACCAGGTGGACGTCGACGTGAAGGTCACCGAAAAGCCGACCGGCGCGATCACGCTGGGTGCGGGCTTCTCGTCGACCGACAAGGTGGTGCTCTCGGCAGGCGTGTCGCAGGACAACGTGTTCGGTTCGGGCACGAGCCTCTCGGTCAACGTCAATACCGCGAAGACGTACCGCACGCTGACGGTCACGCAGGTCGACCCGTATTTCACGGTCGACGGCATCAAGCGGATCACCGACGTCTACTACCGCACGACCGAGCCGCTGTACTACTCGACGACATCGAGCTTCCGCATCATCACCGCGGGTGCGGACCTCAAGTTCGGCATTCCGTTCTCGGAAGTGGATACCGTCTACTTCGGCACGGGCCTCGAGCAGAACCGCCTCGACGTCGATTCGAATACGCCGCAGAGCTACATCGATTACGTGAACGAATTCGGCCGCGTGTCGAACAACGTGCCGCTGACGGTCGGCTGGTCGCGCGACGCGCGCGATAGCGCGCTTGTGCCGAGTCGCGGCTACTACACGCAGGCAAACGCCGAATACGGCACGCCGATTGGCGCAACGCAGTACTACAAGGCCGACTTGCAGGCCCAGTACTATTACTCGTTCGCGCGCGGCTTCGTGCTCGGCCTGAATTTCCAGGGTGGCTACGGCAACGGCCTCGGCGGCAAGCCGTACCCGATCTTCAAGAACTACTTCGCCGGCGGTATCGGTTCGGTGCGCGGCTATGAGCCGAGCTCACTGGGTCCGCGCGATGCGACGACGAACGACCCGATCGGCGGCTCGAAGATGGTGGTCGGCAACATCGAACTCACGTTCCCGCTGCCGGGCACGGGCTACGACCGCACGCTGCGCGTGTTCACGTTCCTCGACGGCGGCAACGTCTGGGGCAACGAGGGCAACAGTATCGGCGCGAACGGCTTGCGTTACGGCTATGGTCTGGGTCTCGCGTGGATTTCGCCGATCGGCCCGCTCAAGATCAGCTTGGGCTTCCCGGTTACCAAGCACACTGGCGACCAGTATCAGAAGTTCCAATTCCAGATCGGGACGGCATTCTGACGAAATACCGAGACCTTTACAGTATCGAGAGGAAGACTTTGCGAAACGGTATGTTTTCGAAACGTGTGATGTTCGCGGCCACGCTCGCGATGGCGCTTGGCGTCAGCGCTGCTCATGCTCAGGAGGCCCGCATCGCGGCGGTCAATTCGGATCGTATCCTGCGTGAATCGGCGGCGGCGAAGACTGCCCAAACGAAGCTCGAGGCCGAGTTCGCAAAGCGCGACAAGGATCTGCAGGATATGGCGCAGCGTCTGAAGTCGATGTCCGACGCGCTCGACAAGAACGGTGCGGCCATGTCCGCCACCGATCGCGCGCAAAAGCAGCGCGATCTGTCGCAGCTGGATAGCGATTTCCAGCGCAAACAGCGCGAGTTTCGCGAAGACCTGAACCAGCGCCGTAACGAAGAGTTGGCGGCTGTGCTCGACAGGGCGAACAAGGTCATCAAGCAGATCGCCGAGCAGCAGCATTACGACCTGATCGTGCAAGAGGCGGTCTACGTGAGCCCGCGCATCGATATCACCGATCAAGTGCTGAAAGCGCTCGCCGCTTCGAGTACGAGTGCGTCATCGAGCCCTAGCGCCACGAACTGAACCACAGGAGTCGTACCCGCATGGCATTGACGCTCGAAGAACTCGTCCGGCGCTTCGGCGGCGAGGTGGTCGGCGACCGGGCACACCAAGTCGGCAGCCTCGCGCCGCTCGATCAGGCAGGACCGCAGCAACTCGCGTTCCTCGCCAACCCCAAATACCTGTCGCAAGTCGAATCGACGAACGCCGGCGCCGTGTTGATCGCGCCGGCCGATCTGGACAAGCTCGGCTCCCGCGAAGGGCGTAACTTCATCGTCACGCCGAATCCTTACGCTTATTTCGCGCGGGTCGCGCAAATGTTCATCGATCTCGCGACGCCGAAGGCGCCGGCGGGCGTCCATCCGAGCGCGGTGGTCGATCCAGCCGCGAAGGTCGCGGCGAGCGCGGTGATCGGTCCCCACGTGGTGGTGGAGGCGGGCGCCGTGATCGGCGAGAACGTGCGGCTCGATGCGAACGCGATGATCGGCCGCGGCACGCAGATCGGCGAAGGCTCGCATCTGTACCCGAACGTTTCCGTGTACTACGGTTGCAAGATCGGCCCGCGCGTGATCATCCATTCGGGCGCTGTGATCGGCTCGGACGGTTTCGGTTTTGCCCCCGATTTCGTTGGCGAGGGTGATGCGCGTACCGGAAGCTGGGTCAAGATTCCGCAGGTGGGTGGCGTGTCGATCGGGCCGGACGTGGAGATCGGGGCGAATACGACTATCGACCGAGGGGCAATGGCCGATACGATCATCGAGGAATGTGTGAAGATCGACAACCTCGTGCAGATCGGCCACAACTGCAAGGTCGGTGCGTATACCGTCATCGCCGGCTGTGCCGGGATTGCGGGCAGCACGACGATCGGGCGGCATTGCATGATCGGCGGGGCGGTCGGTATCGCCGGTCACGTGACGCTGGCCGATTACGTTATCGTCACGGCGCAGTCGGGCGTGTCGAAGTCGTTGTTGAAACCCGGCATGTACACGAGCGCATTCCCGGCCGTCGAGCATGCCCACTGGAACAAGAGCGCCGCGTTGATGCGTAATCTCGACAAAATGCGAGACCGTATCAAGGCGCTCGAAGCCGCTGCCGCGGAACGCGGCAAAGCGTAGCAGCGGCTGACGCCGGCATGCCGCGGGCAGGGTGCCGCCAGCCAGGCGGCGTCCCGCACCGCGGCATGTTGGCGTCTGGCAACCACGAAGCTGCCGGCACCAGCATCCGCAGTTATCATCCGCGCAGTCAATGCGTGAGCAGAAACACCATGAGCACTGAAAAAATCAATCTCGACATCCATAAGATCCTCACGCTTTTGCCGCATCGCTACCCGATCCTGCTGGTGGATCGCGTGCTCGAGCTCGAACCGCACAAGAGCATCAAGGCGCTGAAGAATGTGTCGATCAACGAACCGTACTTCGTGGGGCACTTTCCGCAGCGCCCGGTGATGCCGGGCGTGTTGATCCTCGAAGCGCTGGCCCAGACGGCGGCGCTTCTGACGTTTGCAGAAGAGCCGCACGATCCGGAGAAGACGCTTTACTACTTCGTCGGCATCGATGGCGCGCGTTTCAAGCGGGTCGTGGAGCCGGGCGATCAGTTGATACTGAACGTGACGTTCGAACGCTACATGCGCGGCATCTGGAAGTTCAAGGCGCGCGCGGAAGTGGAAGGCGTCGTGGCGGCCGAAGCGGACCTGATGTGCACGGTCAAGAACACTGACGCGAATTGAAGGGCAAACGCGCATGAGCAGGATTCATCCCACCGCGATCATCGAACAAGGCGCCGAGATCGGAGAGGACGTCGAAATCGGGCCGTACGCGGTCGTCGGCGCACACGTCACGATCGGGGCGCGCACGACGGTCGGTTCGCACAGCGTGATCGAAGGTCACACGACGCTTGGCGTCGACAATCGGATCGGTCACTACGCGTCGGTCGGCGGCCGTCCGCAGGACATGAAGTATCAAGGCGAGCCGACGCGTCTCGTGATCGGCGACCGCAACACGATTCGCGAATTCACGACGATTCACACGGGCACCGTCCAGGACGCCGGCGTTACGACACTAGGCGACGACAACTGGATCATGGCGTACGTGCATATCGGCCACGATTGCCGCGTCGGCAGCAACGTGATCCTGTCGAGCAACGCGCAGATGGCCGGGCACGTGACGATCGGAGACTGGGCGATCGTCGGCGGCATGTCGGGCGTACATCAGTTCGTGCGCATCGGCGAGCATTCGATGTTGGGCGGCGCTTCGGCGCTCGTGCAGGATATTCCGCCGTTCGTCATCGCGGCGGGCAACAAGGCGGAACCGCATGGCGTGAACGTCGAAGGCTTGCGCCGTCGCGGCTTCTCGCCCGATGCGATCTCGGCGCTGCGAACCGCCTACCGGTTGCTGTACAAGAACAGTCTGTCGCTCGAAGAGGCGAAGGTGCAATTGCGCGAGCTGGCCTCGGCCGGCGGCGATGGCGATGCCCCTGTCAAGACGCTGGTCGATTTCGTCGAAGCGTCGCAGCGCGGGATCATTCGCTAAACGATGGCGCTGCAATCCAGTCCGCTGCGGCTTGCGCTGGTTGCCGGCGAGCCGTCGGGCGACCTGCTCGCGGCGTCGCTGCTCGGCGGGCTCGCCGAGCGTTTGCCGGCGTCGACGCAGTATTTCGGCATTGGCGGCCCGCGCATGAGCGCGCAAGGGTTCGACGCGCACTGGCCGATGGATACGCTGACCGTGCGCGGGCTCGTCGAGCCGCTCACGCGTCTTCCCGAGATTCTTCGCGTGCGCAGCGAGCTGAAGCATCAGTTGCTGGCGGAGCCGCCGCACGCGTTCGTCGGCATCGATTCGTCGGGATTCAACTTCAGCGTCGAGCCCGCGTTGCGCGAAGCGGGGATTCCGACGATCCACTTCAACTGCCCGACGATCTGGGCATGGCGCGGCTGGCGGATCAAGAAGATCGCCAAGGCCGTCGATCACATGCTCTGTCTGTATCCGTTCGAGAAGGCGATTCTCGAAAAGGCGGGGGTCTCCGCGTCGTATGTCGGGCACCCGCTTGCCGACGAGATTCCGCTCGAGCCGGATGTGCCCGGCGCACGCGCCACGCTCGGCTTGCCGGCGGGCGGCCCGATCATCGCGGTGCTGCCGGGCAGCCGCCGCTCCGAAATCAAGCTGATCGGGCCGACGTTCTTCAAGGCCATGGAGTTGATGCAGGCGCGCGAACCGGGCGTCCGCTTCGTGATGCCGGCCGCCACGCCGGCCATTCGCGAGATGCTGCAGCCGCTCGTCGATGCGCATCCGAATCTCGCGCTGACGATCGTCGACGGCCAGGCGCAGCTCGCCATGACCGCAGCCGACGCGCTGCTCGTCAAGAGCGGCACGGTGACGCTCGAAGCGGCGCTCCTGAAGAAGCCGATGGTGATCTCGTACAAGGTGCCCTGGCTTGAAGGCCAGATCATGCGGCACATGGGCTATTTGCCCTACGTCGGTCTGCCGAACATCCTCGCGGGGCGCTTTGTGGTGCCGGAGATCCTGCAGCACTTCGCGACGCCCGAGGCGCTCGCCGACGCCACGCTGACCCAGTTGCGCGACGAGGCCAATCGCCGCACGCTCACGGAAATTTTCACCGAGATGCACCTCGCGTTGCGGCAGAACACAGCGCAGCGCGCGGCGGAAGCAGTCGTACGCGTCATCGAATCGAGGAAGCTGCGTCCATGACGGCAACCAAGACAGCGCGCCGCAAGCCGGCTGTTGCCGCAGCGGCTGGTGAGCCTGCACAGCCCGGGTTCGATTTCGGCTCGCCGCAGGATATCGTCTGCGGCGTCGACGAAGCCGGCCGCGGGCCGCTCGCCGGACCGGTGGTAGCGGCAGCGGTGATTCTCGATCCGAAGCGCCGGATTCGCGGTCTCGACGATTCGAAAGCGCTCTCCGCAAAGAAACGCGAAGAGCTGTACGAGAAGATTATCGAGCGCTCGCTTGCGTATTGCGTGGCCTCGGCGAGCGTCGACGAGATCGATTCGCTCAATATCCTGCACGCGACGATGCTGGCGATGCGGCGCGCGGTCGAGGGCCTGGCGATCGCACCGACCCTCGTCAAGATCGACGGCAACCGGTGTCCCGTTTTGCCGATGCGCAGCGAGGCGATCGTCGGTGGCGACGCGCTGGTGTCGTGCATTTCGGCGGCGTCGATTCTCGCGAAAGTCACGCGCGACCGCATGCTGCTCGAGTTGCACCAGGATTTCCCGATGTACGGTTTCAACGCGCACGCGGGCTACGGCACGCCGCAGCATCTTGCGGCGTTGTTCGAGCACGGCCCGTGCGAGCATCATCGGCGCTCGTTTGCGCCGGTGCGCGAAGCGCAGGCCAAGCGCGGGCTGCGCGTGACGCTGCCGGGCGACCGGCCGGCACGCGCCCAACGCGCGCTGGATGATGCTTTTTCCGATCCATTCGGCGATAAGCTAGCCGACTGAAGCCAACGCGCTTCTCGTTGGCGCTTCGTCCGATAGTTGCCATTCGTCTCGCTTTTTTCTTCCTTTGCCCGTGAAAGCCATCACTTCGCGCGACAACCCGCTCTATAAGCGCTTGAAAGCGCTGGCGGGATCGACTCATCAGCAGCGCAAGAGCGGCCATGCACTGCTCGAAGGCTTGCATCTGGCGAGCGCCTATCTCGATGTCGCGGGGCAGCCCGAAACCTGCATCGTCACGGATGGCGCGCTGCGTCACGCGGAAACCCAGGCGATCGTCGAGCGGATTGACGAGCATCGCATCGTCACGCTGCCCGATACGTTGTTTGGACAACTATCGAATGTGGTCAACGGGGTTGGCGTACTTCTGCTCGTGCCGAAACTCGATGCGCCGTTGCCCGAGCGTGTGACCTCATCGTGCGTCGTGCTCGACGGCGTGCAGGATGCGGGCAATGTCGGGTCGATTCTGCGCAGCGCCGCCGCCGCCGGTATCGCGCACGTGTTTTGCGCGCCTGGGACGGCGTACGCGTGGTCGTCGAAGGTCCTGCGCTCGGGGATGGGCGCGCACTTTCTGCTGCAAATCTATGAGGATGTCGACGCGAACGCGCTGATCGAGCGGCTCGCGATGCCGGTCGCGATCACCGACTCGCACGCGGCCGAGGCGCTCTACGATTGTGACCTGACGGGGCCGCTTGCGTGGGTGTTCGGCAATGAAGGCGCTGGGGTGTCGCAGGTTTGGCGCGATGCCGTCACGCATCGCCTGACGATTCCGCAGCCAGGCGGCATGGAGTCGTTGAACGTGGCGGCCGCAGCCGCTATTTGTCTTTTCGAGCAGTGCCGCCAGCAGCGCGGGCGGGGTTGAGCGCCGCGAGGCGCTCGTTGCCGGCTGGCCGCCCCCTCAATACGACGGCCGGTCGAGCTTGATTTCCTGCAGGATCGTCGTCGCGATTTCTTCGATCGACTTGTGCGTCGACGACAGCCACTTGATCCCTTCCCGCCGCATCATCGCCTCGGCCTCGTTGATCTCGTAGCGGCAGTTCTCCGGCGCGGCGTACTTGCTGCCTGGCCGCCGTTCGTTGCGAATCTCGGACAGCCGCTGCGGATCGATCGACAAACCGAACATCTTGTTGCGATGCGCGTAGAGCGCGCTCGGCAGCTTGCCGCGCTCGAAGTCTTCCGGAATCAGCGGATAGTTGGCCGCTTTCACGCCGTACTGCATCGCGAGATACAGACTCGTCGGCGTCTTGCCGCTGCGCGACACGCCGATCAGGATCACGTCGGCGTCGGCGAGGTTGCGGTTCGATTGTCCGTCGTCGTGCGCGAGCGAGAAGTTGATGGCTTCGATGCGCGTCTTGTACTCGTCGGTATCGGCGTTTTGGTGGCCTCGGCCGATCGCATGCGTCGACTTCATCTCCAGTTCCTGCTCGAGCGGCTCGACGAACTGCTGGAAGATGTCGAGCACGAGCGCGTTCGAATTCTTGACGATTGCGTTCGACGCGCTGTCGACGAGCGTCGTGAACACGATCGGCCGGCGGCCGTCGAGCTGAGCGGCTTCGGCGATCTTCTCGACCGTGGCGTAAGCCTTGTCGGCGGAATCGACGAACGGCACGCGCACGAGGCGGAATTTCTGGTCGAACTGGGACAGGATCGAGTGCGCGAAGGTCTCGGCAGTGATCCCGGTACCGTCGGAGACGATGAATACGGTAGGCGGCATCAATAGGGCACGGAACGTGCGAAAAATCACAGCGGGAAAACAACTGCGGGGCAGCGCGCCTTGCGAGGCGCAATTCTCATCAGACCGTCACACTTCAACGGTCGGCACGGTAGAATAGCGGCAACCTGTTGGATAAGCAATTGCGGGCGGATCGCATCGAAATCCGCGTCGTTGCGAGAGAGATTGCTGAAAATTGCGCCAATCTCAAGGAATTCTCCGCTTCGTCGGGCTTTTCCGCCGTATTTTTGACGGCTTCCCGAAGCGCGAACGCGCCGGCGATTGCTTCTCCAACAGGTTGTACAAAGCGCGGCGCCTCGCTTCCTATGAGCGGCCCGCGCCCAAGCCCACTTGTACAGCCGAGAATTTCTTTCACACTTAGGGGCTTGTATGACTAACGCAGTTAACGTCGCAAAGGATCAGGCGTATGTAGTTCCGTTCGAGCAGTTGCGGATGACCGATGTGGAGATTGTGGGCGGCAAGAACGCGTCGCTCGGCGAGATGATCAGCCAGCTCGCCGAAGCCGGGGTTCGGGTGCCCACGGGTTTCGCCACCACGGCACTCGCATTCCGCGATTTCCTCCATCACAACACTCTCACCGAACGCATTGCCAAGCGTCTCGAGTCGCTCGACGTCGACGACGTGAAGGCGCTCGCCGAAGCGGGCAAGGAAATTCGTCAATGGATCGTCGACGCGCCGATGCAGCCGCGCCTCGAGGCGGAGATCCGCGCGGGCTTCGATACGCTTCAGAACAGCTCGCCGGAAGAGCTGTCGTTCGCCGTGCGCTCGTCGGCGACGGCCGAAGACTTGCCTGACGCGTCGTTCGCAGGCCAGCAGGAAAGCTACCTGAACGTGGTGGGCATCGAAGACGTGCTCGATCGCATGAAGCACGTGTTCGCGTCGCTCTATAACGACCGCGCGATCTCCTATCGCGTCCACAAGGGCTTTACGCACGCGGAAGTGGCGCTGTCGGCCGGCGTCCAGCGCATGGTCCGCTCGGACGTCGGCGCGGCCGGCGTGATGTTCACGCTCGATACCGAATCGGGCTTCAAGGATGCCGTGTTCATCACGTCGAGCTATGGCCTCGGCGAAACCGTCGTGCAAGGCGCGGTGAATCCGGACGAGTTCTACGTCTTCAAGACCACGCTCGCCCAAGGCAAGTACCCGATCATTCGCCGCTCGATCGGCTCGAAGCTCATCAAGATGGAATTCACGAAGCCGGGCGAGCCGGGCCGCGTGAAGACGGTCGACGTCGCGCACGAGCAGCGCAACCGCTTCTCGATCACTGACGAAGACGTGATCGAGCTCGCGAAATACGCCGTCATCATCGAGAAGCACTACCAGCGTCCGATGGACATCGAGTGGGGCAAGGACGGCCGCGACGGCAAGATTTTCATTCTGCAGGCGCGTCCTGAGACCGTGAAGAGCCAGGCGGCAGGCAAGGCCGAGCAGCGCTTCAAGCTCAAGGGCCAGTCGCAGGTGATCGCCACCGGCCGTGCAATCGGCCAGAAGATCGGCGCGGGTCCGGTGCGCGTGATTCACGATCCGTCGGAGATGGAGCGTGTGCAGCCTGGCGACGTGCTCGTCGCCGACATGACCGACCCGAACTGGGAGCCGGTGATGAAGCGCGCGTCGGCGATCGTCACGAACCGCGGCGGCCGTACCTGCCACGCGGCGATCATCGCGCGTGAACTCGGCGTGCCGGCGGTGGTCGGCTGCGGCGACGCGACCGACGTGCTCAAGGACGGCTCGCTCGTCACCGTGTCGTGCGCGGAAGGCGACGAAGGCAAGATCTACGACGGCCTGCTCGAAACGGAAGTCACCGAAGTGCAGCGCGGCGAGCTGCCGCCCGTGCCGGTGAAGATCATGATGAACGTGGGCAACCCGCAGCTTGCCTTCGATTTCTCGCAGCTGCCGAACGCCGGCGTGGGTCTCGCGCGTCTCGAGTTCATCATCAACAACAACATCGGCGTGCACCCGAAGGCGATTCTCGAGTACCCGAACGTCGATGCGGACTTGAAGAAGGCCGTGGAAAGCGTTGCGCGCGGGCATGCGTCGCCGCGTGCGTTCTACGTCGACAAGCTGACCGAAGGCATCGCGACGATCGCGGCGGCGTTCTATCCGCGTCCGGTGATCGTGCGTCTGTCGGACTTCAAGTCGAACGAGTACAAGAAGCTGATCGGCGGTTCGCGCTACGAGCCGGACGAAGAGAACCCGATGCTCGGCTTCCGCGGCGCATCGCGCTATATCGCGGATGACTTCGCCCAAGCGTTCGAGATGGAGTGCCTGGCGCTCAAGCGCGTGCGTGAAGAGATGGGCCTCGACAACGTCGAGATCATGGTGCCGTTCGTGCGCACGGTGAAGCAGGCGGAGCGCGTCGTGGGCCTGCTCGCGAAGTTCGGCTTGAAGCGTGGCGAGAAGGGCCTGCGTCTCATCATGATGTGCGAGATTCCGTCGAACGCGATCCTCGCGGAGCAGTTCCTGCAGCACTTCGACGGCTTCTCGATCGGTTCGAACGACCTCACGCAATTGACGCTCGGCCTCGACCGCGATTCGGGCATGGAGCTGCTCGCCGCCGATTTCGACGAGCGCGACGAAGCGGTCAAGTTCCTCCTCAAGCGCGCGATCGAAACGTGCCGGCGCATGAACAAGTATGTCGGCATCTGCGGTCAAGGCCCGTCGGATCATCCGGATTTCGCGCAATGGCTGACTGACGAAGGCATTGCGTCGATCTCGCTGAACCCGGACACGATCATCGATACCTGGCAGGCGCTCGCGCAGTCGCACAAGCAGTAAGCGCAACGGACGACGGACTGCGGCTCGCGTATGCGATCCGCAGTCCGAATCGGTTCGTAAGGTAACGAAAGGTCTGACGAGTTCGTGCTATAACACCCCGGTATATCCGGGGTGTTTTGCTTTTAGCTTTGCATGGGACCAGAGTAAGCGCTAAAGCGCTAACTCTGGTCGACAGGAGAATGAAAATGAGATCAGGCGAACTGTTCTGGTGGATCGGCACGGGGGTGCTGATCGTCGCTGAGCTGCTGACGGGGACTTTCTATCTGCTGATGATCGCGCTCGGGTTCGTGGCCGGCGCGCTCGCGCATCTGTTCGGCGCGAGCCTCGAGGCGCAGCTGGGACTAGCCGCCCTGGTGGCGCTCGCCGCGGTCATTCTGCTGCGCCGCTCGCGCTTCGGCCGCCGTGCGCAGCGCCGCGACGCGTCGGTCAATCCCGATGTGAATCTCGACATCGGCGCGACGCTGACCGTCGAGGCGTGGCAGGACCGGCACGCCCGCACGCAGTATCGCGGCGCCGAATGGGATGTCGAGCTCGCGCCGGGCGAGCGCGAGGATGCACGTGTCTATGAGATTGCCGCCGTGCGCGGCAGCCGCTTGATCGTTGCTGCGAAAAAGCAGGCGGCACATGCTTGACGACAAAAGAATCGGTAGTTAACAAAGGGGGTTGAAGATGGATATGACTATTGTCGGGGTGGTGTTTTTGGTGATCGTCGTCGTCATTGCGGCGCAGACCATCAAGATCGTGCCGCAGCAGCACGCGTGGGTGCTCGAGCGGTTTGGCCGGTATCACGCGACGCTGACGCCGGGGCTGAACATCGTGCTGCCGTTCATTGATCGCGTCGCGTACAAGCATCTGCTCAAGGAAATCCCGCTCGACGTGCCGGGGCAGATCTGTATCACGCGCGACAACACGCAGTTGCAAGTGGATGGGGTGCTGTACTTCCAGGTGACCGACGCGATGAAAGCGTCGTATGGATCGAGCAACTTCGTGCAGGCGATTACGCAGCTCTCGCAGACGACGTTGCGTTCGGTGATCGGCAAGCTCGAGCTCGACAAGACCTTTGAGGAACGCGATCTGATCAACCACAGCGTCGTCTCGGCACTCGACCAGGCCGCGACGAACTGGGGCGTCAAGGTGCTGCGCTACGAGATCAAGGACCTCACGCCGCCCAAGGAAATCCTGCACGCGATGCAGGCGCAGATTACGGCCGAGCGGGAAAAGCGCGCGTTGATCGCGGCATCGGAAGGGCGCAAGCAGGAGCAGATCAATATCGCGGCCGGCGGGCGTGAGGCGGCGATCCAGAAGTCCGAAGGCGAGCGGCAGGCGGCGATCAATCAGGCACAAGGGCAGGCCGCGGCGATTCTCGCAGTGGCCGAAGCCAATGCGCAGGCTATCCAGAAGATCGCTGCGGCGATTCAGTCGCAAGGCGGCTGGGATGCGGTGAACTTGAAGGTCGCCGAACAGTATGTGAACGCGTTCGGCAATCTGGCGAAGAGCGGCAACACGCTGATCGTGCCGGGCAATATGTCGGATATGAGTTCGATGATCGCGTCGGCGCTGACCATCGTGAAAGGAGGCAAGGGCGCTTCGATGAACGACGCGCGCTGATCCGGCACGTGCCGAATGGCGCGCGCGGCGTTGCCGTTGGCTGCTACGCCGCAGCGCCTGAGGTTCGATAAGGGGTCTAAGCCGCTTAAGTCCCCGAGCGCATGATCCGCGCTTTCTCGCGCTCCCAATCGCGCTTCTTTTCGGTCTCGCGTTTGTCGTGCTGCTTTTTGCCTTTCGCGAGGCCGATTTCGCATTTCACGCGGCCTTCCTTGTAGTGGAAGTTCAGCGGCACGAGCGTATAGCCGCGCTGCTCGACCTTGCCGATCAGCTTCTTGATCTCTTCCGCGTGCAGGAGCAGCTTGCGCGTGCGGACCGGGTCCGGGTGGATGTGCGTCGACGCTTCGGGCAGCGGGCTGATGTGCGTGCCGATCAGGAAGATCTCGGCGTCGCGCACGATCACGTAGCCTTCCTTGATCTGGCCGCGTCCGGCGCGCAGCGCCTTGACCTCCCATCCTTCGAGCACGAGTCCTGCCTCGAAGCGCTCCTCGATGAAGTAATCGAAGAAGGCTTTTCTGTTGTCAATGATGCTCATGAATGGAAAGTGCCCAACTCGTTTAAAATCACGATTTTAGCAAAGCGGCGCAATGAAAGCGAAAGCCGCCGTGCTCCTCCACACCCTCGCCGCGCGTTGTGCTCTCTATGGCAGATGTCCAGAAAACCGTGTTGATTCGCCATTCGGCGGAACAGATGTTCGATCTCGTCACCGACGTCGCCGATTACCCCAATTTTCTGCCGTGGTGCGGCGGCGTCGAGATTCGCCGCCAGGACGAAAACGGCATGGAAGCGAAGATCGACATCAACTTCAAGGGCATCAAGCAGCATTTCGCGACTCACAACACCCAAGAGCGGCCGACGCGCATCGACATGGATTTCGCCGACGGCCCGTTTCGCAAGTTCACCGGCTACTGGCGCTTCACGGCGCTGCGCGCGGACGCCTGCAAGATCGAGTTTGCGCTCCATTATGAGTTCACGAGCGTGATTCTCGAGAAGATCATCGGGCCGGTGTTCAACCATATCGCGAACACCTTCGTCGAATCGTTCGTGAAGCGCGCGGACCAGCGGTACGGCAAGCCATGAGCGCGATGTTGTCGGTTGAAGTCTGCTATGCGCTGCCCGAAGCGCAGACGTTGATCGCGGTCGATGTGCCCGCCGGCGCCACCGTGCAGCAAGCGATCGACGCAAGCGGCATCCTGCGCAAGCACCCCGAGATCGATCTGTCGACGCAGAAAGTCGGCATCTACGGCAAGGTCAAGCCGCTCGATGCACCGCTGGCCGATCATGATCGCGTCGAGATCTATCGTCCGCTGATCGTCGATCCAAAAATGGCGCGGCAGAGGCGGGTCGACAAGACGCGCCGCGCAGGGTCGATTGAAGGGCGCAAGTGGCTGTCGAAGGATTCGCGCTGACCCGAATTATTCAATGCACCGACGCCTGCGCGCGCTCTTCGAGCGGCGGCTCCGTGGGCCGGTCGCTGCCGTGCTGACGCACTGACCACAGCACGCCCGCGAGCAGCAGCGCGATCGCCGCGATTTCTAACGGGCGCGGCGTCCGGTGGTCGTACAGGAAGCCATAGAGCAGGGCAAAGAGCGTTTCGAACACGATCAACTGCCCCGACAGCGTGAGCGGCAGGCGTTTGGACGCCGCATTCCAGAGCCCGTTGCCAAGCCACGAAGCGCCGATCGCGAGCCCTAGATTCAGCACCCAGAAGAGCTGCCAACGGTCGCCTGTGACCGGCGTCTGCACGACGCCGGCCGGAAACGCCGCCGTTCCGAGCCACAACGCGGCGCCGAGCAGCCCCGTGACGACACCCCACAGCACCGACCACTCGTTGCCGTCGAAATGATGATTGCGCTGCAGGTAGCGGGCGTTCTCGACGGCAAACCAGGTCCAGCTCGCCAGCGCGCCGAGCGCGCACAGCACGCCGAGCAGGCGGTTCAGCATGCTGACGGGGTGCGCGGGGTCGCCGGCGAACACGTCGACGTTGATGCAGACGATTCCGGCGACGACCAACGCGAGCGGCCACGCCAGCTTGGCGAGCGGCACGGCGCCGTGGTCGCGCCGGCCGGAGAGTGTCACGGTGACGGGCAGCACGCCGACGATCAGCGACGCCGGCGCGATGCCGACGAGGTGCACGGCCGCCGTGAGCAGGATGTAGTAGGCGACGTTGCCGACGAGCGCGAGCTTCACGAGCGCGCCGAAATCCTCGCGCGTGAGCTTGGCGGCGAGGCGCCGCGCCATCGGCAGCGCCGCGGCGAGCGACACGATGCCGTACATCATGTAGCGGCCCGCGCTCAGCAGGAACGGCGAAAAATCGGGCAGCAGCCTCGGCACGAGAAACACCATGCCCCATAACGCCCCGGCCATCATCCCGTATGCCACTCCGCGTTGCATGCTTTGCCACTCCAACAATGATTCGAACAGGCGCGCAGATTACGTGGCATTTGCAAGAGTGTCTTGTTTGATCCTGCAATCGAGCGGCAACCGCGACGTGTGCGCCGCGGACTTTTAGAGGTTTACTTCTTGCCCGGGAGTGCTGGAAACGCGTTCGCGGACGGCCCGTGCGCGCTTTCGGGGCGCTATCGGAGCAAACGAAATCCGATCGAACATCAGTCGAAAGCGAATCCGAAATTCTTGCAGCCCGGCGGTGTCCGAGACGGCAAGAAATTCGCTAACGTGCTGTTCGGTCAGTGAAAACCAGGGTGGTATCGCGTATAATTCGATTTTGCGCCTATAGGATTTGCCATGCGTCTGATCCAAAAAGCACTCACGTTCGATGACGTGCTCCTCGTCCCGGCCTTCTCCGACGTTCTGCCGCGCGACACCAGCCTCAAGACCCAGCTGACCCGCAATATCTCCCTGAACATGCCGCTCGTGTCCGCCGCCATGGACACCGTCACCGAAGGCCGTCTCGCGATCGCGATGGCGCAGCAAGGTGGCGTCGGCATCGTCCACAAGAACCTCACGCCGGCCGAGCAGGCTCGCGAAGTCGCGAAGGTGAAGCGCTTCGAATCGGGCGTGGTGCGCGATCCGATCACGGTGCCGCCGCAGATGAAGGTGCGCGATGTGATCGCGCTGTCGCAGCAGCATGGCATTTCGGGCTTCCCGGTGGTGGAGGGCGCGCAGCTGATCGGTATCGTCACGAACCGCGACCTGCGCTTCGAAACGCGTCTCGACGAACCCGTCCGCACGATCATGACGCCGCGCGAGCGCCTCGTCACGGTCAAGGAAGGCACGCCGCTCGCCGAAGCGAAGGCGCTGATGCACAGCCACCGCCTCGAGCGCGTGCTCGTCATCAACGACGCGTTCGAGCTGCGCGGGCTGATGACGGTCAAGGACATCTTCAAGCAGACCGAATACCCGGACGCCTGCAAGGACGCCGACGGCAAGCTGCGCGTCGGCGCGGCGGTCGGCGTCGGCGAGGATAACGAAGAGCGCGTGTCGCTGCTCGTGCAGGCGGGCGTCGACGTGATCGTCGTCGATACCGCGCATGGCCACAGCAAGGGCGTGCTGGAGCGCGTGCGCTGGGTCAAGAAGAACTTCCCGCACGTTGAAGTGATCGGCGGCAACATTGCTACCGCCGATGCGGCCCGCGCGCTCGTCGAGTACGGCGCGGACGCCGTGAAAGTCGGCATCGGCCCGGGCTCGATCTGCACGACGCGGATCGTCGCCGGCGTGGGTGTGCCGCAGATCAGCGCGATTGCGAACGTGGCCGAAGCGCTGCGCGGCACGGGCGTGCCGGCGATCGCAGACGGCGGCGTGCGCTACTCGGGCGACGTCAGCAAGGCGCTTGCCGCTGGCGCGAATGCCGTGATGATGGGCAGCATGTTCGCGGGCACCGAAGAATCGCCGGGCGACGTGTTCCTCTACCAAGGCCGGCAGTACAAGTCGTACCGCGGCATGGGCTCGGTCGGCGCAATGAAGGACGGCGCGGCGGACCGCTACTTCCAGGACAACTCGGCGAACATCGACAAGCTCGTGCCGGAAGGCATCGAAGGCCGCGTCGCCTACAAGGGTTCGGTCAACGCGATCCTGTTCCAGCTGATCGGCGGCGTGCGCGCGAGCATGGGCTACTGCGGCTGCCGCACGATTTCGGAGATGCACGACAAGGCGCAGTTCGTCGAAATCACCGCGGCGGGCATGCGCGAATCGCACGTGCACGACGTGCAGATCACGAAGGAAGCCCCGAACTACCACCAGGACTAATCGCCGATGAAACCATTGCTGCGCGCTGTGCTCGTCGTCTACACCTTGCTGTACCTGCTCGTCGGCCTGCTGTATCTGGCGACTCCGTGGACATCTCTGCACCGCGCGCTGCAACTGGCCGTCATCGAGCCGGCCATGGCTGGGCAATTGCTGGGTCTGGCGCTGCTCGGGCTCGCGTCGCTGGCGCTTCAAGGCGTGATCAACGGAGCGATGACGACGGCCGTTGCTCGCGTCGTCGGGCATATCACCTGGCTTGCGGGCGTGCTGATCCTTGTTTGGTTGATCGCGTTCGCCATGTCGCTGTCGCCGGGATATGGCGCGCTTTTCAACGCGCTGGGCGGCGTTGCCTTGCTGATCATCGGGTTGGGTGGCGTGCGTTTGGCTCGCTCGGTGCGGCGTGGCGAAAGGACGGCGAAGGAGGCTGCGCGAGTGTACGCGGAACAGGGCGCCGCGCCTTCGCGTGCCGAGGCGGCGCGCGCGGCCGAACCGTCGCTGAGTTCCGCACCCCAGCAGCCTGTTGTGCCCGAATCCACGCCTGCCGCGCCTGCGGCGCGCGCCGCCGAACCGGCGGTGCGCTACCGGTTCGGCACTCCGGCGGAGGGCGCGCCGGCGACGGGCAACCCCGCGCCGCAGCCGCCGCTGAGTCCGAGCGAGAAGGCTGCGCGCGACGTGGCGCGAGATGACGCCGCCGATTTGCCAGGCAGTCCGCGGCCCCCGTTTCATGGCTGATGCGCGGGCGGCCTTATCGCCAGCTCGCGTCGACGATAGCGCCGGCCTGTTCGGCTTCTGCACTTCGTACCCGCCCGCCGCCGCAAATAGGGCGCCGCGCAAGGCTCGTATCAACGTTGCCGCGCCGTTGGAAACCGGCTTCTTTGCAGCGCGCGAGGCGCTGCTTTTTGTATCCGTTCACTACTACTATCGTCCGCTGCCATGCATGACAAGATCCTGATCCTCGACTTCGGTTCGCAAGTCACCCAACTGATCGCGCGCCGCATTCGTGAAGCGCACGTCTACTCCGAGATCCATCCGTACGACGTCGACGATGCGTTCATCCGCGAGTTCGCGCCGAAGGGCGTGATCTTGTCGGGCGGCCCGAACTCCGTCACCGAAACCGACACGCCGCGCGCGCCGCAGGCCGTGTTCGAACTGGGCGTGCCCGTGCTCGGCATTTGCTACGGTATGCAGACGATGGCCGAGCAGCTCGGCGGCAAGGTCGACGGCGGCCACCTGCGCGAGTTCGGTTACGCGGAAGTGCGCGCGCGCAGCCATACGAGCTTCCTCGAAGGCATCGAGGATTTCCGCACGGCGGAAGGCCACGGCATGCTGAAGGTTTGGATGAGCCACGGCGATAAGGTCACGGAAATGCCGCCGGGCTTCTCGCTGATGGCATCAACCGACTCCTGCCCGATCGCCGCGATGGCCGATGAATCGCGCCATCTCTACGGCATCCAATGGCACCCGGAAGTGACGCACACGGTGCAGGGCCGGGCGATGCTCGAGCGCTTCGTGCTGAAGATCTGCGGCGCGAAGGCCGATTGGGAGATGGGTCATTACATCGACGAAGCCGTCGAGAAGATTCGCGAGCAAGTCGGCGATGAGCATGTGATTTTGGGCTTGTCGGGCGGCGTGGATTCGTCGGTGGCTGCGGCGCTCTTGCATCGCGCGATCGGCGATCAACTGACTTGCGTGTTCGTCGATCATGGCCTCTTGCGCTTGAACGAGGCCGAACAAGTGATGGCGACGTTCGCCGATCACCTCGGCGTGAAGGTGATTCACGTCGATGCGAGTGGACCGTTTCTATCGAAGCTCGCGGGCGTCACGGACCCGGAGGCGAAGCGCAAGATCATCGGTGCGGAGTTCGTCGAAGTGTTCCAGACCGAGGCCGGCAAGCTGACCGACGCGAAGTGGCTGGCACAAGGCACGATCTATCCGGACGTGATCGAATCCGCCGGCAAGGGCAAGAAGGCGGCGCACACGATCAAGAGCCACCACAACGTGGGCGGCCTGCCGGAGACGCTCAATCTGAAGCTGCTCGAGCCGCTGCGCGAGCTGTTCAAGGACGAAGTGCGCGAGCTCGGCGTGAAGCTCGGTTTGCCGCACGAGATGGTCTATCGCCACCCGTTCCCGGGCCCGGGTCTCGGCGTGCGGATTCTTGGTGAAGTACGACGCGATTTCGCGGATTTGCTGCGCCGTGCGGACGCGATCTTCATCGAGACGCTGCGCAATACCGTCGACAAAGAAACCGGCAAGACGTGGTACGACCTGACGAGTCAGGCGTTCGCGGTGTTCCTGCCGGTGAAGAGCGTCGGCGTGATGGGCGACGGGCGCACGTATGAGTACGTGGTCGCGCTGCGTGCGGTGCAGACGCTCGACTTCATGACCGCGCATTGGGCTCATCTGCCGCATGAGCTGCTGGGGCAGGTGTCCAACCGGATCATCAATGAAGTGCGCGGGATCAACCGGGTTGTCTATGACATCTCGGGCAAGCCGCCGGCGACGATTGAGTGGGAATAATCTGAAACCGTCCAATCAGTCTGACGGTTTCAACTGACGGCCCCATTCAAAGAAATAAGGCCTCGCAAGCAATGCTTGTGAGGCCTTTTTCATGTGCTCCGGATTTTGCGTCAGTGCGGACGCAGCGTCTCCACAAGCAACTGTCTAAACCAGCGATTTTCCTCGTCATTGTCGAACGTCGAATGCCAATACACGGTCGAGGCGATATGAGGCAATTCGACCGGCAGCGGATAGATCTGAAACTGCTCCGATTCGTTGAACACATACGCCACGCCACGAGGCAGCGTCACCATCCAGTCCGTGCGCTGGAGAATCTGCGGAATCACGGTGAAATGCGGCACGCGCAACGCGATGCGCCGATGGAGCCCACGCGCGCGCAACGACTCGTCGATCTCCACATGACTGCTGTCGCTTGACGCGACGGCCACGTGCGAAAACTCCATAAACCTCTGCTGCGACAATTTCCGAGCGGGTAGTCCGGGGCGCTTGCGTGTCATGCACGCATACTCGTCATGGAAGAGCAGGGCGGAGTTCGTCACCGGCTTGAGTGCCGACATATTCCCGATCGCGAAATCGAGCTGTCCGAGACGCAGTTTCTCCTCGATCTCAGACAACGGAACACGTTCCGCGGCGATCCTCATCAGCGGCGCCACCTGCTGCAACTTCTCACAGATGCGTGGCAGAAACGTCTGTTCCCCCACATCGGACATCGACAAGCGAAACTCTCGCGAGCTCGTTGCCGGATCGAATCGTTCCCGAAGACGTAGCGTTTCTCGAATCGACGCGATCGCGTTGCCGAGCGGCGCAGCCAATTGCTCGGCTCTCGGAGTCGGCAACATTCCATCTGGAGTACGTATAAATAATGGATCGTCAAACAGCGCGCGCAAGCGTCCCAGCGAATAGCTGACCGCAGGCTGCGAGAGCTCGAGTTGCTGCCCGGCACGCGTCAGGCTCCGCTCTTCGAGGATCACCTGAAAGACGCGCAGCAAGTTCAAATCAACTTTATGGAAATCAGTCATGTTTATGTAGACCAGAAAATTGATTAATTTGACGGATATATTACGCGTTCCTAGACTCGGTCTCATACCTAGCAGAGGCATGAGTACATGAGACTTTTCGACACCCTCGCCGAACCGCGCACCAGTCTGGAGTACGGGCACGATGCGCAGCGCACGTTGCCGGCACTGCTGGCGGCGCGCGCTGCCCGAAACGGCGCGGCACCCTTGTTCTCGGATCGCACGACCACGTGGAGCGCTTCGGAGGCCGTCGAAATCGCTGCCCGCCGCGCGGGAGCGCTCGCCGCGCAAGGCGTCGGACGCGGCGACCACGTCGCCCTGCTGTGCGGGAATCGCGTCGAATTCATGGAAATCGTGCTCGGCTGCGCGTGGCTCGGCGCGGTGGTCGTGCCGATCAATACCGCATCGCGCGGGCTGCAACTGGCGCATATCCTGCGCAACTGCGGCGCGCGTCTGCTCGTAGCGGAGGCGCATCTTGTCGGCGCCGTGCATGCGCTCGATGCTCAGGATCTGCCCCTGCAAACGATCTGGCTCGTTGGCGAACCAGAGGAGGATGGTCCGGAGTCCGCCTATGCCACGACTCCGCTGCCGCCGGCGCGCGAGCCGGTTGCGCCGGCCAAACTCACGGATGGCGATCCGTTCGCCGTGCTTTACACGTCGGGGACCTCGGGTTTGTCGAAGGGGGTGATATGCCCGCACGCGCAGTTCTTCTGGTGGGGGCACTGCACCGCGCGCGACCTCGCCGTAACGGCGGGCGACGTGCTGTACACCTGCCTGCCTTTATTTCATACGAATGCGCTCAACAGCTTTTTCCAGGCGCTCATTCACGATGCCGAACTCATCGTCGACCGGCGTTTCTCGGCGAGCGGGTTTTTCGACGCGCTGGTTGAAACGCGTGCCACGGTGACCTTCGTGCTCGGTGCGATGGTGCCGATCCTGCTCGGCCGTCCGGTCTCGGCGAACGAGCGCGAGCACCGTGTGCGCGTTGCGCTGGCGCCGGGCGTACCCGGAGATTTCCAGCAGGAATTTACGACGCGATGTGGCATCGCGCTCGTCGACGGCTACGGCTCGACGGAGACCAACTGCGTGATCAGCAGCTCGATTGGAGCGCACCGTCCCGGCTACATGGGCAAGCTCGCGCCGGGTTTCGACGCCCGCGTCGTCGATGAGCACGACCAGGCGGTTCCGGACGGCGAGGCGGGTGAACTAATCCTGCGAGCCGATGCGCCGTTCGCGTTCGCAAGCGGCTATCTGGGGATGGCGGAGAAGACGGTCGAAGCCTGGCGCAACCTCTGGTTTCATACGGGCGATCGCGTGGTGCGCGATGCCGACGGCTATTACCGTTTCGTCGATCGCCTGAAGGACACGATTCGCCGCCGCGGCGAGAACGTCTCCTCGTTTGAAGTCGAGCAAGTCCTGCTGAGCCATCCTTCGATCGAGACGGCGGCCGTGTTCGCGGTGAAATCGGCCCTTGCCGAAGACGAAGTGATGGCCGCGGTCGTGCTGCGCGATGGCGAGACGCTCGAGCCTCTCGAACTGATTCGCTACTGCGAACCGCGCTTGCCGTATTTCGCCGTGCCACGTTACCTGGATTTCGCGCGAGACCTGCCGAAGACGGAGAACGGCAAGATCCAGAAGTTCAAGTTGCGCGAGACCGGAGTGAGCGCGACGACCTGGGATCTCGACGCCTCGGGATACCGGCTCAAACGCTCATGACTTCAACCCAGCCCGTCGTTCTCTAAACGCATTCTGTGCGAGCACGGCACGCAGATCCATCAGCAGCATTGAGTGCGTCGACAGATGCACGCCCGGAGAAACAGATGGCAAGCACGCGAACGTTATCTGCAGCAAGCACCCCCCACGATGACGCGGCGGAGGTGACGACCGCTTCGGTCGACAGCAAGTCGCTGCGGCGCATCGTCTTCGCATCGGTCGTGGGCAATTCGCTCGAATGGTATGACTTCTTCCTTTACAGCACGGCTGCAGCGCTCGTGTTCGGCGGACTGTTTTTTCCGAAGGGCACGGATCCGCTCCTCGGCACCCTGGCCGCGTTCGCGGGCTTTGCGGTCGGCTTCGCGGCGCGGCCGTTCGGCGGCGTGCTGTTCGGCCATATCGGCGATCGCTACGGACGCAAGGGCGCGTTGGTCTGGACGCTGTCGATCATGGGCGGCGCGACGTTCCTGATCGGCTTCTTGCCGACGTATGCGCAAGTCGGCCTGTGGGCGCCGGTGCTGCTGCTGGTTCTGCGCATTTTGCAAGGCGTCGCGGCCGGCGGTGAATGGGGCGGCGGGGTGCTGATGATCAGCGAGTCGGCGCCGCCCGAGAAGCGCGGCTTTTACGCGGCGTGGAGCCAGATCGGCGTGGGCGGCGGCTTCGTACTCTCGGCGGGTGTGTTCTTTCTCGTGCAGATGCTGCCGAAGGACGCCTTCATGAGCTGGGGGTGGCGCATTCCATTCCTGTTGTCGATCTTCATTTTCGGCGTCGGCGTCTACGTTCGCTCGAAGTTGCCTGAGAGCGCCGATTACGCGAAAGCCGAAGCCGCCGGCAAGAAAGCGCACATGCCGGTGCTCGAAGTGATCCGCAAGCATCCGAAGGAGATCCTGATGGCGATGGGTCTGCGGGTGGCGGAGAACGGCGGTTCGTACATCGTGCTGGCCTTCTCGCTCGTGTACGGCAAGTTCATCGGTGTGCCCAATCAGATCATGCTGGCGGGCGTGATCGTGTCGATGAGCGTCGAGCTCGGCGCGATGCTGCTGTGGGGGCGGCTCTCCGATCGCATTGGCCGCAAGCCGGTGTACATGATTGGTGCGGCGGGTTTCGTGGTGATCGCATTTCCGTTCTTCTGGCTGATCGGCACCCACGTGCCCGTGCTGATCTGGCTGGCGTTCATGCTGGGCAACCCGCTTTGCCACGGCGCGATGATCGGCACGCAGCCGAGCTTGATGGGCGAGCTGTTCAGCACGGAAGTGCGTTACTCGGGCATGGCGCTGGGACACGAAATTGCCTCGGTATTTGCGGGCGGCCTGTCGCCGCTCGTTGCGACTGCGTTGCTCGCGCACTATCACGCGGTCTGGCCGGTGGCGCTGTTGTTGATCGGGATGGGCATGATCACGGTGATTTCGCTCCTGTTCACGCATGAGACCGCGCGCCAGCGTGCGCGTTGATACTCCCAGCGCCCAAGGATTTCTTATATGCAATCCAGTCCATTTGCCGACGTTGTTCTGGCGGCCGGTGTCGAGGTGCCGTATCGGCGCCAGGCGGGCGACGCGACTACGGGCGATCTGCTCGCGCAGGCGTTCGCAGCGGCCCTCGCCGAATCGGGGTTCACGGCGAAGGAAATCGACGGACTCGGTGTGGCATCGTTCACGCTCGCTCCCGATCATGCGATTGATCTTGCGTGGCGGCTCGGCTTGAGCCCGCGCTGGTGTATGGACGATTGTCATGGCGGCGCGAGTGCGATCAACATGCTGCAGCACGCGATCCGCGCGATTCAGCACGGCGACGCGAATGTCATTGCGCTCGTGTCCGGAGACCGCTTCGAACCGGCCGATTTCAAGCAACTGGTCGAGCATTACAACCTGACGACGCGCACTTGGTTGCGTCCGCTCGAGAACGGCGGCCCGAACAGCCTGTTCGCGATGCTCACGCAGCGCCACGCCAAGCAGCACGGCCTGACGCGCCGCGACTATGGTGCGCTATGTGTCGCGCAACGCGCGTGGGCCGCGCTCAACCCGCGTGCCGTCTACCGCGCGCCGTTGACGATCGACGAATACCTCAAGGCGCCGCTCGTCGCCGACCCGCTGGGCCGCTTCGATTGCGTGCCGGTCGTTTGCGGCGCGAACGCGGTGATCGTCGCGCGCGCGGACCTCGTCCGCCATGCGAGGAACGTGAGCGTGCGTGCATTGCAATGCCGCTATAACCTCGACCATCAGGCAGGCGATGGATTGCAGACATCGCTGGCGACGATTGCCGGCGACTTGTGGCGACAGGCCGGCGTAACGCCGGAGGATATCGACGTGGTGTCCGTCTACGACGACTACCCCGTCATGGCCCTGGTGCAGCTCGCCGATCTCGGCTTCGCACCGGACGGCGATCTGCGCGGACTGATTTCACGCATCGCCGCGCGCGAGCTGGCCGTCAACACCTCGGGCGGGCAATTGTCCGCGGGGCAAGCTGGTGCCGCAGGCGGCATGCATGGCCTCGTCGAAGCCATCACGCAATTGCGCGGCGCCGCGGGCGAGCGGCAAGTGGAGGCCGCGCGCCTAGCGGTAGTGAGCGGATACGGCATGGTCGAGTATCGCTACGGCATGTGCGCGAACGCCGTCGTACTCGAAAGCGACCTGCGAGGTGCGCAATGACACTCAAGGTATTTCGGTGCACGCAGTGCGGGCAAACGCTGTTTCCCGCGCGCTATTTCTGCCCCGCATGTGGCGGCGGCCAATGGCGCGAGTGTGCGGTGGAGCGCGGCACGGTCGCCGAGTCGACTGTCGTGAGGCATCGCGTCGGCGCGCACGGCGAGGGCGACGTGCATCTCGCGAGCGTGGCGACGAGCGCCGGACCGATCGTGATCGCGCGGCTCGATGGCGCCATGCGATCCGGCGATGCGGTGAGTCTCGACGTTGACGACGCCGGTCGTGTGATCGGCCGCGCGGTTTGACGCTGAGGCGACGCGCGAGTGAGCGCAGGGGCAGGCGATAAACGGGATAAAACGTTCGGAGTTCGAGATGCAGATTGAAGGCTGTGTTGCGTTTGTGAGCGGAGCCAATCGCGGGGTCGGTGCGTGCTTCGTCGAGAAGCTGCTGGAACAGGGGGCGCGGAAGGTGTATGCAGGCGCGCGCGATATCAAGACGCTAGGCAATCGCGACTCACGCGTTGTGCCGGTCGAACTCGACATCACGAATGCGGGGCACGTGGCACGCGCAGCGGCTTTGGCGGGGGACGCAAACCTGCTTGTGAACAACGCCGGCATCAACCGCCTCGAGCCCGCGCTCGCTGCAACCGACCTGAGCGCAGCGCGCGAGGAGATGGAGGTCAATTACTTCGGCACCCTGAACATGATTCGCGCATTCGCTCCCTCGTTGCGAGTGAGTGGTGGCGCAATCGTCAATGTGTCGTCGATTCTGGCGCGCGTGGCGCTGCCTTCCATGGCGTCGCTTTGCGCTTCGAAAGCGGCTGCCTTGCGGATGACCGAGGGTGTGCGTGCGGAACTCGCGCCACATGGGGTGCGCGTGCTGTCGATTCTTCCCGGCGCCGTCGATACGGACATGAGCCGCGATTTTCCTCCACCGAAGATTCCGGCCGCCGAAGTCGTCGAGGCGGTTTTTGCGGCGCTGAGGGAAGGGGGCGACGAAGTCTACGTCGGCATGATGGCCCAACAGATCGCGTCGGGCCTGGCAGCGGACCGGCGCGCGGTCCAGGCAAGCCTGGCCGGCGTCGCGTGAGCGGTGGTCAAACAGATAGCATCAACACTTCTAGACGGAAAGGAACGGATCATGAGCGGCGAGTTCATTCAGATCGATGCGGGTCACGGGCAGGCGTTTTCGGCATACATGGCGAAACCCAAGCAGGGCTCGGGGCCGGGGCTGATCCTGTTGCAAGAGATCTTCGGCATCAACGGCTATATGAAAGCGATGGCCGACCGCTTCGCGGAGGAAGGCTACGTGGTGCTGGTGCCGGATCTGTTCTGGCGCATGCAGCCGCGAGTCGAACTGGGGTACGGCGAAAAAGACTTTGCTGCCGCGCTCGACTACAACGCGCGCCTTGATCCGGGGCTCGCAGTCGAGGACATCGCGATAACCCTCAAAGCACTGCGCGCGCTGCCGCAGCAGGCGGGCAAGGTGGGTGCACTGGGATACTGCCTCGGCGGCAAGCTCGCGATGCTGGCCGCTGCCCGGACGGACATCGATTGCGCGGTGAGCTACTACGGCGTGGGCCTCGACGCGTTTCTGGATGAGGTGCCCTCGATCCGCAGCCCGATGGTGTTCCATTTTGCCGGCCGTGACGCGATGTGCCCGCCCGAGACGCGCGAAAAGATCCAGGCGGCGCTTGGCAAGCATCCGCAGATCGAGCAATACGTCTACCCCGATTGCGATCACGCGTTCGCGACCCCGGAGCGCGAGCACTTCGACAAGCCCGCCGCCATGATGGCGTACTCGCGCTCGCTTGCGATGTTGCGCAAAGTGCTGGGTCCCATCTACGACCTGAATGCGCTGTGGGATTTGCACTGCTACTACGAATTCGCCACGCGTGACGTGAACGCTGTCATGCCCACCATGGTTGCCGAGCCCTATGTCAACCACGTTCCGACGATGACGGGTGGAGTCGGCCACGACCAGCTCAAGCGCTTTTATAAATACCACTTCGTGCACGCGAATCCCGACGACACGCGGCTGATTCCGTTGTCACGCACCATCGGCGCAGATCGGATCGTCGACGAGTTCGTGTTCTGTGCGACTCACGATCGCGAAATCGACTGGCTGCTGCCGGGATTGGCGCCCACCGGGAAGTACATTGAAATTCCGATGCTGGCGGTCGTCTGCTTTCGGGGCGACAAGCTGTACAACGAGCACATCTATTGGGACCAGGCCTCGGTGCTCGTGCAAATTGGCGTGCTCGACCCGACGGGACTGCCGATTGCCGGGATTGCGACGGCCAAGAAAATGGTCGACGAGAGTTTGCCGAGCAATACGCTGATGCGCAATTGGGAGACCAGCGAGGGTAAGCCGATCTGATCGGGGAGGAGGACCCGCCTGCTTGCGGTGAAAGCAGGCGGCGGGCGAGAGCCGCGCCGAAACGGGTTTGGCCCGCGCAAAAGAAAACGCCCGCGTTGCTATCGCAGGCGTTTCCGTGGCCCCGCTACCGCGTCCTATGGGGAGATTACGAGCCCCGTGCTGCAATCAGGACCGGCTTCCGCGCGGCTCCTTTCCAGTATAGGGCGCGCATAGAGAAATCCAAGTTTGCATTTGCCGCCGCTTGCTCGCGCCGATAGGCATGCAAAGTTCGCGCGATCGAGTGTGTCGTCATGCGACGGCTGAGCGAGTCTCGTCGAAGGAAGGCCCCTTCGGGCGCACCCGGATGTGCGGATCAAGACGCTGCCACGGCAGATCGGCCGGGTCCGCCGCCATCGGTCCGGGCGCCTTCGCGACAAGAATGGTCTCCGCAATCTCCTGAAAATCCGCACGGAAATGAACGGAGCTCTTATTGACCAGTATTTTCATCTGCTCAGGTTCGATCCCCGCAACGCGATAGAGATTGCGATCGAAAATCTGCATCTTGACGCTGCTGACAGCGATTCGCACGCCGTCGATACGCAGGCAAGCAACCGGTCCGAGTTCGCCCGTCATGCCGTTCAGCATCGGACCGTCAAAGCGGAAGCGGCCATCGGACACATGCTCCACCTCGAACGTGCCTTTCAGCGGCTCATCGCCGGGCACGCCTGAACGGCCCGCCAGCGCAAGCTCGATGCGCGCGCCGACACCGGCGCGATGCGCGGCGGCCGCAGCGTCCGCATCCCAGATCACACCGACGGCCGCATCGCTCGCACCATGGCGCAGCAGCGCGCGCACCATGCCCATCGTATTCGAGTCGCCACCCACGCCGGGGTTGTCCTGCGTGTCGGCGATGATGACCGGCTTGTCGGCGTTCCGGCTGATCCGCATCGCTTCGATAACCGCTTCGTCGGGTGTCAGGAACGGCACTTCCCATGACGATTCCTCCGCGAGCATTCTGGCGTACAGCGTGTCGATCGCCTTCGTGAGCGCGTCATGGTCGAATCCGTAACCCCAGATCACAGGGCCACACTCCGGGAAGTCCGCAGCCGGAAAACCCGGCGCAAACGACAGCGACACGACCGTATCGCGCTCAAGCGATGCCAGTGCGTCGTACATGTCATGGGCGGGCGCGACCAGCGTGCACATGGCGTTCACCGGAATCAGAAATGGAATGCGCCGGGCGACGCGCGCGAATTTGCGCTTCTCCGCGATCAGCCTGTCGAGCAGATGCGCCGCGCGCTCGCCCGTTTCGGCCATGTCGACGTGCGGGTACGTCCGGTACGCAACCATCGCATCCGCATGCTTCAACATTCGTTCAGTCACGTTCGCATGCAAATCAAGCGACACAACGAGCGGCATGCTATCGCCGACTACCGCACGCACGCGTTCAAGCAGCTCGCCTTCGCCGTCGTCGGCGTGCTCCGCGACCATCGCTCCGTGCAGGTCCAGATAGATGGCATCGAAGCCACCCGCTGTGACCGCGTCGGTGATCTCGCCGGCAATGCGTTCGAACGCGTCCACGGTCACGTGCGCCGACGCGCTCGCGCCCGCCCAGATCACGGGAATCAGCTCATGTCCTTGCGCCTCGGCGACCTTGATGAAACCGCCGATCGGCACGTTCACGTCGCGCAGATTCAGCACGTCGGCGCCGCGCACCAGCGGCGGAAAACCTTCGCCCTGAATGAAGCTCTGAAACGACGCCTTGGTCGGCGCGAACGTGTTGGTCTCATGTTGAAAGCCTGCGATCAGGATCTTCATTGCCATTCATCCTTCTGTTCGATATGAAAAGGGCGTGGTCTTTCCTAAGCTATGAGGACCGGTCCCCAGATTCCTCGTGTTCGTCCGGCTCGTCGAGTGGGACCATCGTGCGGCGGAGAAAGCCCGCTAGCAAGAGCAACTCTGTTCACGTACCGTTGCTTCGTGAGCAACACAAGGGATCCGAGCCTCGTTCAATGCGAGACTAGGGCCCGTCGGGCCCCATACCAGGCAGGAGTTCGTCCCATGGCTTCCGTTTTCCGATCGATCACACGCTCGACCCTGGCGGCCGCTGCAGCGCTGGCCTTGGTGAGCACACCGGGCGCCACGTTCGCTGCTGGGCCTGACGGCGCAAGCGCCGACGAAGGTCCATTTCTCTCCGAGAATGAAAAGGCCATGACGAAGATGATGGACGACATGTCCGTCAAACCGACAGGCAACGTCGACCAGGATTTCGTCGCGATGATGGTGCCTCACCATCAGGGCGCCATCGACATGGCGCAGGCGGAGTTGCGCTACGGGCACAACGAACAATTGCGACGCATTGCGCAGGAGATCATCGTCGGGCAGCAGCAGGAAATCGTCGCCATGCGTCTCGCGCTAGGGCAGCCGCTGCCTCCGCCTGCACCCGCGCCCGACCAGCAAGCACCCGCTTCCCATCCCACCCCAGCACAACCGGTGTCCCGTAACGGCGGGCATTTGAATAGCGCGATGAACGCGCACCAGGAGCCATGATGAAACCTATCCCGATTCTTGCGACCGCGCTGGCCGCGATCGCCATGGCTGCGGCGCACTTCGCATCGGCCGGCCAGGCCCCAGGGGCGCTGTCGGATGCGGATGTGCCGGTCAGCCATCACGACCGTGTTTATGCAGCCGAGCAGTTTTCGAACACGGTGTCGGTGATCGATCCCGCCGCGAACAAACTCGTAGGCTTGATTCGCCTGGGTGACCCGACGCCCGCCAACTTCAGCCCGCTGTATCACGGTCAGGTGCTTGTGCACGGCATGGGCTATTCGCCAGATCATCGGACGATCGCGGTGGTCTCCATCGGCTCAAACTCGGTTACGTTCATCGATACGCAAACGAATGCCGTCAAGCACGTGACCTACGTTGGCCGTTCGCCGCATGAGGCGTTTTTCACCCCTGACGGCAAGGAAGTCTGGGTGACGGTGCGTGGTGAAAACTACGTGTCGGTGCTCGACGGAACCACCTTCGAAGAAAAGGCCCGCATCATCGTTCCGGCCGGCCCAGGGATGCAGATTTTTTCGCCGGACGGCAAGTATGGGTACGTGTGTTCGTCATTCAATCCGGAGACCGAAGTCATTTCCGTCGCCGATCACAAGATCGTCGGCAAGGTACAGCAGGCGAGTCCGTTCTGCCCGGATCTCGCGGCCACGCCGGATGGCAAGCAGGTGTGGTTCACGCTCAAGGACGTGGGCAAGACTCAGGTTTTCGATGCGCATCCTCCATTCGCATTGCTTAAGACGCTCGATACCGGTCCCATCACGAATCACGTGAACATCGTGCACAACGCCAATGGCATGTTTGCTTACGTCACGGTGGGTGGTCTGAATCAGATCAAGGTGTTTCGCACCGACGACTTCTCGCAGGTCGCAACCATCCCCGTCGGGAATCTGCCACATGGCATCTGGCCGTCGGGCGATGGCAGCCGCGTGTACGTAGGCCTCGAAAACGCCGATGCGATGGCCGCCATCGACACGCTGACCAATACGGTCATCGCCACCGTGCCGATCGGCCAGGCGCCGCAGGCGGTGACCTACGTGCCGAACGCCGTGCCCGAGGGGGACGGTACCGAGAATACGGTGCCGCTCGGCTTGGCAGGACAAACCGATCACTTGACGTTGGTGCCGGCGGGAACGGGCAAGTCGGCGGGTTCCGCCGTCGCTCCCACCAACGTCGCGCTGTTCGAACAGGGTCTCGTGCAGGTGTTGCAAGCCGCGGTCACCGGATTGCAGCCAAAGCAGCCTTATGTTCTCGGCCTATCGGACCATCCAGACGGCAGCGGCAATATCGATGTGTTGGCGAGCTTCATGACTAATCCGGCCGGTTCGGCGATCGTCAACACGATCGGCCAGATTCGCCAGGTGGTCGCGCCGGGCGTGAGCGCGGCGGGTGACAAGCGCCGTTACCTCGTGATCGCGCCCCAGGTGTCGGGCAAACCCGGTGCGCCGGTTCAGGTGCAGGCGCTGTAAGCCGCCTCGCAGAATTGTTTCTCAATGTGTATGCCGCCCGCGCAGAAACACAGTCATGCAATCGGCCACTCTCCCGACACAATCCAGATACCTCGTTCGCTTTTAATGCACTCAACGATGGTTTCAGAGAGGGTTTTCAATCATGGGTTCGTTGAGCATTTGGCATTGGATGATCGTGTTGCTGATCGTGGCGCTTGTTTTCGGCACGAAGAAACTGCGCAACATCGGGAGCGATCTGGGTGGTGCGGTCAAGGGATTCAAAGATGGCATGGCGGACAGTCAAATTTCGGAGGGGCCGCGTCAATTGCCTCATAACGGTGCCGTTGAGATCGAAAAATGAGCGACCTGCAACACGTTAGAGACGAGCCAGTCGAAGAGACCTTCATCTCACACCTGGTCGAACTACGTGACCGGATCATCCGCGCGGGCGCTTCAGTGGTCTTCGTGTTCTTGGGACTGGTTTATTGGGCTTCCGATATCTTCCGGCTGCTGGCTCATCCGCTGATCCAGAACTTGCCGAAGGACGGCAAGCTGATTGTCACCGACGTCACCGGCTCGTTCTTCGTCCCGATGAAAGTCACCCTGTTGGTTGCGCTCGTCATCGCACTGCCTGTCGTGCTTTACCAAATCTGGGCGTTTATCGCTCCGGGGCTTTATCGGCACGAAAGGAAACTCGTCGTGCCGCTGGTCGGCAGCAGTTACGCGCTGTTTCTGTGCGGCATGGCATTCGCCTATTTCGTCGTGTTTCCCACCATTTTCCGAGTGATGGCGCATTACAACGCGCCGCTCGGGGTGGAGATGACGACGGATATCGACAAGTATGTGGGTTTCGTCCTCACCCTATTTCTTGCGTTTGGCGTGACGTTCGAGGTGCCGATCATCGTTGTGATCCTCGCGCGAATGGGGATCGTGACGGTCAAGCAGTTGCGCGAGATTCGGCCGTATGTGATTGTCGGTGCGTTTGCGATTTCCGCCGTGGTGACGCCGCCGGACGTGTTTTCTCAGCTGATTCTCGCTGTCCCGCTTGTCATCCTGTACGAGATCGGAATCATTGCAGCCGCGACGATCACACGCAAGGACGGGATCAAGGAGCAGGCAGCCGAAGGACAGCGATAGTCATGCCATGGGACCTCAACGCATATACAGCCCGCCGTTGACATCCCAGCACGCACCATTCGCGAAGTAAGCATCAGGAGAAGCGAGCAGCACGGCGACATCGGCGATATAGCTCGCTGAGCCGAGCTTGCCCACCGGGATGCCTGCGATGACTTTCTCCAGCTTGTCCGCAGGCACGCTTTCATGAACGATGGGCAAATCGAGCGGCCCCGGCGAGATGGCGTTTACCGTGACGCCGTGTGCCGCGAGATCGCGCGCGAAGACCTTGGTCAGCGTGATCGCACCACCCTTGGCAGCGGCGTAGTGCGCGCCAGTGGCCGACCCGCCGTTCTGTCCCGCGAGCGAGGCGATGTTGACGATGCGCCCAGCCTTGCGACTCGCGAAATACTGGCCGAAGACCTGACAGCCGAACAACACGCTGCGCAGATTCACATCGATGACCTGATCGAATTGCGCGGCCGTGATCTCCATGACCGGCACGACCTTCGACGCGCCCGCGTTGTTGACGAGCGCATCGATGGCGCCCCAGCGATCGAGCAGTGCATCGCGCGCCGCCTCGAAGTCGGCCTTCGACGTGACATCGAGCTTGATGGCGAACGCGCTCGATCCGTCGGCGCTCAGTTCGCGTGCGAGTGTCTGCGTCTCTTCAATCGCGATGTCGCCCAACGCGACCTTGTAGCCCGCGTCATGAAAGCGCCGTGCGACGACCGCGCCCAAACCACGCGCGGCCCCTGTCACCAGCACGATTCTGTTCGACATATCGGCTATCCCTGTTATGTGTGAGAAGCTCGCTGCGAGAGCATCGCTTCGATATGCGCGGCGACGGCGCAGACGCGTTCGTCGTCTCCCTTGCGGCCGACGATCTGCAAGCCCGCCTTCAGCGCCGAATCACGAACGGGGACGGGCAGCGAGAGCGCCGGATGTCCGCTCAAATTGAACGGCCGGATCAGCGACGACATGCCGATCACCGGCGTGCCCGCGCGCGCCGCAGCGAGCGTGATCGGCAGCGCGGGCAGGGTGGGCAGCACGAGGACGTCGACCTCGTCGAGCGCGCGGTCCACTTCATCTCCGAAGGTGCGGCGCACGCGCTCCGCGGCTTCGAGATCGGCCGCGCTCGTGTTCGACGCTGCTTTCAGCCGCGTTTCGACATCGGCGCCAAGCTTGCCTGTCTCGACCAGATGCCCGAACGCGCGCCACGTTTCCGCGTTGATGACCGCGAGACCGGCGGCGAAGGCGTCCTTCATCGAGCGCAGCGTGATGCCGCGCGTGGGCAAATCCGAGCGTTCGACCGCAGCGGAAATCGCTTCGACGATGCTGTCTTCCGCTTCGACATCGACGACACCCACACGCAGGTTCGACGCATCGCCGCGCGCCCGATTGACCTGGAAAGATGGATCGATCGCCCTCATCACGTCGATGAGCGTATTCATGTCCCGTGCAAACGGGCCGACGCAGTCGAGCGTCGTGATGCCTGGCGTCACGCCTTGCCGCGACACGCGCGCGAACGTCGGCTTCAAGCCGATTACGCCGCAGCATGCGGCGGGGCCGCGAACCGAGCCGCCGGTATCGGTGCCGAGCGCGGCATCGACGAGCCGCTGGCCCACGGCCGAAGCCGATCCACTCGACGAGCCGCCCGGAATGCGCGACGCATCCTGCGGATTGACGGGCGTGCCGAAAACGTCGTTGATGCCGGTCATGCCGAACGCGAGTTCGTGCATGTTGGTTTTGCCGGTGATGCGCCATCCCGCATCGATGAGGCGCTGCACGACTTCGGCGTGCTTCGCGGCGGGCGGCGCATCGGCGAGCGCGCGGCTCGCGGCGGTGGTCGGATAGCCCGCGATATCGATGCTGTCCTTGATGGCGATCGTCGGAGCTTCCGCGTCTCGATGTGCGTGTCGATCCGCGCCAAGATCGAAGGTCCGCAAAAATGCGCTCATGACGTGAGTCCTCTTGCCGGATTGACGTGCCACGGCGCATCGAAAAGACGCTCCGTGCGGAAATTCCGGATCAGCCACACTCCGCGATCAGACGGCGACGGCGCGAAATCCACTTCGAGGCGAGCAGCGATGAGTTCCGCTTTCGCATCGATGTAGCCGGAAGCTTGCAGCATGATCCAGCGGCCCTTCGCCGTTTCGCCATGCACTTCGATGTGCTCGGCGGTGAGGAAGTGCACGTTGGTGGCGAAATGCGGCGTCGGAGGCAGATAGCGCTGCAGCATGCCGACGATGGCCACGCGTCCCTGCAGACGGCCGAACTTGTCGGCGTAGTGCGGACCGATGCCTTCCCACACAGCGTCGTCGGTGAACAGCGCGGCGAGCGATTCGCCTTCGAGCGCACGGGCGGGCACGTCGCACAGCGCCATGTAGCGCGCGATGGTCTTGCGGACCGCGTTTTGGGCTTCGAGCGCTTCGATGCGCGCAAGCAGGGCTTCGATGATCGAGTCAGTCATCGCGTCACGCTGGGTTGGCGACGGGCGGCGGCACGCTCAGCGCGCGACCCACGCGCGCCTCGATCTTGCCGTACCGCCACAGGTTGTAGTCGCCCACCGGCGTCGTGCGATAGAGATTGCAGACAGCCGCCGCCGTGTCGAAATCGGCGACGTCGGCCATGATGTAGAAGGTCCACGGCGCGCCATCCGCGTGGCCGACGACGAGGCGGTCATCGTCCATCACGCCGAGCACGCGTACGTTTTCCATGGCTTCGATGGCGTTGAGCATCTTGCCGTAGGCTTGCCACACTTCGCCGATCCGTTCGCGCGGCAGGTCGAAGAAATTCTGTGAGACGCCGCAGCAGAACAGCACGCGCAACGGCAGGTGTCGGGTATCGGTCATGGCTTGCGGCGCCTCAGAGCAGGAAGCCGACGGCGCTCAATGCTTCCGTCGAATCGATCAGGCGGACGACCTTTTCGACGAGACGCGGCTCGCCGCTCGCCATGCTGATCTTGTGCGTGAGATCGGCGGCGAAGATCGTCGACACGCCGCGCTTGTACGCGATGACGATCTGCGACGACTTCACTTCGACGAGGTCCGCGCTGTCGCTGGAGAGCGTGAAGCGCGAGACGGTGCGCACGGTGCGCGCCGCATCCGAGGCCGATGCCGAATAGCCCGATGTCATGCGTTGCACGCGCAATTCGCGCATGTGCTGATCGTCGTAGGCGTAGTTCAGCGTCGATGCGAAGTCGGTCGTTTGCGGATCGATCGGCACCACGTAGAAGCCTTGCGAGTCCCATAGTTCGAGCCACGCGCGATAGTCGCGGCGATCGAGCAACTCGGCTTCGCGCCAGATGAATTCGATCGCGCGCGCGAAGGTTTGGTGGGAGAAAAGTGCGTTGCGGTCGTCCATCATGCCTGCTCCATCATTGCGCGCCATTGCTTGTAGGCTTCGCGCATGCCGGTCTCGTCGGTGGCGTGCGCGGTCTTCTCTCCGTTGGGAGCGGTGGTTTCGCGATTGAGGCCGCGATTCACGAGAATCGGCACATCCGGGCCCGCATACGAGCCGCGTTGCACGCGTTCCCAGGCTTCCGCATCGTCGGGGCTGCCGAAGCCGAACGGTCCCTGGAAGTGCTCGTGAATGCGCAGGCGCGTGCGGTTCGCTTCCTCGGGGCCGCCGTCCATCGCGAGCGCGACGTGTCGAATCTCGGTCTCATTGACGGCAATGGGCCGCAGTACGCGGAAGAACGCCATCGACAACGCCAGGTTAGGAAACAGGTTCAGATTGAAGCCGACGCCCATGAGCGAACGCACGATGCGGCGCACTTCCTCCGGCGTGTGCTTGTTCGCGAGTTGCGCCGCGAGTTCGTTGAAGCGCTCGGGCAGCGGCGCGCCGTCGTCCTGGTCCAGATCGACGATCTCCGGCATCAGCACCGCGAGGCTGTGGCCGTTGCCGAGCGAGCGGCAGAAGGCCTGATCGCTCGTCATGAAGCTCGTGATCGCGGCGGCCGTTTCTTCGTCGATCGACTTCATCCACGACTTGTGCACGACGGGGAAGTGATAGAGGTCGGTGGTGTTTTCGAGCTGAATTTTCCAGTTGCCCTTGAACTTGAACTTGTGCTCGCCGTTGGCCTTGATCGGATAGCCCGCGCCTTGCTTCATGAAGAGATCGATCCACGGCTTCGCGCCACCGAGAAAATCCTCGAGCGATTCGATGGTCTCGTTGAAGCTCGCGAAAATCAGCCCTTGATAGATGCCGGCGCGCAGCTTCTTGAGCGGCAGCTCGCCTTTGTCGCACACGCCTTCGTAGCCGTCGCCATAGGGCAGCGCGCGCAGCGTGCCGTCGAGCGCATACGACCAGCTGTGATACGGGCACGTAAAGCCTTTCGCATTGCCCTTGTGCTCTTCGCACACGGTCGCGCCGCGATGGCGGCAGCGGTTCTGCAGCACGTGCACCGCGCCGCTTTTGTCGCGCACGACGATGACCGGTTGACGGCCGATCGTGGTGGTGACGAAATCGCCCGGCTTCGGCAATTCGCTTTCATGCGCGACCCAGACCCACGTCTTGTAGAAGATGCGTTCGAGTTCTTCCTCGAAGAGCTGCGGATCGGTGTAAAGGGAAGGCGCGATGCGATCGGCCTCGGCGCGCTTGTGGAGCGCGCTCGTGTCGATGCTTTGATAGGTCGGCGTACTCATCGTGTTCGTGGCGAGAAGTTGAGTGGCTAATGTGAAAGATGCGTGAAAGATGCGATGAGGATGGCGGTGCGACATCGGCACATCCTCTCGTTGACATCAGTCTCGCGTTCCGAGGATCATGCGTCAAATCGATTAAAAACAGGTCGCCGGATAAATGCGGCCGATATCTCGCGAGATCCCCATGACATCCATCGACCACATCGACCTCAATCTCTTGCGCGTGTTTCAGGCGATCGTGGAGGAGCGCAGCCTGACCAAAGCAGGCGAGCGTCTCGCGCTGTCCCAACCGGCGGTGAGCTATGCGCTTGGGCGTTTGCGCACGCTGTTCGACGACCAGCTGTTCATTCGCACACGCTCCGGCATGCAGCCGACACCCGTTGCGCTCGAACTCGCGGAGATCGTCGGGCTCGCGCTCGACACCGTGCGTCAGGCGCTGCGTTACGCGGAGCGCTTCGATCCGGCGACGAGCACGCGCACGTTCCGGCTTTCGCTTTCGGATGCAGGGGAAATGGCCTATCTGCCCGCGATCTGCGCCGCGCTGCAGGACGCGGCGCCGCGCGTGAAGCTCGTAGTGGAGCCGATGCCGGTGGAGGAGATCGAAGAGGCGTTGCGTTCGAGCCGGCTCGATTTCGCCATCGGCAATCTGCCTTCGCTCTTGCCGCGCACGCGTCACGCCTTGTTGTTCGAGGAGTCGTATGTCTGCATGACGCGCAAGCGCCACGATTTGCCGGTGGGAAACACGTTGAAGCTCGACCGTTTTCTGGCTGCGTCGCACCTGCAGGTGCGTTCGCTCGAACACAGCCACCATGAGCTGGACGATGCACTTCGCGCGCAGGGCGTGGGGCGCAATATCGCGGTGGCGTTGCCGCATTTCGTTGCGGTTCCCGGCGTGCTGGCCGCGACGGACTTGTTCGCCACGCTGCCGGAACGTCTCGCGCATATCCTCAATCGCGGCGACGCGTTCCGCGTCTATACGTTGCCGGTTCAGTTGCCCAAGGCGGCAGTGACGATGCACTGGCACGAGCATTTCCACGAAGACGAAGGTATCGCCTGGATGCGCGGCCTGATGACCGACATCCTGGCGGGCTTCACGAAAATGTGAGATTCAAGCGGTAAGAAGCGCTCAGAGGTCGAGCACCAGCACCGGAGAACGCGAGCGCGAGATGCAGCAGCAGATCACGCTGTTGCTGGCGCGCTCGGCTTTGCTCAGACAGTGATCGCGATGCTCGGGCTCGCCGCTCACGACATCGACCATGCAGGTGCCGCACACGCCTTCGCCGCATGAGGTGTCCACTTCGATGCCGATCGAGGCGAGCGCATCCACGATGGACGTGTTGCTATCGACGCGCACCGTCTGGCCCGTGCTCGCGAGTTGCACGTCGAAGCTCGTGAGAGAAGTCTCCGCGGCCGGCGCGGGCTCGGCCTTGAAGCGTTCGAGATGAATCGCATCGATGGGCAGCCGCGTTTGCGCGATTTCGACGACGCGTTCCATGAAAGGCGCGGGGCCGCAGGTATAGACATGGGCGTTCATGTCGGCTTCGCGCACGCACGCATCGAGTTCCGCTGCGAGCGCGTCACGCTCCACGCCGAAATGCAGCGTCACGTGCTGATCGAACGGCGCGCGCCTGAGCAGCGTCATGAAGGCCGCATGCGTCTCGCTGCGCGCGAAATAGTGCAGCGTAAAACGCGCGTTCCTCGCGACAAGGCGATACGCCATCGAAAGCAAGGGCGTAATACCGATGCCCGCGCCGATCAGGATATGTTCGCTCGCATCCTCTTCCAGACGAAAGAGATTGCGAGGCGCGCCGACCATCAGTTCGGTGCCGACGCTAACTTCCTCGTGCAAGGAGCGCGAGCCGCCGCGCGACGGGTCTTCCTTCTTCACGGCGAAGATCTGCGAATCGAGGCATTCGGGATCGCCGCACAACGAGTATTGGCGCGTGATGCCAGACGGACTCGTGACGTCGATATGCGCGCCGGGCTCGTAACGCTCGAAGGGCTGGCCGTCGAGACGCGAGATGCTGAACGAGCGCACACCGTGCGCTTCCTCGCGCAACGCGTCGACCCGAACTTTCACGATTTGAGCTTGCATGGTGCCTTCCTATGTCTTTTCTGGAGACCATGCGTCGAGGTTAGCGTCGTGTGTTCGATAAGCCAAATAGATTAAAAAGGCCAGGGTAAATCGGTGGAATTGATATCACGCGTGAACGGCATCGAAGCACTCACGCTTCGGGCTGGTGAAACATCGCGTGAATGGCCTCCCGCAGCCAGGCGATGCCCGCATCCGCGGCGAACTGCGTGTGCGAATGCACCTTGATCTCGATGGGCGGAAGCGAGAACGGCAGCGGCAGAATGCGAAACGCCTTGCCGCGATTGAAGCGCTTCGCGATGCTCTTCGGGAAGATCACGGCGAGGTCCGTGTGCATCACGATCTCGGGCGCGACGACGAAATGCGGCAGTCTGAGCACGACCTCGCGCTTGAGGTTCAGCTCATCGAGCCATTGCTCCACCATGCGATGGCCGGTGGCGTTCGTGCTTGCATACACGTAACGTAGGGCGGCGAGATCCTCACGGGTGGGTTTCGCCTTGCGCAGAGGATGTCCCGCGCGCAGCACGCACACATGCTCGTCGAGGAACAAGGTCTGGCTCATGCAGCCCGCGTCGAGGCCGGGCACGTAGCCGAGCGCGAGATCGATCTCGCCGGCGCGCATGGCGGCGCTCACGGATTCGACTGGGACATTCGCGACCTCGATGCGAATGCCGCGCGCCTCACGGTCCAGCATTGCGACGAGCGGCGGCAGAAAATAAAACTCCGACATATCGGACATCGAGACGCGAAACACGCGCTGCGCGGTGGCCGGATCGAATTTCGCGAGCTGCTGCACCGCCTCGTTGATCATCGAGAACGCTTGCGCGAGCGGCGGATAGAGACGGTACGCGGCATCGGTCGGCACCATGCCGGTGGGGGTGCGCACAAACAGCGGATCTTCGAACAGATTGCGCAGGCGGCGCAGGGCGTGACTCACTGCGGGCTGCGTGAGCCCGAGGCGGTCGCCCGCGGCGGTAAGGCTGCGCAAGTCCCAGATGGCGAGGAACACGCGCAGCAGGTTCAGGTCGGGGATACCGGAATGCGGCTTGTTCATGTGCGTCGCTCGTGAGCAAGGGCGTATCACGCAGCGCGCGACGGCCGGTCAGGGTGACGCGAGATTACCGTAGATGCTGCGCATTGCAAAATGCGGCGTCGTACCTTGATAGGGCGGCAGTGCGTGAAAGTCGCGTCGCATGGCGTCGCGCACGGGAGAGGCGAGGGCGTCGACGAGCGCGGACGCATCGTCGAACACGACCTTGTTGCGTTGGATAGCGTGGGCATGCGCGAATGGCAGGCCGCTCGTGCAGTCGATGCGCGTGTAGATTTCCAGCTCGCGCAAGCCGGGCAGTTGCTGCATCAACGGCGGATGATGCAACAGATAATGCGTGAGCCACGCGTTGAAGTCTTCCGCGACGCCTTCATAGCCGACCAGATAGGTGCATCGAGGCACATCGCTTGCCGGCGGCTTGGCGTGCGAGGGTGCGAGCGTGCGAACGGCCATCGCCTGTTGTGTGAATGTCCGCGTGGTGAGCGCCGCATGGACCGATGAAGACAGCGCGCAATGAATGGCGCCGTCGAGTTCGGAGGCGGCTTCGAGGGGCGCGAGTTCATCGAAATACCATTGCAGCACGCAGGACGGCGCATCGGCGGCAGGCGCGATGAGCGGATCGATTTGCCCCGCGATCGGCTCGTGAACGATCAGTGCGCGCAGGCCTTCGATGTGCCGCGCCGCGTGCATCAAGCGGTTCGCATCAAGCAACGGTTCCGCGCCGCTCGCGCCGGTTAGAAAGAGGCAGGCCTGCATCTTCAGGTCGCCTCGCACGTGAGCCGGTGGAATTGCCTGCCGAAGTAGACCAGGCCATCCCCCTCGCCGCGCATGTCGATGTGCTCGATCTGCACGAAGATCACCGAGTGCGATCCCACCGTCTTGCTCTCGACGATCGTGCCTTCCAGCGTCGCGATCGCATCGTCGAGCAGCGGGACGTCGAGACGCCCCGCATGCCATGCACATCGCTCGAACCGCTCTTCCATCGTGCAGCCGGCCATGCCCGCGAACACGCGTGCGGGATCCTGACCATGTGCGCCGAGCACATTAATGCACACGTTGCGGTTTCCGTGCAGCACGTCATGCACATAACTCGACTGATTGATGCAGACGAGCATCGTCGGGGGCGTGTCGGTCACCGAGCACACGGCGCTCGCCGTGATGCCGCAGCGGCCGCGCGGACCGTCGGTGGTGATGACGTTGACGGCCGCCGCGAGGCTCGCCATGGCATTGCGGAACTGCGTGCGATGGGGATCGTGCGTCATGGCGTCGTGCCTCCGCTCAGGGATAGGGCGTGACGGGCGGAATGCCGACGAACAGCGCACCCGACGCGTCGTAATTTCCTTCGCCCAGAAAGGCGTGTTGCGTGACGACGATCGAATCGCGCACGAGCCGCTGCAGGCGGTTCTCGCGATAGATGGCGCCGACGCCTGCCATCTTGTAGGCCTGCATCACGACGTCGGCGCACGTATGCGCCGCATGCGTCGCGGAGAGGCGCAGCAGGTTGGCTTCGGCGGGCAGAACGGGATCGCCCGCGAGGACCGTTTGCCACGATGTCTCGGCGGACTCGAAGAAGAAGGCCCGTGCGCTGCGCAGATACGCTTCCGCTTGCGCGAGGCCCGTGCGGTAGTACGCGCGATCGGCAAGACGCGGTGCACCCGTCGTGGTCTTCGTCACGCCGGACATGCCGGCGAGCAGGTCGAGCGCCGCACGCGCGAGGCCGAGGTTCACCGCCGCATGCACCTGTGCCTGATAGGCGACGGCGGGATAGCGAAAGAGCGGCTCGTCGATCAGCGCCGCGCCGCCGCGCACGAAGGTCCAGGCTTCGTCGACGAACTTGTCTTTCAGGCGCAGATCGTGACTGCCGGTGCCCTGCATGCCGACTACGTTCCAGTTCTCCACGATCTCCACTTCGTGCGCGGGAAACACGGCGGTGAAAGGCTTGCCGGCATTCTTGTCGTCCGCATGGCCCGGCGCGCCGCCGATGCCGACGCCGATCCAGTCCGCGCCCTTGCAGCCGCTGGCGAAGCGCCACTGGCCCGAGACCAGAAAGCCGCCTGGCGCACGCTCGGCCTTTTGCAGCGGATAGAGGCCGCCCGCGAACACCTGATCGGGACCGGACGCATAAATGCGCGCCTGGGTTTCGACGGGCAAGGACGCGAGGTACGTATTCGCGGAGCCGAACGCGGCGACCCATGCGGTCGATCCGTCGGCGACGGCGATGCGTTCAAGCATTTCCAGAAAGCGTGGGGGAGGCAGTGCGTCGCCGCCGAAGCGCTTGGGCGTGCTTGCGCGGAAAATGCCCGCGCGCTTCATGCGGGCCACCATGTCGCGCGGCACGTGGGAGAGTTGATCGAACTCGTCGCGGCGCCGTTCGATGTCGTCGATCAGCGTATCGAGTGAGAGCGGGCCGGGGTATTCCGGGTAGTCACTCTGCGCATCGATGATGGGCGCACTGCTCGTGCACGCGGTTTGAAGGGCTTGCATGTGGGATACCTCTCGATCAATGGGGGATGTCAGTCGGCCTGCTGACGCGCCGCGATGCGCATCGCACGGGGAAAGGTCTCGCGAGCGAACAGCGTGGCGATCACGGTGACGAGGCCGAGCGCGCCGAGATAGAGCGCGACGGGCATGGCGCTGCGATAGTGGGCGAGCAGGGCGGTGGCGATCATCGGCGACAGTCCGCCGCCGAGCACAGAGGAGAGTTCGCGACCGATGCCAAGCCCCGAGAAACGCAGATGAACCGGGAGCATCTCGCTGATGAAGGCCGGCTGTGAACCTTCGAGAATGCCGAGCGTGACACTGTTCGCAAGCAAGAGCGCGGTGATGACTTTCCAGTAAACGCCGGAGCCGAGCAGCGCGAAGTACGGCCACGCGACGAGCAACATGGCGATGGCGCCTGCGAGATAGACGGGCTTGCGACCTACTTTGTCGGTCAGATAGCCGCAGAACAGCGAGACCGGAATCATCAGCAGCATCGAGAGCGTGAGGCCGCCGAGTATCCAGCTCGACTTGATGCCGAGAAACTGTCCGTAAGCGATCGAGAACGCGAAGAAGATATACGACGCGCCACCTTCGCCAAAGCGCAGGCCGAACACGGTGAGCACTTCACGCGGACACTGGCGCAGCACTTCGATGAGCGGCATGCGGCTTTGATGATGCGTGGCCTTCACTTCGGCGAACGCGGCGCTCTCTCCGACCGAGCGGCGCATCCACAAGCCGAGTACGACGAGCACGGCGCTGGCGAGAAAAGGCACGCGCCAGCCCCAGCTCAGGAAATCGCCGGACGGCAGATTGTGCGCGAGCATGAACGCGCCAGTCGACAACACGAAGCCAAACGCCGCGCCGCATGGGCTCCATGCCGAGAGGGCGCCGCGCTTCGATTGCGGCGCGTTTTCGTGAATGAGCAGGATGCTGCCGCTCCACTCGCCGCCTGCGGCGAGTCCTTGGAGAATGCGCAACAGCACGAGCAATGCCGGCGCCGCGATGCCGATCTGTTGATAGGTGGGCAACACGCCCATCAGCACGGTGGCCGAGCCCATCGTCAGGAGCGTGAGCATCATCACGACCTTGCGGCCGTGGCGGTCGCCGATATGGCCGCACAGCACGCCGCCGATGGGCCGCGCGATGAAGCCCACCGTGAAGACGCCGAACGCGGCGATGGTGCCCGTCAACGGGTCGCTGCCCACGGGGAAAAACAGCTTGCCGAACACGAGCGCGGCGGCGGTGCCGTAGAGGAAGAAGTCGTACCACTCGAGTATTTGTCCGAGCACGGCGGTGGTCGCCGCGCGGCGTACGTTGCTTCGGGTGCGAGGTGCGGACCGCGTGGCGGGCGGCGATACGCTCAAGTCGGGATTCACGGCGTCAGGGTTCATGGCAAGAGGGAGCACGAAGGAGCACGAAGTGTTCGATTTCCGCTTCACGATGAACATCGGCAGCGGGGCGCTTGAGGCGACATCGGGACGACATGGGCGAACGATATGAGCCGTGCTGACGCGGGTCAAATAAGGGACAAAAATGCGCGATATGAATGCCGTGCATGGGGGCTTGGTGGAAACCCTGCGTGGCGAGGCGCTTGCCCTGGTGTTCGGCAAGGTCAGCAAGAATGTTATCTTCGTGTTACATTAACAGGGTTAGCGACTCAGGAAGATAGCAAAATGCCGACTCCTCACGCTCCTTCGGCCGGTGTCCGGCGGGCGCTGCGCAAGTTGGGCACCGATATTCACGACGCGCGTCGCCGTCGCCGGTTGACCATGGCGGTGATTGCCGAGCGGGCTTTCACGTCGAGAGCGACTTTGCAGCGCGTCGAGGCTGGAGACCCAAGCGTGAGCATCGGCATCTACGCAGCCGTGCTGATGGCGCTCGGGCTTCTAGGCGGACTACAGGAGGTTGCCGACGCTGCTCACGACACAGTCGGGCAGTCGCTGGCTGCCGCGGCGTTGCCTCAGCGCGTCCGGCTGCCCCGTGGCAGAAGGAGGGGTGAAGATGGCTGATGTCGAGGTATATATCGATCGCGGCGGCACGCCGCGACCAGTGGGGCTGCTCAGACGCCATGCGTCGCGCCGGGAAGAAACGGTCACGTTTGAATATGACGAGACCTGGCTGGCCGACGACGAGCGCTTTTCGATCGAGCCGGCGCTCGCGTTGACGCGAGGCGTCTTCCCACCGCTGCCTGACCAACCCATCTTCGGCTCGATCGGCGATTCGGCGCCGGATACCTGGGGGCGCCGGCTCATGCAACGTGCGGAGCGTCGCCAAGCCGAACGTGAAGGGCGGCGCGTCCGTACGCTCGGTGAACTGGACTATCTGCTGGGCGTAGCTGATGAAACGCGTCTGGGTGCGCTGCGGTTCCGTTGGGATGGAGAAGACGAGTTCCAAGCACCCGTGCCGGCCGGTGTTCCCGCGCTCATCGAATTGGGGCGGCTGCTGCAAATCACAGAGCGCATCTTGCGGGACGAGGAAACCGATGAGGATTTGCAACTAATCTTCGCACCTGGGTCGTCACTCGGTGGCGCACGTCCCAAGGCTTCGGTCATCGACCAGCATGGTCATTTGTCGATTGCCAAATTCCCGAAGGAGATCGACGACTACAGCATCGAGACGTGGGAGGAAATCGCTCTGCGATTGGCTGAACGCGCCGGCATATCCACCCCACATCACGAACTGCTCCAGGTAGCGGGCAAGGCGGTGTTGCTGTCGCGCCGCTTTGATCGCACGAGGAGCGTGCGCATTCCCTTTCTCTCGGCTATGTCGATGACGGGATCGAGGGATGGTCAACGGGGCAGCTATCCCGAACTGGTTGACGCTCTGGCGCAATACGGTGCGAAGGCACGGGTCGATGCGGTGCAGTTGTATCGCCGGGTGGCCTTCAATGTCCTGGTCTCCAATGTCGATGACCATCTGCGCAACCACGGTTTCCTGTGGGCGGGACGCGATGGCTGGGTATTGTCACCAGCCTACGACCTCAATCCCACGCCAACCGATGTCAAGGCGCGGATCTTAACGACAAACATCGATCTCGACGAAGGAACGTGTTCGGTTGACCTGCTGGAACATGCCACGGAGTTTTTCGGTCTGTCGCTGAAACAGGCTCGGGCCACTATCCGGGAGGTCGCTGAGGTAACCCGGACGTGGCAAGCGGTCGCCAAGGAAGTCGGTTGCAAGCGTGCTGAAGTCGCGCGCATGGCGAGCGCCTTCGAGCACGAGGATCTTAGCGCCGCAATGCGGTTGTGATCGTAGCCATCGCCTCGGCGAAGCAAGAGCCCGCCGCGCTCGCTGCATGCGGTAGCATCGTCAACTCGGGGCCACCGCGCGTCTGCCATCCGCCTGCGCCCGTTCGATCAAGACAAAGGACCCCCGCATGACCCATTCCATCCACGGCAACCAACGCTGGCTAGCGCTGATCGTTCTATGCCTCGGCGTGCTGATGATCGTGCTCGACACGACGATCGTGAACGTTGCCTTGCCGTCGATTGCCGCGGACCTCGGCTTTACCGAAACCTCGCTGGTGTGGGTGGTCAATGCCTACATGCTGACGTTCGGAGGCTGCCTGCTGCTCGGCGGGCGGCTGGGCGATCTATACGGACACCGCAAGCTGTTCCTCGGCGGCATTACGCTGTTCACGGTGGCGTCGCTCGCATGCGGCATGGCGAATTCGCAAATCCTGCTGGTCAGCGCACGCGCCGTGCAGGGTTTGGGCGGCGCGGTCGTCTCGGCTGTTTCGCTGTCGCTGATCATGAATCTGTTCACCGAACCCGGCGAACGGGCCAAGGCGATGGGCGTGTACGGTTTTGTCTGCTCGGCGGGCGGCAGTATCGGCGTGTTGCTCGGTGGTCTGCTGACCAACCTCCTGAGCTGGCACTGGATCTTTCTCGTCAACTTGCCTATTGGCATCGCCGTCTATGGGCTGTGCGTCGCGCTGTTGCCGTCGGCACGCGGCCATGCTCATGGCGAACGGCTCGACGTGGCCGGCGCGGTGACGGTGACCGCTTCGCTGATGCTCGCCGTGTATGCCGTCGTGAACGGCAATGAAGCGGGCTGGACTTCAGCGCAGACGCTGGGCCTGCTGTTCGCCGCGCTCGTGCTGTTGGCCGCGTTTCTCGCGATCGAAGCGCGCGCGCAGCATCCGTTGATGCCGCTCGGTCTGTTCCGCCTGCGCAATGTCGCGACGGCCAATGTGGTCGGCGTTCTTTGGGCAGCGGCGATGTTCGCGTGGTTCTTCATCTCCGCGCTGTATCTGCAGCGGGTGCTCGGCTACCGGCCCTTGCAGGTCGGCCTCGCGTTCTTGCCGGCCAATCTGATCATGGGGTTCTTTTCGCTGGGCCTGTCGGCGCGCCTGGTCATGCGCTTCGGTCTGCGTCTTCCGCTTGCCGTCGGGTTGCTCGTCGCGGCGTGCGGCCTCGCGCTGTTTGCACGGGCGCCGGTGGACGGCAGCTTCGTGTTCGACGTGTTGCCCGGCATGGTCTTGCTCGGTGTCGGGGCGGGCATCGCATTCAATCCCGTGCTGCTGGCCGCCATGAGCGACGTCGATCCGAGCGATTCGGGCTTGGCGTCCGGCATCGTCAATACGTCGTTCATGATGGGCGGCGCGCTCGGTCTCGCGGTGCTCGCCAGTCTCGCCGCCGCGCGCAGCGACGCGATGCAGGCTTCCGAAAGCGCCGCGGCGGCGCTCAATAGCGGTTATCACGTGGCGTTTCTGTTCGGTGCGATCTTCGCGGCGGCGGCGGGGGTGCTGGGCGGTGTGTTCTTGCGTCGTGGGCAGCAAGGCGGCGGCGCCGCGCAACCGACTGCCGATAGTGACGGCGTCACGAACACGAGCCCTGCACCCACAGCCGGCAACGCGGAAGCGACAGAGCGCTACTGACATTTCGCCACTACTCCACCATTCCTCCGACGGCTCGCCCGCCCGGCGAAATGAAACGAAAATCCCTGTTTCGTCCCAGAATCGGATGGCCTCGACGGAATTCGCTTGAAGTCCGGATTTCGGACCATTAAATAAAAACGAACCACTGACTCGCGCCTCGCGACGCAGTACAAGAATGGCCTCGGAGGAGACACCAAGGGGCCCCGTTCCTGCCGCGCGCAACGCGCACGGCACGGATATCCATTGGAGGAGCCGTTCATGTCAGCTGATTCGCACATCGATTCCCGCATGGTTCGCCGCGTCGCACTGGCCAGTGTGATCGGCGCGACGGTCGAGTGGTACGACTTCTTTCTGTACGGCGTGGTCGCCGGCATCGTCTTCAACAAGCTGTATTTCCCCGGCAGCGATCCGCTCGTCTCGACGCTCCTCGCCTATACGACCTTCGCTGTCGGCTTCGTGACGCGGCCGGTGGGCGGCGTGCTCTTCGGGCATTTCGGCGATCGCATCGGGCGCAAGTCCGCGCTGATCCTGACGCTCGTCATCATGGGCATCTCGACCGCGGGTGTGGCCTTCGTTCCGACCTACGCGCAAATCGGCGTATGGGCGCCGATCCTGCTGCTGTCGCTGCGCGTGCTGCAGGGCATCGGGCTCGGCGGCGAGTGGGGCGGCGCGGTGCTGATGGCCTACGAGTACGCGCCGCCGCACCGGCGCGGGCTCTATGCGAGCTTGCCGCAAATCGGGCTGTCGATCGGACTGTGCCTCGCCTCGGGGATGGTCGCGGCCGTCTCGCATCTGCTCTCCGAGCAGGCGTTCTTCGCGTGGGGCTGGCGCATTGCCTTCGGCGCGTCGCTCGTCCTCGTGTTGATCGGCCTCTACATCCGCGTCAAGGTGATGGAGACGCCCGCGTTCGTCGCGCTCAAGCGCTCGCGCCGCGAAGCGCGGCTGCCGTTCGCCGAGATGCTCGCGAACTATCGCAGCGAGCTGTTGCTCGGCATGGGCGCGCGCTACATCGACGGCGTGTTCTTCAACATCTTCGCGGTGTTTTCGATCGGTTATCTGACGCAGCACATCAAGCTGGACCGCACCGATGCGCTGCTCGGGGTGATGATCGCCGCACTTGTGATGTGCTTCTTCATTCCGCTCTTCGGCAGTCTTTCCGATCGCGCCGGCCGGGGACGCGTGTACATGTGGGGCTCGCTGATCTGCGGTGCGTCGGTCTATCCGGCGTTCTGGCTGATCGAGAGTCAGCCCGGCAACACGTTGCTCATCTGGCTTGCGATCGTGATCCCGTTCGGCATCTTCTATGCGGCGGTCTATGGTCCGGAAGCCGCGCTCTTCGCGGATCTGTTCGACGCCAACGTGCGCTACACAGGCATCTCGTTCGTCTATCAGTTCTCTGGCATCTTTGCGAGCGGTCTCACGCCGATCATCGCGACCGCCCTGTGGAAGCTGAGCGGCGGCAAGTGGTGGGTCGTGTGCTCGTACGTGGCTTTCTCCGCGCTGGTGTCGGCATGGTCGGCGCGCGCGATCGAACGGCGCCGCAGCGCTCAGTTGCTGTCCGGCGGCGAGCACGCCATGAGCGCACCCTGACGCGCACACCGGTCGCCACGGCGATCTGATCGACTTAGTAGCGACCTCGGCGCCCCGGCCGCCCGCCGGGGCGCGCTCATGCGCGGAAGGTCTTGGCGGTCTCGTCGGCCGCGTGCCGCAGATCGGGCACGAATGCCAGCAGATCGTCGAGCGTCACGCGCCCGACCGGCGCCTGAACCGCGATCGCCGCGCAGGCGCGGTTGCGGTCGAGCATCACCGGCACCGCGATCGCAATCAAGCCCTGCAAATGTTCCTGGTCGTTGATCGCGAGCCGACGCCGGCGGGTGGCGGCGAGTTCCTTGCGCAGCGCCTCCCGGTCGGTAATGGTGCGCTCCGAATACGCGCGCAGCGGTAGCGTTTCGATCACGCGCTCGCGCCGCTCTTTCGGCAGAAAGCTGATCAATAGCTTGCCGCTGGCCGAGCAGTGCAGCGGCACATGCGAGCCCGGCTGAAGATGCATGCGCAGCGGCCATTCCGTTTCGACACGGTCCACGTAGACGACGTCGTTGCCGGACAGCATGGTCAGGTTGCAAGTTTCCCCGATCTTCGCGACGAGCTGCTCGAGCAGCACATGACGCGCCGCCGCGGGGCCGGCGTGCATGAGCACGTTGACGGCCAGCATGCGCACGCGCGGCGAGCATTCGTAGAGCTTGTCGCCGGCGCCGCGCGTGACGAGCCAGGCGTCGGTCAGCTGCATGAGGATGCGGTGCACCGTCTGCTTGGGCAAGTCGAGCGTGTGCACGAGATCCATCATGGATAGCGGGTGGCCTGCCTCGGCGAGCGTCTCGAGCACGCGAAACGCTCGCACTGCCGCCGCGTTCGATTGATTCGATGTCGACACGGTCTCTCCTGAAGATGGTGGCGCGTGCCGCGCGCGTTCTTATTGTGTCTCTGATCGTGCAGTTTTCGGGACTATGGAAAGTCCCGAAATTCGCAATTTCCGCCGCCCCGGGCGACGCAGTTCGGGAATGATCGGGAAACGGGACTCGCGACTTGTCGCCGAAGAATAGATTGACAGTACCGCCAATTCTTTCGATCGGGAGTGCCGCGTATGAACGTCAGAGCCGCAGCAGTCGAAACTGCCGCCGCGCCAGTCGATGACGGGGTGGAGCAGCGTGTCGCCGCGCTTGTCGCGCGAGCGCGGGAGGCGCAACGAAGCTTCGAGTTTGCCGGGCAGGCGACGCTCGACACCGCTGCCGACGCAGCCGCATGGGCAATCATGGAGCCCGCGCGCAATCGCCGGCTCGCCGAGCTGTCGGTCAGCGACACCGGACTCGGCAACGTCGACGACAAGGTCCGCAAGAATTACCGCAAGACGCTTGGCCTGCTGCGCGATCTGCACGGCCGGCAGACCTGCGGCGTGATCGCGCGCGACCCGGCTGCGGGCATCGTCGAGATCGCGCGCGCGGTGGGCGTCGTCGCCGCGGTGACGCCGTCCACCAACCCGGCCGCCACGCCCGCGAACAAGATCATCAACGCGCTCAAATGCGGCAATGCGGTGATCGTTGCGCCTTCGCCGAAGGGCTATTCGTCGTGCGCGCTGCTGATCGAGTTCATCCACGCGCAGTTCGAGAAGGCCGGGCTCGACCCCGCGCTCGTGCAGATGCTGCCCGCGCCGATCACCAAGGCCGCGACCGCCGCGCTGATGCGGCAGTGCGATCTCGTCGTCGCGACGGGCTCGCAGGCGAACGTGCGGATGGCCTACGCGAGCGGCACGCCGGCCTTCGGCGTGGGGGCGGGCAACGTCGCGTCGATCGTCGAGCGCTCGGCCGATCTGCACGATGCGGCGCACAAGATCGCGGTGTCGAAGACCTTCGACAATGCGACGAGCTGTTCGTCGGAAAACAGCGTGGTGATCGAAGACGCGGTCTACGACGCCATGCTTGCCGAACTGGCCCGGTGGGGCGGCGCGCTGCTCGATGCGGCGCAGAAGGCCCGGCTGCAGGCGGCGATGTGGCACGACGGCAAGCTCTCCGAGCGCTGCATCGCAAAATCGGCGAGGCACATCGCGCAGACGGCGGGTCTCGCCGACGTAGCCGCGCGCGAGCCGAAGTTCCTGATGGTCGAGGAAAGCGGCTTCGGCGCGGACCATCCGTTCTCGGGCGAGAAGCTGGCTCCCGTGCTCTCGGTCTATCGCGCGCGCGATTTCGACGCCGCCGCGCAGATCGTTCGCGACATCTACGCGTACATGGGCGCGGGCCATTCGGTCGGACTGCACACGGCGAACCCCGACTTCTTCGCGATCGGGCTGGGCGAGCGGCTGCCCGTCGCCCGCGTGATCGTCAACCAGGCGCACTGCCTGGCGACCGGCGGCAACTTCGACAACGGCCTGCCGTTCTCGCTGTCGATGGGCTGCGGCACGTGGGGCCGCAACAACTTCTCGGACAACCTGGGCTTTCGCCAGTACTTGAACGTGACGCGCGTCGCCTATCCGATCGAGGAGCGCGTGCCGGAGCTCGACGCGCTGCTCGGCGATTACTTCAGGAGAATCGGCCGATGAGCGCGCTCACGACTCTGCGCGCGCTGATTGACGAGCGCGCGGCGCAATATCCCGACAAGCCGTTCGTGCTGCCTGTGCCCGAGGGCGATGATGGCGAAGCCGTGGCCGGTGAGGCAGTGACTTTCGCGATGCTGCGCGAGCGCTGCCGCGTGCTCGAGGCGCGCTTTCACGATGCCGGCCTGCGGACTGGCGACGTAGTTTCGGTGCTGATGGGCAACGGCACGCAGACCGCCACGCTGCTGCTTGGCGCCATGTACAGCGGGCTGATAGCGCATCCGCTGAATCTGCTGTGCCAGGCGTCGCAACTGCGCTATATCGTCGAGCATTCGGACACGCGGATGATCTTCGCGTGCGACGACACCGTCGATGGGCTGGCCGCCGTGCTCGCCGAACTGCGCGAGCAGGGCGTGACGCGCCAGATCGCACTCGTGCACACGGCGCCCGATGCCGCCGAACTGCCCGTGCTGCCGGCGCTACCGGTACTCGCGCCCGCGCTTGCCGAAGCGAGCGCCCCAGCAGCGGCTGTTGTCGCTCGGCGGGATGGCGCCTTGGCGGCGGCGCGCGCCAGCACGCTGAGCGATGGCTCGCCGAGCGCGGCCGAGGACGCGAACGATATCGTCCTGCTGATGTACACGTCGGGTACGACCGGCGCGCCCAAGGGCGTGCAGCTGAGCCACCACAACTTGCTCGCCAATGCGCGCAACGTCAGCGATGAGCATCGGCTCGGCGCCGAGGACCGCGTGCTCGCGTCGCTACCGCTCTACCACATCAACGGGCTCGTCGTGACGCTCCTCACGCCGCTGTATCACGCGGGCTCGGTGGCGATGGCGCCGCGTTTCTCGGCGCGCACCTTCTGGCGCGACGTGGCGCACTGCGGCTGCACCTGGATCAACGTGGTGCCGACGATCGTCGCGTACCTGCTCAACGGCGAGGGGCCGAGCGGCCTCGACCTCTCGGCGCTGAAGTTCTGCCGCAGCGCGTCGGCGGCGCTGCCGGGCGACCATCACCGCGCCTTCGAGGCGCGCTTCGGGATCGGCATCATCGAGACGATGGGCATGACCGAAACCGCCGCGCCCGCGTTTAGCAATCCGTACGAAGCGGATCGGCGGCGGGTCGGCAGTATCGGCCTGCCATCGGGCGGCGAGGCGAAGGTGATCGACCTCGAAGGCCGCGAGTGCGCGCCCAATCAGAGCGGCGAAATCGTGCTGCGCGGCGAGCAGGTGATGCGCGGCTACTACAAGCGCCCGGAGGAGACCGCGAAGGCGTTCACCGCCGACGGGTGGCTGCGCACCGGGGACCTCGGCTATCGCGATGACGAAGGCTACTTCTACATCAACGGCCGCGCGAAGGAGTTGATCATCAAGGGCGGCGAGAACATCGCGCCGCGCGAGATCGACGAGGCGCTGCTGCGTCACCCGGGCGTGCTCGACGCCGCCGCGGTCGGCGTGCCCGATCCCGCCTACGGGCAGGAGATCGTGGCCTTCGTCGTGCCGCGCGATACGTACTGGCCTGGCGCACCCGACGTCGACGAGCTGCGCGCGCACTGCCTGCGCGAGTTGGGCCGCTACAAGACGCCGAAGGAAATCCGCTTCGTCAGCGACTTGCCCCGCGGACCGTCGGGCAAAGTGCAGCGCCTGAAGCTGGTGGCCCCACCGCCCGATTGACGCTCGCGGCCCGCTCATATCGCGCGGCCGGCCTCCGCCTTGGCAGGCCTGACAGTCACTACAAAAGAGACATTCGGAGACAACAGCATGGGACAGCATCTACGGCGCGTGAAGACGCGTCACATCATCTTGGCGGTCATGTGTCTGATGTATTTCATCTCTTACATCGACCGCGTGAACATCGCCGTCGCGGGGCCGCTGATCCGTCACGAGATGGGTCTGACGACGGTGCAGCTCGGCCTCGTGTTTTCGGCGTTCGCGTATCCGTATGCGGCGATGCAGATCATCGGCGGCTGGCTCTCGGACAAGTTCGGTCCGAAGCTCGTGCTGACGGTGCTCTCGCTGATCTGGGGCGCGGCGACGCTCGCGACCGGCTTCGCCGGCAGCGTCATGATGCTCGTGGCGCTGCGCTTCGTGCTCGGCATCGGCGAGGGCGGCGCGTTCCCCACGGCCACGCGCGCCTTTACGTACTGGATGCCGGTCGGCGAGCGTGGCTTCGCGCAGGGCATCACGCACAGCTTCGCGCGCCTCGGCGGCGCGGTGACGCCGCCTCTCGTGCTCGCGGTGGTGGTGGCGAGCGGCTGGCGCAGCGCGTTCATTCTGCTCGGTATCGCGAGCCTCGCGTGGACGGTGCTCTACCTGTTCGTGTTCACGAATTCGCCGGAGCAGAATCGCCGCATTACGCCCGAGGAAACCGCCGAAATCGGCTATCGCGCCGGCGACTGCGAGCGCGCCAAGCGCTCGGTGACGCCGTGGCGCAAGCTGATCCATCGCATGTGGCTCGTCACCTTCGTCGACTTCTGCTACGGCTGGCTGCTGTGGGTCTACCTGACGTGGCTGCCGTCCTACCTCAAGGAGTCGCGCGGCTTCGACCTCAAGCATCTCGCGCTCTTCACCGCGCTGCCGCTGCTCGCGGGCGTGATCGGCGACACGCTCGGCGGCGTGGTGTCGGATCGGATCTTCAAGGCCACGGGGCGGCTGCGCTTTGCGCGCTGCTCGGTGCTGGTGGTCGGCATGGGCGGCTCGCTCGCGTTTCTGGTGCCGATGATCTCAGTGGCGGATCCGATGACGGCCGTGTGGCTGCTGACCGGGTCGTTCTTCTTCCTCGAAATCACGAACCCGGTCTTGTGGACGCTGCCGCTCGATATCGCCGGAAAGTACGCCGGCACGGCGGGCGGCATGATGAACACGGGCTTCGGCATTGCGGGGATGGCTTCGCCTGTGGTGTTCGGCTATCTGATCGAGCATACGGGCAGCTACAACGTGCCGTTCACCGTCTCGGCGGGGCTGCTGGCGCTTGGCATCGTCGCGGCGCTGTTCATCGATACGAGCCGCACCGTCGACGCCGACGAGGAACGCGAGCGGCAAGAGGGCGTTCGCCAGGGCGGCGCACTCGCGTTTCTCGACGCGGTGCCGCCCGTGCGGATCGAGCGGCATGTCTTTCGCCGGCCGCTGCGCTGGTGGCGTTGAGTGGGCGCTCAGTGGGCGACGAGTGGGCGATGCCGCGGACCGGCCGCGGTACGCCTTCTTGCTGCTCGATGCTCGTGCGTGGTTCTCGCGCTTCAAACGCCCGCTTCGGTCCGCTCATAGTGCGAGACGTTCAGCGACACACGGTCTTCGAGGATCATGTCGGCGGCCTTCTCGGCAATCATGATGACGGGCGCGTTGGTGTTGCCCGAGACAAGCTCCGGCATGATCGACGCGTCGACCACGCGCAGCCGCGCGACGCCGTGCACGCGCAGGCGCTCGTCGACGACCGCAAGCGGGTCGCGGCCCGAATCGTGGCCCATCTTGCAGGTACCGGCCGGGTGATAGATCGACTGGCTGAACTGCCGGGCCGCGTCGAGCAGCTCGGCATCGCTCTGGTATTGCGCGCCAGGCACGAACTCGGAGATGATGTGCGGCGCGAGCGAGGGCGCGGAGGCGATGCGCCGCGCGACCTTGATGCCGTCGATCACGACCGGATGATCGCGCTCGTCGGACAGGTAGTTGGCGCGGATCGCCGGATACTGCAGCGGATCGACCGAGCGGATCTCGACGCTGCCGCGGCTGAACGGCCGCAGTTGGCACACCGAAGCGGTGAACGCGGAGAACGGGTGCGCGCCTTGGCCGGGCTTGTCGGCGCTGAGCGGCTGCATGTGGAACTGGATGTCGGGACGCTCGGCGCCGGGGTGCGAGCGCGTGAAGATGGCGACCTGGCTTGCCGCGAGCGTGAGCGGCCCGGTGCGCCAGAACGCGTATTGCACGCCGATCCAAGCCTTGCGCAGCGGATTGTTCACTTCGTCGTTGAGCGTGCGCTCACGCGTGCGGAACACGAGCCGCACTTGCAGATGGTCCTGCAGATTCCGTCCGACACCGGGCAGATCGAGGCGCACCGGCACACCAGCGCTCTGCAGCAGCTTCGCGGGACCGATACCGGAGAGCTGAAGAATCTGCGGCGAGCCGATCGCACCGGACGCGAGGATGACCTCCGCACGCGCGCGCGCCGTCTTGCGCTCGCCGCCTTGCAGGTACTCGACGCCGACGGCAACGTTCCCTTCGAAGAGCACGCGGCAGGCCTGCGCGCGGGTTTCGACACGGAGGTTGCCGCGCTCGCGCACGGGCTTGAGAAAGCCCTTTGCGGTGCTCCAGCGAAAGCCCTTGTAGGCCGTCTGCTGGAAATAGCCGACGCCTTCCTGGGTAGCGCCGTTGTAGTCGGGATTGAGCGGGATGCCGATGTCCTGCGCGGCCGCGATGAAATGATCGGCGATCGGGCGGCGCAAGCGCAGGTCGGAGACTTTCAGCGGCCCGCCGACGCCGTGATACGCGTCGGCGCCGCGCTCCTGGTCTTCGGATTTCTTGAAGTAGGGCAGCACCTCGGCATAGCTCCAGCCGCGGTTGCCGAGTTCGGCCCAGCGGTCGTAGTCCTCGCGCTGCCCGCGCACGTAGAGCAGGCCGTTGAGCGAACTCGAGCCGCCCAGTACCTTGCCGCGCGGCCAGTCGATCCGGCGGCCGGCGACGTTGTCGTCGGGCTCGGTGCGATAGCACCAGTCGAGCTCGGGATCGTGCATGGTCTTGAAGTAGCCGACCGGCACGTGGATCCAGGGATTCGTGTCTTTGCCGCCGGCTTCGAGCAGCAGGACCGAGTTGCGCGGATCGGCGCTCAGGCGATTGGCCAGCACGCATCCGGCCGAGCCCGCTCCGACGATCACATAGTCGACTTCATGTTCCATGACGAGCGTTTCCTGACAATCGACGCGTCACGTTGCGTCGCGTGTTTTTCGCTTCAATGTCGTGGATGGCGAGGGCGTTAGCAAGCCCAGTCCCGTTCACGGGCCGGAAGTGGAACGGAATGTGCCGATTCGGGCTCAAAATGTGTCGTCACCGCATATCTCTAAGTTCCGCCAGAAATGCTGTGCCGATTTCCACGGCCTGCTCCGCGCCCATTGGGTCTACATCCATGCCATGCACGGCCGCATTCATGACGCGGAGGGATTCAAGAAAGCGTTCCGTGCTGGCCGGCGCGAGGCCACGTTGATGCAATTCGCGCAGCATATTGCCAATGCCGGCTGGTGCCTTCGATGCAAGGCCGTTGTCGGATAGGAGATCCCGTAAGATCCGCTCGATCTCAATTCGCAACTTGACGACGGACATCAGCGGAAACTCGCGCGCAAACTCCTCGGCGGTTGGCAGCGCCTCCTGCAACTGCGGTGGCAGCGCCGGTGAGAGCCGGTATTGGGCGACGCCCATCGGCTTGCTGGAATCGCGCAAGGCATATTCGACGATCACCTCGTTACGGCCCTTACACAGGATGATGCCAATGGTTGGCTGATCGTCCTTGTGCCTAAGCTGATCGTCGACGGCGGAGAGGTAGAAGTTCATCTTACCCGCGAACTCGGGCTTGAACTCCTCGATCTTCAATTCAATTACGACAAAGCAACGCAATCGCAGGTGATAGAAGAGAAGGTCGAGGTAGTAATCCTGGCCGCCGACTTCGAGATGGTACTGGCTGCCGACGAAGGCGAAGCCCTTGCCAAGTTCGAGGATCAGCGCGCGCAAGTGCTCGATCAGACCACGTTCGAGATCGCGCTCCAGCATATCGGGACCAAGCGCGAGGAAGTCGAAGGTATAGGGGTCTTTGAGGAGTTGCTGGGCAAGCTCGGACTGTTCGGTAGGTAGCGTTCGAGAGAAGTTAGTGAGTGCGCTGCCCTGGCGCGTGAACAGCTTGCTCTCGATCTGATGGACGAGGACAGCACGGCTCCAGCCGTGTTCGATGGCCTGCTGGGCATACCATGCACGCTCCTCGGTCGCCTTGATGGTATCGAGAAGACGGACATTATGCCCCCAGGGCAATTGTGCAACGACCTGTTGCACAAATTCGCCGTCAGGCCATGCCTCGGCAAAGGCACGCATATATTTTAGGTTTCGCGCTGAAAGGCCTGTCATTTCGGGGAAGGCGTGGCCCAGATCGACAGCCAACCGGTCGATGACCTTGGCTCCCCAACCTTCTCGTTCCTGCCGAACCAAAATGTCGCGGCCAATGCCCCAATAGAGCAGGATCAATTCACGATTAACCGACAGGCTAGCGCGATGACGGGCCTCAGCAATCTTCCGCTTCAAGTCACCGACAAAGGCCGCATAGCTCTGTACGGCGATCTCTGCGCCCGATTTCGTAGTTTTGGAACGACTCGATACTGGCTTGGACGACCGGGGATTCATGCGGTCACCTCCTCGGATGAAAATTTCGTTCGTTTGCTTCCCGGCGGCCTCGTGCGCCTATTTTCCTTACGGTGCAGGTACGGGCCGTAGTCGCCCTGGCTGGTACGAGTCTTGTCGCCCGTCGCAATTGCTGGAGCTACCGTTGCCGATGTGGCCGGTGCTCGGCTGTCGATGGCATCTCGCCGCTGGTTAGCAACCTTCTCGGCTGTCGCCCGCACGGGATCATCCTCGGTATGCACATAAGTCATGAACATGGTAACGGTCTTGTGTCCGGTTATCGCCATTCCGACCTTGATGGGAACGCTGGAATTTGTGATGTCGGTGGCAGCGCGATGGCGGATGCCATGCGTCCCGACGTCCGGCACCTTAGCGCGGTCCAAAATGCGCTTCCAGGCGTTGCAATACGTGCCTTCGGGCAGGGGGCTGTGCTGTCAAAGATGGCCGGACACACGTAGGGCGAATCGTCGATGCGAGGGGCGCTCGATAGCAGTTGGAACGGCACTTCGCTCATCGGCTTGGAATTATCCCCGGTCTTACTGTCAGGCCAGCTGACGCGGCGATTATCGAAGTCGATCCACCTCCGTTCGAGCGTGCGGGTTTCCAGCATGCGCGCAGAGAACTCAAATTAAGGCAGTCGCTGGTTAAGCGACCACCGGCTCGATCGATATCTCCTCCGCGATTTAAAGGGTGGCAATCCCCTATTTTGTTTGGGGTTGGGGGGATCCATTGCTGCGAGTCACTGTGATGTACCGCGAGAGTTCGGGCTGGGCTGTCGCGAGCAGGAGCAGTACGACGCCCCCTAAGTTGCGCGCGAATTCGTCATCGAGCTCGAAGTTTCGTTCTTCGAGCGGCCAGGGCACGACCAGTGCCTTTTCTCTCAGCGCCGCTATAGCGGCGCGATCCACCGTGCATGTTTCAATTTGCTGGCCGTCCTCATCGTACGCGATGAGCACACAGCGTGGCGCTCGTGGATTCATCCGATCCCTCAGAGACAGTTTGTATAGCGATTCCGCTGGCCGAGACTTCGGCGACGTGCCTGTGAGTCCCAAACGATTATTCTCCCGCCGCTCGAAGAGTGGTTGCTCGCTACATGAGGACGGCTGCCAAGGGCAGAGGGTGTCGTTCAACGAAAGTTAAACAGTGTTACACCTATGCCAGCCGAGTTTATTAGGACTCGCGCATGCAGCGGTTGGTGCGATTGCCCTGCCGGCTGTACCAGCCGAAACCTGCCCACTGGCCCTACCTGAGCCCATTGGGGCCGCTTAGAATTTTCCGTGAGGATCGCGGCGGCGAGGCGGTCTCGCGGGATCAGGATGAGGCAGTCGATGTAGTCGAAGTGCGAAACGCTAGGAGAACGCTGTGACGACGGATTTCATGAAGCAGGCCCCGGACCGCATGGTGTCGGTGCGCGAGCACTTCGGCATCGATTCGAGCCTGAAAGTGCCGGCGTTCAGAGAGCGTGACGCCCACGTGCCGGACATCGATTCCGCCTACCGCTTCAACCCCGAGGTGACGCTCGCGATTCTCGCCGGCTTCACGCGCAACCGGCGCGTGATGGTTCAGGGCCTGCACGGCACCGGCAAGTCGACGCACATCGAGCAGGTTGCCGCGCGCCTGAACTGGCCGTGTGTGCGCGTGAACCTCGACGGCCACATCAGCCGGCTCGACCTGGTCGGCAAGGATGCGATCGTCGTGCGTGACGACCTGCAGGTGACCGAGTTCCAGGAAGGCATCGTGCCGTGGGCGCTGCAGCGCCCGGTCGCCTTGATCTTCGACGAATACGACGCGGGCCGCCCCGACGTGATGTTCGTGATCCAGCGCATTCTGGAGCGCGACGGCAGTTTCACGCTGCTCGATCAAAACCGCGTGATTCGTCCGCATGCGTTTTTCCGGCTGTTCGCGACGACGAACACGATTGGCCTCGGCAATCTCAACGGCCTCTATCACGGCACCCAGATGCTCAACCATGCGCAGATGGACCGCTGGAACGTCGTGGCGACGCTCAACTATCTGCCGCGCGAAGAGGAAGAGGGCATCGTGCTGGCGCGTGTGCCGGAGATGGCCGACATGGGCGACGGTGACGGCCGCGCGCTCGTCGAGTCGATGGTCAGCATGGCCGCGCTGACGCGCAAGGGCTTCGCGACCGGCGACCTGTCCACGCTCATGTCGCCGCGTACCGTGATCGACTGGGCCGAGAACTGCCAGATCTTCCGCGATCCGGCGCTCGCGTTCCGGCTCACGTTCTTGAACAAGTGCGACGAGGCGGAACGGCCGATCGTCGCCGAGTACTACCAGCGCTGTTTCGGTGTCGAGCTCGAGGCGGGCGGCGAAGCCAATGGCGGCGCGCCGGAGCCGGGCCGATGATGCCGTCGCGCGAGGCCGTGCGCGCCGCGCTGCGCCGCGAGGCGCTGTGCGCGGCTGCCGTGCGCGCGCTCACCGGCGACGCCGCGCTGCACTACCGTGGCGGCCGCCTATGCCGCCAACTGCGGCCGCTGCCGCTTCACGCACCGCATCTGCGCAGCAACGCCTACGAGGACGATTTCGCGTCGCTGCGCGGCGCCGCCGACGGCGCCGCGTTGCGGCTCATCCATTCCGATGCGGCGCTGCACCGGCGGCTGTGTCCCGACGATCCGGTCGAGCGCTTGCTGTTCGAGCTGTTCGAGCAGGTGCGCTGCGAAGCGCAGGCGCCGCCCGGCATGCGCGGCCTCGCGCGCAACCTGCGCGATCGTTTCGACGCGTGGTCGCGCGCGTACTGTCGCGCGGGGCTCACTGACGGACAGCTCGGCATCCTCATCTATACGGTGGCGCAGATCGTGTGGTCGCGCGTGACCGGCTGGCCCGTGCTCGAAGACACCGAAGACCTGATCGAAGCCACCCGTGCCGGCATCGCGCCGGTGATCGGCGTGCAGCTCGCGGGCCTGCGCCGGCATCGGCGGGACCAGCGCGCCTACGCGCACGACGCTCGGGAGTTGGCGCGACGTGTCGCGGCAATGCTCAATGAGGAACGCACGGCCTTCGCCGCCGACGGTGATGATGTCGCGCGCAAACCCGATGATGCGTTGACGTCGTTCTCGCTGTGGGTCGATTTCGACGAGTCCGACGAAGCGCTGCTCGCACTCGCGCCAACGGGCGAGAGTCGCGTGCTCGGTGAGGCCGAGGACGGTTATCGCGCCTACACGACGCAGTTCGATCGCGAGATCCGGCCCGCCACGCTCGTGCGCGAGCCGCTGTTGCGCGAATACCGCGAACAGCTCGACGAGCGCATCGCCGCGCGCGGCATCCATGTCGCGCGGCTCGCGCGCGTGCTGCAGGCGGCGCTTGCGGTGCCGCAGCGCGACGGCTGGTCGTTCGGCGAGGAGGACGGGCGCATCGACGGGCGGCGCCTCGCGCAAGTCGTCAGCTCGCCGGCCGAACGGCGCGTGTTCACGCGCGAGCAGCTGCGGCCACGTGGGGATTGCGTGGTCAGTTTTCTGATCGACTGCTCGGGGTCGATGAAGGCGCACGTCGAGCCCGTTGCGATGCTGGTCGACATCTTCGCGCGCGCGGCCGAGCAGGCCGGGCTCGCGACGGAAGTGCTCGGCTTCACGACCGGTGCATGGAACGGCGGCCGCGCGCGGCTCGACTGGCTCGCGAGAGGGAGGCCGCCGCATCCCGGCCGCTTGAACGAGACCTGCCACATGGTGTTCAAGGGTGCCGACGACAGCTGGCGGCGCGCACGCACGAGCATCGCCGCGCTCTTCAAGGCGGATTTGTATCGCGAGGGCGTGGACGGCGAGGCCGTCGAGTGGGCGTGCACGCGGCTCGCCGCGCGCCCGGAAGCGCGGCGCATCCTCGTCGTGATCTCGGATGGCAGTCCGATGGACGCGTCGACCGCGCAGGCCAACGACGCGTTCTATCTCGACAACCATCTGAAGGACGTGGTCGCGCGCCACGAGACGCTGCGCGACGTGGACGTAATCGGATTGGGCGTCGGGCTCGATCTGAGCCCGTATTACCGGCATAGCGTGGCGCTCGATCTCGCGGAGCCGCTCGACATGGCGCGGCTCGTGGGCCTCGCGCGGTGGATTGGCGCGCGGCGGCGTTAGCGGGGGCGCTAAGTCGGGCGCGCCTAGCGGGGCGCGCCCTCGCGGCATGCGCAGTGCGCGCCGTGACTCATGCCGCCGACGCCGCAGCCGCGCGTTGCGCCGCGGCCTGCGCCTGCACCGTCGTCACGGCGATCACGTAATAGATGTCTTCGGCGCTGCAGCCGCGCGACAGATCGTTCGCGGGTTTCGCGAGCCCCTGCAGCAGCGGCCCGATCGCCTTCGCGCGGCCGATGCGCTCAGCGAGCTTGTAGCCGATGTTGCCGGCATCGAGATCGGGGAACACGAGCACATTGGCGTGGCCGTGCACATGCGAGTGCTCGATCTTGCGGTCCGCGATCTCGGCTACGATCGCGGCGTCGAGCTGCACATCGCCGTCGATCGCGAGTCCGGGCCGCAGCGCCTCGACGCGATGGGTGGCTTCGACGACCTTGTCGACGGCCGCATGATGGGCGCTGCCGCTCGTCGAGAACGACAGCATCGCGACCCTCGGCTCCTCCATCAACAGCGCGCGCGCACTGTCGGCGGCGGCCATCGCGATTTCCGACAATTGCCCGGCGTCCGGGTCGACGACGAGCGCGCAGTCGGAAAAGATCAGGCCGCCTTTCATCGTATGGAACGGCTCGCAGAGCATCATCAGAAAGAAGCTCGAAACGAGTTTGCACGACGGATCGATGCCGATGATCTGGATCGCGGTGCGCACGACGTCGGCCGACGTATGCACGCAGCCCGCGACGGAGCCGTCCGCATCGCCGAGACGGACCATCAGGTTCGCGTAGGTCAGCGGGTGGCGGATCGCGTCGCGCGCGGCGTCGGGCGTCATGCCTTTTTTCGCGCGCAGGGCGTGGAGCGCGTCGGCGTAGGCCTCGCGCTCAGGGGAGGTCGCCGGGTCGATCAGATCCATGCCGGCGAGGTCGATGCCTTCGCGTTCGGCGGTGGCGCGTATCGACGACATGTCGCCGACCAGCACGATGCGCGCGATGCCTTCTTGCGTCGCGCGTTGCGCGGCTTGCAGCATGCGCGCGTCGTCGCCTTCGCAGAGCGCGATGCGCATCGGCGACGAGCGCGCGGTTTCGATGATGCGGTTCAGGGCTTTCATGGTTTGCGAGAGGACGTCCAATGCGAAAACGGCCGGAGTCAGGCTCTGCATGGGGCCGGAGTAAGTGCTGAAGCACTAACTTCGGCCGACACGCTGAAGCGCTAACTCCGGACGAGCGCTGAACATTCCGAGTAAGCGCTAAAGCGCCAACTTGGACTAATTCAGCATGGGACCGGAGTCAGTGCTGAAGCACCAACTCCGGCCGACACTCCCGTTAGACGTAATCCTTGTACTTATCGAGCAAGCGCACCGGCTTCGCCAACGCGTCGCGGCGGAACGGATCGCCAAGCTCGCGCGTGCACATGATCTCGATGATCGTCGTCTTGCCCTGATTCATCTGCAGATCGATCGCCTTCTTCAAGGCAGGCCCGACGTCCTCGAGCCTATCCACGACGATGCCTTCCGCGCCCATCGCCTTCGCGATCGCCGCGAAGCTCTGGTTGTCGAGCTCGCCCGCGACGAAGCGGCGGTTGTAGAAGTCGACCTGGTTCTTCTTCTCCGCGCCCCATTGGCGGTTATGGAACACCACGGCCGTCACCGGGATGTTGTGGCGCACGCAGGTCATCGTCTCCATCAGGCTCATGCCCCATGCGCCGTCGCCCGCGTACGAGACCGCTGGGCGGTGGGGCGCCGCGACCTTCGCGCCGATGATGGTTGGGAACGCATAGCCGCAGTTGCCCCAGCTCATGGCCGCGAAGAAGCTGCGCGGCTTGTTGAAGCGCAGGTAGCTGTTCGCGACCGAGTTGATGTTGCCGATGTCGGTCGACACCATCACGTCCTCCGGCATCGCCTTCTCGAGCTCGCGCAGCACCTGGCGCGGATGCAGATACGTGCCGCCGCTGAACGGGCGCTCGTGCGACTGCTCTTCGATCATGTCGAGGCTGTACGGGTCGCGCTCGTGGGTCCACTCGTCGAGCTCCTTCTCCCAGGCGGCCTTCTCGGATGCGATCTGGCCGGCGCGTTCGTCGCGCGTCGCATCGCTCGCGAGCTTGCGGTCCGCGAGGCGCTGCGTGAGCGCGACCGCGGCGGCCTTCGCGTCGCCGCAGATGCCGACCGAGATCTTCTTCACGAGGCCGAGCATCTTGTGATCGGCGTCGATCTGGATGATCTTCGCTTCTTTCGGCCAGTAATCCAGCCCATGCTGCGGCAGCGTGCCGAACGGTCCGAGCCGCGAGCCGAGCGCGATCACGACGTCGGCGCGCGACAGCAGCTTCATGGCGGCCTTCGACCCCTGATAGCCGAGCGGGCCGCACCACAGCGGATGCTTCGCCGGGAACGAGTCGTTGTGCAGGTAGCTGTTGACGACCGGCGCGCCGAGCCGTTCGGCGAGCGCCTTGCATTCCTCGATGGCATCGGCCATCACGACGCCGCCGCCCGAAATGATCACCGGGAATTTCGCCTGCGCGATCAGCTCGGCCGCTTCGTTCAGGCTCTGCTCACCGCCCGCGCCGCGATCGAGCTTGCGGGGCTGCGGAATCTCGACCTTGACCTTGCCGTAGAAGTAGTCGCGCGGAATGTTGAGCTGGGTCGGTCCCATCTCGGCCTGCGCGCGGTCGAAGCAGCGCGCGGTGAATTCGGCCATCCGCGCGGGGTGCGTGACGTGGCCCTGGTATTTCGTGAATTCCTGGAACATCGGCAGCTGGTTCGCTTCCTGGAAACCACCGAGGCCGATGCCCATCGTGCCGGCCTCCGGCGTGACGATCACCACCGGGCTGTGGGCCCAGTAGGCGGCCGCGATCGCGGTGACGGCGTTGCTGATGCCGGGGCCGTTCTGGCCGATCACGACGCCGTGGCGGCCCGACACGCGCGCATAGCCGTCGGCCATATGGCCCGCGCCCTGTTCGTGGACGACCGGAATCAGGCGGATGCCGGCGGGCGCGAAGATGTCCATCGCGTCCATGAACGCGGAGCCCATGATGCCGAACATCTCGGTCACGCCATTGGCCGCGAGTGTCTCGACGAAGGCTTCGGAAGGCGTCATGTCTTGCGCACCGGTAACGGTCGCGGGCTGGGGTTTGGAAAGGTCGTTCATACGTTGTCTCCGTTCGTCATCTAATGGGATGCCCTGTTTCTGATGCTATTCACTGTCGAAATCAGGTCAATCGATTCCGCGTGTGGTTCAGAAATCTGGAATGAAATGAAATGATTTGTTCCAAATGCGTGCGCCAATGCGCGACCCGTCAGGCCGGCTGCTTCGGCCGCTCTTTGCGGAACGCGCGCTTGACGGCAATCAGCCCGTCGCGGAACTCGAACAGGTCGCAGCCTTCGGCTTCGATTCGCCAGCCTTCCGCGTGCGTGCCCGTGAACACCCACTCGGATACGCCGCGCTCACCGGCGACGTAATGGCGGCCGTGGCCCCAGTGCGCGTCGGGGAAGGTCTTGAATACCGCTTCGAATGCGGCGCGCACCGCTTCGCGTCCAACGAAGCGCGTGCCGAAAACGTCGGGGCCGCCGGCCGCGTCGAACACGCAGTCCTCAGTCATGAAGGTCATCAGCGCGTTCGCGTCGTGCCGGTTGAAGGCATCGGAGAACGCGGCGAGCGTGTCGGCGGTGACGGCGGAAGAGGCGAGGGGCGTGTCTGTCATACGTGTCTCCATAGGGGATGGCGGTGGCCGCACCGCATAGGTGCGCAATGCGGCATCTCGTACTGACACGTTAGTGGGGGCGTGCCCCGGCGAGTAGCGCCAGTTCGGAGGTTTCGCTTGGGCCAGCGGGGGTCAGCGGGCACGTGCGCAGCCCGCGCGGCGGCCCGCTCGACGGCCCGCGGAACCAAGGGAAATCCCTCATCTGGCTGGCCCCATCAGAACCTTTTGGCTGGTACTACCCGCTCATTTATGGATTGACGATGCTGGTCTCAACGGGCGAGCTGACAAGTGCGTGTCGCGTCCCGGGCCGAAGTCCGTCGCTGCCTGTGCTGTCTATACTTGAAGCCAGAAGCCATGGTGATGAGGTCTACTTATTGCAGACCAGATTGAGGAGGCGGTGATGAGATTGACACTAGGACACGGAAAGATGAAGCATCTGAAGCATCCCATTGCGTCACCCGGCGAGCAGGCGATCAAGCTTCGCCGCGTTCGCTTCGGATCGAGCTCGTACTGGCTGACCGCCGCCGTGCTGGTGGCATCGGTCTTGATTTGGCAGGCCGTGTCGATGGCGGGCGTGTTCCCATCGTTCGCGCTGCCGTCGCCGGTGGCGGTCTGGCAGTCCCTCATCGAGATTCTGCGCAACGGCTACGGTGGACAGACGCTAGGCAGCGACATCCTCATCAGCTGCGTGCGCATCATCATCGGCTTCGTCGGCGCGGTCGTGATCGGCGTTCCCATCGGGCTCGCGATGTCGCGCAACAAGTTCGTGTTCGACATCATCGACCCCTTCCTGCAGTTCGTCCGTCCGGTTCCGCCGCTCGCCTACATCCCGCTGCTGGTGGTGTGGTTCGGCATCGGCGAATTGCCCAAGGCCATTCTGATTCTGGTCGGCACGATCCCCGTCATCATCATCGGCACCATGTCGGGGGTGAAGAGCACGCCGGCGCTGCGCATTTCGGTGGCCCGCACGCTCGGCGCGAGCAATGCGCAAATTTTTCGGAAAGTCGTACTGCCTTCGGCGTTGCCTGAAATCTTTACCGCGATGCGCGTGGGGATCGGCGTCGCGTGGACGTGTCTGGTCGCAGCGGAACTGATTGCCGCGAGCAGCGGGCTGGGCTGGCTCGTGCAGTTCGCGGGACAAGCCCTGCAGGTCAGCATCGTGATCGTGGGGATCGTGATCATCGGGCTGATCGGGTATGGCATGGAGTTGGTGATACGAAAGTTCGAAAACCTGATCGTGCCTTGGCGCAGCCATAACTGATCGAAAGATCGGAGGAGACTAAACATGAAACGAATGCAATGGGTCCAGGCCGCGAGCGCGGTGCTGCTCGCCGCCGGCTGTGCGGCCTCGGGCGTGGTCAGCGCCCAGGACAAGCCCGAAGTCATCATCGGCTACGAGGACAACGGCGCCGATCCGTATATGGTGTCGATGGCGGAGCATATGTTCGAGAAGCACATGAAGGCCGACGTCCAGTACAAGCTGTTCAGCTCGGGCCCGGCGGCGATGAGCGCGCTGGCGTCGAACAGCCTCACGTTCATGTGCGGGCTCGGCGTTCCGCCGCTCGTCACGGCCATCTCGCAGGGCCTGCCGATGACCATCGTGTACAACCAGGAGCGCTACACGAATGCGGCCGGCATCGTGGTCAAGCCTGAGAGCGGCATCAAGGACGTCGCCGAACTGAAAGGCAAGAAGATCGCGATCGTTGCCGGCTCGCAGGCGTCCTTCGAACTGGCCACTTTTCTCTCCGAGGCGAAAGTGCCGTATGACTCGGTGACGCAAATCAACATGGCGCCGCCGCAGATGCGCACCTCGTGGGTGACCGGCGCGATCGACGCGGCTATCGTCTGGGACCCGGTATTCAGCGCGCTGCGCGGGGCGGGCGGCAAGGCGATCAAGACCGACGGCGATCTGCCGCGCGAAGCATCGAGCTACAACGTCTGCATCGCCAACGCGGACTGGGCGAAAGCGCATCCGGATCTGGTGCAAGGTTTCGTCGCCGCGCTCGACGACGGCTATCAGCTAACGCAGAAGGAGCAAGACAAGGCGCTCGGCGAGATGGCCAAGGCGACGGGCGTCACCTTGGACGTCGCGAAGAGCGAGCTGGCCGGCTACGAGCTGTTCTCGGGCGCCGACCAGACGACGCCGAAAGTCATGGGCCTCGACGCGGGCGTGAAAACCTCGGCGACGTATATGACTTTGGCCAATACGGCCAAGGTGCTCAAGCAGATCGGCCGCATCCAGTCGGTGCCGGCGAGCTTCGAGACCAACGTCGCGCCGCAGTATTCGAAGCATTTGGCCCATTAGGGCTGGCCCATTAACGGGCTGGCCCATTAGGGGCTGGCCCATTAACGGCTAACGGGCTGGCCTATTACTCGCCAGCCCATTGAGTGACTCACCCGCCTAGCAGGAGACGAACTTGAACATCGTCATCGATTCCTTGTACAAGACCTTCGGCGCCACCGCCGCATTGGAAAACATCAATCTGACGTTCCAAGGCGGCGAGTTCGTCACCGTGCTGGGGGCCTCCGGCTGCGGCAAGACCACCTTGCTGCACCTGCTGGCGGGGCTGACGTCACCCTCACGGGGCAACATCTACGTCGACGGCGAAGTCAAGAGCGAGCCCGGGGCCGACCGCGTCGTCGTGTTCCAGCAGGCGGGATTGTTTCCGTGGCTCAGCGTCGAAGACAACATCGAGTTCGGGCTTTCGCTGCACAGCGTGCCCAAGGAGAAGCGCCGGAAGGCCTCGGCTGACATCCTGCGCATCATCGGATTGGAGTCCTTCGCCAAGCACAAGCCCTACGAGTTGTCGGGGGGTATGCAGCAGCGCGTGGCCATCGCCCGCGCGCTGGTCATGAAGCCCAAGGTCCTGCTGATGGACGAGCCCTTCGGCGCGTTGGATGCGCAGACCCGCAGTGACATGCAGACCTTCTTGACCTCGCTGTGGGATCAACTGCATTGCACCATCGTGTTCATCACGCACGACGTCGACGAAGCGATCTTTCTGGGCACGCGGCTGGTCGTCATGTCGGCGCGGCCTGGGCGGGTTGCGATCGACGTGCCGATCGAGCTGGAGCGGCCGCGCACGCCGCAGGTCGCATTCGAGCCGCATTTTCTGGAGTTGAAGAGGCAGGCGATGGGCATTCTGGCGCATTGAGCGCGGCGCCTTATGTGGCACCTGCGGCGGCGCTCAGCCGTCGCGCAGGTGCAGGAGCGGGGCGAGCCGGCTGGCGGCTTCCCGCATCTGCGGCACGGCCTCGAGCAAATCGTTGAGCGTCGCTCGCGCGGTCGGCGCATGCACGGCCAGCGCCGCGAGCACGCGCCCGTCGGCGGCGTCCTTCACCGGCACCGCGACGGCCACCATTCCTCGCACGAATTCTTCGTTGTCGATGCCGACGCCGCGCGTGCCGAGGCGCTCGAGCTCGGCGGCGAGCTGTTGCTTATCCGTCAGCGTCCGGTAGGTCATCTTCTTGAGCGTGAGCCGCGCGAGCATCGCATTGCGTTCGAGCGCCGTCATCTGCGACAGGAACAGCTTGCCGCTCGCCGTGCAGTGCAGCGGCACGCGCATGCCGGGCCGCATCTCGAGCCGCAGCGGCTCGGCCGTTTCCACACGCTCCACGTACACCACCATGTCGCCGTCGAGCGCGGTGAGGTTGCAGGTCTCGCCAAGCACCTCGACGAGCGCGCGCAGCACCGAGCGGCATGCGCGCGTGAAGGTGTTGTTGGCGAGTGTGGCAAGCGCGAAGTGCGCGGCGCTCGGGCCGAGCGCGATGCTGCGGTCATGGCCGCGCGAGTCCGGCATGTGCATCACGTAGCCGCGTGTCTCCAGCGATTCGATCAGCCGCAGCAGCGTGGCTTTGGGAATGTGCAGGCGCGCGGCGAGCTGCGACAGCGTGTACGGCTGTCCCGCCGACGCGAGCGCTTCGAGCACGGCGAGCGCGCGCAGCACGCGGGCGTCGTCGGCGGGCGTGGCATCGGTTGCGGCTTCAGGCTGCTTCGGAGCGGTGGCGCGCATGGGTCTCCTTAGTTGATTCTTCGTCGCTCAGTTGATTTCGCCGTGCGTCCCAGCATAGCTAAAAATGAAACAAATTGGTCTGTTTTTGTGGGGCATCGCTCGGCATGAATACCCGGCGTGAACACTAAGCGGGCCGATTTTGCTGGCCCAAGCGAATCCGGGACACTGGTCCTACCTGCCGAAAATTTGCCTTCCTACACTTTCTTCAACAGGTCGCCGCAACGAAGCGTAAGCGCTCGATGGTCGACCTGAAGAAAACGATTTGGAGACAGGCATGGGATCCACCAGTTCAATGGAGCGAGTCGCAGGCGGCTTCGTCACACGCACGCCGGCGGATACGCGTTACGACCCGACCTACGACCCGCTTGTATCGCCGGGACCGGGGCACGGCAAGGACTATGCGCCGACCTACTGGGTCGCGACCGCGGGCACGCCGCCGCCCGACGACGGTCCGATCACGAAGGACATCGACGTCGACGTCGCGATCATCGGCGGCGGTTACACGGGCCTCGCGACCGCGCTTTGCCTCGCACGCGAGCATGGCATCAAGGCCGTCGTCCTCGAGGCCAACCGCACGAGCTGGGGCTGCAGCAGCCGCAACGGCGGGCAGGGGCAGAACGCGTCGGGACGCCTGTCGCGCTCGCAGTGGATCGAGCGCTGGGGCAAGGACGTCGCGCTCAAGATGCACGACGAGATCCTCGAAGGCTTTCAGCACTTCAAGGCGTTCGTCTCCGAGATCGATTGCGATCCGCAGCCGGGTGGCCACTTTCTGATCGCGCATCGCGCGCGGATCATGGAGAAGCTCGCGGCCGAAGCGAAGGTTTGGAAGGACGTGTTCGGCTATCCGTCCGAACTGCTGAGCGCCGAGACGTTCCGCCGCGAATTCGTCAACGATCACGAGTCGTGCGGCGCGCTGCATGAGCCCGAAGGCATCGGCATTCACGCCTTGAAGCTCGCGTTCGGCTATCTGCGCCTCGCGCGCGAAGCCGGTGCGCGCGTGCATACGAGCAGCCCCGTGATCGGCTGGGAAACGATCAACGGCGTGCATCACTTGCGCACGCCGGGCGGGATCGTCCGTGCGCGCGCGGTCGGCATCGCGACGGGCGCTTATACCGCGCAACGCTTGCATCCGTCGCTGCGCAGCAAGGTGATGCCGATCCTGTCGAATTCGATGGTCACGCGCCCGCTCACCGATCAGGAGATCGAAGCGTGCAACTTCCGCACGACGCAGGTGCTGACCGACACGCGCACACTGCGCTTCTACTACCGATTCCTGCCCGACAAGCGTCTGCAGATCGGTAGCCGCAGCGCGATCACGGGTGCCGACGCGCCGAACCCGCGCCACCTCGATCTGCTCAAGGAAGGGATGGCGCGCAAGTTTCCGGCGCTCGCCGGCATCCAGATCGACTACTCGTGGTGGGGCTGGGTCGACGTGAGCCACGACATGATGCCGCGCGTCTGCCAGCCCGATCCGAAGCAGGCCGTGTTCTATGCACTCGGCTACGGCGGCAACGGCGTGTCGTATTCGCAGCAGGCGGGGCGCCGGATGGCCGAGCGCATCGCCGGCAAGGGCGCACATCAGACGCTGCCGATCTTCACTTCGCCACTGCCCGGTCACCTGTTTGCGCCGTTCCGCCGCCTCGGGCAGCGGATGCTCTACGTCGGCTACTTCCGGCGCGACGAGAAGCCCTGATCCTCACGCGCCGGCGGGCTCAGCCGCCCAGGCCGGCGCATCCCCGATTACAAAACGATAAATCCTTGCGGCAAGGCGCGAGAGGCGCCTTTGCACGCTCCGTTCAGACGGCGCGAGTGCGGGCGCTTAAGCGCATCGGGATCGCACGGGCGTCGTCCAAGACATCTGGAAATGGAGAAGACATGCAACCCTCGATGGACCGAAGTGACTTGAAGTGCGGACTCAAGCAGCGGCACATGACGATGATCGCGCTTGGCGGCGTGATCGGTGCAGGGCTCTTCGTCGGCAGCGGCGTGGTGATACAGCAGACCGGGCCCGCTGCGATCCTGTCGTTCCTGATTACGGGCGTGCTCGTCGTGCTCGTGATGCGGATGCTCGGCGAGATGGCGTGCGCGATGCCCGCCGTCGGCTCGTTCTACGAATACGCGCGGCTCGCGTTTGGCCGCGGGCAAAGACCGGGACGGCTCGCCGGTTTTCTGACGGGCTGGATGTATTGGTATTTCTGGGTGATCGTCGTCGCGCTCGAAGCGGTTGCGGGAGCGAAGCTCGTGCAGTTCTGGATACCCGACGTGCCCGCGTGGATCATCAGCTTGACGCTGTTAGTCGTGCTTACGGCGACGAACCTGATCTCGGTCGGCAGCTACGGCGAGTTCGAGTTCTGGTTCTCGTCGATCAAGGTGGGCGCGATCGTCGTGTTCCTGTTTCTCGGCGGCCTCTATGTGCTCGGCCTTTGGCCTGCGTCGTTGCACACGACGGCGGTGCTGCCGACGCTGCTCGGCCACGGCGGTTTCATGCCGCACGGCATAGGCCCGGTGATGAGCGGGGCGGTCGCGGCGACAGGCTTCTACTTCGGCGCGGAAATCGTGACGATCGCGGCGGCCGAGGCGCGCGAGCCCGCGAAGGCCGTTGCGAAGGCAACCAATTCGGTGATCACGCGCGTGCTCGTGTTCTACGTCGGCTCGGTCGCGCTCGTCGTCGCGCTCGTGCCGTGGAATTCGCCGCACATGGCGACGCCGTACGTTAGCGCGCTGCAAGTGATGGGCCTGCCGGCCGCCGCGAACGTGATGAACGCGATCGTGCTGACCGCCGTGCTGTCGGCGCTGAATTCGGGGCTTTACGCGGCCTCGCGGATGTTGTTCGCGCTCACGCGCCACGGCGACGCGCCGGCCTCGCTCGCGAAAGTCAACAAGCGCGGCGTGCCGGTGCGGGCGATCTTGCTCGGCACGCTGTTCGGCTATGTGTCGGTCGTGATGTCGTACGTGTCGCCCGATACGGTGTTCGCGTTTCTCGTCGATTCGTACGGGACGGTCGCGATCTTTGTCTACGTGTTGATCGCGTTTTCTCAGCTGCGTCTGCGTAGCCGGCTCGGCGCTCAGGCAGTAAGCGAACTGCGCGTGAAGATGTGGGGCTTTCCGTATCTGACGTGGCTGTCGATCGCCGGCATGATCGGCATTCTCGTAGCGATGGCGTTCATTCCCGAGCAGCGCAAGCCGCTTTGGCTCGGCGTTGTGAGCCTCGGGGTGCTGCTTGTGGTGTATGGGGTGTTCGTTCGCCGTCGCCGTGCGTCGTCGTCGCATGTCGACGAGCATGAGCTCGTCACGTATTCGCAGCATTGAATAATCGCGCCGTCGCGGGCGGCCGCGACCTGAGACTGTTCTCGCCGACGGCGTCAATGATCTAAACCGATGCGTCTGGCCCGGCAGCACCATCGTCCGACAGCCGGGCAAGCAGCGCATCGATATCTTCGACTGCGGCGGGCTTGACCAAATGGGCATCGAAGCCGGCGTCCCTGGAGCGGCGCCGGTCGTCCTCCTGCGACCATCCGGTCAGCGCCACCAGCAAGAAGCGCCGGTCCGATTGCTGGCCGCGAATCCTCTCGGCGGCCTCGTAGCCATTCAACCCGGGCAAACCAATGTCGAGCAGGATCAAGTCAGGCAGCAGGGCGGCCGCTTCCTCCACCGCGCGAAGCCCATCGTACGCAACGTGGACATCGTGACCCAGCATTCGCAGCAGTGTGGCGAGCGAGTCAGCCGAGTCATGGTTGTCGTCAACGATCAGTATGCGGCGAGCCTGCTCCGCCATCTGCTCGCGCCCGGGTCGTTCCGGCAGCGCTGGCTGCGCCAGTTGCGCTTCCGTCAGCATGGGCAGCCGCACGACGAACTCGCTGCCCTGGCCCGCGCCAGCACTGTGAACGGCCACAGCACCGCCATGCATCTCCACCAGCGTCTTGACCAGGGTCAGGCCGATTCCCAGACCGCTACGCGTGCGTTCCAGCGAATTGTCGGCCTGCGCGAACATGTCGAAGATGCGTGACAGCTGGGCTTCCGTAATGCCGATGCCGTTGTCCCAGACCCGGACCAGCGCATGGTCCCCTTCGCGTTCCAGATGCAGTTCGATCCGGCCGCCTCCCTCAGTGAACTTGCTCGCGTTGCTCAGCAGATTGCCGATCACCTGCAGCAGCCGCACGGGGTCACCGTCGACGTAGATCGGCTCAGGCGTCACACTAACCACCAGTTCCTGACGCATCGCCTCGCACTCGCTGCGGGCAGCCTCGGCGGCGTGGTGGGCCAGCGAGTTCAATTCGACCTCACCCCGGCGCAGTTCGATCTTGCCGCGACTGACGCGGCTCACATCGAGCAGTTCGTCGACAAGGCGAACCATCTGCGCCATCTGGCGTTCCATGATGTCCATCGCGGATCGATCCGCTGGCATGTGTGTGCCCGACTGCAGCAGTATCTGCAGGGCATTGCGAATCGGCGCGAGCGGGTTGCGCAGCTCGTGTGCGAGTACCGCCAGAAACTCGTTCTTGCGCCGGTCGGTTTCGGCGAGTCCGGCGGCAAACGCTTTCAATTCTTCCTGCATGCGCCGGCTCTCGCTGATGTCGCGCGCCACGCGGGATATGCCGAACACCGCACCGTTGGCGTTGCGAAGCGGCGAGATGGCGACCGACAGGTGCACCTGCCGGCCGCCCCTGTTCATGATCGTCGTTTCGACATGCGCGATACGCTCGCCCCGCCGCATGCGGGCCTGAAAGTCGGCCTCCCCGTTTTCCTGTGCGGGCGGCATCAGCCGCGCGAGGGACGTGTCGATCGCCTCGTCGGCGCGCAGCCCGAAGATCCGTTCCGCGCCCGCGTTCCATGTCGTGATCACGCCGTCAAGGGTTGTGCTGATGATTCCGTCGTCGGAGCATTCGACAATCTCGGCCAGCCGCGCCTGGACCTCTCCCGCGCGAGTGCGTTCGGTCACGTCCTCGAGCGCCAGCAGGATCAGTCCCGTTTCTTCCCCGTTGCGAACGATGCGGCGGGCATTGAGCAGCATGATCCTGTGGCCGACTGTGTCGAAGGTCGCCTTGACTTCGTAGTCCTCGAAAGGCTTGCGCTCGACGAGCGCCTGCGCGAGCAGTGCGCGCAGCTCGGGAATGTTCCACTGACCGTTGCCCAGTTCAAACAGACGGCGCCCTTCCGTATCGGATGGCATCTGGCGGAACGTGCGATAGAACGAGCGGCTCGCCATCTGGATGCGCAGCTCGCTGTCCAGGACCAGCAGCGGGTCGCGCACCGTCTCGATGATGGCCCTGGCGTAATCGCGCGCATCGAGCAGCGCGGCCTGCGCCAGCTTCGCGGCATGAATGTCCTCGAGCGCGAGCACAGCGCCGTCGATCCGGTTGTCGGCGGTGCGGTAGGGCAGCACGCGGAACGCGTACCAGCGACCGGCTGCGTCCTGCACCTCGTGTTCGCGCATCTGCACGGTCCCGATGACCTCGTTCAGCAGCGCTTCGAGGCCAACCGTCGGCACCGGCAGCCTGAGATGACTGGCCGGTCGTCCGACGTCGCCGGCGCGCAGGTGCAGCAGCTTCGTGGCGGGCGGCGTGAAGCGGCGCACGCGCAAGTCGCTGCCGAACACGATGATCGGAACGTTGACGCTGCCGAACAGGTTGGTCATGTCGTCGTTGAGCCGGATGAGCTCGGCGTTGCGGACCTGCAGCTGTTCGTTGACCGTCGTCAGCTCTTCGTTGAGCGATTGCAGCTCCTCCTTTGCGGTTTCGAGTTCTTCATTGGTGCTCTGCAACTCCTCGTTCGACGAAAGGATCTCCTCGTTGCTCGCCTTCAGCTCCTCATTGGCGGCATCCTGCTGCTCGATCACCGATTGCAGGTATTCACGCGTGGAGGCCAGTTCCTGGCGCAGCAATTCCAGTTCGTCCCCAGGCCATTTCGCCGGTGCGGCGATGGCCGGTGCCGCCGGCATCGGACCGGTGCGACGCGCAGGCTCGGCAAACGAAATCAGGTAGCAGCGTTCCGCCGCGTTCGGCAATTTGACCGGGATGACGTCCAGGTCGATCTCCCGGTCGGCCGCTTCGCCACGCACGCGTACGCCCTGACGGTGCACCGGAACGCCCTGCTGCTGAGACTCGGCGAGCGCGGTGCGTAATGGGCCGAACAGCCCCTCGCGCGCCATCTTCAGGAGGTTGTGACTGGGTTCCCCCGGCGCCGGGGTCAAGAACGGTCCGGTCTGGCCGCGAAACTGCAGGATGTCCAGATTCTCGTTGACCAGGACCCCCGGCGGTGCGTATCGGGCGAGCGCGACGCGGTCGGCCTCGCGCTGCCAGTCTGTAACAGACGTAGCCGGTGCCGGGGCGGCGCTTCGATCGGGGGTTGCGATGGTTCGTTCAGCGCGGAAGTGGGGATACGCCCGGGTTGCCGTTGCCTTTCTTACATAGATGCGGTTGGGCTGGTCGACGGCGGCGAAAAGCGTCGTGAACGAACCGACGGTTTCCGACGAACCGAGTACGAGAAAGCCGCCCGGGTTGAGTGCGTAATGGAAAGTCGGGATGACGCGTTTTTGCAGCGAAGGTGCGAGGTAGATAAGCAGATTACGGCAGCTGATCAGGTCGACACGCGAAAAGGGCGGATCGGCCGCCACGTTCTGCCGGGCGAAAACGATCATCTCCCGCAGCGAAGCGGACACGCGGTAGTGGCTGTCGTCCTTGGTGAAAAAACGGCTGAGCCGCTCGGGTGACACTTCCGCCTCGATGCTGCCGGGATACAGTCCTTCGCGCGCCTGCTGCAGCGACATCGTGTCGCTCAGATCAGTGGCGAAGATCTGGACAGGTAGCGATGCCCAATGGGTCTTCTCGAGAAATTCCGTTACGACGATCGCCAGAGAGTAGGCTTCCTGACCGGTCGAGCATCCCGGCACCCAGATGCGCAGCGGCATGCCGGGTTCCTTGCTCTTGATGATCGCGGGCAGCACCAGCTTCCTGATCGCATCGAACGCGTCGGGGTCCCGAAAGAAGCTGGTGACGTTGATCAGGATGTCGTGGTACAGCGCCTCGAGCTCGATGCGGTCGATCTTCAGTTGCGCGGCGTAGTCGGCCAGGCTGCCAAGCGAATGCAGCACCATCCGGCGCGTGATGCGCCGCCTGACGGTCGTATCGCGATAGGTGCTGAAGTCGACCTTGAAAGCCGCATGCAGCCGGGTCAGGATCTCGCTGTAGTTCCGGTCTTCCGCGAGGGTGTCCGGTTCGGATTTCGTCACCCGGGAAGCGGCGACATAGGGATGACGGCCGATGCGTGCCAGCTCGCGAGCCATGTCCGCAGGAGTCAGAACCATGTCGATGCAGCCCGAACGGATGGCATTCAACGGCATGCCAGCGTGGGCAGCGCTCTGTTCGTCCTGGGCGAGCGTGATGCCTCCGGCAGCTTTGATCTCTTCCACGCCCTGGGTCCCGTCGGTGCCGGTGCCCGAGAGGATCACGCCGATCGCGCGGGCCTGGCAGTCTTCGGCTAGTGACTTGAGAAAATGGTCAATCGGCAAATGTACGCCGTGCGCCTCGCTGCGCGGGGTGACGCGGCATACGCCGTTGGCAATGGCCAGCGTCGTGTTGGGGGCAATTACATAAACGTGGTCCGGTTCGACCGGTAGACCTTCGCGGGCCTCGAGCACCGGCATCGGCGTCACTTCGCCCAGCAGATCGCGCAGTTTGCTTTCGTGTTGCGGATCAAGATGCTGCACGATGACAAAGGCCATGCCCGTATCGGAGGGCAAATGTCCGAGCAGCTTGTTCAGGGCCTCGAGGCCGCCGGCCGACGCGCCGATGCCGACCACCGGCACCTGGCTTCCCTGGACTCGGTCATCCTGTTGCGCGGCTGGGCGAGACGTTTTGCGGATCACTCAAAATGCTCCAGAAGGGGAATCGTTGCTGCTGCCCGGTGCCAATAGCGAGATCGAGATCCGACAACGTCGAGTGCGCAAGCGCCGTGCCGTGGGACCGAAGGGTATCGATATTCCCCACTATATGTCGCCCGCCTGCTGCGCTCGCACGCATTGCGCGAGCGCACGCACGCCGGGCTCGATCTTGTCGAGCGGAATGGCCGAAAAACCCATGCGGAAATAACGGCGCGCCTCGTCGTCGTTCGTGAAGAACACGCTGCCCGGCTCGATCAGGACACCGAGCGCTTGTGCATCGGCGGCGAGGCGCGTGGCATCGAGCCACAACGGCCCCTCGACCCAGCACGATGCGCCGCCCGTCACGCGTACATAGCGCGCATCCGGCAGATGCGCATCGAGCGCGGCCATCAGCGCTTGCGAGCGCTCGTTGTACGCATGCGCGAGCCGCCGCAGTAGCGCGTCGTGATGCCCGAGCGCGAGAAACGTCGCGAACGCGCGCTGGATGTACGCAACGGGGTGCCGCACCATCAGGCGCCGCAACGCACGCAGCTCGCGAATCAGCTCGCGCGGACCGACTACGTAACCGAGCCGCAGACCCGGCGCAAAGGTCTTCGACAGACTACCGACGTAAATCACGCGATCGGCCGTGTCGAGGCTCTTCAGCGCGGGGTGCGGCGTGCCGGAGAACGTGTTCTCGCTCTCGTAGTCGTCCTCGACAATGACGAAGTCGTGCTGCTGGGCGCAGTCGAGCAGCGCGCGGCGACGCTCGATCGGCATCGTCGCGGTGGTGGGGCACTGGTGGCTCGGCGTCACGTACACGTAGTCGCAGCGCGCGAGCGTTTCGCCGAGCGCGTCGGGTGCGATCCCGTTGCCGTCGACAGGCAGCGGCAGCAGCCGCGCATTGCGGTTCTCGAAGATGTTGCGCGCGTCGGGGTAGCCGGGATTCTCGAAACCGACCGTCGTGTCCTCGTCACACAGCAAGTCGGCGATCAAATACAACGCTTGCTGGCAGCCGTTCGTGATGACGATTTCTTCTGCGGCCGCGAACACGCCGCGCCGTGGCAGCACGCGTGTGCGGATCTGCTGGATCAGCGATTCGTCGTCGCGCTCGATGAGGTCGGGCGCCCAGTTGCGGATCTCCATGATCGACAGCGCCTTCATGCAGCACTCGCGCCAGTCGTTGGCCGGAAACAGCGATTGGTCGAACTGGCCGTAGATGAACGGAAATTCGTAGTGCTGCCAATTCGCGGGTTTCACGATGTTGCGTTGCGCCGACGGCGGATGCGCGATGCGCTGTCGCCAGATGGGGCGGCTCGGTGCTTCGCCGCCGGCGGTCGCGGGCGTCGACGCGAAACCGGACCGGCCCCCGAGCATCTGCGGGTTCACGAAGTGTCCGCTGCGCTCACGGGAGATCAGGTAGCCGTCGTCGACGAGCATCTGGTACGCCAGCACGACGGTGTTGCGCGCGACGCCAAGCTGGTCGGCGAGCTCGCGGCTCGACGGCAGGGCGGCGTCGGGAGGCAGTTGGCCGTCGAGGATCGCGGCCACGAGCATCTGCCGGATCTGGTCCTGCAGACTCGTCTTCGATGCCGACGACCGCCTGAATTGCTGGGCCCACAAGGCGGTCGGGGTACGGTTCGGCATGCTGTCTCCTAGTGTGCGCGGTCTTGGCAGCAGGATACGCAAACTCGTGATGCGCCGACGATCCGGACAAATGCCGGTGGCTCTCGCTGGAATCTGCGATGCGTTGTTGCTCGGCAGCGCAGTCGCGAGCCTTCAGGGCCAGGAAGGGGCCGCGCTGCCCAATGCGCTAGCCGGCAGGTCCCAGCGCACGTCGACCCCCGCGATCCGCCACGGCGTGGCGATGCGTCGAGCCGGTCCCCATGAAGTCGATTCGATCGCCGCGCCGGCGTCGGCTGAGGATTCCGCAGCGAGCGGCGTGTCGTCCCACGCTGCGTTGAAGTCGATGAGGGCTCGCGCGGTCCGCGCCAGCGCGAGCCGCGCGCGCGTCGCGACGCCGTCCTCGAGCCGCCGCGTCAGGCCGCGCAGCACCGCTGCCGCCATCAGATACCCGGTGGCGTGGTCGAGCGCCTGCACCGGCAGCGGGACAGGCGAGGCCGAGCCGCGCCAGCGCATCCCCGCATCGGCGATGCCGCAGCTCATCTGCACCAGGCTGTCGAAGCCGCGCCGCGCCGCCCAGGGGCCGCTCCAGCCGTAGGCATCGAGGCTGACGTCCACGAGTCCGGGGGCGAGGCGCTCGCGTGTGGCGGCGTCGAAGCGGAGCGCATCGAGCGCGCCGGGGCGCAGGCCGTGCACCAGCACGTCGGCGTTCGCCAGCAACCCGGCAAACATCGCGTGTCCGGATGGCGTCTTCAAGTCGAGTCGTGCGCAGCGCTTGCCGAGCGTCACGTCGGGCACCGCGCCGGGCTCGTCCCAATCCGGGGGATCGATGCGCAAGACCGTGGCGCCCAGGCCCGCGAGAAAGCGCGTCGCCACCGGCCCGGCGAGCACGCGTGTCACGTCGAGCACGCGCACGCCGTCGAGCGGCCGGTCGAGCGCGACGGGCCAGCCAGGCGCGGCGCTGGCCGGACTCGTGTCGCTCGCGACGAGCGGTTCCGCTGCTATCGCGCTGCCTTGAGGGTGCGAGCGCCACGCGTCGGCGTCGCGCATTTGCGCGGCACAACCGCCTGCATTGACGATCGCTTGCTCGAGGCCGGCGCCGTCCCATGCCGCGACGGCTGCGGCGGCCGCTTGGCGATCGGCGACCGCGCCGAGCACGCGAAGCACGGCCGCCCGGTGATGCGGGGCGTTGACATGCAGCCGGATCCAGCCGTCGCGGGTCGGGTAGTCGCCCGTCAATGGATCCCGCAACGGGGGCACTTGCCAGCCCATCGGACGCAACGACGTCGCAAACCAGAACGAAGCAAGCCGCCGGTCGACTTCGACGGCGGCTGGCGGGCGGGTTTCAACGAGGGAGGCGGAAGGTTCAACAGCGAGCGCACGCACGGCGTGCGGATGCGCCCGCGCGAGCAGTGCGTCGACCGCGAGCGCCGCAGCGGCGATCGACGCGGCCGCGAAATCGGTGACGGCGAACGCCGACGGCAAACTGCCGGCGCCGCGAAAAGCGAGCCGATCGACATCGCCGGCTTGCCCGCCGAGCGCATCCCACAGGATGCGGGTCAGGGCGAGCGAGGCGGACGACATCGCGTGGCTCCTTGTTAACTCAGGTCTCGAGATCGACGCCCTTGGTCTCCGGCGTGGCGAGGATCGCGAAGATTGCCGCCACGGCGTAGACCATCACGAACAGGCCAATATAAATATAGGCGCGATGAATCCCGTACGCATGCAGGATCAGGCCGGCGATGATCGGAATGAGCCCCCCGCCGTAGACCTGCGACACCTGATAGCCGGCGCTCGCGCCCGAGGCGCGATAGCGCGTCGGGAAATTCTCGGTGTAGAAGGTCGGGATCGCGCCATACCCGAAGCCGAACACGAAGCCGAAGCCGATCACCTCGGCGAGCACCGCGAGCCAGAAGTCGCCGGTGTTGATCAGATAGAAGTAGGGGATCGCCCACACGAGGAAGACGACCGCCGAGGTCAGCAGGATCGTGCGGCGGTTGATGATGTCCGCGAGCAGCGAGCCGATGATCATGAACACCAGCATCGAAGCGGCGGCGATGAGGCCGATCGTCTCCGCTTGCGTTCCCGGGAAGCCGACCGCCTTCATGTAGCTCGTGCCGAACACGAAGCTCAAGAAAAACGCGCCGCCGAACATCGCGTTCACGAGCGACGTGCGCAGGATGCGCAGCGGCATTTCCGCCCACACGCGGGCAGCCGGGTTCTTGAGTTTTTCTTCACCCTGTTTGAAGCGCTCGAACACGAAACTGTCCATCGTGCGGGTGCGGATCACGATGCCGACGATCGCCACCGCGAAGCCGACGTAGAAGAAGATCCGCCAGCCCCAATCGGTGAACTGCGCGGGCGTCATCAGCGACTTCACGAAGATCACCGAACCGAAGCCGAGCAGCAGGCCGATCGGGATCGCGAATCCGACCCAGGCGCCCCAGAACGCGCGGCGCTTCGACTTCGCCGCTTGCTCCACGACCCACGTCGACGCCGTGCCGAATTCGGCGCCGAAGCTGATGCCTTGAAACAGGCGAAACACGATCAGGAGGATCGGGGCGATGGCGCCGATGCTGTCGTAGGTCGGCGTCAGTCCGATGGCCAGGGTGCTCACGCCCATCAGCAGCAGCGCATAGACCATCGCGTCCTTGCGGCCGGCGCGATCGGCGATGTTCCCGAAGATGAACGCGCCCACCGGGCGGATCACGATGCCGAGACCGTACACGCCGATCGCGGCGGCAATCGCGGCGAGATTGGGCAGCTTGAAGAAGACGCCGCCCCACACGGTGGCGGCGATGATCCCCGTGACGAGGAAGTCATACTGCTCGATGACCGATCCGATGATGCTGGCGAACGCAACCTTGAAGATCTGCTGCTGTGTGGGTGCTGCTACGGCTTCTTCTGTTATTGCCATGTTGGGTCTCCGTACTTGTCTTGCGCTGGTTTACCGTCGTCGGGAGCCTACATTGCGCCCCGTTCCCGTTTGGTTCGAATCATCCTCGCTTCTGCGCATTTCCATTAGTTGAGGCGATCCCTAGTGCGTATGTCATGCATCAACCTCAATCGTCGGCGAGGCCCAGGCGGTTCGGCTGGCGGCGCTCGATCGCCCACTTGAGCAAGGCCGCCGCGCGCAGCGGCCCGTGCGCGAATTTTCCGTAAGGCAGCGTCAGGAACAACGCGATCACCGCACCCAGGTGAACCGCGAGCAACGTGGGCATCGCTTCGCTCGTGCGCCAGGCGGCAAGTGCGAGCCCGGTCACGGCGATGAACAGCAGCAGCGCGATGAAGCCGAGATCCATCGGCTTTTGTTGCGCGTCGCCCTGCAGCGGGTGGCGACGCAGATTCAGCCAGCCGAGGCCGAGCGTGCCGATCGCAATGCCGATGCCGCCCGCGACGCCCAGCAGCACCGGCAGGCTCGTGTACGCATACGGCGCTTCGAGACGGAACACGTAGTGATAGAGCGTCGCGACGCTCGTCGACAGGAAGCACAGCAAGAAGCCGTAGAAGGTCGCCTGGTGGCAGTGGCGGCGGGCGAGCGAGAAGCGGTCGTCGTCGTTGTTGCAACCGTCGCCGTGGCCGCCGCCGAGATACTTGAGCGTCGCCACCGCCGCGGTGGCCTCGGCCGCTTGCGCGGCGCCGGCCGCGCCGGGCGCCATCTCGCGCCAGAAACGCCGCACGCCGGCGCCGAGCGCGAAGAGCGCGAACAGGAACACCGGCGCGAAGATGCCCGCCATCAGGTTGTGCGAAAACACATCGTAGAAGCTGCCGCCGGGCGTTGCGCGCCATAGGGTGCCGTTCATCGCGAGCGCGAGAACCAGGAACAACGCGATGCCGATGGCAAGCGAGAGCGAAACCACGAGCCCGTTGCGAGCGTAGAGCCGCCCGAAAGCGCTCGGCCACGCGTAGAGGCCGTACGTGCGCAGGCGCACGCGAGCCATCGTCTGCGGCACGTTCACCGCGAACTCATGGGGCGGCGCGTACTGGCACGCGTGCAGGCATGCGCCGCAGTTGTGGCAGAGGTTGGCGAGGTAATGCACGTCGGCGTCGCCGAACTCCAGACGCCGCGTCATCGCCGGAAAGACTGCGCAAAAGCCTTCGCAATAGCGGCATGCATTGCAGATCTGCAGGATCCGCGCGGCTTCGCTCTCAGGGGCGGGCATGAGCGGCACGCCGTCCGCCGCGGCCTGGGCTTGGCGGATCAGGACTTCAAGCGACTGCATCGGCGTGTCCCTTGCGTGCGGCGATGGCTGCGAAGGCCGCGTTGCTGCCCGCGATGCGGCCGAAGGCCGTGCCGATGCTCATGCCGACGCCCGCCGTGTAGCCCTGGCCGAGCACGTTGCCGGCCATCATTTCGCCCGCGACGAACAGGTTCGGGCTCGCGACGCCGCCGAAGTGGACCGCGGCCGTCTCGTCGGTCTTCAGGCCGAGATAGGTGAAGGTGACGCCCGGCCGCAGCGCGTAGCCGAAGAAGGGCGCGGTGTCGATCGGACGCGCCCAGTGCGTCTTGGGCGGCGCGAGATCGGCGGTGCGGCAGTCGTCGAGCCGTGTGTGGTCGAACGTGCCGGGCCGGCACGCCGCGTTGTAGGTGTCGAGCGTCTGCATGAAGCGGGCTTCGTCGAGGTTGAGGGCGCGGGCGAGCTCCGGCAGGCTCTCTGCGCGCGTGCCCGGAAACACGGGAGGCATGAAGCGGCCGACGGCCTTTGCGTCGATGATCGAGTAGGCGATTTGGCCCGGTTGCTGCGCGACGAGCCGGCCCCAGATCGCGTAGCGCTTCGGCCAGAAATCCTCGCCTTCGTCGTAGAAGCGCGCCGCGTCCCGGTTGACGACGACCCCTAGCGACACGCAGTCGATCCGCGTGCAGATCCCGCCGTCGTAGAGCGGCGCGCGCGCGTCGATCGCCACCATGTGCGCCTGGGTCGGGTCGCCGATGCGGTCCGCGCCCGCGTCGAGCATGAAGCGCAGCAGCGTGCCGTTGTTAAAGCGCGTGCCGCGGATCAGGAAGTTATCGGCCGGGTGCTCGCCGCGCTCGTTCTCGCCCCACGCGGCGCGCAGCCACTCGCGGTTCGATTCGAAGCCGCCCGCTGCGAGCACGCCGGTTCGCGCGGCGATCCGTTCGCCGCCCGCATAGGCTGCGACGAAGCGCGAGCCGTCGAGCTCGATCCGGTCGACGGGCGTGTCGTAGCGGATCTGCACGCCGAGCCGCTCGGCGCTGCGGTAGTAGGCGTTGACGAGCGCCTTGCCGCCGCCCATGAAGAACGCATTGGTGCGCGCCGTGTGCAGCGCGCCCGACAGCGACGGCTGGAAGCGCACGCCGTGCCGGATCATCCACGGGCGGCAGGTCGACGAGGCCCGGATCACGAGGCGGGCGAGTGCTTCGTTCGTCTTGCCGCCGGTGACTTTCAACAGGTCCTGCCAGAACTCCTCTTCGGGATACACGTCGACGAGCACGTCCTGCGGGGCGTCGTGCATGCAGCGCAGATTGCGCGTGTGCTGCGAATTGCCGCCGCGCCATTCGCGCGGCGACGCTTCGAGCAGCAGCACCGACGCGCCCGCCTCGCGCGCCATCAGCGCGGCGCAAAGAGCGGCATTGCCGCCGCCGATAACCAGAACATCGACCACTTGATGCGCCACGCTCGTCCATGGGAATCGAAAGATAGACCGTGAGTCTCGGTCCGCGACAGATCGACGTCAATTGCAATTAAGGCATCGATTATTCCAAAATAGGCATCAATCGACCGACGGTGTCCCATGAACATCAATTTCGACTTGAACGACCTTGTGGCCTTTCGCGCGCTCGCCGACCTCGGCAGCTTCCGCAAGGCCGCCGACGCCGTGCATCTGTCCCAGCCGGCGTACAGCCGCCGCATCGACAAGCTCGAGCGCGCGCTCGGCGTGCGGCTCATCGAGCGCACGACGCGGCGCGTGACGCTGACGGCGGCCGGACGCGAGTTCGAGCGCAAGGTGCGCGTGCTGCTCGACGATCTCGACAACGCGCTGCTCGGCATCCGCGGCGATCCGGGCACGCGCGGCGACCGGGTGACGCTCGCGTGCGTGCCGTCGTCGGTTCACCACTTCGTGTCGAAGGTGCTGCGGCGCTATGGCGAAACGCATCCGCGCGTGCAGGTCATCGTGCTCGACGCCAAGGCCAACGAGGTGCGCGAGGCGGTGTCGCAGGGCGAGGCGGATTTCGGCCTGACCTTCGTCGATGCGCACGAGGGCGATGTGGAATTCACGCCGCTGGTTGAAGACCGTTTCGTGCTCGCGTGCAGACGCGATCATCCGCTTGCCGGCGAGCCGAACGTGAGCTGGGCGCAACTCTCGGGCTACGCCTTCATCACGCTCGCGCGCACCTCCGGCAACCGGCTGATCATCGACCGCGCGCTTGCGGGCGCGGCGGTGCGTCCGCGCGTCGCCTACGAGGTGCAGACCGGCGCCACGGCGCTGGCGCTCGTCGAGGCCGGGCTCGGCGTGGCCGCCGTGCCGGCCATCGCCATGGCGGGCACGGAGCATCCGGTGCTCGCGAGCGTGCCGCTCGTCGAGCCGGAAGTGACGCGGACCATCGGGCTCATCCACCGGCGCGGGCGCGCGCTGTCGGCGAGCGCGCAGCACCTGTTCGAGTTGTTCGCGCAGCCTTGGTGATGGCTTGATGCATCTCGTTGGCTGCGCTCATGCCCTGTCTGAGCGGCGCGTTACTCCCACTCGGCCGTCGCCTGTTCCGGATCGGCGAGCGTGAGCCCGCCCGCCGGCAGCGGCAGCGCCGTCTTGTAGCGCACCTGCTTGAGCGCGAAGCTGGAACGGATGTTCGACACCCCCGGAATCGTCGTCAGCCTTTCGATGATGAAGCGTTCGAGCGTGCGCATGTCCGGCATCACGACGCGCAGCAGATAGTCGGCGTCGCCCGACATCAGGTAGCACTCCATCACCTCGGGCCGCTGCGAGATCGCTTCCTCGAAGCGCCGCAGGGCGTCCTCGACCTGCTTTTCCAGGCTCACCTGGATGAACACGTTGATCCGAAGGCCTAGCGGCTCGGGGTCGAGCAAAGTGACTTGCTGCTTGAAGAGGCCGAGCTTTTCCAGCGCGCGCACGCGGTTGAAGCAGGGCGTCGCGGAAAGGTTGACGGCTTTGGCCAGCTCGGCGTTCGTGATCCGCGCGTTCTGCTGAAGCTGGTTCAGGATGCCGATGTCGATGCGGTCGAGCCGCCGGGCGTTGGAGGTCATGGTGTAAATATTCCGATGTCATCGCGATAAGCAGAATATTTACACTATCAACGTGCGAATCTCCAATGAAATCAGACGCACATTTTGCGGGTCGGCCGGTAGCATGACTTCCATTGATGCACGCCCCTGAGACAGCGTGCGGGAGCCTAGCGATGACGGATTTATCGAGCGGTATCGAGCAGACCCAACGCCTTGAGTGGGCAAACGAGTCGGCGAACGCCGACCCCGATGCGCAAGAAACGGCCGAATGGCTCGACGCGCTGGACGGCGTCGTCGCCCACGCCGGCAAGTCGCGTGCGCAATATCTGCTCGACCGGCTCGCCGAACATGCGCGCGCGAACGGACTCGCGTCTGCCCGCATGCCTGTCACGCGTTACCTGAACACGATCCCGCTCGCCGATCAGCCGCGCTATCCCGGCGACCTCGACATCGAAGAGCGGCTCTCGGCCGCGCTGCGCTGGAACGCGCTCGCGATGGTCGTGCGCGCGAACCGCGCGTATGGCGAGCTGGGCGGCCATATCGCGAGCTACGCGTCGGCGTCGGACCTGTTCGAGGTCGGCTTCAATCACTTCTTCCGCGCGGCCCCGCAGGATGGCGGTGCGGGCGCGGGCGGCGATCTCGTCTACTTCCAGCCGCATTCGTCGCCGGGCGTCTACGCGCGCGCGTATCTCGAGGGGTTTCTCGACGAGGATCACCTGCGGCACTACCGGCGCGAGATCGCGGGCCCCGGGCTCTGTTCGTATCCGCATCCGTGGCTGATGCCGGACTTCTGGCAGTTCCCGACCGGCTCGATGGGCATCGGCCCGATCAACTCGATCTACCAAGCGCGCTTCATGCGCTACCTGCAGAATCGCGGACTCGCGAACACGGACGGCCGCACGGTTTGGGGCTTCTTCGGCGACGGTGAAATGGACGAACCGGAATCGCTCGCCGCGCTCTCGTTGGCCGCGCGGGAAGGGCTCGACAACCTCGTGTTCGTCATCAATTGCAACCTGCAGCGGCTCGATGGCCCGGTGCGCGGCAACGGACGCGTGATCGACGAACTCGAAGCGCAGTTCTCGGGCGCCGGCTGGAACGTGATCAAGGTGCTGTGGGGCTCCGACTGGGACCCGTTGTTCGCGCGCGATCACGCCGGCGCACTCGCTCGCGCGTTCGCCGAAACCGTCGACGGCCAGTTCCAGACGTTCTCGGCGAACGACGGCGCGTACAACCGCGCGCACTTTTTCGGTCAGCATCCGGCGTTGGCAGCGCTTGCGGCGCAGCTGACCGATGCCGAGATCGACCGCCTGCGCCGCGGCGGCCACGACGCGCGCAAGCTCCACGCCGCGTATGCGCGTGCGCTGGCTCATAAGGGCCAGCCCACCGTGATCCTCGCGAAGACGATGAAGGGCTTCGGGATGGGCGCGTCGGGGCAGGGCCGCATGACGACCCATCAGCAGAAGAAGCTCGACGTCGACGACCTGAAAGCGTTCCGCGACCGTTTTCGTCTGCCGCTCTCGGACGGCGACGTCGAGCAGCTCACGTTCTACAAACCTGCGGAAGACAGCCCGGAAATGCGTTACCTGCATGCACGCCGGGCTGCTCTGGGAGGCTATCTGCCCAGAAGGCGGAGAGCGGCGTCGAAGGGGCTGACCGTCCCTTCGATGCCAACCTGGGGCGCGTTCGCGCTGGAGGCGGGCGGCCGCGAGATGTCGACGACGATGGCGCTCGTGCGCATGCTCACGGCGCTCTTGAAGGACGGCGAGATCGGCTCGCGCGTCGTGCCGATCGTCGCCGACGAGGCGCGCACCTTCGGCATGGCCAACATGTTCCGGCAGGTCGGGATCTACTCGCCGCTTGGGCAGCGCTACGAGCCGGAAGACCTCGGCTCGATGCTCTACTACCGCGAGGACACGCGCGGCCAGATTCTCGAGGAAGGGATATCGGAGGCGGGCGCGATCTCGTCATGGATCGCCGCGGCGACGTCGTACAGCGTGCACGACCTGCCGATGCTGCCGTTCTACATCTACTACTCGATGTTCGGCTTCCAGCGCATCGGCGACCTGATCTGGGCCGCGGCCGACCAGCGCTCGCGCGGCTTCCTCGTCGGCGCTACGTCGGGCCGCACGACGCTCGGCGGCGAGGGCCTGCAGCATCAGGACGGCACGAGCCACCTCGCGGCATCGACGATTCCTAACTGCCGCGCTTACGATCCGGCGTTCGCGTACGAAGTCGCGACGATCGTCGATGCGGGGATGCGCGAGATGGTCGAGGAACAGCGCGACGTGTTCTATTACGTGACCGTCACGAACGAGAACTACGCGCAGCCGTCGATGCCGGCAGGCGATCGGGAGGCGTTGCGCGACGGGATTTTGAAGGGGATGTACGCGTTGTCGCCCGAAATGTCCGCCGGTGCGCGCGTGCAGCTGCTCGGCTCGGGCGCGATCCTGGGTGAGACGATCGCCGCGCAGCGCATGTTGAAGGAAGACTGGGGCATCGACGCGGCGGTATGGAGCGTGACGAGCTTTACCGAACTGCAGCGCGACGGCATGGAGGCCGAGCGGCAAGCGCGGCTCGGCGACGCGCACGTGAGCCCATACGTGAGCGCCGCGCTCGGCGCATCGCGCGGGCCGGTGATCGCCGCGACCGATTACGTGCGCGCGGTGCCGGAGCTGATCCGCGCCTACGTGCCTCGGCGGTATGTGACGCTCGGCACCGACGGCTTCGGCCGCAGCGATACGAGGCAGGCGTTGCGGTCGTTCTTCGAAGTCGACCGCGCGAGCATCGTGATCGCCGCATTGAAGGCGCTCGCCGACGATGGCGAGATCGATGCCGCCATCGTGCGGGCGGCGCACGAGCGCTACGAAAAGACGGCGGAGCCGAGCGCCGCGCCGTGGCAACGTTGATCTGACGCGGAGCGACAGGCCGCGCGATGCCTCTCATGGACTGTCGCGCTCGCTCCCGTTAAGCCGCCCAAGACTGCGGCCGTGCCACCAATAGGCCTGCTAACCAGCATTTTTTGTATAGCGCGAAGGCGCATTTGGCAAGCCGTGCGCGGCCACCGGGTTCATTCGAGACGGAATAGGGGCCAGTGCGCAAGATGCCGAATGTTGGTCGAATGACGGCCGGTGCATCGGCAGCGTGTAAACTACGGCCTTTTTTGCCTCTCGCAGTATGGAGCAAGCCCCTCAGCGCGCGGCCCTCGGCGGCCCGGCGCTCGTTCGCTTACTGGCGCGCCTGGCCGATGCCGACGTGCCCGAATCCAGCCAATCGCTCTCGGACCGGTTGAGCCAATGGCTCGGCTGGACCGACGCTATTGCGCTGTCGACGGCGTTGAACGGCAATCCTCCCCCGGCGGCTTCCGGCGCGCGCGGCGTCGCGATCGACGACGACCTGTCGAAACGGTGCGCCCACGCGCGCAGCGCGTTGACGAAAGCCATCGTCGGCGATAACGCGCCCGGCTCCGTCAGGCGGGACGGGCGCGTGCCATTACGCGGCCAGGAAGCCCCGACGGATGCGCAACCCGATTTCGCGGTCTTTCGTCAGCGCTATCTGTCGCTGCAGCAGACGATGGACACCGAAATCGGCACGCTGCGCACCCGTCTGCGGACGATGCTGGCCGCCCGGCCGCACGGCATGGCTCGGCTCGCGATGGTGGACGCCGTCATGGAGCGCGCATTGAGCGCGCGTGAGCAGAGCCTCTTTGCCTCGGTGCCCGCGTGGCTCGCGGGGCATTTCGAGCGCCTGCGCCAAGCCGAGGCGCAGCGGCAGGCCGTTGCCGCGGACGCCACCGACGTCAACGCCGAAGAAGCCCCGCCGACGGTCCCCCCCAGCGCCTGGCTGGACGTGTTCCGCAAGGATATGCAGAGCGTGTTGCTCGCCGAACTCGAGGTTCGGTTCAAACCGGTCGAAGGGCTGCTCGCGGCTCTTCGCGCCCGCTAATCAAGACGCTATGCCCAAATTTCGTATCGATTTCGTGGTTTTCTTTGCAGGTCTTTTCGCGGTGTGCTGGATCGGCGCCGGCTATGTCGGATCGAACCCGCTCGCGCTCGCCGTCACGCTGTTGATCGGCGCGTGCTACCTGGCGGGCGCCTTCGAGTTGCGGCGCTATCAGCAGGCCACGTCCACGCTCGCGCGCGCCGTCGCCGGTCTGTCGGAGCCGCCGCCGAGGCTTTCTGCCTGGCTCGACGCGTTGCATCCGAGCCTGCGCAGCGCGGTGCGCGTGCGTATCGACGGCGAGCGCGCCGCCTTGCCCGGTCCGGCGTTGACGCCGTATCTGGTCGGCTTGCTCGTGCTGCTCGGCATGCTGGGCACGCTGCTCGGCATGGTGGCGACCTTGCGCGGCACCGGGGCCGCGCTCGAAAGCGCGACGGACCTCGACGCGATTCGCGCCTCGCTCGCCGCGCCCGTCAAGGGGCTCGGCTTTGCGTTCGGCACGTCGATTGCGGGCGTCGCCACGTCCGCGATGCTGGGGCTTTTGTCCGCGCTGTGCCGCCGCGAGCGGATCGAGGCGGCGCACGAGCTCGACGTGAAGATCGCGACCACGTTGCGCGTCTATTCGCACGCCCATCAGCGCGACGCGTCCTTCAAGCTGTTGCAGCGGCAGGCCGAGGCGATGCCTGCGCTGGTCGATCGTCTGCAGACGATGATGTCGGCGATCGAGCAGCAGAGCCTCGCGTTGAGCGAGCGGCAGATCGCAAGTCAGCAGATCTTCCTCGACAACGCGCAGGCCGCGTATACGCGTCTGGCTTCGTCCGTGGGGCAATCGCTCAAGGAGAGCGTCGCCGAAGGCGCCCGCGCGGCAAGCTCGGCGCTTCAGCCCGTCGTCACGGCGACGATGGACGGTCTCAAGCGCGAGACCGCCACGCTGCACGACACCGTGACGCACGCCGTCGAGCGGCAGTTGAACGGCCTGTCGACCGGTTTCGAGACGGCGGCCGCCAACGTCGCGGATATCTGGAACCAGGCGCTGGCCGGGCACCAGCGATCGAGCGAGGCGCATGCGGAGCATCTGCGCGTGTCGCTCGATCAATTCACCGAAACCTTCGAGCAGCGCTCGGCGAGCCTGCTGGATGGCGTTGCCGCTCGTTTGGATGCGACTGCCGGCAAGGTATCGGAGGCGTGGAACGACGCACTGTCACGACAAGAGCGCGTCAGCGGGGCCATGGCGGAGCGTAACCAGCAGGCGCTGACTGCGGCCGCCGGGGCGTTCGAGCAGCACTCGGCGTCATTGCTTGGCGCTATGAACCAGTCGCATGCCGACTTGCAGACCGAATTGGCGTCGCGCGATCAGGAGCGCCTCGCGGCCTGGACCGAGTCGCTCGCTTCAATGGCTGCCGGTTTGCGCAAGGAATGGGCGGAAACGAGCGCGCACACCGCGAGCCAGCAGCAGGACATCTGCGACACGCTCGCACGCACGGCGCGCGACATCACCGAGCAGACGCAGGCGCACGCGAGCGGCACGATCGCGGAGATCTCGCGGCTCGTCGAAGCCGCCTCGGAAGCGCCGAGGGCAGCGGCCGAAGTCGTCGCCGAACTGCGCCAGAAGCTCTCCGACAGCATGGCGCGAGATACCGCGATGCTCGCGGAGCGCGCCCGCCTGCTCGAAACGGTGGAGACGCTGCTCGATGCCGTCAACCTGGCGTCGACCGAGCAGCGCTCGGCGGTCGACGCGCTGGTCGCCACGTCGGCGGATCTGTTGGACCGTGTCGGCACCCGCTTCACCGACAAGGTGGAAACCGAAACGCGCCATCTCTCCGAAGTGGCGGCGCAGGTCACCGGCGGCGCCGTCGAAGTGGCGAGCCTCGGAGAAGCGTTCGGCGCGGCCGTGCAGACGTTCGGCGAGTCGAACGACAAGCTCGTGGCCCACCTGCAGCGGATCGAAGCCGCGCTCGACAAGTCGCTCGCGCGCAGCGACGAACAGCTCGCTTATTACGTGGCGCAGGCGCGCGAAGTCATCGACCTGAGCATGCTGTCGCAGAAGCAGATCATCGAAGACTTGCAGCAGCTTGCCGCTCAGCAGGCCGCTGCCGGAGCGGAACCGGCATGACGGAAGACATCGAAGGCGGGGTGGAGCCGGCGGTGCCGATTTGGGCGGCGTTCGGCGACTTGATGTCGGCGTTGTTGGGCGCGTTCGTGCTGATCCTGGTCTGCGTGATCGGCATCCAACTGCAGCTCTCGGCCAATCTCCAGAGCGAGGTCAAAGCGCGGCAACTGGAAACGCAGCGCCGCAAGACGCTCGAAGAGGCGCTGGCGGGCCCGCTCGCGGCGGGGCGGATCACGCTCGTCAATGGGCGCATCGGCATCAGCGGCAGCGTGCTGTTCGCGCTGAACTCGGATCAATTGCAGCCCCAAGGCCGCGAGCTGTTGAAGAGCCTGGCCGGGCCGCTGTCGGCCTACCTCAAGTCCCGCGACGAAATCCTGATGGTGAGCGGCTTTGCCGACGACCAGCAGGTGCGCTCGGGCAATCGGCGCTTCGCCGACAACTGGGAGCTGTCGGCGCAGCGCGCGTTGACGGTGACGCGCGCGTTGATCGATGAGGGCGTGCCGGCGTCGTCGGTCTTCGCGGCGGCATTCGGCTCCGAGCAGCCCGTCGGCTCGAATGCCGACGAGCTGGGGCGGGCGAAGAACCGGCGCGTGGAAATCGCGCCGGTCCCGAGGCCGACGGCATCCAATGGCGGACACGGTGAATAACGGCAGCAGGTCCGCCCGGGCGACGCTCGACGCGTGGCGCGAGCGCGGCGCCGATCGCCTGGACCCCGTGCGCTTTCGTTTCATCGATGCGCTGGAGCGGCGCTCGGCCGCGCATAGCGGCGAGGCGCGGCGTGTGTTGGACGAGAGGCTGGCCGCGCTGCTCGATGCTTATGCGGGTGATCTCGAATCCTCCGCGTCGAAGGCCGAAGACGTCGGCAACGAGGCATCGTCGCGCGAGGGGCTGAAGGACCTGGTCGCGTACATCGCCGCCAGCCAAGCATCGGAAGAAGGCGGCGCATCGGCTGGCAACCACGCGAGGCCCACGCCGCGCTCCTATCCGGAATTGGCGATACTCGATGAGTTCCGCGAGATCTGGTCCAGAGTCAGCACCGATCGACAGCTGCGGCAATCGGAGCACCAAGTGCCCAAGAACGCCGGCCCGCTCAATTCGAACATCCTCGTGCACCGATCGCTCTCGCTGATGCGAGAGTTGTCACCGGGTTATTTGCGGCAGTTCCTGTCGTACGCGGACGCTTTGTCGTGGCTGGAGCAACTGACCGCCGTCGCTGCCCCGCCGGCTAAAGAAGCGCCTCGCGCCGCAAGCGCCAAGAAGAGTGCGCGGAGCAAGCCGCGCTAAACCTGCTTATCCAAATCGAGCGCCGTCACGCCTTCAGGCGGACTCGTCACGCGAAGTCATCCCGACCACGTATTCATAGCGCTCGGTGTTCACGTGCGAGATGCGCACTTCGACTGGCGACTGGTGATACGAGTAAGCGACGCGCCGCACTTCGAGCAGCGGATCGCCTTGCGCGAGATCGAGCAATTCGCTTTCGAATTCGTTGGCGCTGGCGGCGCGCACGCGCTCGGAAGTGTTGACCACGTTGATCCCGTACGCTTCCTGATAGAAGTTGTAGAGCGTGCTCGAGCGCCCGCGCAGCGCGGCCTCGGTCAATCCCGGGAAGCGGGATTCGGCGACGGTGATGGTGTCGACGATGATGGCCTCGCCGTGCAGCGAGAGCCGATTGGTAAACGTAAACACGCGTGCGCCCGGTTCGATGTCGAGCATCTCGGCCACCTCGCGTGTGGCTTTCGCCTTCTTGAACGCGACGAGTTCGACGGTAGGGTAGGTCTTGTCGCCGTCCTGTCGCGTGATCCGAAAGAACCGGAAGTAGTGCTGGTCGCGCTGGTGCTGCGCCACGAACGTGCCGAGCCCTTGGTGGCGGATCAGGATGTTGTCGGCGACGAGTTCGTCGATGGCCTTGCGCAGCGTGCCGATCGATACGCCGAAGCGTTCCGACAGACGCTTTTCCGACGGAATCGCTTCCCCGCCTTTCCACTCGTGCGCGGCGAGCGCCGCCAATAGCGCGTTCTTCACTTCCTTGTAGCGCGTTCCGCCCACGGCGGAGACACCCAATGTACGCGCGTTCGCGTTCATGACACCTCCCTGATTTGATATTTGGATTCCGGCCCTCGGCGGCCGGTTTGTCGTTTGGATTCTACCTTGTGTGGTTGACGTAACTCATATAGATGATATAGTTGACTGCGATATCAGCTCAACCTATCAGCTCAATTACACCCAGGAGCGAAAGATGATCCATATCGTGTTGCACGAGTCGAAGGACACCGTCGGCGTGGCGGTCGTCGAGGGCATCAAGGCAGGCGAGCGGTTGAGCGCTTGGATCATGGATGACGACGAGGTCATCACCGTCGTCGCCAAGCAAGACATCCCGATCGGCCACAAGGTCGCGCTCAAGGACATGAACGTCGGCGATACCGTCTACAAGTACGGCGTCGATATCGGCCGCGTCGTCGCGCCGATTGCCGCCGGCGAGCACGCTCACGTGCACAACATCAAGACGAAGCGCTGGTAAGCGCCGCATCCCCCGCGGCAACCCCTTCCTTTCAGTCAAGCCAGAACAGCGAGGCACCATGAGCGTGATCGACTCCAACACGACTTTTCGCGGTTATCGCCGGGCCAATGGGCGCGTCGGCGTGCGCAACCACGTGATCATCCTGCCGGTCGACGATTTGTCGAACGCAGCCGCGCAAGCCGTCGAAAACAACATCAAGGGCACGATGGCCTTGCCCCATCCTTACGGGCGCCTGCAGTTCGGCGCCGATCTCGACCTGCATTTCCGCACGCTGATCGGCGCAGGGTGCAATCCGAATGTCGCGGCCGTGGTGGTGATCGGCATCGAGGATGGCTGGACCAAGCGCGTGGTCGACGGCATCGCGAAGTCCGGCAAGCCGGTCATGGGCTTCGGCATCGAGCTGCACGGCGATCACGACACGATCATGCGCGCGTCGAAAGCGGCCAAGGAAATGGTGCAGTACGCCACCTCGCTCGAGCGCGAGACGTGCCCGATCGGCGATCTGTGGGTGTCGACGAAATGCGGCGAGTCGGACACGACCTCGGGCTGCGGCGCGAATCCGACGGTCGGCAACGCTTTCGACAAGCTCTACGGCCTCGGCACTACGCTCGTCTTCGGCGAAACGTCGGAGCTGACGGGCGGCGAGCAGATCGTGGCCGCGCGCTGCGCGAACGATCAGGTGCGCGAGCGCTTCCAGTTCATGTTCGATCGCTACCAGGACATGATCAATCGCTGGAAGACCGACGACCTTTCGGAATCCCAACCGACGAAGGGCAACATCGCGGGCGGCCTGACCACGATCGAAGAGAAGGCGCTCGGCAACATCCAGAAGATCGGCAAGAAGTGCGTGATCGAGGGCGTGCTCGACAAGGCAGAAGAGCCGACCGGACCGGGGCTCTGGTTCATGGATTCGTCGTCGGCTGCCGCCGAGATGGTCACGCTGTGCGCGGCGTCAGGCTTCGCCGTGCACTTCTTCCCGACCGGGCAGGGCAACGTGATCGGCAATCCGATCGTGCCCGTCATCAAGATCTGCGCGAACCCGCGCACGGTGCGCACGATGTCCGAGCATATCGACGTCGACGTCTCCGGACTTCTGCAGCGCGAACAAAACCTCGATCAAGCCGGCGACAAGCTGCTCGAAGCGATGCTCGCGACGATCAACGGCCGCTGGACGGCCGCTGAAACGCTCGGTCATCGCGAGTTCGTGCTGACGCGGTTGTTCGAAAGCGCGTGAGCGATACCGATGGGGGCGACAGCCCTTGAATATTGGCGCGGGGTGCGACGAGTGCAAGACGAACTCGCCGCACCCCGCGCCATGTGGCGCTTACCCACTATCCAGCAGCAGCGAGTTGAGGAGACACACCTTGCGCCTGCTCAGACATCTCTACGTGCAAGTCCTGATCGGACTTGCCGCCGGCATTCTCGTCGGATTCTTTGCGCCTGACTTCGGCATTCAAATGAAGCCGTTGGGCGATACCTTCATCCGGCTCATCAAAATGGTCATCACGCTCGTGGTGTTCTGCACCGTGACCGTGGGCATCGCGCGGATGGAAAGCCTCAAGCATGTCGGCCGCGTGGGCGTGAGGACGATCCTGTACTTCGAGGCCGTGACGACGGTCGCGCTCGTGCTCGGGCTCATCGTCGCGAACGTCGCGCATCCGGGCGCGGGTATGAACATCGATCCGAAAGCGCTCGACGCGCACGCAGTGAGCCGCTACGTCGCCGAGGCTCATGCCGGGGCGTCGAGCGGCTTGCTCGAAGAGATCGTGCCGAACTCGGTGATCGGCGCGTTCGCGAGCGGCAATCTGCTGCAAGTGCTGCTGTTTTCGGTGCTGTTCGGTATTGCGCTGTCGATCATGGCGCGGCGCGGGCGCTTCTTGTCGAGAGTGATCGAGCAATGCGGCGACGCGCTCATGCGTATCGTCGAAATGATCATGCGTCTTGCGCCGCTCGGCGCATTCGGCGCGATGGCGTTCACGGTCGGCAAGTACGGTATCGCCACGCTGCAGCAGCTCGGGCTCTTGATCGTCTGCTACTACGCGACCTGCATCGTGTTCGTCGTGCTCGTGCTGGGCACGATATCGCGCTGGGCGGGCGTGCCGCTGTGGCCGCTGCTGCGCTATCTGCGTGAAGAGCTGTTGATCGTGCTCGGCACGTCGACGACCGAATCGGTCTTGCCGCGCACGATGGAAAAGCTCGAGCGGCTCGGTTGTCCGAAGTCCATCGTCGGGCTCGTGCTGCCGACGGGCTACTCGTTCAATCTCGACGGCGCCGCGCTCTACCTGACGATGACATCGCTCTTCATCGCCCAGGCGATGAACATCCATCTGACGCTGCTGCAGCAAATCGGCTTGCTCGCGGCGCTGATGATCACCTCCAAGGGCGGTGCAGGCGTCGCGGGGGCGGCGCTGGTCGCGCTGACGGCGACGTTGTCGACGCACTCGATCATTCCGGTGGCGGGCGTTACGTTGATTCTGGGCATCGACCGGGTCTTGAACGAGGTGCGGGCGCTCGTGAATCTGGTCGGCAATGCGGTGGCGACGATCGTCGTCGCGCGCTGGGAGGGCGCGTTCGATTACAAGGTGGCGCGCGAAGTGCTGGCTTCGCACCGCTCTACAACTGACGAAGCCGACGAAGCTCAAAGTTTCCCCGACCAGGCCGTTAATGATGCTGTTGCCGCAAATATAAAAAATCGAACCTAATCGTTGAGATTCCTGATGAAACGTATCAGTCTGAATGCCAAGCTCTGGTCCGCGCTGACGCTCATGTGGCTGGGGTTGTTGCTTCTCGGGGGCTGGGGTGCGCTGCAGGAGCGTAGCACGATGATTCGCGACCGCCGCGCCGATATCAAGAACATCGTCGATACGGCCGACGGCATCGTCAAGGACTACGCAGCGCAAGCGGCGGCCGGCAAGCTGTCGACGCAGGCCGCGCAGCAGGAGGCGAAAGCGCGTCTGTCGACGATGCGCTACGGCACCGATGGCTATTTGTTCATTCTCGATTCTCGCCCCGTCGTCGTGATGCACGCGACCAACGCGAGCCTGCGCAACAAGGACGTGAGCAGCGTGCGCGACACGAACGGCAAGCTGCTGTTCGTCGACATGGTCAAGACCGCGCGCGGCGAAGGCGAGGGCTTCGTGGACTATGAGGGCATTCTCGTCGGCACCGATACGCGCGCGCCCAAGGTGACGTTCGTCAAATACTTCGAGCCGTGGGATTGGACCGTTGCCACCGGCGTCTTCATGCAGGACATCAATCAAGCCTTTTACCGGAACCTGCTGATCAATCTGGCCGTGCTGGCGGCGATCGGCGCGGCGGTGACGATCGCGATGCTGCTGATCATGCGCAACATCAAGCGAAGTCTCGGCGGCGAGCCGGCGTATGCGGCGCAGATCGCGACCCGGATTGCGAGCCGCGATCTGCAAGCGGCAGTGCAGTTGCAGCCAGGAGACGACGACAGCCTGTTGCATGCGATCTCCAGCATGCAAGCGAATCTGTCGTCCGTGATCGGCGAGATTCGCGCGGGCACGGAGTCGATCACGTCCGCGGCGCAGCAGATCGCGGCGGGCAATCTCGACTTGTCGTCGCGCACCGAAGAGCAGGCGGCATCGCTGGAGGAGACGGCGGCCAGCATGGATGAACTGACGGGCGCCGTGAGGAACAACGCTGAGAGCGCGACGCAGGCCACCGCGCTAGCCGCCAAGGCCTCCGACATCGCCGCGCGCGGCGGGGACGTGGTGAGCCGTGTCGTGAGCACGATGGAGGAAATTTCGGCGAGCTCGAACAAGATCGCGGACATCATCGGCGTCATCGACGGCATCGCGTTCCAGACCAATATCCTCGCGCTCAACGCGGCCGTCGAGGCGGCACGCGCGGGCGAACAGGGACGCGGCTTCGCGGTGGTGGCGGGCGAAGTCCGCACGCTGGCGCAGCGCAGCGCGGCGGCGGCGAAGGAAATCAAGGCGTTGATCGGCGATTCGGCGAGCAAGGTGCAGGGCGGCGCGACGCTCGTCGGCGAAGCGGGCAGGACGATGGAAGCGATCGTGGCGTCGGTGAAGCAGGTGTCCGGGATCATGGCCGAGATCTCGGCGGCGTCGGCCGAGCAGAGCACGGGCATCGAGCAGGTCAATCAAGCGGTCGCGCAGATGGATACCGTGACGCAGCAGAACGCGGCCTTGGTCGAGCAGGTATCGGCGGCGGCCCACAGCATGCACGATCAGGCCGCGAGCCTTGCGCGGGCAGTCCGGGAGTTCAAGATTCGCGAGGCGGCTAGTGAGGCGGCGGCAAACGCACTCTCAATGCAAAGTTGAGAGTTGGCTGCGGACCGGGGCGCGGCCAGGCACGGCTCCGGCCGAGAGCGGACTAGGCCCGCTCGGTGGCGACTTGGTGCGGATGGCTTCGATCGCAGGCCGGCGTGGTGGTGATTGCCGGCCTGCCGGTTAGACCAGGTCAGGCTTGAGGCTGGCTGCCGTCGGCACTATCCGTGTTGTTGGCTTCGTCTTCTTTCTTTTCATCTTCTTTTTTTTCCACCAGCTCTTCCAGGGCGCCCGCGCCTTTGAAGCCTGCCACAGCCGCAATGCCTTTCGTCAAAAGCGATGCATCCGGATCAACCTTTTCCGTTGCTTCAACTGCGGCAACGGCGCCCGCGATTTCACCGACCTTATCCAGAATTCCCATGATGATCACCGTAGAGGTTGAAAGTATTGACGAGAAGAACAAGGAGAACGCCTAAGGGGGAGATGGGCGTGACTGGATAAATCAGAAGAATGATCGATCAGCGAAGCGCGTCATCGGCGTCAAGTGTAGCAACAAGCAAGCGCCGCGATGCTTAGGAATTGTCAAATCGATAACCATCCGTAAGCTATATCCGCAGAAACAATCCATTAATCAGACGAATTTGATTTGTATTAATTGCAATGATAAGGATGGCTATATATCGAGTCGGGAGATTTAACAATCTTCAATCATTCGATGAAATTGTGAAGTTTCGTTAGACAACGCCGATCACCACCTCAATCGATGAATCGGTCTCATCGAAAACCCTCGTACAAACGTTTTCGCGCCAATCGCGCCTTAAGTTGTTTTGATTAACGTCGATAGACGCCTCAAGCGCGCCGCGGCCGCCTGCATAAATCAGGTGCGGTGAATGAGTAAAGCAAGGATCGAGCAACCTGTATATCGCGCGCACGTTCTTGCGTTTTCGAATCTCCCATACGTCGTTGTCACACGATTGTCTTCCAGGAGCGTTGTCATGAATTTCAACCAGATGACCGTGAAGGCCAAGCTCACGGCGGGCTTTGGCATCATCGCCGCCGCTGTCATGGTGGTATCGGGCTTTTCGTTGAAGTCGCTGAGCGACTCGAACGAAAGGTTTTCGGGCTATGTGGCAGGCGTGAACGCACGCGCGGACATGGCTGCACAGGTTCGCACGGCGGTCGACCGGCGCGCAATCGCGGCGCGAAATCTGGTGCTGGTGACGAAGCCGGCGGATATCGAGCTGGAAAAGGCAGCGGTTACGCAGGCGCATGAGGACGTCCAAGCGAAATTGAAGCAGCTCAACGACATGATTTCGCACGCGTCCGATGCCACGCAGAAGGCCAAGGACATGGTGGCCGACATCGACCGCATCGAGCAGTCGTATGGACCTGTCGCGCTTGCCATCGTCAACGCGGCGCTGAACAACAAGCACGATGATGCGATTGCGATGCTCGACGACCAGTGCCGCCCGCTGCTTTCAGCGCTGGTCAAGGCGACGGACGACTACGCGCAATACACGCGCACGCGCGCGGCCGAATTGGTCAACGACGCCGATGAGCGGTACGCGAGCCAGCGCAATGTGCTGATCGCGATCTGCCTTGCGGCGATCGCCGCGGCTGTCGCGGCGGGCGTGTTGATCACGCGCGGGCTGACGCGCACGTTGGGCGCGGAACCGGGAACGTTGAGCGACGTGACCCAACGCATCGCGGGGGGCAACCTGAGCCCCGTGTCCGGTTCGCAGGACGCGCCGCAAGGCAGCGTGCTGGCGTCGATGGGCGACATGCAGACGAGCCTGGTGCGGTTGATCGGGCAAGTCCGCACGTCGGCCGACAACATCGCGACCGGCTCGAGCCAGATTGCGGCAGGCAACGCCGATTTGTCGTCGCGCACCGAGCAGCAGGCGTCGTCGTTGCAGGAAACCGCGTCGAGCATGGAGGAGCTGACCTCCACCGTGAAGCAGAACGCGGAAAACGCAAGGCAGGCGAGCACGCTGGCCGCCAACGCGTCGGAGGTCTCGCAGCGCGGCAGCGCGGTGGTCGGCCAAGTCGTCGAGACGATGAACGACATCAGCCAGAGCTCGACCAAGATCGCGGAGATCACGGGCATGATCGAGGGCATCGCATTCCAGACGAACATCCTGGCGCTGAATGCGGCGGTCGAGGCTGCACGCGCCGGCGAGCAAGGCAGGGGCTTCGCGGTCGTGGCGAGCGAAGTGCGGAGTCTCGCGCAGCGCTCGTCGGGGGCGGCGAAGGAAATCAAGGACCTGATCGCCACCTCCGTGGGGAAGATTCAGAATGGCTCGGTACTGGCCTCGGACGCCGGCAAGACCATGTCCGAAGTGACGCAGGCCGTGGCGCGCGTGACCGACATCATGGGCGAGATCGCCGCCGCTTCGGAGGAACAAAGCCGCGGCATCGGACAAGTCAATCTGGCGATCACCCAAATGGACGAGGTCACGCAGCAGAATGCCGCGCTGGTGGAGGAGGCCGCAGCCGCGTCGCGTTCGCTGGAGGAGCAGGGGCGGCAATTGACGCATGCGGTTGCGTTCTTCCGCATCGACGCCACTACGACTGCGCATCGCGGCTCTCAACAAGCGGCGGTTGGATTCGGCGGGACTTCGCTTGTTGCGAGCTAGCGCTGGAAAGGCGGGGTGCGATGCGATCCGGCGCCGAACACAGCGCTGCCCGCGAATGCCGCGAACGGTGCGAAGTGGAGAAGGTCGAGACTCATTGCTCGACGCTTGCGACGAAGCGGGCGATTTCGTCCGTCAGAGTTTCCGCAGCGTCGCGATGCGGCGAGTGTCCGCCGTGAGCGAGCTTGCACAGGCGCGAATGGGAAACGCGTTGCGCGATCGCCTCGATCTGCGCCATCGTGCCGTAGTGGTCGTCTTCGGCTTGAATCTCGATGAGCGGGCATCGGATCGCCGCGAGTTGATCGGTGATGGTCCAGTGGCGGAAGGCCGGGTCGAGCCAGATGTCGTTCCAACCGTAGAACGCGGAATCGACGTCCGCGTGATAGCGGGCGAGGCGCGCGCGCAAGTCCGTCGATTCATACAGGACTTTCGCTTCCGCGATGCTTTCGACCGTCACGTCCTCGACGAACACGTGCGGCGCGATGACGGCCGCTCCGCGCAACGCGGCTGGAAATGCGCTCGCGTACAAGAGCGCGATGGACCCGCCGTCGCTATGGCCGATCAGCCACATGCGCGCGCGTTCGGCGTCGTCGATGGCGAGCACATCGAGGAACGCCGGCAGTACGTCGCGCGCTTGATGCGTCATGAAATCGACGGGCCATTTCACGTCGTGCGCACGAGCCGTCGAGCGCCCATATCCGGGACGCGAATACACCAGGCCGCGCATGCCGAGCCGGTCGCAGAGCGTCTGCGGCCAGTCCTTCCACATCGCAATCGAACCGAGTCCTTCGTGCAGGAACAGGGCGATGGGCGCGTCTCGCCGATCGCGATTCAGCCATTGATATTCGAGCCGAAGCGCTGTTCGTCCGGCAGTGGCGGGCAGTTCGGCAAAGCCCGCATCCGGTGCGGGTGTGATGGGGTGCGCGATCGTATTCATGTCTGACGGCTGGCTTGCTCGCGGAGCCTGAAGCGCTGGATTTTACCCGTGGCCGTCTTCGGCAGATCGTCGACGAAGTGAATCTCCCGTGGATACTTGAAGGGCGCGAGGCGCGATTTGACGAACGCCTTCATGTCGTCCGCGAGTTGCTCGTTTGCCACGTACTCCTGCTTCAGCACGACGAACGCGCAGGTCTTCACGAGCCCGCCGTGATCGACACCGATGACCGCCGCTTCGAGCACCGCTTCGTGCTCCATCAACGCCATCTCGACCTCGATCGGCGAGACATACTGGCCGCTGACTTTCAGCATGTCGTCGCTGCGGCCGGAGTACACGTAATGGCCGTCGGCGAGGCGCTGATACTTGTCGCCGCTCTTGACCCATTCGCCGAGGAAGGTCGCGCGCGATTTCTCGCGGTTGCACCAGTACATCACGGCCGAACTCGGGCCCTTGATGTAGAGATCGCCGATTTCGCCGTCGGCGACGAGCCGGCCCTGTTCGTCGCGCAGTTCGATTTCATAGCCGGGCACGGGGACGCCGGTCGTGCCGTAGCGGACCGCGCCGGGCCGGTTCGACAGGAAGATGTGGAGCATCTCGGTCGAGCCGAGGCCGTCGAGGATCTCGCAGCCGAAGTGCGCGTTGAACCGCTCGCCGATCTGGCTCGGCAGCGCCTCGCCGGCAGACGTGCAGATGCGCAGCGCGACTTCGCTGCGCGCGGGCAGGCGCGGCGACGCCATGATGTTCGCGTATAAGGTCGGCACGCCGCAGAACACGGTCGGCTGGTGTTCGACCATGCGCCGCAGCACGGCGTCGGTCGTGGGGCGCTCGGCCATCAGCACCGTCGTCGCGCCGACCGAGAGCGGGAACGTCAAGGCATTGCCCAGTCCGTACGCGAAGAACAGCTTCGCGGCGGAAAACACGACATCCGTTTCGCGGATGCCGAGGATGGCCTTGCCGTACAGCTCGGCGGTCCAATAGAGATTGGCGTGGGTGTGGACGGTGCCCTTGGGCTTGCCGGTCGAGCCCGACGAGTAGAGCCAGAACGCGATGTCGTCGGCGTTGGTCGCGAGCGGGTGAGGCGCAGGCTCGGCCGCGTCGATCAGCGCGCGCAGGTCGTGACCGGCTACCTCGGGTTCGGCGGGCTGACGTGCGACGATCTGCAGGCAATGTTCGCAGCCCGCTTCGACGAGCGCCTCTGCGACGACAGCCTGCAGCGCGGATGACACGACGACCGCCCGCGCACGGCTGTGCGTCAGCATGTAGACATAATCGGCGGGCGTCAGCAGCGTGTTGACGATGACCGGCACGACGCCCGCGTAAAGCGCGCCGAGCATGACGGCGGGCAAATCCGCCGTATCGAGCATGACGAGCAGGATGCGCTCGTCGGGATGCACGTCGAGTGCGCGCAGTGCGGCGGCGAAGCGGCGTGAGCGCGATTCGAGTTCGCCAAAGGTGGTCGCGCCGTGGTCGTCGATGTACGCGGTTTTCTGCGCCCTCGACGCGTTCAAGCCGAAAACATGCGCGGCGAAGTTGAACAGGGCGAGCGGCGCGACCGCTTTCGCAGGCGCCGTCGTGGTGGGCTCGATCATGTGTCGTCTCCGTCCGATCAGGCGTACGCCGAGGCGTCGCACTCCGATTTGTCGGGCATCGGCATTTTCGCGAAAATTATCGACTGCAATCGCACGTGTCACGCACTATAGTGCATCTATCGAAGTCGTGGAACGAAAAACATGAAGCAGGTTTACCCTGAAGTGATGCAGTCCGAGGCGCAAAGCGCCGGGCAGGAGGCCGCGGACAACGAAGCGCGCAACGCCGAGGCGGCGGAGCGCGACCCGTTCATGGCCGCCATGGGCGAGCGCGTGCGCCTGTTGCGCGCGCGGCGCGGCATGACGCGCAAGACGCTCGCGACCGAAACGGGGCTGTCGGAGCGGCACCTCGCCAACCTCGAATCGGGGGTGGGCAATCCGTCCGTGCAAGTGTTGCGGCAGATCGCGACCACGCTCGGCTGTCCGCTCGCGGAGATCATCGGCGACGTCACGACGTCGTCCGCCGAATGGCTGCTGATCCGCGAGTTGCTGCAGGATCGCGACCAGGCCGCCTTGCATCGCTGCCGCCTCGCGCTGGAAGACTTGCTGCAGGCGGCCCCGGCCGATCCGCACCGCAAGGAGCGCATCGCCCTCATCGGCTTGCGCGGCGCGGGCAAGTCGACGCTGGGCCGGATGCTCGCGCAGGAGCTCAAGGTGCCGTTCATCGAGCTGAATCGCGTGATCGAGCAGCTAGCGGGTTGCCCGCCGTCGGAGATCCATTCGCTCTATGGGGCGAGCGCGTACCGGCGCTACGAGCACCGGGCGCTCGAAGGGGTGATCGCCGAACATCCGCGGGCGGTGATCGCGTCGCCCGGGGGGCTCGTGTCGGAGCCGGCCACGTTCAGCATGCTGCTCGCGCACTGCTTCACGATCTGGCTGCAAGCGTCGCCGGAAGAGCACATGCAACGCGTGATCGCGCAAGGCGACTTGCGGCCTATGTCGGGAAACCGCGAAGCCATGGACGACCTCAAGCGGATTCTCGCCGGCCGCAGCGAACTGTACGGCCGCGCCGACATGCAGTACGACACGAGCGACAAGACACTCGCCGACGCGTATCTGCAGCTTCGCGACCGGCTCGCCGCGCGCCTCGCGGCCGAGGTGTAGCAACGCGAAGGAGGGCGACGGGGTTTACCCTTCGTTGCTGCGTCATATGCACTAAAATGCTTTACTCGCCTCTTGGTGTGCACTATCGTTCATTGAAACGACGGCGAACACCAGGAGACGCTCATGTCCGCACCGCAGTCCCGTGTCGACTACCGCACCGATCCCTCGCAATACAAGCACTGGAACCTGACGTTCGACGGCCCGGTCGCCACGCTCGGCATCGACATCGCCGAAGACGGCGGCATCCGCGACGGCTACAAGCTCAAGCTCAATTCCTATGACCTGGGCGTCGACATCGAACTGCACGATGCGCTTCAGCGCATCCGCTTCGAGCATCCGGAGGTCCGCTCGGTCGTCGTGACGAGCCTCAAGGACCGCGTGTTCTGCTCGGGCGCGAATATCTTCATGCTCGGCCTCTCGTCGCACGCCTGGAAGGTGAACTTCTGCAAGTTCACCAACGAGACGAGGAACGGCATGGAAGACTCGTCGCGCGACTCGGGCCTCAAGTTCCTCGCGGCGGTCAACGGCTCGTGCGCGGGCGGCGGCTACGAACTCGCGATGGCCTGCGACGAGATCTGGCTCGTGGACGACCGCTCGTCGTCGGTCGCGCTGCCGGAGGTGCCGCTGCTCGGCGTCCTGCCGGGCACAGGCGGCCTGACGCGACTCACCGACAAGCGCCACGTGCGGCACGACCACGCCGACATTTTCTGCACGGTGGTCGAGGGCATTCGCGGCGAGCGCGCCAAGGCATGGCGGCTCGTCGACGAGGTCGTGAAGCCCAACCAGTTCGAGCAGGCGATTCACGCCCGCGCGCTTGAACTTGCCGCGCAAAGCGACCGGCCCGCCGAGGCGAAAGGCATCGCGCTGACCCGCATCGAGCGCGCGGAGCGCGAGGACAGCCTCGCCTACGACACCGTCAACGTGACGATCGATCGCGCCAAACGCACCGCGACGTTCACCGCAAAAGCACCCGCAGTCGCCCAGCCTACGGACATCGACGCCATCGTCGCAGCCGGCGCGAACTGGTGGCCGCTGAAATTCGCACGCGAGCTGGACGACGCGATTCTCTCGATGCGCACCAACGAACTCGACATCGGCACGTGGATCTTTAAGACCGAAGGCGACGCGAAGACGGTGCTCGCGGCGGACGCCTCGCTGATCGCCCATCGCGATCACTGGTTCGTGCGGGAAACGATCGGCATGCTGCGCCGCACGCTGGCGCGCATCGACGTGTCGTCGCGCTCGCTCTTCGCGCTGATCGAGCCGGGCTCGTGTTTCGCGGGCACGTTCGCGGAATTCGCGTTCGCTGCTGACAGAAGCTACATGGCGGCGTTGCCCGCCAACGAGGACGAAGAGCCCACGCTCACGCTATCGGAGGTCAACTTCGGCCTCTATCCGATGGTCACGCGCCAGTCGCGCCTCGCGCGCCGCTTCTACGACGAGGCCGCACCGCTCGACGCCGCGCGCGCCGCGATCGGTCAGCGGATCAAACCCGCCGAGGCCGAGCGGCTCGGCCTCGTGACCGCCGCGCCGGACGATCTCGACTGGGCCGACGAAATCCGCATCGCGCTCGAAGAACGCGCGGCGATGTCGCCCGATGCATTGACGGGGCTCGAAGCGAACCTGCGCTTCAACGGCCCGGAGACGATGGAGACGCGCATTTTCGGGCGCTTGTCCGCGTGGCAGAACTGGATCTTCAACCGGCCGAACGCGGTGGGCGAGAAGGGCGCGCTCAAGGTGTACGGCAAGGGCGCCAAGGCGCAGTTCGACGCGGCGCGCGTTTGATACGCGCTCGATACGCGCTTGATACGCGATGCGTCCACACTCGACGAATTCCTCACAAGGCACTGACATGTCCACGATCAACTACAGCGAGAAGATCCCGAACAACGTCAACCTGGCCGACGACCGCACGCTGCAGCGCGCGCTCGAGCAATGGCAGCCGAACTTCCTGTCCTGGTGGTCCGACATGGGACCCGATGGCTCGCACAATTTCGACGTCTATCTGCGCACGGCGGTAAGCGTCGAGCCTGGCGGCTGGGCGCATTTCGATTACGTGAAGATGCCCGACTACCGCTGGGGCATCTTCCTCGCGCCGGGCGACGCCGAGCGCAAGATCCATTTCGGCGAGCACAAGGGCGAGGCTGCGTGGCACGACGTGCCGGGCGAGCATCGCGCGAACCTGCGCCGCATCATCGTCACGCAGGGCGATACCGAGCCCGCTTCGGTCGAGCAGCAGCGTCACCTCGGCCTCACGGCCCCTTCGATGTACGACCTGCGCAATCTGTTCCAAGTGAACGTGGAGGAGGGCCGCCATCTGTGGGCGATGGTCTACCTGCTGCATCGCTACTTCGGCCGCGACGGCCGTGAGGAAGCCGAAGCATTGCTCGGCCGACGCTCCGGCGACGATGACAATCCACGCATTCTCGGCGCATTCAACGAGAAGACGCCCGATTGGCTCGCGTTCTTCATGTTCACGTACTTCACGGACCGCGACGGCAAATTCCAGCTTTCCGCGCTCGCCGAATCGGGCTTCGATCCGCTCGCGCGCACGACGAAGTTCATGCTGACCGAGGAGGCGCATCACATGTTCGTCGGCGAATCGGGCGTGTCGCGCGTGGTGCAGCGCACGGCGCAAGTCATGAACGAGCTGAAGACCCAGGACGCCACGAAACTCCGCGCGGCCGGCGTGATCGATCTCGACACGATCCAGCGCTACCTGAACTTCCACTACTCGGTGACGATCGATCTGTTCGGCGCCGACCAATCGTCGAACGCGGCGACGTTCTACAGCGCGGGGCTCAAAGGCCGCTACGAGGAAACCAAGCGCGACGACGACCATCAATTGAGCGGCCAGACCTATCGGCTGCTCGACGTCGAGGACGGCAAGCTCATCGAGCGCGATGCGCCGATGCTCAACGCGATGAACGAGGTGCTGCGCGACGACTACATCAAGGATTCGATCGCGGGCGTGAACCGCTGGAACAAGGTGCTCGAAAAGGCCGGCATCGACTTCCGCCTGATGGTGCCGCACAAGGCGTTCAATCGGCTGATCGGCACTTTCGCAGGCATCCGCGTGTCGCCGGACGGCCGTGTCGTGAACGAGGCGGAATGGGCGGCCAACGAGGCGAAGTGGCTGCCGACATCGGACGACCGCGCATTCGTCGCGTCGCTGATGGGGCGCGTGGTCGAGCCGGGCAAGTTCGCGAACTGGATCGCACCGCCCGCGGCGGGGATCAAGGGGCAGCCCCTCGATTTCGAATACGTGCGGTTCAACTGAAATCATGAACGCGCCCGAACCACTCGAGATCCTCAAGCAGCATCTGATCGATCCCGAGATATGCATCCGCTGCAATACGTGTGAAGAAACGTGCCCGATCGATGCGATCACGCACGACGATCGCAACTACGTCGTGAAGGCGGACGTGTGCAACGGCTGCCTGGCCTGCCTCGGACCTTGCCCGACCGGCGCGATCGACAACTGGCGCAACGTGCTGAAGGCCGAGGCATACGGCATCGACGAGCAATTCACGTGGGACGAACTGCCCGCGCAGAACACCACGGTGGCGGCGGCGCCGGAAGCTCCAGGCGATGCCGCCGCCGCGCTCGAAGCGGACGACGACATCGTCGCTTCCGACATGGTGCGAGGCGCATCGGTGCCGCCGTGGTCGGCGGCGAAGCCCTACGTGAACCTCTACACCCACAAGGCGCCGACGACGGCGACGGTGGTCGGCAACTACCGGCTCACCGACGAATCGGTCGAGAGCGACATCCATCACATCGTGCTCGATTTCGGCGCGATGCCGTTTCCGGTGCTGGAGGGGCAGTCGATCGGCATCCTGCCGCCCGGTGCGAGCGCTGACGGCAAGCCGCACCACGCGCGCCAGTATTCGATCGCGAGCCCGCGCGACGGCGAGCGTCCGCGCTACAACAACGTCTCGCTGACGGTGAAGCGCGTGACGCACGATCACGGCGGCAATCCGACCGACGGCGTCTGCTCGAACTACCTCTGCGGCCTGAAGAAAGGCGACACCGTCACCGTGATCGGACCATTCGGCACGACGTTCCTGATGCCGAATCATCCGAATTCGCACTTGCTGATGATCTGCACCGGCACCGGCTCGGCGCCAATGCGCGCAATGACCGAGTACCGTCGGCGCCGGCGCCTCAAGGGCGCGACCGGCAAGCTGATGCTGTTCTTCGGCGCACGCACGAAAGAGGAGCTGCCGTACTTCGGGCCGCTCACGAATCTGCCGAAGGATTTCATCGACACGAACCTCGCGTTCTCGCGCACGGCCGGGGTGCCGAAGCGCTACGTGCAGGACGCTATGCGCGAGCGCGCCAGCGACGTTGCGCAGTTCTTGAAGGACGACAACACCTACATCTACGTGTGCGGCCTGAAGGGCATGGAGGACGGCGTGGTGCAGGCATTGCAGGAGATCGCCGGCGCGAGCGGGCTCGACTGGGCGGAGCTGTGGGCGCGGCTCAAGCGCGAAGGGCGGCTGCATCTCGAGACGTATTGAAGACGCTCGCGGGTGCCGCGGGCGGTGGACGCGCGTCCGCAGCAGGTATATAAGAAAAAGAAAGTAGCGGCGTCCACAGGGGCGCCCTCGAAAACGGGAGGAAAAGACTATGTCGGACCCATCGGAAAAGCCGGGTGAAGGTCAGGACCGGCTCGAACATCTCGACGCCGCCGTCAACCACGTCGACGAATTGATCTCATCGGGCAGCATCGCCAAAGGCGCGGCGAAAGGGCTTTTGTACAGCTTGATCGAAACGCTCGGGGCGCTCGTCGGCGACCCCGATCTGCCCGCGCATTCGCGCTCGGGCTATGAGGGATTGCTGGAGACGGCGCGCGAGTTGCGCGTGAAACTCGGCAAGTAAGGCGGTGGGGTGCGCAGAGTGCCCCCACCGTCTTTGCGCCTGCGCTTGCCGGCGTCGCCGCGGTATTTGCGTGGCAAAGCGGCCGGGTTTTGCGTGCGCTACTTTGTCGACAAGCCTTTCCATGCAACAGGCGCTGTCGCCGCCACCAAGACCAGAAATCCCACCTGGGACAGATAGAACGGATTGGTCCATTGGTTCGCCAATGCGACGTAGTAGCTGTTGTGGAGCACGTCGCTTGTTATGACCACGCCAGTCAGCACGAGCCCGGCACGCGGGCGAATCAGCAAGAGCACGGCGGCGAGCGGATCGAGAAGGGTCAGCGAGGACCAGTAGATCCGGCTCGGCAGCGCGGCGTCGAAACCGTAGCCGCACAAGAGGCCGCAATCGATGTCGGCGCGCACGTGGTTATACGTTGCGCCGAGCAGGCACGCGGCGAACAACAGGCGAAGGGCAAGAGAAAGGCGGGTCACGTTGTCGGTTGGGCCCCAAGGCGGTCGGCAACACGATACCGGAAATCGTCATTCGAATCCTCCGTTAGAGGATTTATTCAGTGACGGGGCTGACGGTGCGCTCCGTCTCGTATTGAGCCCAAATCGAGCCCAGCGGGGTCTCCGTGCATTCCGCTTATTCCCAGAATGGTTGCCGGAAGCGCTCCGGGCCCCTGCTAGAATGCCGGGGCCGCAATGTAGTTAGTGGATCGCAGATGAAATTGCTTGATGCCTTAGTCGAACAGCGTATTGCCGCCGCCGCCGCGCGGGGCGAGTTCGACGGTTTGCCGGGCGCCGGCGCGCCGCAGGAACTGGACGACGATTTGCTCGTCCCGGAGGAAGTGCGCGTCGCGAACCGGATCTTGAAGAACGCGGGCTTCGTGCCGCCCGCGGTGGAACAGCTACGCTCGCTGCGCGATCTCCAGACCGCGCTGAACTCCGTCAGCGACCCGGCGACGCGCTGCGCGCTGCAGGCCAAGATGCTCGCACTCGACATGGCGCTCGAATCGCTGCGCGGCGCCCCGATGCTCGCGCCGCGCGAGTATTGCGAGCGCATCGCGCAACGCCTGTGCGAACGTGCGCGCGCCGATGTCGGCGCCGTCACGGAGCAGACGTGAGCCCGCACGAGGGCGCGCCCGTTCCCACCGAGATATCCGAGCGCGACCGCCGCTTCATGGCGCTCGCGCAAGCCGCAGCCGACAAGGCGCGCGCCGCGGGCGAAGTGCCGGTCGGCGCCGTGCTCGTGCGCGGTGACGAGGTGATTGCCACGGGCTTCAATCATCCGATCGGCGGGCACGATCCGTCGGCGCACGCCGAAATGGCCGCGCTGCGCGCTGCCGCCCAGTCGCTGGAAAACTACCGGTTGCCCGGCTGCGAACTCTACGTGACGCTCGAGCCTTGCCTGATGTGCGCCGGCGCGATCATGCACGCGCGTATCGCTCGCGTGGTGTTCGGCGCTTATGATCCGAAGACGGGCGCGTGCGGCAGCGTCGTCGACGCCTTCGCGAATCCTCAGCTCAATCACCACACGTCCGTGACGGGCGGCGTGCTGGAAGCCGAGTGCGGCCAGGCGCTCAAGTCGTTCTTCGCGGACCGGCGCCGCGCGATTCGGGCCGCTCGCGAGGCCGAGGCAGAGGCCGCCCGCACACACGGCCCGACCGAGCCCGTCTAAACTCTTTCCTATCGTCTCATCTCGTCTCGTCGGCACACGGCCATGACTGCTCACCGCACCATCGAACTGATCGCGCCTTCCGGGTATCCGCAGGACCCGGCCACTGTCGAGCGCGGGCTCGCCCGGTTGCATGCGCAAGGGCACAAGGTCAAAGGCCTGGAGGCCACCCGGCGGCGCTATCAGCGCTTCGGCGGCACCGATGGCGAACGTGCGGCCGACCTGAACCGCCTTGCCGACGCCGCCCAGCCGCTGCCGGACGTGGTGCTCGCCGTGCGCGGCGGCTACGGCGCGGTTCGCATCCTGCACGGGCTCGATTACGAAGGACTGCAGCGGCGGCTGCGCGACCAGCCGGTCGTGCTGGTCGGACACAGCGATTTCACGGCGATCCAGTTCGCGCTGCTCGCGCGCTCGGGGGTGACGACCTTTGGCGGTCCGATGTTCGCCACCAATTTCGGCGCGCCGGAGCTGAGCGCTTACACGATGCATCACTTCTGGGACACGGTCACGAAGCCTTCCTTCACGCTCGTGGTCGACGTCCCGCAGACGCAAACGGTCGACGTGACCGGCACGCTCTGGGGCGGCAATCTGGCGACGATCGCGGCGCTGGTCGGCACGCCGTATATGCCGCCCGTGCAGGGCGGCATCCTGTTTCTCGAAGACGTGAACGAGCAGCCGTTCCGGATCGAACGCCTCATCTATCAACTGCACCTGGCCGGCATCCTGGCGGAGCAGCAGGCACTGGTGCTGGGCGATTTCTCGGGCGGGCAGGCGTTCGACTACGACAACGGCTACGATCTGCACTCGATGATCGAGCAGATCCGCTCGGTGATCGGCATTCCGGTGATCACGGGGCTGCCGTTCGGCCATATCGACAACATGGTGACGGTCCCGGTTGGCGCGAAGGCGCATTTGGTCGCGAATCAGCACGGCTTCAGGCTGACGGCTTCGGATTACCCGCATCTGAGCTAGGCCGGGAGCAGGGCGGATCGGGGCAGGGTCGAGAAGGCGGGATGTTTCCCGCCTTTTTTATCGCCCACTTGCGCAACTAACTGTCTGCCAATCAAGCGCCCATAGCGACGCTCGAGCCCTATCAATCGCGCCTAATTGTTGACAAAATGGCGGGCGACGACGCGTAACGGTTTAGGATTTAAGTACGCTTTTAGAGCACGCCCGCCTGCCTGGCACATCCTCTACAAGCCCGCCGCGCAGTGAATTGTTGAAAATCGCCAAAAAAATTGTTGACAATTTTAATGTCCAATCTAGGATACAACCCATATTGAGACGCACATGATGTCCGACACGAAACAACTTGCCGAGTCCGGCGGAATGAAACCCGAGGCGATCGCCGAGCGCATTCGCGCCGCGATCCTCGAGCACCGCCTCGCACCCGGCGCGAAGTTGACCGAAGCGCAGTTATGCGAAGTATTCGGTGTGAAGCGCGGGCCGATCCGCCAGGCGCTCACCCAATTGGCGACCGATCACCTGGTCGACCTGGAGCCGAATCGCGGCGCCTTCGTGGCCAGCCCGTCGCTTCAGGAAGTGCACGAGGTGTTCGAGATGCGCCGGATCATCGAGCTGGCGGTGGTTGAGCGGGTTTGCGCGGAGCACGCCCACGGCGCGCGGCGCCTGAAGACGATCGGCGGCATGATCGGACGCGAGCGCAAGGCGTTCGAGAGTCGCGATTTCCCGGCGTGGATCCGGCTTTCGGGTGAGTTCCACACGGAGCTTGCCGCGCTGACCGGTAACACGGTGTTGTGCGATTGTTTAGACGGATTGGTCGCGCGCTCGACGCTGATTTCGGCCCTGTACGAATCCCTTGGACGCAGCGCGTGCTCGTTCGAGGACCACGAAGCGATCCTCGCGGCGATCGAGGCAGGCGATGCGAAGCAAGCGGCGACGTTGATGTCGAGCCATCTGCAAAGCGTCGAATTGAAGATGCTCAACCGCCCGGCACAAGGCGCGGCCGATCTGCGCGAAGTCTTCGGAACGCTTGCCGGATCGGAATCGAGCGGTAAATGAAAGACCTGGCGCCGGACCACCCCCCGGTTCGGCGCCTACCCAACGCAATGGCGAGGCCCGCGGCCTGCGTCGTAGCGAAAAACACAAGTACGTAAGTACGGAGACAACCGCGGCGTTGGCGACCCTGCCGTTAGTGGTCCTGATGGACTGTCACGGCATGGCGTCGGACGAATCGACTTTCGAATGTCAATCGATCGACACTCATCAAGGAGAGGTCATGGCTCAGTTCAGTGCAACACAAGAGGGTCCCGCGATGCCGGCGTTCGGCGCGAGCGAGGCAGACGGCGCCCACAGCGGCGCGCATCTGCCGGCAGGTTACAGCGAGCGTCTCTACAACGAAGACCTCGCGCCGCTGCGGCATCAAAGCTGGGGCGCTTACAACATCTTCGCGTTCTGGATGTCGGATGTGCACAGCGTCGGCGGCTATGTGTTCGCGGGGAGTCTCTTCGCGCTGGGCCTGACGAGCTGGCAGGTGCTGGTGGCGCTGCTGGTCGGCATCGGTATCGTCAACGTGTTCTGCAACCTGATCGCAAAGCCGAGCCAGATGAACGGCGTGCCGTATCCAGTCGCGTGCCGGGCGACGTTCGGCGTGCTTGGCGCGAACGTCCCCGCCGTGATTCGCGGGCTGATTGCGGTAGCGTGGTATGGCATCCAAACGTATCTGGCTTCGAGCGCGCTCGTGATCGTCGTGCTCAAGTTCGTCCCGCAGTTGCTGCCGTACGCGGATGTGCACCACCACGGCTTCGCAGGCCTGTCGACGCTCGGCTGGGCCGGCTTCATGCTGCTGTGGGTGCTGCAGGCGCTCGTGTTCTGGAACGGGATGGAGACGATCAAGAAGTTCATCGACTTTGCCGGCCCTGCCGTCTATGTCGTGATGTTCATTCTGGCCGGCTACATGATCTGGCGCGCGGGCTGGCGCAACATCGGCCTGAACCTCGGCGGCGTGAAGTATCACGGTCTCGAAGTCGTGCCGGTGATGATCACGGCGATCTCGCTCGTCGTCTCTTACTTCTCGGGCCCGATGCTGAACTTCGGCGACTTCTCTCGCTACAGCAAGAGCTTCCGCAGCGTGAAGCGCGGCAACTTCTGGGGCCTGCCGGTGAACTTCCTCATGTTCTCGCTCGTGACGGTCGTCACGACGGCAGCGACGCTGCCGGTGTTCGGAGAACTGATTACCGATCCGGTCGAAACCGTGGGCCGCATCGACTATCCGACCGCGGTGATCCTCGGCGCGCTGACCTTCACGATCGCCACGATCGGCATCAACATCGTCGCGAACTTCGTGTCGCCCGCGTTCGACTTCTCGAACGTCGCGCCGCGCCTCATCAGCTGGCGCGCGGGCGGGATGCTGGCGGCGGTCGCATCGATCTTCATCACGCCGTGGAATCTCTTTAACAACCCGGCCGTGATCCATTACACGCTCGATGTGCTCGGCTGCTTCATCGGACCGCTCTACGGCGTGCTGATCGTCGACTTCTACCTGGTCAAGCGCCAGAAGGTCGTGCTCGACGATCTCTATTCGGTCTCGGAGAAGGGCGCGTACTGGTATCGCAACGGCGTCAACTATCGCGCGGTGTTCGCGCTCTTGCCTGCCGCAGCGATCGCGATGGCCTGCGTGTTGATCCCGGCATTGCAGGGGGCGGCGAACTACTCGTGGTTCGTCGGCGTGCTGGTGGGTGCTGTCGTCTATCGGCTCCTCGCGCGCTCGAAATAAGCACGAAGCCATTCACAGTCAAGCAGAGAACGGACATGCGAATCAAACTGATCAACCCCAATACCACCCAGCGGATGACCGAGGCGATGGGGCGCTGCGCCGCGAGCGTCGCGGCGAGCGGCACCGAGGTCGTGGCGGTGAGCCCGACGATGGGGCCGCCATCGATCGAAGGCTACTACGACGAGGCGCTCGCCACGCCGGGCCTGCTGGCCGAAATCAGCGCGGGCGAACGCGAGGGCTTCGACGGCTACGTGATTGCGTGCTTCGGCGACCCGGGGCTGTACGCGGCGCGCGAAACGGCGCGCGGGCCGGTGATCGGCATCGCCGAGGCGGCGATGCACGCGGCGAGCGTGCTGGCGCCGGGTTTCTCGGTCGTGACGACGCTTGCCCGCACCTGCGGGATGGCGTGGCATCTTGCCGAGCGCTATGGGATGGAGCGGTTTTGCCGCAACGTCCGCGCCACCGACGTGGCCGTGCTCGATCTCGACCGCCCCGGCTCGTCCGCGCGTCGGATCATCACCGACGAGTGCCGCCGCGCGCTCGACGAGGACGGCTCGGACGCGATCGTGCTCGGCTGCGCCGGCATGGCGGAGTTGTGCGCGGAAATCGAGGATGCGATCGGCGCGCCGGTCGTGGAGGGCGTGACGGCGGCGGTCAAATGGGTCGAGGCGCTCGTCGCGCTGAAGCTCTTCACGGCGAAGCGCGGCGACTACGCCCGGCCGCTGCCGAAGCGCTACGACGGCGCGTTCGAGCGCTTCAGCCCGGCGCCCGCGATCACGCGCCCGAAGGCAGTCGCGCATCGGGCCGCGCCGGTGGCGAAACCTGGGGAAAACCCGGCCTCAGGCCCAGCCGACAAGGCCGTTGCTGCGCCGCACATACACTCAGTCTGACCCGCACTATCCGTCCGGGTGTATGGGCGCACCCGGACCTTTTCGCTACACTGCCTCAATCCTGGTGCACCTCGAAAATGCCTGGATTTCCGCACATTTTCGAGGTGCACAAGCCCAGTTACACGGCCCTGGATTCCTGCGCGTCTCCCGTCCCGTGCGTATATCTGCAGTAAGTCTGCACTCAGCCCGCACTAAGGTTTTTCGAACCATGCCACTCGATCCCAACTATCCCCGCGACCTGATCGGCTACGGCCGCTATCCGGTGCAGGCCAATTGGCCCGGCCGCGCGCGCGTGGCCGTCCAATTCGTGCTCAATTACGAAGAGGGCGGCGAAAACTGCGTGCTGCACGGCGATCCGGGGTCCGAGCAATTCCTCTCCGAGATCGTCGGCGCGGCGTCTTATCCGGCGCGGCACATGAGCATGGAATCGATCTATGAGTACGGTTCGCGTGCGGGCGTCTGGCGCATTCTGCGCGAGTTCGAAAAGCGCAAGCTGCCGCTGACGGTATTCGGCGTCGGCATGGCGATGGAGCGTCATCCGGAACTCTCCCGCGCGTTCGTCGAACTGGGCCACGAGATCGCGTGCCACGGGCACCGCTGGATTCACTACCAGGACATGTCGCCGGAGCGTGAGGCGGAACTGATGCGCGTCGGCATGGAAACGATCGAGCGCGTGACCGGCGTGCGGCCGCTCGGCTGGTACACCGGGCGCGACAGCCCCAACACGCATCGCCTCGTCGCGGAATACGGCGGCTTCCTCTACGACTCCGATTACTACGGCGACGATCTGCCGTTCTGGATGGACGTCGAAGTGACGGGCGGCGAGAACAAGCCGCAACTGATCGTGCCGTACACGCTCGACACCAACGACATGCGCTTCGCCTCGCCGCAAGGCTTCAACACGGCGGACCACTTTTTCACGTACCTGCGCGACGCGTTCGACGTGCTCTACGAAGAGGGCGACGAAGCGCCGAAGATGCTGTCGATCGGCATGCACTGCCGGCTGCTCGGCCGTCCCGGCCGCTTCCGCGCGCTGCAGCGCTTCCTCGATCACATCGAAAAGCACGACCGCGTGTGGGTCACGCGGCGTGTCGATATCGCCAAGCACTGGCGCGAACATCATCCCTATCAATCCCAGACGAACGGCGGGGCAGCCGCATGAAAGCGATGCGATACACCTTGGAACAACTGAACACGATGTCGACCGACGCCTTTACGGCGGCGCTCTCGGGCATCTTCGAGCACTCGCCGTGGGTGGCGGTCGAAGCGGCGGGCAAGCGCCCGTACGCGAGTGTCGACACGCTGCACAAGACCATGTCGGGCATCGTCGAAGCGGCGGGTGAGGACAAGCAGCTCGCGCTCATCAACGCTCACCCGGAATTGGCGGGCAAGGCTGCGGTACGTGGCGAATTGACTGAGGAGTCGACGCGCGAGCAAAGCGGCGCCGGTCTCGCGCAATGCACGCAGGAAGAGTTCGACAAGCTGCAGAACCTGAACCGCGCGTATCGCGAGAAGTTCGGCTTTCCGTTCATTCTCGCGGTGCGCGGCTATGACCGTCACGGGATCATCGCCAACTTCGAATCGCGCGTGAACAACAGCCGCGCCGACGAAATGCGTGCGAGCCTGGACCAGATTTACCGCATCGCGCGTTTCCGGCTCGACGATCTGGCCGGCGCTTGACGACGCTTATTGACGTTTAACGACAGACGCTTAACGACGCTTGGATCGCCGCGCGGACTCGCGCGGCATTCACCGCGCCGGCTTCGCAGGACCCGCTCCACGCGGGTGTTTTCTCAAAGATAAACAGACTGGAAGGACGACAACAATGGCTCTCCCGACTCTCGACCCCAACGCTCCCGATTTCACGCGCCGCTATGTGAACCTGGCGGACCCGCGTCTCGGGGCACAGGCGCTCGAAGCAAGTGACGATTTCTTCGCGCCGAAAGACCGCATGCTGAACCCGGAGCCGGCTGTGTTCATCCCCGGCAAGTACGACGACCACGGCAAGTGGATGGACGGCTGGGAAACGCGCCGCAAGCGTACGACCGGCTACGACTGGTGCGTCGTGAAGCTCGCGCGTCCGGGCGTCATCAAGGGTCTCGACCTCGACACGAGCCACTTCACCGGCAACTTCCCGCCGGCCGCTTCGGTCGAGGCGGCGCGCGTCGTGGACGGCGCACCGAACGCGTCGACGCAATGGGTCGAGATCGTTCCGTCGACGACGCTCCAAGGCAATAGCCACCACTACGTGGACGTGACCGACACGGGCGCCTACACGCACCTGCGCGTGAACATCTACCCGGACGGCGGCATCGCGCGTCTGCGCGTCTACGGCCAGCCGCAAGTCGATTGGGCCGGCGCGAGCCGCAGCGAGCAGTTCGATCTGGCCGCGATGGAAAACGGCGCCTACGTGGTCGCCGCGAACAACCAGCACTTCGGCGTGGCGTCGAACATCCTGATGCCGGGCCGCGGCGTGAACATGGGCGACGGCTGGGAAACGCGACGCCGCCGCGAGCCGGGCAACGACTGGGCGATCATCGCGCTCGCGCAGCCGGGCATCATCAAGAAGATCGAAGTCGACACCGCGCACTTCAAGGGCAACTATCCGGACCGCTGCTCGGTCCAGGCGGCCTACGTGCAAGGTGGCACCGACAGCTCGCTCATCACGCAGGCGATGTTCTGGCCGGTTCTGCTTGGCGAACAGAAGCTGCAGATGGACAAGCAGCACTACTTCGAAAGCGAAGTCGCGGCGCTCGGCCCGGTTACGCACGTGCGACTGAACATCATCCCGGACGGCGGCGTATCGCGCCTGCGTCTGTGGGGCACGTTGGACTGAGGTGGACATGAAATCGCTCGCAATCGAACCGCTCACGCGCGAGGCGTTTGCGCCCTTCGGCGACGTCGTCGAACTGGAAGGCGCGAAGCAGATTCCGATCAATCTCGGCACGACGATCCGCTATCACGATCTCGCGAAAGTGGATGTCAACGACGAAGGTGGCCGCACGCTCGTGAACCTGTTTCGCGGGCAGCCGCGCACGCTGCCGTTCGAAATCAAGATGCTCGAGCGCCATCCGCTCGGCAGCCAAGCCTTCGTGCCGCTCAACGACAAGCCGTATCTCGTCGTCGTCGCGCCTGCGGGCGATCTCGATCCGGCCAAGATCCGCGCGTTTGTGACGAGCGGCTGGCAGGGCGTGAACTACGCGAAGGGTGTCTGGCACCATCCGCTGATTGCGCTTGGCGACGTGAGCGATTTCATCGTCGTCGATCGTGGTGGCGATGGGCTCAACCTGAACGAGCAGGATTTGGCCGAGTCGCTGTGGCTGACTGAAGATGCGTTGAGTGCGGTGACGGCTTGAGGCTCGTTAGCGGGCTGATGGCCCGCGTGTGAAGGATGAAGAGGCAGACGGCTTGCCTTCTTCTATAGCAGTGCGATCGACGCCCACGGTATGCCGTGGGCGTTTTTCATTGCTTCGCCGGTTCCTTATCGTCCTGGCTTGTCCCCGCATCGAGCGGATGCGCAGTGCGCGGCGCTCGCCTCGCCCTCAAGGTTGCGCATTGGCAGGCGCCAATTCGTGCTCGACGGCATAAAGCGCCACCTGAACCCGGCTAGTCAGCTGCAGTTTGCGCAGAATGTTGCGGACGTGAATCTTGACGGTGCTCTCGGCGACGTCGAGCTCACGTGCAATCTCCTTGTTGCTTGCGCCGCGAGCGAGGCCGCGCATGATGTCGCGCTCGCGAGGCGTGAGCGTATCGGCCGCGTTTTCCGGTGGCGTGGGAGGCGAGGCAGCGGGGCGGCGCATTTGCGCGACGAGCTTCGCCGTCATGTCGTCGGCGATGACCGCCTGCCCGCTCGCGGCCTTGCGAATCGCATCGGCAAGCGTCTCGGCTTCGATGCTCTTCAGCAGATAGCCGTGCGCGCCCTCCTGAAGCGCCATGGTCAGTTCGTCGATGTCCTCGGACACGGTCAGCATCACGACTGCGGATTCGGGCACGTCCTGCCTCAGCAACTGCAAGGTTTGGCGTCCGGAAAGCCCCGGCATGTTGAGGTCGAGCAGGATGACATCCGGGCGATGCTGCTTGGCGCGCTTGACGCCTTCGAGTCCATCCGCGGCTTCGTCGACGACACTGAAGTCCGCCTGCCGCTGCAGCAAGGCGCGCACGCCGGAGCGAAACAGCGTGTGGTCGTCGATCAGAAGAATGCGAATGGTCATGCTACCGCCTGCAAACGATGAATGAATGGGTTGAAGAAAGTCGCGAATCTAAGCGGCGTGACGCCGGCTCGCGGGTAACAACAGTTCGACGCGCGCCCCGCGCCCAGGCGTGCTGTCGAGACGCAGCGTCGCGTTCAGACGGCTCGCGCGTTCGCGCATGATGTGGAAGCCCACATGCGTCTCGCCGCGCGCCGCGATTTCGGACGGGTCGTAGCCTTGCCCGTCGTCCTCGACGACAAGCAGAAAATCGCGCGCGTTGACGATCTTCACGTCCACGTGTTGCGCCTCCGCATGCTTGCGCACGTTCGACAAGGTCTCTTGCAGAATGAACAGAACCTGTAATTGCAGATCGGGCGCAAGCGGCGGGCCGCCGCCTTCGTCGTAGTCGAGCTTCACCGCGAGGCCGGATTGGCGCTCGAAACGCGCCAGCGTATCCAGCACGGCAGGTTTCAATTCGCCGTTGGCGAGGCGGCTGCGGAAATTGAGCAGCAACTCGCGCACATCGTCGTAGCTTTCATCGAGGCCGCCGCGCAGAAGCGGAACGATTTCCCGTGTCTCGTCCAGATCCCCGCTGGTCACAGCGGCGTCGAGCAGATGAAGCTGCATTTTGAGGAAATTGAGCCCTTGGGCAATGCTGTCGTGCAAGCCCTGGGCAACGAGGTTGCGTTCCTCGGCGACCGCCAGCTGGCGCGCCACCGCGACGAGCCTGCGGTACTGCAAGGCGATGCCGAGGTGCTGCCCGAGCGTTTCGAGAAGTTGGCGCTCCGACGCGGGGATTGGTCGCTCGCGCCGGAAATGCAGCGAGAACGAGCCCAGTTGGTTCTCTTGGTACGCGATGCCGAACGCAGCGACGCTGACAAACCCCTCGTCGCGGCAATTCCGTGTGAGCCGAGCCGGTCGCGGTGGGGGAGTCCGGCGCATATCGTGAACGATCGCGACGCCGTTGTCGGCGGCTTCGCCGCACGTGCACGTACCCGCGGGCAGGCAATGTTCCACTTCGGCGAGTGCGTTCGAGAAGCCTTCCGAGGCGATCAGGTGCAGCCGTTTGTCGTCGGCCGAAACAATGCGCACCGAGCCCGCGTCCGCGTTGAACTGGTGCATCAGGCGTGTCAGGAACCCGCGGCACATCGCGTCGGCTTCGTGTGGGAGGCTGAGGAACGCAGTCATCTCATAAAGGGTCGTGAGTTCCCGGTTTTGGGCTTCGAGCTCGATGGTTTTGGCGTCGACGCGTGCTTCGAGGTCCTGATAGAAGGCCTGCAGGTCTTCGGCCATGCGATTGAAGCCATAGGCGAGATGGCCGAATTCATCGCGTGTGTCGACTGGCAGACGGACGCCGAATTGCCGCGCTTCGATCGACGAGAGCCCCGCCTGCAGGCGCTGCACCGGCATGATGAACCATAGGTACAGCAGGTAGACGATCGCGACGGTGCCGATGCACGACAACGCGGCCAGCGTGATCTGCGACATCCGCAACAGCGCGGTTTTCTGCGCGTTGTCGTGCTCGATCAGGCTGACGAGGGAATTGGCTTCGTCGATGAAGCCGCGGACCTCGGCGAGATAGCGTGACTCGGCGGTACGCTGGCTCAGGTCGGCGGCAATGGCCGGTTTGAGCTGCTGCTCCCATGAACGCACGACGCGTTCGAACTGCTCCTGAATGCGGCGGCTGCCCGGCAGGAGCAGAGGGCGCGCCGGGTCGCCGCGACGGAGGTGGACGAGCGTCGCGTCGACCTGCGCGATCTGCTCGCTCAGCTTGAATGCGTGTCCTGCGGCGGCATCGTCGAGCGCGAGCGCGATGATGCCTGCCCGCATGCGCAGACTGCCCGCGTCGTTGATGGCGGCTGCCGCGCCTTCGAGCTTCCACGAGAGCCAGAGCGTGCCGCCGATCATCGTCAAAACGAGCGCCAGTACGCATGTGGAAAGCGTGATGACGCGCGTCGAGAGCCGCTGTCGGAACGGAGGCGAAAAAGGCACATCGACGGGCGCAGGAGGGGACACGATCGGCTCACGCTCAGTTATCTGGCATATCGGTCCCCATTATGAGATGCCATATGCGTATGCGTAGAAGGTGGCCCCCAATTAACTTGATGTGAATCAAGGATTGGCGGCCTTGCTCAGGGGAGGCGCCGAGCGCCTTATCGGCTGCGCACGAGCTGCCACGCACGCGCCAGATAGGTCACCGATGCGAATCCGCTCCAGATATGCACGAGCCGCGTGAACGGGAAGATCACGAAGAGCGTCATGCCCATGAACAGGTGCAACCGGAACACGAGCGGCGCCTCGCTGACGTAGCTCGCCGCATCACCCCGGAACGTGACGACATGCTGGGCCCAGGTCATGAGCTGCACCATCATGTGACCGTCCATATGCCCGGCGGACGACGCGATCGTCGACAAGCCGAGCAGCAGCGTCAGAAAAATCCACAGCAGGAGCACCTTGTCGCCGACGCTGGTCATCGCGCGCAAGCGTGGGCTCGACAGCCTCCGGTGCAGCAGGATCAGGAGACCCGCAAGGCAGAGCGTGCCTATGACGCCGCCCGCGATCATCGCGACCGCTTGCTTGAAGCTGTGCTCGACGCCGAGCCAGTCCCACACCGCGACGGGCGTCAGGAGCCCGGCCAGATGCCCGAAAAAGAGCCCGAGGATGCCGATATGGAACAGGATGTTGCCAAGCCGCAGGTTGCCGCGTTCGACGAGCTGGGTGCTGTCGGTTTTCCACGTGTACTGCTCGCGCTCGAAGCGCGCGAGGCTGCCGAACAGAAAGATGGCGGCCGCGATATACGGATAGATGCCGAAGAAGAATTGATTGAGCGTGTTCATCGCGATTCCTTTTCGAGACGCGTGCGGTTTGCGTTGTTCGCACGCGGATAGAAGTGCAGGGTTTGCGCGGTGTTGGCGTTCAGGCCGGTTTTCAAGAGCGGTTCGATGCCGTCTGCACCAGGGCCGAAATGTTCGAGCGCTTCGTCCATGCTGCGGATCGGCGCGACGGGAGCGGGGCGCGGTTCGACGCGGCTCGCCGCGCGCAGCACGGCGAACACTGAGGCATACGGGCTTTCGTTGCGCTCCAGCCGCTCGCCGATGGCCGCAAGAATGTGGATCGCGTCGTCGAGCAGCGCGAGCGCGGCGGCTTCGTCGAGCGCACCGAGCACTTCGAGAAAGAGCGGCACGTAGTCGGGCAACTCGTTCGTCGCCATGTCGAAGCCGTGACGGCGGTACTCGTCGAGCAGGTCGACCATCGCCTGCCCGCGATCGCGGCTCTCGCCGTGGACGTGCTCGAACAGATGCAGCGAATGCGCGGGATTGCGGTCGAAGGTCGCGACGTAGTTCTGCTGCAATTCGATGAGCCGCTCGTCGCGCAACAGGGCGATGAGCGGCGCAAGCGTGCGCTTCGCATCGGGATAACCTTCAAGCGCCGCGTCGATTTCCGGCAGCGCGTCCACAAGCGGCGCTTCCGGGTAGGTGAGCAGCGCGGAGAGGATGGAATAGATCTGCATGGTGAATGCGTCCTGTATCGAGTGTTCAGCGGTCCGATCCATCGCCGCCCGCGACGGCCTTGCGCGATTTCGGCAAGTCCGCGTAGACGACGTCTGCGCGTTCCTTCTTGCCGAACAGCGACCCTGGCGATGTGCCGCCCGAGCAGCCGTTGCCGAACGTGAAGCCGCAGCTTCCTTTCTCGTCGAAGCTGTCTTCCGCCATCTCCTTATGCGATGACGGCACGACGAAGCGGTCCTCGTAATTGGCGATCGCCATGATCTGGTACATGTCCTCGACTTGCGCGGGCGTGAGGCCGGCGGCATGCAAAGGTGCTTCGTCCGCCTTGCCGTGAACGGTTTGCGCGCGCTTGTAGGCGCGCATCGTCAGCATGCGGCGCAGGGCGGAGCGCACCGGCGCCTCGTCGCCCGCCGTCAGCAGGTTCGCCAGATAGCGCAGCGGAATGCGCAGGCTATCGACGTCGGGAATGACGCCGTCCATGCCGATGTGCCCGGCGTCCGCGGCGGACTGGATCGGCGAGAGCGGCGGGATGTACCAGACCATCGGCAGAGTTCGGTACTCGGGATGCAGCGGGAACGCCACTTTCCATTCGCAGGCCATCTTGTAGACGGGCGAAGCGATGGCCGCATCGATCCAGCTTTGCGGGATCCCTTGGCTCAGCGCTTCCGCGCGGACCTTGGGGTCGTGCGGATCGAGAAAGAGATCGAGTTGGGCGCGGTAGAGGTCTGTCGTCTGCTCGGCCGATGCTGCGGCTTCGATCTTGTCGGCGTCGTACAGCATCACGCCGAGATAGCGGATGCGCCCGACGCACGTTTCCGAGCAGACCGTCGGCTGTCCAGCCTCGATGCGCGGATAGCAGAAGATGCACTTCTCGGCCTTGCCGCTCTTCCAGTTGAAGTAGATCTTCTTGTACGGGCACCCCGACATGCACATGCGCCAGCCGCGGCACTTGTCCTGATCGACGAGCACGACGCCGTCTTCCTCGCGCTTGTAGATCGAGCCGGACGGGCACGACGCGACGCACGTCGGGTTCAGGCAGTGCTCGCACAAGCGTGGCAAATACATCATGAAGGTGTTCTCGAACGTCGAGTACATCTCTTTCTGCACGTTCTCGAACAGCATGTCGCGGCTGCGCGAGCTGAATTCGCCGCCGAGGTCGTCTTCCCAATTCGGACCCCATTCGATTTTCGGCATCTTCTTGCCGGTCAGGAGCGATACCGGGCGTGCGGTCGGCGGTGTTTCGGAGAGCGGCGCCTTTTGCAGATGCTCGTAGTCGAATGTGAACGGCTCGTAGTATTCGTCGATGCCGGGCAGGTTCGGGTTGGCGAACAGGTTCGCGAGAATCTTGAGCTTCGGGCCTTGGCGCGGGGCGATCTTGCCGTCGGGGTTGCGTACCCAGCCGCCGTTCCATTTGTCCTGGTTCTCCCATTCCTTCGGATAGCCGATGCCGGGCTTGGTCTCGACGTTGTTGAACCATGCGTACTCGACGCCGTCGCGCGAGGTCCAGACGTTCTTGCAGGTGACCGAGCAGGTATGGCAGCCGATGCACTTGTCGAGATTCAAGACCATCGCGATTTGCGCGCGGATTTTCATGATTTCACCTCTTCGTTGAGCGGGCCTTCGAGCCACTCGACTTTTTTCATCTTGCGCACGATCACGAACTCGTCGCGATTGCTGCCGATGGTCCCGTAGTAGTTGAACCCGTACGCCTGCTGCGCGTAGCCGCCGATCATGTGCGTGGGCTTGAGCACGGCGCGCGTCACCGAGTTGTGAATGCCGCCGCGCATGCCGCTCGTTTCCGCGCCGGGCACGTTTACGATCTTTTCCTGCGCGTGATACATGAGGCACATGCCGCGCGGCACGCGCTGGCTCACGACCACGCGCGCCGTCAGCGTGCCGTTCACGTTGAACACTTCGACCCAGTCGTTGTCGACGAGGCCCGCTTCCTTCGCTTCGGCCTCGGACACCCACACGTGCGGGCCGCCGCGCGAGAGCGTGAGCATGCGCAGGTTGTCGCTATAGGTCGAGTGGATGCCCCATTTCTGATGCGGCGTGATCCAGTTCAGCACGAGCTCGCGCTCGCCGTTCGGCTTGAAGCCCTTCATCGGCTCGATCGTCTTCGTATCGATGGCCGGCTTGTAGCTGCACGAGCCTTCGCCGAAATCGAGCATCCAGCGATGGTCTTGATAGAACTGCTGGCGGCCGGTCAGCGTGCGCCAGGGGATCAGCTCGTGGACGTTGGTATAGCCCGCGTTGTAGCTCACTTCTTCGGATTCGAGGCCGGACCAGGTCGGCGCGGAGATGATCTTGCGCGGCTGTGCCTGCACGTCGCGGAAACGGATCTTCTCGTGCTCGCGGCCTTCGGCCAGGTGGGTGTGCTCGCGGCCCGTGATCTTCGAGAGCGCTTCCCATGCCTTCACGGCGACGTGACCGTTGGTCTCGGGCGCGAAGGTAAGGATCATCTCGGCGGCGTCGATCGCGGTGTTCAAACGCGGGCGGCCTTCGCTCACGCCGGGTTCGGTCACCGTGTGAGACAAGCAACCGAGTTCCGCAACTTCATGCTCGGTGTTCCAGTTGATGCCCTTGCCGCCGTTGCCGAGCTTGTCGAGCAGCGGCCCCACCGAGGTGAATTTCTTATAGACGTCGGCGTAGTTACGCTCGACAAGCGTCATCGCGGGCGCGGTCTTGCCCGGGATCAGCTCGCATTCGCCATGCTTCCAGTCCTTCGGCTCGAACGGCTGGCCAAGTTCGCCCGGCGTGTCGTGCATGAGCGGCGTGCAGACAAGGTCGGTACGCGTGCCGAGATAGGGGCCCGCGATCTCGGAGAATTTCTTCGCAATCGCTTTGTAGATTTCCCAATCGCTCTTGCTTTCCCACAGCGGCTGCACCGCTTCCGACAACGGATGGATGAACGGGTGCATGTCGGACGTGTTCAAGTCGTCCTTTTCGTACCACGTCGCGGTGGGCAGCACGACGTCGCCGTAGAGACACGTCGTGCTCATCCGGAAGTCGAGCACCGTCAAGAGATCGAGCTTGCCTTCGGCCGCGTCGCGCAGCTTCACTTCGGACGGCTTGATCGCATCGCCTTCGTCGCTGAAGAGCGCGTTCTGCGTGCCGAGCAGGTACTTGAGGAAGTACTCGTGGCCTTTGCCCGAGCTCCCAAGGATGTTCGAGCGCCAGACGAACATGTTGCGCGGGAAGTTCGCCGGGTTGTCGGGATCGTCGCAGGCGAAGTTCAGCGCACCGGACTTCAACTGATCGACGACGTAGTCGACAGGCGCCTTGCCCGCGCGCTTGGCCGCATCGACGACGTCGAGCGGGTTCGCGCCGAGCTGCGGCGCGGACGGCAGCCAGCCCATGCGTTCGGATTTCGCGTTGAGATCGAGCATCGACAAGCCTTCGTAGCGCGACTTGTCGGCGGTCGGCGCGAGGATCTCGTCGACGCCGATCTTCTCGTGACGCCATTGGCTCGTGTGGTTGTAGAAGAACGATGTGCCGTTCATCTGGCGCGGCGGACGCGACCAGTCGAGCGCGAAGGCCAGCGGCGCCCAACCGAATTGCGGACGCAGCTTTTCCTGGCCGACGTAGTGCGCCCAGCCGCCGCCGCTCTGACCGACGCAGCCGCACATCATCAACAGATTGATGATGCCGCGGTAAATCATGTCGTTGTGGTACCAGTGATTCAGCGCCGCGCCGACGATCACCATGCTCTTGCCGTGCGTGCGGTCCGCGTTGTCGGCGAACTCGCGCGCGACCTGGATCACGAGCTTGCGCGGCACGCTCGTGTGCTTTTCCTGCCAGGCGGGCGTGCAGGGCACGTCGTCGTCGAACGAGGCGGCGACGTTCGGGCCGCCGAGGCCCTGATCGACGCCGTAGTTCGCCATCTGCAAGTCGTAGACCGTCGCGACGAGCGCACGCGTGCCGTCGGCGAGCGTGATGCGCTTGGCCGGCACGCGCCGCGCAAGCAGCGCGTCGTGTTCGCCGCCGAAGTAGGCGAAGCCGACGTCGACGACTTCGTCATGCGCTTCGATGAGCGACAACCGGGGATCGATCGTGCGGCCGCTGCCTCCGTCCTTCATTTCGAGGTTCCAGCGCCCGGTTTGCTTGCCGTCGCCGTGATTCGCCTCGCCCCAGCGATAGCCGATCGTGCCGTTGGGCGTGACGAGCTCGTTCGTCGCGGCGTCGATCGCGAGCGTTTTCCACTGCGCGTTGTTTTCATCGCAGAACGGCGCGCCAAGCTGCGATGCGCGCAGGAACTGGTCGGGCACGCGCACGCCGTCCTGCTCGCGAAGCAATACGAGCATCGGCATGTCGGTGTACTGCTTCACGTAGTCTCGAAAGTAGGCCGATTTGCCGTTCGCGTGAAACTCCTTGAGCACGACATGGCCCATCGCCATCGCGAGCGCTGCGTCGGTGCCTTGCTTCGGCGCGAGCCAGATGTCGCCGAATTTGACCATCTCGCCGAAGTCCGACGACACCGCCACCGTCTTCGTGCCCTTGTAGCGGACCTCGGTGTAGAAATGCGCGTCGGGCGTGCGCGTTTGCGGGACGTTCGAACCCCACACCATCAGGTAGGTGGAGTTGTACCAGTCGGCGGATTCGGGCACGTCGGTCTGCTCGCCCCAAATTTGCGGCGAGGCGGGAGGCAAGTCGCAGTACCAGTCGTAGAACGACAAGCAGGCGCCGCCGATCAGGCTCAGGTAGCGCGCGCCCGCGGCATACGACACCATCGACATCGCCGGAATCGGCGAGAAGCCGATCACGCGGTCCGGGCCGTAGCGCTTGATCGTGTAGGCGTTGGCCGCGGCGACGATCTCGGTAGCGGTATCCCAGTCGGCGCGCACGAAGCCGCCGAGGCCGCGCACGCTCTTGTAGCGCTGCGCCTTTTCCGGGTCCTGGCTGATCGATGCCCACGCGGCCACCGGATCGAGCGTCTTGCGCGCCTCGCGCCACATCTCCATCAGCCGGCCCCGAATCATCGGATACTTCACGCGCTGCGCAGAGTAGACGTACCAGCTATACGACGCGCCTCGCGGGCAGCCGCGCGGCTCGTGGTTGGGCAGATCCGGACGCGTGCGCGGATAGTCGGTCTGCTGGGTCTCCCAGGTGATCAGGCCGTTCTTGACGTAGACCTTCCACGAGCACGAGCCCGTGCAGTTCACGCCGTGCGTCGAGCGCACGACCTTGTCGTGCTGCCAGCGGTTGCGGTAAGCGTCTTCCCATTTGCGGTCTTCGTTGACGACCGCGCCATGTCCGTTCGAGTAAGTCGACTTGATGCGGGACATGAATTTCAGCCGGTCGAGGAAATGACTCATTGATTTTCTCCAGGCAAGCGTTGCGCGATCAGCAGGGCATAGGCGCGTTGCGGCGCGCGTAGAAGAACCACGTGATCGCGACGCACGTGACGTAGAACACGATGAAGCAGACGAGCGCGCCGACGGGCGAACCCGTGAGGTCGAGCGAGGTGCCGAAGCTCTTCGGAATGAAGAAGCCGCCGTAGGCGCCGAGCGCGGCGGAGAAGCCGAGCACGGCGGCCGATTCCTTGCCTGCCTCGTGCTGCGCGTGCTTGCGGGCTGCTTCGTCCTTGCCGGCGGCTTCACGCTGCTTGAGTGTCGCGAAGATCACGGGAATCATCCGGAACGTCGAGCCGTTGCCGATGCCGGTCAGTGCGAAGAGCGCGATGAACATCGCGAGGAAGCCGGCAAAACTACCGCCCGTGCCGTTCGCGGGCAGGCACAGGATCACGCCGATCACGGCTGCGATCATCGCGATGAAGGTCCACAGCGTGACGCGGGCGCCGCCGAGCTTGTCGGAGATCCAGCCGCCGATCGGACGCATCAGCGCGCCGGCCAGGGGCCCGAGGAACGCGTAGGCGGTCGGATTGATCGAGGGGAACTGCGATTGCGTCAGAAGGGCGAGGCCCGCGGAAAAACCGATGAACGAGCCGAACGTGCCGACATAGAGCCAACACATGAGCCAGTTGTCCTTGCGCTTGAAAATGACGGCCTGCTCGGCGAACGACGCCTTTGCGTCGGCGATGTCGTTCATGCCGAACCAGGCGGCAATTGCCGACAGCGCAATGAACGGCACCCAGATGAAACCCGCGTTCTGCAACCAGAGGCTCTTGGTCACGCCGTCGGCGACGTAGGTCTGCGCGTCGCCCGCAAACGAGAACGCGCCGAATACCGCCGACGAAATCACGAGCGGCGTGACGAACTGCACGACCGACACGCCGAGGTTGCCGATGCCGGCGTTCAGGCCGGTGGCGAGCCCCTTCTGCGCCTTCGGAAAGAAGAAGCTGATGTTCGCCATCGACGAGCTGAAGTTGGCCCCGCCGAAACCGCACAGGAGCGCGAGCACGAGCAGCGTCGGATAGCCCGTGGACGGATCGCGCAGCGCGAAGCCCATGCCGATCGCGGGCACCAGCAGCGTTGCCGTGGAGATCGCTGTGAAGCGGCGTCCGCCGAAGATCGGCACGAGGAACGAATAGAAGATACGCAGCGTTGCGCCCGACAGCGCAGGCAGCGCGGTGAGCCAGAAGAGCTGGTTCTTGGTGAGATGGAAGCCGGCTTTGCCGAGGCTCACGACAACCACGCTCCACAGCGACCAGACCGCGAACGCGAGCATCAGCGCGGGGATCGAGATCCATAGATTGCGATTGGCGATCGACTGACCGCGCGATTGCCAGAAAGACTTGCTTTCGGGTTCCCAGGTAGTGAGGACGTATTTGGACATGAGGGTTCTCTGAGAGTGGCGCCGCGCGCGAATCCGGCACGCGCGGCGCGCATGAATTCAGTTCGCGGGTTCCTTCAGAGCGAGCTTGCCGGGCTTGCTTTGCGCGTGAGCGGCCGCCTCGGCGCGAAACGAGAAGTGCATCCAGACGAGCGCGATCGCGGTCGCGCCGAACATCAGCATGAAACAGGTGGTGCGCACGCCGGTCGCGTCGACGAGCAGGCCGAACAGGATCGGCAGCGCGAAGCCCGCGAGGCCGCCAGCCAGCCCGACCATGCCGGAGGCCGCGCCGATGTTGCCGGCGAACTCGTCGGAGACGAACTTGAACACCGACGCCTTGCCGATCGCCATCGCAATGCCGACGACGAACATCAGCACCGTGAACAGCACCGGTCCGATGGCGATATGAAGCGAGAGCGGACCGTGGGCCGCTTGCACGACGAAGTCGGTGTCGGGATAGCTGAGCAGGAAGAACGCGGCGAGCGAGACCCACATCACGGCCCAGGTGATTTGATACGCGCCGAAGCGGTCGGAAAGCCAGCCGCCGAGCGCGCGCAACACGCCGCCGGGCAGCGAGAAGCAGGCCGCGAGGAACGCCGCGGACTCCAGCGAGAAGTGGTACTGGTTCACGTAGTACTGCGGGAGCCACAGCGAGAGGCCGACGTAGCCGCCGAATACAACGGAGTAGTACTGCGAATAGCGCCAGACGGCCGGCTTCTTGAGCACGGCAAGCTGCGCGGCGAAGCTCGCGGAGCCTTGGCTCGCGTGCGAGGGATCGGTTGCGGTGCACAGCCAGAAGACGATCGCCGTGACGAGCATCGCGACGGCGTAGACGTGCGGCACGATGGTCCAGGTGCCGGCCGCGACGATCAGCACGGGTGCGACGAACTTGTTGATCGCGGCGCCCGAGTTGCCCGCGCCGAAGATGCCCATCGCGAAGCCCTGGCGCGCCTTCGGGAACCAGCGCGCGACATAGGGCGTGCCGACCGAGAACGACGCGCCCGCGATCCCGACGAAGAGGCCGAGCACGAGAAACTGCCAGAGCTGCGTGGCGTACGAGATGAGCCAGATCGGCACGATTGTGACGATCATCGTCAGGAAGAACACGATGCGGCCGCCGTAGCGGTCGGTCCAGATGCCGAGCGGCACGCGGGCGAGCGAGCCGGTCAGCACGGGCATGGCGGCGACGAGGCCGAACTCGGTGTCGGTCAAGCCGAGCTGGCGCTTGAGCGGAATGCCGAGGATCGCGAACGTCATCCAGATCGCGAAGCAGATCGTGAAGGCGAACGTGCTGGCGCCGAGCACGCGCCAGGCACGCGCGGTGGCGGTTGGGGGCGCGGTTGCCGGGCTGCTGATCGAGCCGCTGGGGGGCGTGGGAGGCGCGGTGGTCATGGCGCTTAACCTTGTTATCGGATAGGCACCAAGAGTAAAAAGCGCGATGCGAACTGACTATTCGCCGAACGGGAGGGGGTGACGAGGTGTCGCTCGTCTATTGGGAGTAGTTCGAACGGAGTAGTCCCGGCGGCATGAGTGCTCACCGAGCGGTGCGTATCAAACGAAAAGGCCCGCTACGAGAGCGGGCCTTGCATACCAGACATCAGCAACAACGGAGGGAGTTCAGCCCCCTCCGCACAACACATCGCGCTTACTTCGCGCCTTCCTGGAACCACGCGGCGATCTTCATGCGCTCGTCGTCGGTCATGTGCGTGACGTTGCCGAGCGGCATCGCCTTCAGCGTCACAGCCTGCTGATAGATGCGCTGCGCGTTCTTCGAGATCTCGTCAGGCGTATCGAGCAGCACGCCGGCGGGTGCGGCGCCCATCAGCGTCGGGTGTGCCGAGTGGCAGGCCACGCAGCGCTGCTGCAGCACGGGCTGGATATCGGCGACCTTGACGGTCGGCGCGTTCGCAGCTTGCGCTTCGGGCGTGATCGGGCGCGGCATCATCCACACGAGCGCGGCAGCCATCAGCGCGACGCCGCCCGCCGGCAGGTACCAGAGCACCTGGCCGCGGTGACGCATCACGAAGAACTGACGGATCATCGCGCCCGCAGCCATGATGATCGCGAGGATCGCCCAGTTGAACGGATGCGTGTACGTCATCGCGTAGTGGTTCGACAGCATCGCGAACACCACCGGCAGCGTGAAGTAGGTGTTGTGCACCGAGCGCTGCTTGCCGCGCTTGCCGTAGATCGGGTTCGGCTCTTCGCCCTTGAGCATCTTGTCGACCATCTTGCGCTGGCCGGGGATGATCACGAAGAACACGTTCGCCGACATGATCGTCGCCATCATCGCGCCGGTGATCAGGTAAGCCGCGCGGCCCGCGAAGATGTGGCACGCGAGCCAGATGGCGATCAGGACATACGTGGCGACGCAGACGCCGAGGATCTTGTCCTTGCCGACCAGCAGGCGGCACAGCGAGTCGTAGACGATCCAGCCGCCCATCAGGAAGCCGAGCGCCGAGAAGATCGCGACGACCGGGCCCATGTCGAGCACGTTCTTGTCGATGAGGTAGGTTTCCGGCGACAACAGATACAGCACGGTGAAGAGCCCGAAGCCCGACATCCACGTCGTGTACGAGGGCCACTTCGACCAGTGCAGGTCTTCCGGCATCTCGGGCGGCGCGACCGTGTACTTTTGCATGTTGTAGAAGCCGCCGCCGTGGACGTGCCACAGCTCGCCGAACACGCCGCGCTTGCGCAGGTTCGGGTCGGTCGGCGGTTTGAGACTGTTGTCGAGCGCGACGAAGTAGAACGATTCGCCGATCCACGCGATTGCGGCGACGACGTGCAGCCAGCGAAGGACCAGATTCAGTCCGTCAGTGATAAAGCCTTCCATTTAATGCCTCCAAACTCCTGATTTGTTATCTGCGCTCAATTGGAAAAAGGGGAGATGAGCGCCGTAAACAGCTGGTCTGTGTCAGCTGCCGCGATACGTGCTGTACGCCCACGGAGAAACCAGGAGCGGCACGTGATAGTGGGCGTTGGCATCGGCGATGCCGAAGCGCAGCGCGACGCGGTCGACGAAGCGCGGCTCGGGCACTTTCACGCCGATAGCGGCGAAGTAGTCGCCGGCGTGGAATACGAGTTCGTATTCGCCGGGGACGAGCGCGGCGCCTTCGAGCAGGGGCGCGTCGCAGCGACCGTCGTCGTTGGTGGTGGTGGTTTTGAGCGCGCGGCGCGCGTCGCCGTCAAGCGCAAAGAGTTCGACCTTGATGCCCGCGCCAGGGCGGCCATGCGAGGTGTCGAGCACGTGGGTAGTCAGCTTGCCCATTCGCAATTTTCCTTGTGATGAATGCGAGGTTTCGGCGGCGTCTCGATCCAATGACGATGTGCGGCGGATCGAGGCTCCACATCAGCTGTGGCTACATACCCGTCGGCGAATTGAAGCGAGCGCCGTGGGGGCAATTGTAGGAATTTGCAGCCGCCTGTGCGTGACCGATAAGAAAGATAATAGGCCGCGCATGACAGGGTGTCGAAAGCCTTGGCGGGCAAGGCGCCCGGGGGTGCCGGAGACATGGTAAACCCGCCCGTTTTCGATCCGTTCCTGATCCTATTCACGCCAAAATTCGATGAATATATTGAGGATGTGAGGGCGGGTATCGCACCGGCGCGCATTGTCATCGGTATTTTGGCTTCAGATCGTAGCGACATGCGCAGCAGCAGCACGGCTGCGCATCCCGAAGACGGCGCAGCACGCTGGGTAACCGGGCCAGTGCGTTCGAACGACACGAACGCGAGGGCACGGCAGGCGTGCTCTCGCTAATCGCGTTCGGACGGCTTTGCTTACCGCCTAGACAGGCACCTTTGAAGCGGAGACACGAATGACGATGGAGCAGCAAACCGGCGCGACGGCCGTTCACAACGGCGGCATTTCCGGAAAGAGTCGCGGCAAGACGATGCTCGTCAAGCACGCCGACGTGCTCGTGACGATGGACGGCGCGCGTCGCGAATTGCGCGACGCGGGCCTTTATATCGAGGACAACCGGATCGTCGCGGTCGGCCCCACGGCCGAGCTGCCGCAGACGGCCGACGAAGTGCTGGACTTGCGCGGGCATCTGGTGATTCCCGGGCTCGTCAACACGCACCACCACATGTACCAAAGCCTGACGCGCGCGATTCCCGCCGCGCAGGACGCCGAGCTGTTCGGCTGGCTGACCAACCTGTACCGGGTCTGGGCGAACCTGACGCCCGAGATGATCGAAGTCTCGACGCTCACCGCGATGGCCGAGCTATTGCTCTCGGGCTGCACGACCTCGAGCGATCATCTGTACATCTACCCGAACGGCAGCCGGCTCGACGACAGCATCGCGGCGGCGCAACGCATCGGCATGCGCTTTCACGCAAGCCGCGGCAGCATGAGCGTCGGACAGAAGGATGGCGGGCTGCCACCCGATTCCGTCGTCGAGCGCGAGGCCGACATTCTGAAGGACACGCAGCGCCTGATCGAGACGTACCACGACGAAGGGCGCTACGCGATGCTGCGCGTCGTGGTGGCGCCGTGCTCGCCGTTTTCGGTAAGCCGCGATCTGATGCGCGAGGCGGCGGTGCTCGCGCGCCAGTACGGCGTGTCGCTGCACACGCACCTGGCCGAGAACGTCAACGATATCGCCTACAGCCGCGAGAAGTTCGGCATGACGCCCGCCGAATATGCCGAGGATCTGGGCTGGGTCGGGCACGACGTCTGGCACGCGCACTGTGTGCAGCTCGACGAGCCCGGCATCGCGCTCTTCGCGCGCACCGGCACGGGCGTCGCGCATTGTCCGTGCTCGAACATGCGGCTCGCGTCCGGCATCGCGCCGATCCGCAAGATGCGCCTGGCGGGCGTGCCGGTGGGGCTGGGCGTCGACGGCTCGGCATCGAACGACGGCGCGCAGATGGTCGCCGAAGTGCGGCAGGCGCTGCTGTTGCAGCGGGTCGGCTTCGGTCCCGATGCGATGACGGCGCGCGAGGCGCTCGAAATCGCGACGCTCGGCGGCGCCAAGGTGCTCAATCGCGATGACATCGGCGCGCTCGCGCCCGGCATGGCGGCCGATTTCGTCGCGTTCGACCTGCGCCAGCCGCTCTTTGCGGGTGCGTTGCACGATCCGGTCGCGGCACTCGTGTTCTGTGCGCCGTCGCAGGTGGCGTATAGCGTGATCGGCGGGAAGGTGGTGGTGCGGGAAGGGCAGCTCGCGACGGTCGATCTGGGGCCGGTCATCGAGCGGCACAACCGCTTGGCGAAGGACTTGTTCGAAGCGGCGCGCTGAGAGCGAGTTGAAGACGCGTTGAGAGCGATTCGACGCCGGCGGCCCATGTGAGCCGCCGGCGTCGAACGCGAGCGGCTGGCCGCGGCTCGCGTCAGGGGCGATCGATCAGCGTCTTGGTCGCATCGGCGACGAGGCTGCGCAGCCAGCGCACTTCGTCGGAGTAGTGGCAGCGCTCGTGCCACAACTGGTAGTACTGCATCGGCGGAAAATCGAGCGGCGCCGGGACAACCGTCAACGGAAGGAACTTCGCGTAATGGTCGGCAAAGAGGCGGGTGGTCGTGAAGATCAGATCGGATTTGACGAGCACGTACGGCGCCAAATTGAAGTACGGCAGCGTCACGACCACATGGCGCTTGAGCCGCTCGCGCGCGAGGTGGACGTCGATCGCGCCACGCTGGCCGACCGAGTAGGGCGTCGGCGCGAGATGCGGGGCGTTCAGGTATTGGTCGAGCGTGAGGCTGCCGCGCTTCGCGAACGGATGCGTGTTGCTCATGAGGCACACGATCTGGTCGACGAACAGGTTCGACAAGTGCAGCTGCTCGGGCGGCTCGGGCCAGTTGCCGACGACAATGTCGAGCTTGCCGTCCTCGAGCGCGAGTTCGTAATCGAACGCCGGCCCGAGCGAATGAAATTCGAGCGTCGCGTTCGGCGCGGCTTGGCGGAAACGTTCGACGACCGTCGGCACGAACAGCACGTTCAGGTAGTCGGGGCAGCCGATCCGATAGCAGCGGATCGACGTGGCCGGATCGAAGTTGTGTTGCTGGAACTTGATGCGCTCGATTTCGCGCAGCGCGTTCTGCACGGGCTCGAGCAGACGCAGGCCGTATTCGGTCGGCACCATGCCGGATTTGCCGCGCACGAGCAGCGGGTCGCCGGTGATGTCGCGCAGGCGCCGCAGCGCCGCGCTGATTGCGGGTTGCGACTGATTGAGCTTGACGGCCGCGCGCGTCACGCTGCGTTCCATCAATAGGGTGTGCAAGACGCGCAGTAAATAAGTGTCGATCGCCTCGCGTTGCTGACTCATGATTTCTCCGGTTTATATATTTGGGCTGATCGAACAGGGGCGGGGGTATATCGTTTTTAATATGTTTATAAAGATGCGTCAAGGGAGGGATACCCGCAGAGCACGGCCGGGCGCGGCTCGGCGCGTTTTCCTCTGAGAATTTTGATGGCTCGACGGTATGGCCCGATTTGGGTATCGTCACCCGGCAATTGCGCCTGATGGCCACGCATGGCGGGGCGCGGCGGGATATTCGAGTCGATATTGGCTATTTCTTACTGTCTCATTTCATTTTCGATTCAAAGGCATTTCGCTTTGACTTGGATTCGTTGAATTACTCGAGTTGGTTTTAAGGCTAAACGACTGAATCACATGGGCGACTCTTCCACTCTCGACGGCCATACGGCGGCGCCAAGCGCGAATTCCGCCGTGCCGCGCCTCGCGCTCGCGGGCATCAGCAAGCAATACCCGGCCGTGCGCGCCAACGACAAAGTGAACCTCGTCGTCGCGCCTGGGGAAATCCACGCGGTGCTCGGCGAGAACGGCGCGGGCAAGAGCACGCTGATGAAGATCATCTATGGCGCGGTGCGGCCCGATGAGGGCGAGATCCGCTGGGAAGGGCAGGTCGTCGACATCGCGAATCCGGCCGCCGCGCGCAAGCTCGGCATCGGCATGGTGTTCCAGCACTTCTCGCTGTTCGAGACGCTGACCGTCGGCGAGAACATCGCGCTCGCGCTCGACGAGAAGTTCGACATGAAGGCGCTCGGCAAGCGCATCAAGGAAGTGTCGGCCGAGTACGGGCTCGATATCGATCCGCAGCGCCACGTGCACAGCCTGACGGTCGGCGAGCGGCAGCGCGTCGAGATCGTGCGCTGCCTGCTGCAGAACCCGCGCCTTTTGATCATGGACGAGCCCACTTCAGTGCTCACGCCGCAAGCGGTGCGGAAGCTCTTCGAGACGCTCCGGCGGCTCGCGGCGGAAGGCTGCAGCATCCTCTACATCAGCCACAAGCTCGACGAGATTCAAGAGCTTTGCGATACGGCTACGGTGATGCGCGGCGGACGCGTGACCGGCAACGTGAAGCCGCGCAACGAGACGCATGCGTCGCTCGCGCAGCTGATGGTCGGGCACTCGCTGCCCGACTACACACGCCGTCCGCATCAGCCGGGCGACGTGCTGTTGAGCGTGAAGCAGCTGTCGGTCGCAAGCGACGATCCGTTCGGTACGTCGCTCGATAACGTTTCGTTCGATGTCCACGCGGGCGAGATCTTCGGCATCGCGGGTGTGTCGGGCAACGGGCAGGCGGAATTGCTCGCGGCGCTGTCGGGCGAAAAACACGGCGGGGCGAACGCCGATGCCGTGACGATCTGCGGCAAGCCCGCAGGCAAGCTCGGCGCGGGCGGCCGGCGCAAGCTCGGCTTCGCGTTCGTGCCGGAAGAGCGCCTGGGGCGCGGCGCGGTGCCCGCGATGTCGCTGGCCGAGAACGCGTTGCTCACGGGACACCGCCAGCAGATGGTGCGCTCCGGCTGGATCAGCGCGAAGGCGATGCGCGGCTTTGCCGAGCGCTGCATTCAGGCGTTCGACGTGCGCTGCGGCGGGCCCGATGCGCTCGCGCAGTCGCTGTCAGGCGGCAACCTGCAGAAGTTCATCGTCGGGCGCGAGATGCTGCAGGCACCGAAGGTGCTCGTCGTCGCGCAGCCGACCTGGGGCGTCGACGTAGGCGCGTCGGCGTTCATTCGGCAGCAGCTGCTCGACTTGTCGGCGCGTGGCGTCGCGGTGCTTGTGATCTCCGAAGAACTCGACGAACTGTTCGACATCTGCGACCGGATCGCCGTGCTCGCGCGCGGCCGCCTGTCGCCGTCGCGCAAGACCGGCGAGACGAATGCCGAGGAAATCGGCCTGTGGATGGCGGGCCTGTTCGACGGCAAGGGCGGGGCCGTGCCGCCGCCTGCGGAAGAACCGGCGCATGCGTAGCGCTTGTCGCTACACATCACGCAGATGCACGGCGGCGAATGCCAAGGCGGTAAACGCCAACGCGCCTCGACACAGATAACGACACGCTACCTAGACCGAACCATGCACTTCCCCTATCAACTCGAAGCGCGCACCACGCCGTCCCGCAAGATGCAGCTCGCGGTGCCGCTGATCGCCGCGCTTTTGACGCTCGCGATCGGCTTTCTGATCTTCGGCCTCGTCGGCAAGGATCCAGTCGCTGCGATGCGCGCGTTCTTCATCGATCCGCTGTCGAACGTGAACGGCTGGTCCGAGCTGCTGCTCAAGGCGTCGCCGCTGTGCCTGATCGGCCTGGGTCTGGCGATCGGCTACCGCGCGAACGTCTGGAACATCGGCGCCGAAGGACAGATGCTGCTCGGCGGCATCGCGGCGAGCGGCGTCGCGATCTACTTCGATCAAGCGACCGGCTGGTGGATTCTCGCGCTGATGATGCTGGCGGGCATCGTCGGCGGCATGGTGTGGGCCGCGATTCCCGCGTTCCTGAAAAGCCGCTTCAACACGAGCGAAATCCTGACGAGCCTGATGCTCACCTACGTCGCGACGCAGCTCCTGATCTACCTCGTGAGCGGCCCGTGGCGCGATCCGCAAGGGATGAACTTCCCGCTCTCCGAAATGTTTTCCGGGGACGCGCTCTACCCGACGTTCGGCGGCGACTGGCATTGGCACTTCCTGCGCGGCACGCGTCTGAACGCGTCGATCTTCCTCACGATGATCGCGATCCCGCTGGTGTGGATCTTCATTCGCAAGAGCTTCGCCGGGTACCGGATGAACGTGGGCGGTCTCGCGCCGCTCGCCGCGCGCTACGCGGGCTTCTCGGACAAGAAGACGATCTGGACGTCGCTCCTCATCAGCGGCGGCTTCGCGGGTCTCGCGGGCATGGGCGAGATCGCGGGGCCCATCGGCCAGTTGCAGGCGACGTGGTCGCCGGGCTACGGCTTCACAGCGATCATCGTCGTGTTTGTCGGGCGGCTGCATCCGGTCGGCATCGTGCTCGCGAGCCTCTTGATGGCGCTCCTGTATCTCGGCGGCGAATCGGTGCAGACCTCGCTGCAATTGCCGCAAGCATTGAGCGGCGTGTTCCAGGGTCTCTTGCTGTTTTGCCTGCTCGGCGCGGACTTGTTCGTCAACTATCGCGTGCGGCGCAGAACGACTGCTGCAGCCCACTGACGCAACTCACGCGCAACGACCACCGTTCACCGCACCCGACACGACCAAGAAAGAACCCGATTCTCAATATGGACATTCAACAAGCCAGCACGCTCGCCTCGACCGCCGTCATCGCCGCAATTCCGCTGATGCTCGCCGGTGTCGGCGAACTCATCACCGAAAAATCCGGTGTGCTCAATTTGGGCGTCGAAGGGATGATGCTGATGGGCGCCGTCAGCGGCTATGCGGTTACCGCGATCACGGGCAGCCCGTGGCTCGGGGTCGTCGCGGCCATCGTGGCGGGCGTCGCGATGGCGCTCCTGTTCGCCTTCCTCACGCTCACGATGCTCGCCAATCAGGTCGCCACGGGCCTGTCGCTGACGATCTTCGGCATCGGCTTGTCGGCGTACGTCGGCAAGCCTTATACGTCGGCAGCGGTGCGCGCGACGATCGACGTCTGGCCGATTCCGGGTCTCTCGCACATTCCCGTGCTCGGGCCCGCGTTCTTCAGCCTGACGCCGCTCGGCTATCTCGCGTTCGCGATGTTCGGCGTGGTCGGCTGGTTTCTCTATCGCACGCGTGCCGGGCTCGTGTTGCGCAGCGTCGGCGAGTCGCCGCAGGTCGCGCATTCGGTCGGCTTTCCCGTGATCGGCGTGCGCTACGGCGCGGTGCTGTTCGGCGGCGGCATGGCGGGGCTCGCGGGCGGCTATTACTCGATCGTCTACCTGCATCTGTGGCAGGAGCAGTTGACGGCGGGCTACGGCTGGATCGCGCTCGCGCTCGTCGTGTTCTCGACGTGGCGGCCCGGGCGCCTCTTGATCGGCTCGCTCCTGTTCGGCGCGGTGATGGGCCTGCAGTTTTACGCGCAAGCGATCGGCGTGCCGGTGCCGACGCAGTTTCTCGCGATGCTGCCGTACCTCGCGACCGTCGTCGTGCTCGCCGTGATTTCGCGCAATCCGAACACGATCAAGCTGAATGCGCCGGCGTCGCTCGGCAAGCCGTTCTTTGCGACGAGCTGAGCTTGCTTGAGACATCGAGACGAGCTTCGCGTCGCTGAGTTTTTCAACCGTTTCGCATTTCATTTCGCACATCAATCACACGACTGGAGAATCCCAATGAGAAGAAAAGTGCTGACCACGTTCGCCGCGGCTGCGGTGCTCGCCTTCGGCGGTGCCCTTGCGCAGAGCGCACAAGCCGCCGACGCGCCGGGCGTCGCATTCGTCTACCTCGGCAACCCGGGCGACGCGGGCTGGACCTTCGCGCACGACGCCGGTTCGAAGGAAGCCGAGGCGAAGTTCGGCAACAAGATCAAGATCACGCGCGTCGAGAACGTGCCGGAATCGGCCGACTCCGAGCGTGTGTTCCGCGATCTCGCGAGCAAGGGCAACAAGATCATCATCGGCTCGAGCTTCGGCTATCAGGACTTCGAGCTGAAGGTCGCGAAGGATTTCCCCGACACCGTGTTCCTGCATGCGACCGGCTACAAGAAGGCCGCGAACTTCGGCACCTACGACGTGCGCATGTACCAGGGCGCGTATCTCGCGGGCGTCGCTGCTGGCTACGTGACGAAGACGAACACGCTCGGCTTCGTCGCATCGGTGCCGATCCCCGAGGTCGTGCGCAACATCAACGCGTACACGCTCGGCGCGCGCTCGGTGAATCCGAAGATCCATACGAAGGTCATCTGGATCAACAGCTGGTTCGATCCGGGCAAGGAAAAGCAGGCCGCCGAGACGCTGATCGGCCAGGGCGCCGACGTGCTCTTGCAGAACACCGATTCGAGCGCCACGCTCGCGACCGCATCCGAGAAGCACGTGCACGCGTTCGGCTGGGATTCGGACATGAAGAAGTTCGGGCCTGACGCGCACCTCGGTTCGGTGGTCGCGCATTGGGGCGTCTATTACGACGCTGCGATTCAGCAAGTGCTCGATGGCAAGTGGACGAACGCGCCGGTGTGGTGGGGCATTCCGCAGAAGGCCGTCAATCTCGAGGATCTGAACACGGCAGCGATTCCGGCGAATGCGCAGCAGGCGGTGGCCGCCAAGCGCGATGACCTCGCAAGCGGCAAGTGGGACGTGTTCACGGGCCCGATCAAGGATCAGACGGGCGCCGTGAAGGTGCCGGCCGGCAAGACGCTTGCCGATCCGGAATTGCAGCGGCTCAACTGGTATGTCGAAGGTGTAGACGGCGCGCTGCCGAAGTAAGCGCGCTTAGTTACCCTCGCGGCGTCGTTCACAACGGCGCCGCGCAGTTTTACCATTGCCGATGGCAACGGCTCATCCAAGGGCTGCGTCTTGAAGGGCGCGGCCCTTTTATGTTGCTCGTCAGTCATCGTGCGCGCTTGCCGCTCGATTTGCCGCACGCGCACGCGATGTGACGCTAATCGTCGATGCGCAGACCGACTTTGATCGTCACCTGCCAGTGAACGACTTTGTCGTTCTCGACATGGCCACGGGTGTCCGTCACCTGGAACCAATGCAGGTTGTGCAGCGTCTTCGACGCCTTCGCAATCGCGCAACGAATCGCGTCGTCGCTCGATTGCGTGGACGAGCCGGTGAGTTCGATCTGCTTGTAGACGTGGTCGCTCATGGTTGCCTCCTCCGTGTAGTGGTCATTTTAGAATGCCCCTCGAAGGGCTGCGGACTTTGTTCGACGGCCCGCAGATCGGTAACAATGCATACCGTTTCGAATGGCTTTCTTTCTGGAAAAAATGGCATGGATAGCTACATCGTTCCGGTCGAGCTGAAAAAAGCCCATCGGCTGATCAATCACGGCCCGACCGTGCTCGTGTCCGCCCGCTATGACGGCGTGGACAACGTGATGGCGGCGGCATGGGCGTGCGCGCTGGATTTCTCGCCGCCCAAGCTGACGGTCGTGCTCGACAAGACGGCGAAAACGCGCGAACTGGTCGAGAAAAGCGGCACGTTCGTGATCCAGGTGCCGACGGCCGCGCAACTGCAGCTGACGCACGAGGTGGGCACCGCGAGTCTCGCCGACGAGCCCGGCAAGCTCGCGCGCGCCGGCGTGGAGCTGTTCGGCATCGACGGCCATGACTTGCCGTTCGTCGCGGGATGCTCGGCGTGGCTCGCGTGCAAGCTCATTTCCGAACCCCACAACCAGCAGACGTATGACCTGTTTATCGGCGAAGTCGTCGGGGCGTGGTCCGATACGCGCGTGTTCGCGTCGGGTCATTGGCACTTCGAGAGCGCGGACCCTGCGTGGCGCAGTCTTCACTACGTCGCCGGCGGCCACTTCTACGCGATCGGCAATCCGCTGACGGCTCGCGGAAGCGAGCCGGTCGAATGAGCGAGATGGTGGCCCGTCGAGCGAAATCCGTCTCGAGGTATGTCCGATAGCGACCGGTACGATCGGCTCCGGTCATAGACGTTTACGAAGTCGAGGAGTGGGAATGGAAATTGGATTTTGCGGCCCCGGGCTCATGGGCGCGCCGATGATTCGGCACTTGCTGCGCGCGGGTCATACCGTGTGGGTCTGGAACCGGACCCGCGCGAAGGCCGAGGCGCTGGCTGCCGACGGCGCGCATGTCGTCGATACGCCGCGCGAGCTGGTGTCGCGCGTGGAAGCGGTGTTCCTGTGCCTGACCGACGCGCATGCGGTCGAGGAAGTCGTGTTCGGCATCGGCGGCGTGATCGGCGAGGACACGGCGGACGCCGGTGCGAGCCGCGTGCGCTGGATCGTCGACCATTCGAGCATTCCGCCGTCGGCCACGCGCGCGTATGCCGAACGCGCCGCAATCGCGGGCGTGGGCTGGGTCGACGCGCCGGTATCGGGCGGCGTCCCGGGCGCCGAGGCGGGCACGCTCGCGGTGATGGCGGGCGGCCGCGCGGACGATGTCGCGGCGCTCACGCCGGCCATTCGCGCCTACGCCGCGCGCGTCACGCACATGGGCGAGGCCGGCGCCGGCCAGACGACCAAGCTGTGCAATCAGGCGATCGTCTCCGCGACGATCGCGGCGATCGCCGAAGCGGTGAACCTCGCGCAACTCTCCGGCATCGACGCCGCACGTCTCGCCGAAGCGCTCGCGGGCGGATGGGCCGATTCGACGCTACTGCAGACGTTCGTGCCGCGCATGACGGGCACGGGCTTTGCGCCGATCGGCGCGCTGAAGACGTATCAGAAGGATGTCGACACGGTGGCCGATGCCGCGCGCGAAGTCGGCGCGGCGATGCCGGTGTCGGGGGCGGTGCAGCAGGTGCTGCGGCTCGCGGGGGCGATGGGTCTGTCGGACGCGGACTTCGCCGCGTTCATCGACGTGGTGCGGCCCAAGCGCTGAGCCGGCCGGTGAAGCGTTTCTAGCGATGCCTGGTTAACGGAGCGAACTACCAGAACGAACTACCGGAACGAACGCGGCGCCGCGTCTCCCGCATCCTGGCGCCGTGTGCCGCGCCGCACGGCGCCTGCACCGAACTCGGGCAAAATCCGCGCCCGCGCGCGGCTCGCGAACACGAGAAAACCGAATCCGTTGGCTTCGTACCAGTACCCGCCGTTTTCGAGCCCGTCGAGCGGCTGCTCGAGCGCGTTCGCAATCGATTCGATGCAGCGCCGGTGTAATTCGTCGATGGCCGGATAGGGCGGTTGCGCGCCGCGCACGCTACAGAGCAGCACATCCAGACCGGGCAGCACGTGGGCATAGAGAACTGGTTCGTCCTGGGCTCGCGCACGCGCGATCTTCGTATCGAGCTGGCCGAACGGCTTGAAATGACGCAGCACAGCGAGGAACGATTCCTCGTTGTCCACTCGCGCGCGCCTACGCTTTTTCGGGAAGGACATAAAAATTCGCCTGAAAAAGGATTGCAAGAAACACAGCGTCCTCATGCGACCACTCCCGGCTTCGCGCGCCGCACGTCGATCTTTTATAGCATACGAGAATGGCGGATTCACGGTGATTCGATGTCTCGCCCGTGCTCCCCGGATGCTCGCACGCTGCCTGCCGAATCGCCGCGGATCGCGCTCCCTGCTGTATTCGGCGTGTGTCTCAATAATAGGCCTGAGTTTCGTCCGCGTGCGCTTTCACGACATAAAAAAGCCATCTTTCTGTGCGGAGTCGCTTCTATTGGCTCCGTAGTAATATCTCAAAACTGCATCGATAATAGGCCGGTCCGGGCTCACGCGCGCCTGGTGCGCCGCCATGCCCGCGCGCGATCAGCGCCTTGCGGCTTCTTGGCTCAACTTCCGTATCGGCCAGCGGGCGGCTCATGCGTTGCGTGCGCGTCAAGAGGGTTGCCGAGGGCACATGAAACTGTTCACCAAAGGTTTGTTGCTGATTGCCGTGCCGAGCATCGTCGAGCTTGCGTTGCTCGGCGTATTGTTCGAGACGCAGGGGCAGGCAGCGCAGGCCGCGCTGTGGGCGTCGCGCAGCAAACAGGTGCTCTATCAGGCTTCCACGATCATGGATCCGCTGTTGCGCCAGGCATCGCGCCTGCGCGCGGCGATCATCGTCGACGATGCGTCGTTCATCGACCAGCACGCCGTCTGGATCGACTTGAATGACCGGCTCGCGCAACTGCAAAGCCTGGTCGCCGACAATCCGCTGCAGCTCGATCGCGTGCGCCGCATGCGCGAGGCGGTCGACGTCTACCGCGCACAGACCAATCAGGTTTACGAGGCCCTCTCCGACGGCGAGCGTCCGATCGTGCTCGCGGCCTTCGAAGGCACGCCGCTGCCGCCGCAAATCCAGGAGTTTCGCCAGCAGCTCGATGCGTTCATCGTCGAGGAATCGCGTCTCGACGGCGAGCGCAGCCAGGCGCTCGCAGCCACGCGCGACGAGCAGCGCAATGCGCTGATCGCGGCCGTCGCGGGCTCGATGCTGATCTGGGGGCTGGCGGCGCTCGCGCTCGCGGGCAATATCGGGCGGCGGCTCGGGGCGTTAACGGCCAAGGCGGAGCGCCTGGGGCGCGGCCAATCGCTCGGCACGCCGGCCTCGGGCGACGACGAGATCGCGCAGCTCGATGCGGTGCTGCACCAGACCAGCGAGCGGCTGCGCCAGGCCGAGGGCGAGCAGGCCGCGCTGAAAGACAAGTTGGAGGCGCGCGCCGAGGAGCTGACGCGTCTGAACGACGACCTGCGGCAGCAGACGCAGGACAACGAGATGTTCATCTACAGCGTGTCCCACGATTTGCGCTCGCCGCTCGTGAACCTGCAGGGTTTCTCGCGCGAGCTGCAGGTATCGTGCGATGAATTGCGCACGACGCTCGACGGCGCGCACGTGAGCGCGTCCGACCGTGCGCGCCTGGCGGAGGTGCTCGACGGCGACTTGAGCGAATCGCTGCACTATCTGCGCACCGCTGTGGCGCGCTCGGCGTCGATCATCGACGCGCTGTTGCGCATTTCGCGCGCCGGCCGCCTCGAATACCAGTGGCAGCGCGTCAACGTGGGGCGTGTGGTGGAGCGCATCGTCGAGCGGCTGCAGCCGACGCTCGACGAGCGCGGCGCGGCGCTCGAAGTGGCCGAGCTGCCACCGGCCTGGGGCGATGCGGGCGCGGTCGAGCAGATCTTCAGTCACCTGATCGGCAACGCCGTCAATTATCTCGATCCTGATCGGCCCGGCCGCATCGAGATCGGCACGCTTGACGCGCCCGAGGGCGAGGAGCCGGTCGAAGGCGGTGCGCAAGAGGCCGGCGCCGCGGTATTGACCGCCACAGCTCCGGCTGCCGCGGCGACGGCCGCCGTGGCATTGGCTGCGTCAGGGACGACTGCGTCGACGCCCGACGGCCCGCCGATGCGGACCTACTATGTGCGCGACAACGGGCTCGGCATTCCGGCCGCCTGCATGCCGAAGATGTTCAACGCATTCCAGCGGCTGCACGGCGACGTCGCGAAAGGGGACGGCATCGGCCTCGCGCTCGTGCGGCGCATGACCGAGCGGCATGGCGGGCGTGTCTGGGTCGAATCGGCCGAAGGCGCCGGCGCGACGTTCTTCGTCTCGCTGCCCGAGCAGCCGATGCGCGCGCCGTCATGACGAGCGCGCCGTGAAGACAAGAAGACGCAACGACAAGACCAACATGACCGACGAAGTCTCGTTTCCCGAACCGGCCCATGTGCTCGTCGTCGATGACGACGAGGGCATTCTGCGGCTCGCCCGTAAATCGCTCGAACGCGCGGGCTGCCGCGTGTTCGCGTGCGCGACCGTGAACGCCGCGCGCGAGTGCATCACGAACGACGCGCCCGATCTGCTCGTGCTCGATTATCAGTTGGGCGGCGCCGAAACGGGGCTCGATTTCTTCCGCCGTCTGCGCACCGAGGGGGTACGGCTGCCGGCGATTCTCGTCACCGGCTTCGCCGACGAATCGCGCGTGATCGAAGCGCTGCGCGCCGGTATCTCCGACGTCGTGCCGAAGTCCCAGGGCTATCTCGACTATCTGCCCGAGGCGGTCGAGCGTGTGCTGTCGCAAGTGCGGCTGCAGCGCGCGTCGGCGGAAGCGGCGCTGTTGCGCGAGCGCGAGCTGTTTTACCGCAGCTTGTCGGAGGCGCTGCCGCACCTCGTGATGACGTTCGACGCGAACGGCGATTGCGATTTCCAGTCGACCCAGTGGTACGAGTACACGGGCTTGGACGTCGACCTGTCGCGCGGTCTTGCATGGCTCGACGCGGTGCATCCCGACGACCGCGAGGAGATCCGCCGCACCTGGCTCGAGACGGTCCGCATGGACGCGTCCGACTACCGCCACGAGTTGCGCGTTCGCTCGCGCGACGGTAAATACCGCTGGTTCGACGCGCGCATCGTCGCGGTGCGCAACGCGGCCGGCCGCGTGAACAAATGGTTCGGTAGTTGCACCGATATTCATTCGCAGCGCGAGACGATCGAGGACCGCGAGCGGCTGCTCGCGGCCGAGCAAAGCGCGCGCCAATCCGCGGAAGAGGCGAATCGCGCGAAGGACCGCTTCCTCGCGATGCTCTCGCACGAGCTGCGCACGCCGCTCACGCCGGTGCTGGCCGGCACGCGCCTCTTGGAGCTCATGGGCGACTTGTCCGAGGCGGCGCGCTCGAACGTCAAGATGATTCGCCGCAACATCGAACTCGAGGCGCGGCTCATCGACGACTTGCTCGACTTGACTCGGGTCGCGAACGGCAAGCTGCGGCTCTCGCTCGAAACGGTCGACGTGCATGAGGTCATCGACTCAGTGCTCGATCTGTTCCGCAGCGAAATCCAGGTCAAGCAGCAGGACGTCCATATCGACAAACGCGCGGCGAATCACCATGTGCTCGCCGACCGCGCGCGTTTGCAGCAGATGTTCTGGAACCTCGTGCGCAACGCCGCGAAATTCACGCCGGACGGCGGCCACATCTACGTGCGCACGCGCGATTCGCGCATGCAGGTGGAGATCGAGATCGAAGACACCGGCATCGGCATCGCACCGGAGCAGATCGGCAAGCTGTTCAAAGCGTTCGAGCAGGGCAGCCAGACGATGACGCAGCAGTTCGGCGGCCTCGGGCTCGGCCTGGCGATCACGAAGGCGCTGACCGACGTGCACGGCGGCACGGTCAGCGCCGCGAGCCCGGGGGCGCACTGCGGCGCGACCTTCACGATCATGCTGCCGACCGCGCCCGAGCCGCCGCGCGAACCGGCGCCGGCCGTAGCCGCCGAGCGCCGCGCGGAAGAGCGGCTCGCGATCCTGTTGATCGAGGACCATGAGGACACGGCCGAGGTCATGGCGCAATTGATCCGCGGGCTCGGCCACGACGTGACCGTCGCCGGACGCGTGGCCGACGCGCTCGCGGCGGCGCACGCCGCGGTGTTCGACCTGATCGTGAGCGACGTGGGCTTGCCGGATGGCACGGGGCTCGATTTCATCGGTGCGTTCCGCGAGCGCTCGCAAGTGCCGGCGGTCGCGCTGACCGGCTTCGGCACCGACGACGACGTGCGTCGCTGCCTTGCTGCGGGCTTTACGTCGCATCTGACGAAGCCCGTGAACTTCAGTCAGCTCGAAGAGGTGATCCAGAGCACGGCGAGCGCGAAGGCGCAGGGGATGAGCGGCGCGGCGCCTGCGTGACGCCGCGCGCGTCAGTCTCGGATGTGAGTCGCAGTCAGCGCGGCGAATTTTTCAGCGAATCGCGGATCTCGCGCAGCAGCAGCACGTCTTCCGGCGTGGCCGGCGGCTCGGCCGGGGCAGCCTCGGCCGGTTTGCGCAGGTTGTTGATGAACTTCACCATCATGAAAATGATGAACGCGAGGATGATGAAGTTGATCAACACCGTGATGAACGAGCCATAGCCGAACACGGCGACGCCGGCCGTCTGCAGATCCTTGTACGACTCCGGACTGCCCTTGAAGCTCGCGGGGATGTCGCCCAGGCGGATGAACTTGTTGGAGAAGTCGAGCCCGCCGGTGGCCACGCCGACGATCGGCATGATCAGGTCTTTGACGATCGAGTTGACGATGGTCGAAAACGCGCCGCCGATGATGACGCCGACCGCCAGGTCCATCACGTTGCCCTTGAGGGCGAATTCCTTAAATTCTTTGACGATGCTCATAGGTGGCTTCCTCCGTGATGATGAACCGCACGCGGCAGCGCCCGGCAGGCCGCCCGTGCGTTGGCGGTCATGATAGCGAAGGGAGGCGGCGCAGGCGAAAACTTTTTTCGAATAAGCCGCCAGGGCAGGAGAGTCTATCCTCGGTAGCCGATCCGCACGCCGCCCCAATGCCGCCCGGCGACGAGAATCGGCGCTGAGGCATCTTTCATCATCGCGAAGACGCCGCCGCCCATGTCGCGGCGGTACGTCTGCAGCAGGAATGGCTTCGTATGCGAGCCGGCGGCGAGGCCCGTGCGGTCGTTGAAGAGGCGGCGGTTGCGGCAGTTCGCGGCGTTCCACACCGGGTCCGGACCTTGCGGTTGCGAGAACTTGCGGTTGTGCGTGGGCAGGTAGCCGCGCACGTCGACGGCCGCGCAGAACGCGACCCGTTCGTCGAGCGCGAGAAGCGGCTCCTGGATCGCGGGCAGCACGCGGTCGGTGAACGCGGTGAAACGCGTGAGGAACTGCGGCGGGTTCGTGTTCGGGATCGGCGCGTAGGTCTCGTCGAAGAGATCGCTCAGCATGATCTCGCCGCGCTCCACGGCGCGCTCGAAGACCTTCGCGATGGCTGCTGCCGTCTCTTGCGCGGCGGCGATGAAGCGCGAGTCGGGCGTCTCGACGCCGGTCGCGGCGGTCAGCTCGATCAGCGTCTCCGAAACCGACAGCAGGCTGCCCAAGCGGTCTTTCGCGCGCGCGAAGTTCTCGCTCGAATCCTCGACGCCGCTCGCCATCTCCAGCACCTGGGCTTCGAGGCCGTTGCATTGCGATTCGATTTCGCCGGTGAGCGTCGCGATCTCTTCGGCCTGCCCATGAAGCTGTGTGATCGCGTGGCCGGTCGCCTGCACGACGTCGCCGATCATCCGCGTGCCGTCCTTCACGCGATGCGCGCGCGCCGTGTTCTCGGTGCCTTCGGCGATCAGGCGATCGGTCTGCTGCGTGAGTTGCGCGAGCGTCGTTTCGATTTGCGCGGTGGCCTGCGCCGTCTTGCTCGACAGATTTTTCACTTCGGCCGCGACCACCGCGAAGCTCTTGCCCGAGTCGCCGGCACGCGCCGCTTCGATCGCGGCGTTCAGCGCGAGCAGGTGAGTCTGGCGGGCGATCAGCGAAATTTCTTCTGACACCTTGCTCACGTGCGCGAGCGCGGCGCGCAGCGAGCCGATCTGGCTCTCGATGACCGTCACGCCTTCCACGAGCCCATGAATGTCGGCGAGCGCGGCGTCCAGCGTCGCTTGCGACGCGCCGACTTCGGACGATGCCTCGGCGCTCACGACGCGCACCTGCCGCGCCGCTGCGGCGATCCGGTGGTTGCCCTCCATCGTCACCGCCGCGGATTCGCGCAAGGTCCGGCAGACCTGCGCCTGACCCGCGACGCGCGCGGCGACTTCGTCGACGTGCCCGGACACGTCGCAGATCTCGATCGAGAGCTTGCCCGCCTGCGCGGCGATGTCGCCGACGAGCGAGTTCGACTTGGCAGGGCGGAGAAAGCTGAAGCGCCGCATGGTGAGTAGTCTCCTTGGTGGCCTGGCGGGCCCGCTTGTTGTCATGTTTTCGTGCTTTTTCACGGTGGATGCGGGCTCTCTACATCGTATTTACGGCAGCTTTTTGCATGACTTGAGGGCGCTGAAACGCTAGAGACTTTCGTGCATTGCGCAATCGCGTGGAAACGCATAGATTGGGCGCCGCAAACATGCTCGCACGCACGACGCCGCCCATCAAACCGCTCGCAGCAGGCCGTGTCCGCCAACCCAGACGCTCCGTCAGAGAGCGCCCCGTGCGCGCAGACCACTACGGAGGGGAACGTGCGCCGCCTCGCTCAGGGCGCGGCCGCACGCCGATTGCCATGTTCAAACGCTTCACGATACGCGGCGGGCTCACGCTCACGATTGCGGGCTATACGCTCGCGCTGATTGCCACGATGGCGGTCAGCATGCTCGGACTCCAGCAAAGCAACGGGGCGCTCGAGCAGATGTACGCCACCGACACAGCCGCGCTCACGCATCTCAAGACGAGTTCCGAGCGCATGCTCCAGGTGCGCCTCGCGCTTGGCAACTTCGAGACGCTGTTTTCGATGGGGCGCGCGAGCGACGATTTGTTGCCGAAGGCGCACGGCGTGCTGAAGGACAGCGACGACAACTGGGCTGCGTATCTGTCCAAGTCGCGCACGGGTGAAGAGGCGCATCTGTCCGACGCGGTGCAGGCCGCGCGCGCCGCGCTCGTCTCGCAGGCAATCGAACCCGAGTTCCAAGCGCTCCAGCAAAACGACTTCAACACGTTCCGCACCATTCAGGCGCAGACCGCCGATGCGCTCTACGCCCGCTACGCTCAAGCGATGACGGCGCTCGAAGCGCTGCAGGTCGCGCATCAAAAAGCACGCTATGACGACGCGCAGACGCAGTTCCATCGGCTTTTGATCGCCGCGGCCGCGATCGCCGTGGCGGCGTTCGTGATCGGCGTGTTTGCGCGCGCGGCGCTCGTTGCGGCCGTCGTGCGGCCGATCGACGGGGCCGTGCGCCACTTCGAGCGCATCGCGGCCGGCGACCTGACGGGCGCGGTCAACGTGGCGCGCAACAACGAAATGAGCCGCTTGTTCTCGGGTATCGCGAGCATGCAGACCGCGCTTTCTTCGACCGTCGCGCAAGTGCGCGGCGGGTCGGCGGCGATCACGCACGGCGCGCGCGAAATCGCGTCCGGCAACGCCGATCTGTCGCAACGCACCGAGGAGCAGGCGGCGTCGCTGCAGCAGACCGCATCGAGCATGGAGCAATTGACGTCGACGGTGAAGCAGAACGCCGATCACGCGAAGCAGGCGAGCGAGCTGGCGTCCGATGCGTCTCAGACCGCCGCGCGCGGCGGCGAAGTGGTCGGCGAAGTCGTGCGCACGATGAACGAGATCGCCACGAGCTCGAATCAGATCGGCGATATCATCGGCGTGATCGAAGGGATCGCGTTCCAGACCAACATCCTCGCGTTGAATGCCGCGGTCGAAGCGGCGCGCGCAGGCGAGCAAGGGCGCGGCTTCGCGGTCGTCGCGGGCGAGGTGCGCAGTCTCGCGCAGCGCAGCGCGAGCGCCGCGAAGGAGATCAAGGCGCTGATCGTCGCGTCGGCGGACCGGGTGGAGGCGGGCGGAGCGCTCGTCGCGCGCGCCGGTTCGACGATGGACGAGGTCGTCGCGTCGGTGCGGCGTGTGACCGACATCATCGGCCAAATCAGCTCGGCGTCGACCGAGCAATCGACAGGGATCGAACAAATCAATCGTGCAGTCGCGCAAATGGACCAAGTAACGCAACAGAACGCCGCGCTCGTCGAGCAAGCGGCAGCGGCCGCGGCCTCGCTCGAGGAGCAGGCGGCGCAATTGGATGCGGCGGTGGCCGTGTTTCACGTAGGCGAGCACGCGGCCGATCCGCCGCGCTTGGCCGCGCCTCGCCGCCTGCTCGCGTGATCGATCCGCCAAGCGCCACAGGCTGGGATCAGCTCGTCAAGTTGTGGGAGCTGATCGTGCTGGTGATCCGGTTTCTGTGGCGCTTGCTGCAGCTTTTGGGGGGACGTTGATCCTCGCTGCAGATCCAGACCGCTTGCGGTAACGTTCCTCGTCAGCACCCAGATCCAGCCGACCGAGGACCCCGCCGATGACCAACGACTCCACCCAACGCTTCACCGACCGCGTCGCCGACTACGTCAAATACCGGCCGACCTATCCGCGCGAGATCGTCGAATTCGTGCGCGACACCTGCCAGCTCGCGGCTGACGCGCGCATCGCCGATATCGGCGCGGGCACCGGCATCTCGGCGAAGCTCTTTCTTGACGCGGGCCATCCGGTCGTCGCCGTCGAGCCGAACGATGCGATGCGCCAGGCCGCCGATCGGTGGCTCGCCGGCTTCATCGGTTATCGCAGCGTGTCCGGCACAGGCGAAGCGACGACGCTGCCCGATGCGAGCGTCGATCTCGTCATCGCCGCGCAGGCGTTTCACTGGTTCGATCCGCCGGCCGCCAAACGCGAGTTCGCGCGGATTCTGAAACCGGGCGGCTCGATCGCCTTGATCTGGAATTTCCGGCGCGTGACGGGCACCCCGTTTCTCGAAGACTACGAAGCGCTGCTGCGCCGCTATTCGCTCGACTACGCGCAAGTCGCTGACCGCTATCCGGGCGATGAGCCGATGTCAAAGTGGTTCGGTGAGGATTTCGTGAAGAAGGGCATGTTCGACAACGTCCAGCGGCTCGACTTCGACGGACTCAAGGGGCGGCTCGCCTCGTCGTCGTATGCGCCGAAACCTGGGCATGCGAACTACGAGCCGATGCTCGCGGCACTGCGCGAGCTGTTCGACAAGGATGCGAAAGACGGCTTCGTCGATTTTGTCTACGACACGCTCGTGTACGTGGGACGCAAACCGGCTTGAGCGGCGAGCGGGCACAGGGCGCGGCGTGTCGATCATCGCGTTCGTTACTTCATCGCGAGGCCGCGCTCACTGCCCGAATCGATCGAAGTGATAATCGGCCGCGCGCACGCGCCGCGTGCGCCGCCGGAACGTGAACGTGAAGCCGGGCCATAGCTGGGTGTTCTTGCCGCTTGTCGACAGATACCAGCTATGACAGCCGGTGGCCCACACCGAGCGTCGCGTGTCGTGCTGCAGCCGCTCGTTGAACGCGCGCTGCACTTCGTGCTTGAGCGACATCGTGCGCGCGCCGCGCCGGCGCATCGCGCGCAGGCAATCGGCGATGTACGCGATTTGCGACTCGATCATGTAGATCAACGAGTTGTGTCCAAGGCCCGTGTTCGGGCCCGTCAGCATGAAGAAGTTCGGAAAGCCCGCAATGCTCGTGCCGAGATACGCCTCGGGGCCGTGCTGCCGCCATAGCGCATCCAGATCCGCGCCTTGCGCGCCGATCACTTCAAATGGCGCGCCGCCGGCCTCGCCCATCTGAAAACCCGTGCCGCAGATGATGGCGTCGACGGGGTAGTGCAGGCCGTCATCGGTCACGACGCCGTCGGCGACGATCTCGCGTATCGGCGTAGTCACGACATCGACGTTGGGCTGGCTCACGGCCGGATAGTAGTCGCGCGACAACAGCACGCGCTTGCAGCCGAACGTGTAGTTCGGCGTGAGCTTCGCGCGCAGCACCGGGTCGGGGACGCGCCGCTCCAGGTAGCTCAGGCTGAACTTCGTCGGCCACTTCATCAGCTTCGGATGCGCGACGAAAGCTAGCGCGCGCGACTCGTGCTGCCAGTAGAGCGCATGGCGCACCAGACGCTGCGTGAACGGCAGGCGCTTGAAAAGCTGCTGCATGCGTTCGGTGAGCGCGCGATCGGGCTTCGGCATGATCCACGGCGCGGTGCGCTGGAACAGATGCAAGCGCGCGACGAGCGGCTGGATCTTCGGCACGAACTGAATCGCGCTCGCGCCGGTGCCGATCACGGCGACCGTCTTGCCTTCGAGCGGATAGTCGTGATCCCAGCGCGCGGAATGAAAGAGCTTGCCTTCGAAACGCTCGATGCCATCGATGCGCGGCAACGCCGGACGCGAGAACGCGCCGCTCGCGCATATCACGATGTCCGCTTCGATACTCGCCGGTTCCTGAGCTCCGCCGCCACTTCGTAGTTCAAGCAGTTCAAGTTGCCACACGCCTCGCGCGTCATTGAAGCGGGCCGAATTCACACGGGTGTTGCAGCGAATGAACGGCTCGATCCCGTACTTGCGGGCGCAGCCTTTGAGGTAGGCGAGGATTTCGTGCTGTTGCCCGAACGCGCGCGACCACGACGGGTTCGGCTCGAACGAAAACGAATAGAGATGCGAAGGAATATCGCAGGCGGTACCGGGATAGGTGTTGTCGCGCCAGGTACCGCCGATGTCGCCGGCCGCCTCGTAGACCTTAAACGACGTGATGCCGAGGCGTTTCAAGCGGATCGCCATGCCGATGCCGGCAAAGCCGCTGCCGACGATCGCAATGCGCGGCGATGGATGCTGCTTCACGTATCGGACCAGCCGCCCGAATCGTCGTTGCTGCCCATGTCGACGCCGCCGCCGCTGTTGTCGTCCCAGTTGTTCGAGCCCGTGCCGAAGTCGACGCCGCCATCGCCGCCTTGGTTGCCGCTGGCTTCGCGACGGCGCGTTTCGTCGTCGACGATCACGTCGCGCTCGACCACGCGGTCACGGTTGCCCGACAGCGCTTCGCCAAGCAGCACGCCGGTGAGCAGGCCGCCCATGCCGCCGCCGAAGCCGCCACCTTGCTGCACGACCACTTGCGGCTGTTGTTGCGGGGGATACTGAGGCGGATAGGGCGGCTGTTGCGACTGGCCGAAGCGCTCGGCTTCCTGCGCATAGGCGGACTGTCCGGGCGCGGGCGCCGCGTTCGGATCGGGCCGTCCTTCGGCGCGCGCCTTGAGGCTCGCCACCTGCTTTTCGAGGTCTTCGATCTGGTACGGCGGCACCGGGTTCTTGCTGTTCGAGAGCGCTTCGACGAGATCGCGCAACTGGTTCTCCGCGCCTTCGACTTCATTCGTGAGCGCCTCATGCCCCGGCGCCGTCGAAAGACGCACGTCGAGCTTGAGCGAGCGCACCGCGTTCAGCAACTCGGTCGCGCGCTTCAGTTGGGCGCGGCGATCGTCGTCGGCTCGGCCGTCTTCGGTCGAGCGGGCGCGGCGCAGCGTCCAGCGCAGCACGAGCGCGATCACCACGAACAGCAGCACGATGCCGATCCAAGCCGCCATCGACGGACCATGCCGCTCGCTCGTTTGCGGCAGCGCTTGCGTTTGCGTGAACGGATTCGACGTGCTCGACGTCACCGAGGAACGCGGCTGCGTCGTCACGCTGCCTGCGTTCGCGTGTGCCTGGATGCGAGCCTCGACCTGCGCGAAATTCGTCGGATTCGTGAACCGGATTTGCGGATCGAGCGTCTTCGCCTGCTGGATTTGCGCGAGCGCGTCGGCGTAGCGTCCCTCGCGATCGAGCACTTGACCGTAGAGGTAGTGCGCGTGCGCGTTGTTCGGATGCGCTTCGAGCACCTGGCTCAGTTCCGTATCGGCTTGCTGCCAGTTGCCCTGCGCCATCGCGCGCTCGACCTGCTGCGCGCTCGGCACGGCAAACGCCGCGGCCGATACCAGCATCAGCGACATTCCAGCGGCTGCGAGAAATTTCTTCATGATGCGGACCGGGCGCGAGCGCCCGTCTCCATGTCAGTGCGTGCCGGGCCGCCCCAAGCGCACTGACTGCCCCCTCGGGGGGAGCGAACGTAGCGAGCGTGGGGGCAGTTCCATTTCAATCGACATATTCATGCGACGGGCATCGCGTGCGAAAGTTCTGCGAGGCCGATGCCCGGAGGTAAATCGGCTGACGCATGCAGCGTCAGCGATGACGGCATGACGTCAGTGCGGCGTCATTCCGCCGGCGTATTCAACTGCTTTTTCAGCGCTTCGAGACGATCTTCCACCGACGGGCCGTGGTTCAGCGCGGCGAGCTTGTCGTCGAGCGCCTTGCCGCTGGCCGTATCGGCCGAATTCAGACGCGCATCGGAGCGCGCGTTTTGCAGCGTGACCTTGTCTTCGAGCTTCTGAAAGTCTTCCGACAGGTTCTTGCCACCGATGCCGCCAAGCGCGGTCGCGGCGACGTCCTTCGCCTGCGCGATTTCCTGCTTCGCCTGGAGGATGTTCGAGCGCGCGTTCAAATCGTTGCGGCGCTGGCGCATGTCGGCGATCTGCGACTTCAATTGATCGACCGACGGTTCGAGCTTGGCGAGTTCGCCCGCGAGCGCGTCGCGCTCGGCTTCGGCATTCGACTGCGCCGCGAGCGCTTCGCGAGCCAGACCTTCATCGCCCGATTGCAGCGCGCGCTTCGCGCCGTCTTCGTACTTCTTCGCCTTTTCAGCCGCGACATCGCGCTTGCTTTGCTGCGTGGCGACCTGCGCTTCGATCTCGATCAGCGAGTTTTCCGCCTTGGCGATGCTCTCGTCGAGCTCGCGCACGATCTGGCGCGCATCGCGCGACGGGTCCTGCACGGAATCGGCAGCGTCGTTCAAAAGACCTTTGACCGTGCGCGAAATGCTATCGAAAAGCGACATGAATTCCTCCGTGGATTGAAATCGGCCCCTAAGCCGAATAGCGCTGCGAGCAATCGATACTCTACGCGGGGTGCCCGTGCGACGCGGATGTCGGGGCAGGCGGGCGAATTGCAATAGTCATGTATCCATTTTATGAGGATGCCGTGACTGTTGCGCGTGAGTCCTGTGCGCAAGCGCCTACGCTATGGGTGCTTTACGCGGCGGATATTACAGCATGCGCTCGCTTAAAGAACGCTTAAACACATGTTGCGAATCGATTTCAGCGGATGACGAAATGCTGGAGTTTTTGTGTCGCGTAAATAAGCCAGGGGAGCGGGGAAAATACGCGACGCAATCAAGCATGAAAAACGAATGCTTTAACGAATTGCGGCTTAAGTGTGTTGCCGATGCTTTCGATTCTGAAAGGATGTGTGTCAAGCGAACCCGCCGCCATCGCCGGCGGAGCCTGCACCGTCATCGTCAGCCGAATTAGAGGTCACTTCGGAGCCGGAACCATCGGCATTGACCGGCGCTTTTGGCGTCGCCGCTTTCGCTCGTGAACGCGTCTGCTCCGCTGCTTTTTTCGACGTCACTCTTTCGACCGCCTCCTGTGTGAAGCGGGTGTCGTCGTTGGCCTTGGCGAGCGCTTGCGCGACCGACGCGCCAACCGATGTGCGCGGCGGCTTGCCGTCGCCAGGCGTCTCGCCCCGCATCTCGCCCGAAGCCGTCGGCACGACATGACGCCCGGCAGGCGCGGCGTTCGCCACGCGCCGCAGCGTCTCGTTCAGCGCATTCGGGGCTTGAGGGACATGAAGACGATCGACGATGCTCGCCGCCTTGACCTGATCGCCGGTCGCATCGAACTCGAGCACGGCGCGCCGGATCAATTCACTGACGCTGATTCCAAGCCGCTGCGCGCTCGTCGAGATAGCAAGTTTCTGCGCAGGCGTGACGAAGATGACGATGCGTTCACTGGACTTATTCATGGGCGGCTCGCTGGCATTCGTTCGAGACGGAAGCGCTTGACGTCATGCGCCTGGGGGCGGGCGGCGCAGAACCGTTTCCATCATAAGGCGAGAACCGGAGGCGCGAAACGTGCAGCCCTTGAAATGTCTGCACGATCAATGAGTTGATGACGTTGTCTGACTTTTTTCCACAGGGCTTTCAACATATTCTGTTGATAACTTAGGCCGATTTCGCGGCTATGTGCGCCATCTAGCGATTGGACGGCACAGGGTCCGAACGCTAGGGAATTCTTACAAAAAAAGTTCGTTGTCAACCTTCGGGTTTTATTAAAATGCGCTGTTGCATTGCACAGCTTGGCGTGGTGCAGCGGCTTTGCCGGGGGGCGGGCGCTGCGGGGCAGTCTCGAAAACGCGACCGGCCAAGCCTGACAGACACGCCACGCACGACGCCATGACGTCACGATCACGATCCACACGCGCGAGATACCGGCGCGCAACCGGCGCGGCACGCCGCGTCCACCTTTCCAGTCATGCCTATCATTAAACGACCGCAATCCTCGCACGAATCGGCAGACGACCGAGATTCCAACCGACGCAACACCGAACGCTCATCCGCGCCTCGCGGCCGCTCACTCGGCGCGAGCATCGCGCTCACGTTCATGGGTCTGTTCGCGACGCTCGCCGTGGTCGGCGCGCTGATCGTCGGCTATGCGCTCGTCGTGATGGCGCCGCAGCTGCCGTCGCTCGATGCCTTGACTGACTATCGGCCGAAGGTGCCGTTGCGCGTCTACACCGCGGACCACGTGCTGATCGGCGAGTTCGGCGAAGAGCGCCGCAGCCTCGTGCGCTTCCAGGACATTCCGGATCTTCAAAAGAAAGCGGTGCTGGCGATCGAGGACTACCGTTTCTACGAGCACGGCGGCGTCGACTTCATCGGCATTCTGCGCGCGGGCCTCACCGATTTCATGCACGGCGGCGCTTCACAGGGCGCGAGCACGATCACGATGCAGGTCGCGCGCAACTTCTTCTTGTCGAGCGAGAAGACGTACACGCGCAAGATCTACGAAATGATGCTGGCGTACAAGATCGAAAGCGCGCTCACGAAGGATCAGATTCTCGAGCTGTACATGAATCAGATCTATCTCGGCGAGCGCGCGTACGGCTTCGCCGCCGCGGCGCGCGTCTACTTCGGCAAGGACCTGAAGGACATCTCGCTCGCTCAGGCGGCGATGCTTGCGGGCTTGCCGAAGGCGCCGTCGGCGTACAACCCGATCGTCAATCCGAAGCGCGCGAAAATCCGTCAGGAATACATCCTGAAGCGCATGCTCGATCTGAACTACATCACGCAGGCTCAGTACGACGAAGCGGTCAAGGAGCCGATCCATACGAAGGCTTCGGGCAACGAGTACAGCGTGCATGCCGAGTACGTCGCTGAAATGGTCCGTCAGCTCATGTACGCGCAATACAAGGATGAGACCTACACGCGCGGCCTGACGGTCGTGACGACCATCGATTCGGGCGATCAGGACGCCGCCTATCGCGCGGTCCGCAAGGGCGTGATGGACTACGAGCGGCGCCACGGCTATCGCGGCCCTGAAGGCTTCATCCAGCTGCCGGGCGACGCCGACGACCGCGATCAGGCGATCGACGATGCGCTCGCCGATCACCCCGACAACGGCGAAATCGTCGCGGCCGTCGTGACCGAGGCGAGCCCGACTGCGGTGACCGCGCAGTTCGTCGACGGCACGTCGGCGACGGTGAAGGGCGATGGCCTCAAGTTCGTCGCCTCGGCACTGAGCCCGCGGGCGAACCAGGCGCAGCGCATCAAGCCCGGTTCGATCGTTCGCATGATGCCGGGGGCGAAGGACGGCGATTGGCAGATCACGCAATTGCCGCAAGTGGAGGGCGCGCTGGTGTCGCTGACGCCGCAAGACGGCGCGATCCGCGCGCTCGTCGGCGGCTTCGACTTCAACAAGAACAAGTTCAACCACGTGACGCAGGCATGGCGCCAGCCGGGCTCGAGCTTCAAGCCGTTCATCTATTCGGCCGCGCTCGACAAGGGGCTCGGGCCGGCGACGATCATCAACGACGCGCCGTTGTTCTTCCCGCCGAGCACGCCGGGTGGTGACGCGTGGGAGCCGAAGGACGACGATCAGCCTGACGGTCCGATGCCGATGCGCGTCGCGCTCGAGAAGTCGAAGAACCTCGTGTCGATTCGCATCCTCTCGTACATCGGCACGAAGTACGCGCAGGACTACGTGACGCAGAAGTTCGGCTTCGACGCGGACAAGACGCCGCCGTACTTGCCGATGGCGCTCGGCGCGGGTCTCGTGACGCCACTGCAGTCGGCGGGCGCGTATAGCGTATTCGCGAACGGCGGCTATCGGATCAACCCGTATCTGATCGCCGAAGTCGACGACGCGCGCGGCCAGCCGATCTCGAAGGCGCAGCCGATCGTCGCCGGACAGAACGCGCCGCGCACGATCAGCGCCGCGAACGACTACATCATGAACAGCCTCCTGCATTCGGTCGCGACGTCCGGTACGGGCGCAGGCACGAACGTGCTGAAGCGCTCGGATCTCTCGGGCAAGACGGGTACGACCAACGACGCGAAGGACGGCTGGTTCGCAGGCTATCAACCGACGCTCGTCGCAGTCGCCTGGATGGGCTACGACCAGCCGAAGAGCCTTGGCAGCCGCGAATTCGGCGCGCAGCTCGCGCTGCCGATCTGGGTCGACTACATGGGACGCGCGCTGCGCGGCGTGCCGCAGCAGCCGATGCCGATGCCCGATGGCGTGACGACCGTCGAAGGCGAGCTGTATTTCGCGGACATGGTGCCGGGCAACGGCTTCGTCGCGAGCATCGGTCTCGACTCGGGCAATGCGCTGGCGGCGGCGAGCGATGCGGTGGGCAGCATCGGGCCGGCGGGGCTTCAGACGCCGTCGGTCTCGCAAGGCGAAAAGCAGCAGATCATGAATATGTTCGAGGACAACAAGCCTTGATCTGAGCGCGCGGAGAGAATCCGCGCCAGGGAATGGGGAATAGGAAAAGGCCCGCGATGCGCACGCTTTTGCGCATCGCGGGCCTTTTGTTTGTCAGGGGAAGAATTCGTTGCGCGCTCAACCACTTACGCAGTTAGCCCAGAGCTTATCAACAGCCCTGTCAACAAAATCTGTGGATAAGGGGAAAACTCGTGCGCCGCTGTGCTGCGCGCAATCGCGCGTCAGGGCTTGGCGCTTTCGATCTGCGCCGCGAACGTCACGGGGTCCGTATTGGTCCCGCACAACAGCACGCCGACACGCTTGCCTTGCAGCGTCTCGCGCAGCGGCCCGAGCAAGGCCGCCGTGGCCGCCGCGCACGCGGGTTCCACCGCGAGCTTGAGATTCGCGAAGAGCTTGAGCATCGCCGAGCGCAGCTCGTCGTCCGATACGGTCACGAGGCGGTCGATGTGCCGCCGGCATAGCTCGTAGCTGTATTGCTCGGTGTACGGCGCCATCAGCGAATCGGCGATCGTGTGCATCGGCCCCATCTTGACCGTGTGATTGGCGGCGAAGCTCTTGCCCATCGCATCGGCGCCCTCGGGCTCGACGCCATACACGTGCACGCGCGGATTCGCGAGGCGCAGCGCCGTCGAGACGCCGGCCGCGAGACCGCCGCCGCCGATCGGCAGAATCACCGCGTCGAGATCGGGCGTTTGCGTGGCCCATTCGTAGCCGAGCGTCGCTGTGCCGAGCACGGTGCGGTAGCCGTTGAACGGATGCACGTAATAGCGGCCTTCTTCGGCTTCGATACGGCGCACGAGTTCGAATGCCTCGGCGGGCGTATCGGCCGTCACGACTTCCGCGCGATATTGCTTGCACAACGCGATGCGCGAGGAGCTCGCCGTGCGGAAGGTCACGACTTTCGCGCTGATGCCGAGGCGCATGGCAGCGTACGCCACGGCCGCCGCGTGATTGCCGCCCGAGACGCAGGTGACGCCGGCGCTGCGTTGCGCGGCGTCGAGCGCCAGCAGGTTCGTGAACGCGCCGCGGGCCTTGAAGCTGCCGCTTGCCTGGAGCAGTTCGAACTTGAAGTTGACGTGCGTCCCTTCGAGCGACGGAAAGTCCTGACGTTCGAACACCGGCGTGCGCGTGACCCAGGGTGTGAGCGCGAAGTGCTGCGTGGCGATCGCATCCAACGTGGGGATCGGTTCGCCGTCTATCGTGTGATTCGTGTGCTGCGGCGTGGCGGTGGACATGGGCGTGGGCGTGTCTCGATTCGTGGGAGATCGGCGGTGCTCGGTCTAACCCGCGCACGCGTTACGCGTGCGCCTCCACCGACATGCTGTGGATGAACTTGCGCAAGAAATTCTCGCAGGCGACCAGTTGCTCGAGTTCGACGTACTCGTTGGGCTTGTGCGCCTGTTCGATGTTGCCGGGGCCGCAGACGATGCTCGGCACGCCGGCTAGCGCGAAGAGGCCCGCTTCGGTCCCGTAGGCCACCTTGCGCTTCTCTTGATTCGCGGTGAGCGCACGCACGAGCTGCGTGATCGCGGCTTGTTCCGACGCGTCGAGACCAGGGGCCGCGGCGATCTTCGAAAACTCGATTGCAGCGTTCGGATGCTCGCGCTGCATCTGCGGCAGCAGCGTGCTCTTCGCGTAGTCTTCGATGCGCTTGAAGATCGGCTCGGGGTCGAGCGTCGGCAGATTGCGGAATTCGAACGCGAAGCGGCACTCGGCGGGCACGGTGTTGAGCGCGTTGCCGCCTTCGATCGTGCTGGTCTGCGCGGTCGTGAACGGCACGTCGTATTGGTCGTCGAACGGACCTTCCGCGCGGAAGCGATCGGCCATGTCGCGGATGTAGCAGATCAGGCGCGCGGCGTATTCGATGGCGTTCAATCCCTTCGGCGTCAGCGACGAATGCGCCGCGTGGCCGCGCACGCAGCATTGGTACGCGTTGATGCCCTTGTGCGCGATGATCGGGCGCATGCTCGTGGGCTCGCCGACGATGCAGCCGTCGGGCCTCACGCCGCGTTTTTGCAGATCGGCAATCAGGAGCGGCGCGCCGGCGCAGCCGATTTCCTCGTCGAACGACAGCGCGAAGTGAATCGGCTTCGCGAGCTTCGTCGCCTGCATCTCGGGCAGGAGCGCGAGTGCGGCGCCGATGAAGCCTTTCATGTCGCAGGTGCCGCGGCCATAGAGCCTGCCGTCGCGCGTTTCCGGCTTGAAAGGGTCGCTGTCCCATTGCTGGCCGTCGACCGGCACCACGTCCGTATGCCCCGACAGCACGATGCCGCCGTTCGTTTCGCCGTCGTGCGCGGGCACGGTGGCGAACAGGTTCGCCCATTGGCCGCGTGCGTCGTGCGTGAGCGTCGCTTGGATTCCGCGCTCGCGCAAGGCGTCGCGCACCGTTTCGATCAGGCCCAGGTTCGGCAGGCGGCTCGTTGTATTCATCGATACGAGACGCTCGACCCAAGGCAGGCTGACGGGCGACGAATCGGAAGAGGCGGGGGAGGAGGGCTGCGGATGCGAGGAAGCGGGGGAGACGAGATGCGCCGTTTCAGCGATCTGTGACATGAGGGGACTCCAGCTCATTAGTCTTTCGATCATACCGAAAAATCAGTGCGCGCCAAAGCGGTGGCGAGGCGCTTGCGCGCGGTGGCGAACGCTCCTTGCGCGGCGAGCGAGGTATAACGTTTGCGGGCAGCTGGGAGTTTGCGTCGGGCGGCGATCCGTGGGGCGGCCATCCGTAAGGCGAACTGGGCCGCGGGGCGGTGCGGCAACGCGCAAACAAGCCCCTTCCACGCACGCGGCTGACGGAAGGGGCCCGAGGTTGGCAGCGCGCTCAGCGCGCCGCGGCAGCCGCTTGCGCGCCTTGCTTTGTCGGCGTGCCGAGCGCGCGCAGCGTCTCCTTGACAGTCGAAACGCGCACCGCGAGATCGGGGCTGCGCGTTTCGATGCGCAGCTTGTCCTGGCCGGCGAGCTTGATGTGCTTGTGCTTCTGCACCATCTCGATGATCCGCATCGCGTCGATCGGCGGGTTCGGGATGAACTGCAAGCCGATCACGGTTTCGCCCGCGTCGATCTTCGAAATGCCGAGCGGCTTGGCCGCCAGCCGCAACCGGTGCGTTTCGATCAGCGCGTGCGCCTGTTGCGGCATCTTGCCGAAGCGGTCGATCAGCTCTTCCTGGATATTGTCGATCGCATCGTTGTGCTCGCAATTCGCGAGACGCTTGTAGAGCGACAAACGCTCCTGCACGTCGCCGCAGTAATCGGCGGGAAGGATCGCCGGCGCATGCAGGTTGATTTCGGTGGTGGCGGCGAGCGGCGCCGTCAAATCGGGCTCGCGGCCCTCCTTGAGTGCCCGCACGGCGTCGTTGAGCATGTCGGTGTAGAGCTGGAAGCCGATCTCCTGGATCTCGCCCGATTGCTTGTCGCCGAGCACTTCGCCGGTACCGCGAATTTCCAGGTCGTGCATCGCCAGATAGAAGCCCGAACCGAGCTCCTCCATCTGCTGAATCGCTTCGAGCCGGCGCTGCGCCTGCTTCGTGAGCGCCTGCGGATCGTGCACGAGCAGGTACGCGTACGCCTGGTGGTGCGAGCGCCCGACGCGCCCGCGCAATTGGTGCAATTGCGCGAGACCGAACTTGTCGGAGCGATGAATCAGGATCGTGTTCGAGCTCGGCACGTCGATGCCGGTCTCGATGATGGTCGTGCACAACAGCACGTTGGCGCGCTGCGCCACGAAATCGCGCATCACGCGCTCGAGCTCGCGCTCGTGCATCTGCCCGTGCGCGACGGCAATGCGCGCTTCGGGCACGAGTTCTTCGAGCATCGCGCGGCGGTTCTCGATCGTCTCGACCTCGTTGTGCAGGAAGTAGACCTGGCCGCCGCGCTTCAATTCGCGCAGCATGGCCTCGCGGATGACGCTCTCTTCCTCGCGCCGCACGAAGGTCTTGATCGCGAGCCGCTTTTGGGGCGCCGTGGCGATCACCGAGAAGTCGCGCAGCCCTTCGAGCGCCATGCCGAGCGTGCGCGGAATCGGCGTCGCGGTCAGCGTGAGCACGTCGACTTCGGCGCGCAGCGCTTTGAGCGCCTCTTTCTGGCGTACCCCGAAGCGATGTTCCTCGTCGATGATGACGAGGCCGAGCCGCTTGAACTGCACCTCCGACGACAGCAGCTTGTGCGTGCCGATCACGATGTCGACGCTGCCCTCGTTGATCTGCGAGATCGCCTGGTTCACTTCCTTGCCCGACTTGAAGCGCGACAGTTCGGCGACGCGCACCGGCCAATCGGCGAAGCGGTCGGAGAAGGTTTGCGTGTGCTGTTCGGCGAGCAGCGTCGTCGGCGAAAGAAGCGCGACTTGCTTGCCGCCCATCACGGCGATGAACGCGGCGCGCAGCGCGACCTCGGTCTTGCCGAAGCCGACGTCGCCGCAGACGAGCCGGTCCATCGGCTTGCCGCTCGTCATGTCGCCGATCACGGCGGCGATCGCCGCCGCCTGATCGGGCGTTTCCTCGAAGCCGAAGCTCTCGGCGAACTTCACGTAGTCGCGCGGATCGAGCTTGAACGCGTGACCTTCGCGCGCCGCGCGGCGTGCGTACAGGTTCAGCAGTTCGGCTGCCGTATCTCGAATCTGTTGAGCGGCTTTGCGCTTCGCTTTTTCCCACTGGCCCGAGCCGAGCGAGTGCAGCGGCGCGCTTTCCGGATCGGCGCCGCTGTAGCGCGAGATCACGTGGAGTTGCGCGACCGGCACGTAGAGCTTGCTGTCGCCCGCGTATTCGAGGTGCAGGAACTCGGTGTCGCCTTCGCCGAGGTCCATCGTCACGAGACCCATGTAGCGGCCGATGCCGTGCTGCGAATGGACGACCGGGTCGCCGACTTTCAGCTCCGACAGATCGCGCACCATCGAGTCGACGTTGCTCGCCTGCTCCTGGCGGCGCCGTCCGGCGCGCCGCGCGAGCGGGCCGTACAGTTCGGTCTCGGTGATGATCGCGTAGCCTTCGCCCGGCAGTGCGAAGCCGTTGGCGAGCGGCGCGACGCCGAGCGCGAAACGCTCGTCGCTGGTCAGCCAGTTTTCGAAGCTGTCGCTCGACGTGGGGCGCAGATGGTTTTCGGCAAGCAACTGCGCGATGGTCTCGCGGCGGCCGGCGGATTCGGCCGCGAACAGCACGCGGTTCGGCGTCGTGTCCAGATAGGCGCGCAGCGCGAGAACCGGATCGTCCGCGTGGCGGTCGATCGCGAGATTCGGCAAGGGGGTCGCCCATGCGCCGTCGCCGCTCGCGGGCAGCACGAGGCGCCCGAACGGCTTCGCCAGCGTGTAGAAATCGTCGTCGGTCAGGAACAGGCGCTGCGGCTCGAGGATCGGCCGCTCGCGGTCGTGCGACAGGAAGTTGAAGCGCTGTTTTGTATCGGCGGTGAAGCGCCGAATCGCGCTATCGAGATCGCCGACGAACGCGAGCTGCGCGCGTTCCGGCAAATAGTGAAAGAGGGTGGCCGTTTCGTCGAAGAAAAGCGGCAGGTAATACTCGATGCCCGCCGACGGCACGCCATTGCCGATGTCCTTGTAGATCGTCGAGCGGCTCGGGTCGCCTTCGAACTCCTCACGCCAGCGGCTGCGAAACGCCGTGCGCGCCGCTTCGTCGAACGGGAATTCGCGGCCGGGCAGCAGGCGCACGTCGCCGACCGGATAGAGGCTGCGCTGCGTGTCGGGATCGAACGCGCGGATCGAGTCGACCTGGTCGTCGAACAGGTCGATCCGGTACGGCAGCGGCGAGCCCATCGGATAGAGGTCGATCAGCGAGCCGCGCACGCAGTACTCGCCGGGGCGCACGACCTGGCTCACGTGCTCGTAGCCCGCGAGCGTCAGTTGCGCCTTGAGCTTCGTCTCGTCGAGCCGTTCGCCCTGGGTGAACGAAAACGTATACGCGGCGAGAAACGCCGCCGGCGGCATCCGGTAGAGCGCGGTCGTGGCGGGCACCAGCAGGATGTCACAGCGCCCCTCGCCGAGATCGTGCAGCGTCGCGAGCCGTTCGGACACGAGGTCCTGGTGCGGCGAGAACGTGTCGTACGGCAGCGTCTCCCAATCGGGCAGCACGCGGATGCGCGCGTTCGGCGCGAAATAGGCGATTTCCTGCGCGAGCCGCTGCGCGTCGACGGCGCTCGCGCAGACAACTGCGAGAAGCGGCACCTCTTCACGCCAGCTCAGGTGATAGCGGGCGATCAAGAGCGCGTCGGACGAGCCATGCGTGCCATCGAAGGCGAAACGCGTGCCGGCCTTGACGAGCGCCACGGGCGAGGAAGACGACGAAGACGGTGCGGCGTTTGGGGACATAGATGAAGAGGTGCGGCCGTTAATACTGGCAAAACTCACAGACGAAACTCGCAAGCGAACTCACGCGCAAAACGCTCGCTGGCGATCCGAGGGCGCTGGAGCTCGCGACCCCCGGCACCACCTGGCACAAGCGAAACCGGGAAGTCTACGCCGGTCTCAAGCAATCAGGCGAACGCCTATTATAAAATCCGTCCTTTAATTTTGACTTCGCGGCGCGCATCCCCTGCGGCCGCCTCGACCTCAGTGACCTCCGCAACCCCGCGTCTTTTCGCCCTGATTCCCTGCGCGGGCACCGGCAGCCGTTCCGGCGCGCCGATGCCCAAGCAATACCGGACCGTCGCCGGCCGCGACTTGCTGCACTACACGCTGGCCGCGTTCGACGCCTGCAGCGAATTTGCGCAGACACTCGTCGTCATCGCTCCCGACGACCAGCATTTCGACGCCCGCCGCTTCGCCGGCCTGCGCTTCGCGGTGCGCCGCTGCGGCGGGGCCTCGCGCCAGGCGTCGGTGCTCAACGGCCTGACCGCGCTCGCCGACTTCGGCGCAACCGACGCCGACTGGGTGCTCGTGCACGACGCCGCGCGCCCCGGCATTACGCCGGCGCTGATCCGTTCGCTGATCGCCGCGCTGAAGGACGATCCGGTCGGCGGCATCATGGCGCTGCCGGTCGCCGATACGCTGAAGCGCGTCGACGTCGAAACCGGCGAGCACATCGCCCGCACGGAGTCGCGCAACGGTTTGTGGCAGGCGCAGACGCCGCAGATGTTCCGCGTCGGCATGCTGCGCGAGGCGATCCTGCGCGCGCAGCAGGACGGCCACGACCTCACCGACGAAGCGAGCGCGATCGAATGGCTCGGCCACGCGCCGCGTCTCGTGCAGGGAAGCCTGCGCAACTTCAAGGTCACGTATCCGGAAGACTTCGATCTCGCGGACGCGATCCTCAACCGCTCCGCAAGCCACCACCCAACTGGCGGCTGAGCGCGTTTCCCGCCTCATTTTCCGCAACTCACTCGAATAAACGGACTCACGGATGGATTTCAGAATCGGACAAGGCTACGACGTGCACGCGCTGGTGCCGGGACGCCCGCTCATCATCGGCGGCGTGACGGTGCCTTACGACCGGGGGCTGCTCGGCCACTCGGACGCGGACGTGCTGCTGCACGCGATCACCGATGCGCTCTTCGGCGCGGCTGCGCTCGGCGACATCGGCCGCCACTTTCCGGACACCGACACGCGTTTTGCCGGCGCGAACAGCCGCGTGCTGTTGCGCGAGTGCGCGAAGCGCATCGCCGAGGCGGGTTTCGCGATCCAGAACGTCGACAGCACCGTGATCGCGCAGGCGCCGAAGCTCGCGCCGCACATCGACGCGATGCGCGCGAACATCGCCGAAGATCTCGGCTTGCCGCTCGATCGCGTGAACGTGAAGGCGAAGACCAACGAGAAGCTCGGTTATCTGGGCCGAGGCGAGGGGATCGAGGCTCAGGCGGCGGTGCTGCTTTTGCGGGCCTCGAAGGGGTGAGTTATCGCGGCTGATTGTTGCGGCGGACTGCTAGTCCGCTTGCAGGCCGCCCAGAATCCGCAGGATCTCTCTTGGGTTGCTGCCGACGCTCAGCGTGTTCACCGAAACGTGCTGGATGGTGTTATCCGGGTCGACGATGAACGTCGCGCGCAGGGCCACGCCGGCTTCCTTGTCGCGCACGCCGAGCTGGTCGATCAGTTCGCCTTTTACGTCGCCGAACGCGTAGTGGTTCAGCTTGTTCAGATCCTTGTGCTCGCGGCGCCAGGCCAGCTTCACGAACTCGTTGTCGACGCTGCCGCCGAGCAGCACGGCGTCGCGCTCAGCGAAGTCCTTCTGCAGCTTCGCAAACTCGATGATTTCCGTCGGGCAGTCGACCGCGAAATCCTTCGGGTAGAAATAGATGACCTTCCACTTGTCCGGGAACGACGTTTCCGTGATTTCTTCGAACGCCGATTGGCCGTTTTCTTCGTCGTGGTTAAAGCCGGGCTTGGCGGCCGTCACGGTGAAAGCTTCGAGTTTGTCGCCCACGGTCTTCATGCAAATGCTCCTGTGTGACGCTGAGGAAACTACCGAATCAAGCTAGGGGCACGTTATAACGGCAGCGGCAGATCGGTTGATCGCTGACTCTATTGAATTTCCCAATTGGTAGCTTTTATCTACCGATCTCCCAGCTCCGGACAGAGGCTCAGCCGCCTCGGGCGAGCGGGAACTCGATCGTGACTTCGAGTCCCGGGCCCGGCGACCGGTTGCGCAGCCGCAGCGCACCTCGGTGGCGGCCCACGAGCCGCTGCACGATCGCCATGCCGAGGCCGGTGCCGCTCGCCTGCGTGCGGGCCGTATCGACGCGGTAAAACGGACGGGTAACGAGCGGCAGCTGATCTTCGGGGATACCCGGGCCCTCGTCGAGCACCGACAGCTCCACGCGCGAATGCGACACGCGCGTCTCGAGCATGATGTGCGGGATGCCGTCGTTCTCGCTATGCCCGTACTTGCGGGCGTTTTCCAGCAGATTGCCGACCACGCGCCGCACATCGGTCGCATCGGCCTCGATGACCGCCGACGGCGCGAGCCGCGTGATCAGCCGCACGCCGTCTTCGCCTGCCAGGCGCGAGGCCATTTCGCCTGCGATCAGCGAAAGGTCGACAGGTTCCGGCGTGCGCTGCACCGGACGCGCGTAATCGAGGAAGCGGCCGATGATCATGTCCATCTGCTCGATGTCGTCGATCATCGCGTTCTTCGTCGCCTGGTCGGACGGGCTCATCTCCGTCTCCAGACGCAGACGCGCGAGCGGCGTGCGCAGGTCGTGCGAAATACCCGCCAACATCAAGGCGCGATCGGCGTCGAGCTGCTCGAGGTCGCGCACCATCTGGTTGAAGCTGCGGTTGGTTTCGGCCGCCACGCCCATGCCTCTTTCGGGCAGCGCCTCGGGCGATTGCCCCGAGCCGACTTTGCGCGCCGCGATCGCAAGACGCGCGAACGGCCGGTTCACGAGACTCGTGATGAACGCCGCGCCGAACAGCGACAGCGCGAGGGCAAAAATACCCCAGCCGGCCCATTGCAAGCCGGTGACGTTATCGAGCTGATCGCGGTCGAGGGCCACCCAGTAGTCGTCGTCGTCGATCTTGAAGCTGATCCACACGCCGGGGATGTCGTTGACCGATTGCGCGATGATCGTGTCTTCGCCCAGGCGCCCGCGGATGTCATGCTCGATCAGCCGGTTGAGCGACTCGTCGGGCTGCAGCTTGTACTTGTCGGTGGTTTCGCGCGGATAGACGCGCACGCCTTCATTGCTCTCCAGATCCTGCAGCAGCGCGCGCCGCAGATCGGGATCGGAATAGAGGAGTGCGGTGCGCGTGAGCTTGACGACCGCAACGAGCTGCAACGCGACGCGCTGGGCGCGCGGTTCGCGCTCGATTACACGAAAGCTCTGAAACCACGCGGCCAGGCTGACCGAGATCAGCAGTGCGATCAGCAGGAAGGTTCGCCAGAAGAGCCCGCCGAACGCGTGCGTCATAAGGCGCCGGTCGATGCGCATGGGCCCTTCTTATTGAGTGAGTGCGGCGAGTACGACGGGGAGCGCCTCAAGCCGCGCCGTCGGGAATGAAGACGTAGCCAAGGCCCCAGACGGTCTGGATGAAGCGCGGGCTGCTCGGATCGGGCTCGATCAGCTTGCGCAGACGCGAGATCTGCACGTCCAGGCTGCGGTCGAACACTTCGTACTCACGGCCGCGCGCAAGCTCCATCAGCTTTTCGCGTGACAGCGGCTGACGCGGATGGCGCGCGAATACCTTGAGCACCGAGAACTCGCCCGTGGTGAGCGGAATCTCCTGGCCGGACTTCGTGAGCGTGCGCGTGGCGAGATTCAAGGCGAATTCGCCGAACTCGAAGACTTCGGTCGTCTCCGACGGCGCACCCGGCAGCTCCGACGGCGACTGGCGACGCAGTACCGCGTGAATGCGCGCGACGAGCTCGCGAGGATTGAAAGGCTTTGGCAGGTAATCGTCAGCGCCCATTTCGAGGCCGACGATGCGATCGACGTCCTCGCCCTTGGCGGTCAGCATGATGATCGGCGTGCGGTCGTTGCTGCCGCGCAGACGCCGGCAGATCGACAGCCCGTCTTCGCCGGGCAGCATCAGGTCTAGCACGAGCAGATCGAAACGCTCGCGAACCCAAAGTTTGTTCATCGCCGGCGCGTTTTCGGCGACGTAGACGTTGAAGCCTTGTTCGCCGAGATAGCGCCGCAGCAAGTCGCGCAGGCGCGGATCGTCGTCGACTACAAGGATTTTCGAGGGGTTTTTGGTTTCCATGGTCGGCATCTTAGCGCGATTAGAAAGGTGAGCGCGGGCGCGGGATTTCTCGGGTTACAGTCAGTTACAAAATTTACCCGGCATATGGCACGGCGTAAAGCATGCTTGCGTACACTCCTTTACGGAACCCGGCCGTTCGGTAGATACTTCAATCCATATCACCCAATTCACATCATCCGATACACCCGACTTTCTCAGCGGGTTCGCACAAGTAATTCGAGGTAGCCGGTTGCCGCACGACGAAGGGAACAAGATGACCGGAGGGGTTTGGCCGAATGCGCGCATCAAAATGGTCGCGCTAGCTTTGGCCGGCGGACTCGCCAGCGCGGCCAGCCCGATCTGCGTCCACGCCGAGTCGTTCAGCGAACATCCTTCCCAATGGCATCAGGCATATCGCCGCAAAGTGGCTCAGCCTGTCCGTGCGGATCATCCCGCAGCGCCTGATCACCCCGCATCCGACGCCATCGTGCGCGCGGCCGTTCCGCCCGATCTCGATCGACAGCGCCGCGACGGCCACATGACGCCCGAAGAGCGCCGCCTGCTGCGCCAGCACATTGAAGACGCCGTGCGCGAGCTTTACAAGCGCTGATTCGATCCATCGGATATTGCGCAATTCAACTCCGAAAATTTCAATTCGCAAACGTTTAACTCCGCGAATTGCATGCCTGTAATCAGAGAAAAATTTCGTAGCAATTTCATCGTCAACTCGACGGCGAAACGCGCCGTTGAGTAGCACAATTCCCGTAGCGATTCGTGCGAGCCGGGCCAGACAATCAATCAGATGTTCTGAGCGACAGACGATGAAAATCCAATCCGCTTTGACGATCAGGCTATCGATCAGCGTATGTGTCCTGGCGCTCGCGGCCGGACTATCGGTGCTGGCGGTGCGCGACGCGCAAGCGCAAGCCGCGAGCGCCGTCCATCCGCTCAAGGCGAAGCGCCACAAAGCGCACGTCGTCGCGCCCGACGGCCCCGATCAGACGCTCCTCGATGCGAACGACGCACGCTTTTTCCTGACGCGCGTCGGCTTTGCTCCCGACGCCAACGAAGTCGCGCAATACGTCGGCCTTTCGCGCGAGCAGGCCGTCGACAAGGTGCTCGCAGGTGCGCGCACGCAAGCTGTCACGCCACTGCCGGTCTGGGCCAACGAGCCGATTCCGACGCGTGCCGAGCAGAAGGAATGGACGCCCGACGAGCGCCGCGCCGAGCAGCAGACGCGCAGCCAGCGCTACGAAGAACTGCGTGCGTGGTGGGTGCGCGAGATGGTGGTCACGCCGTCGCCGCTCACCGAACGGATGACGCTCTTCTGGCACAACCACTTCACGTCGGGCCAGGATAAGGTCGGCTACCCACAGGTAATGCTCGCGCAGGACGAGCTGTTGCGGCGCGAAGCGCTCGGCAACTTCGGCGTGATGCTGCACGACGTCGCGAAGGACCCGGCGATGCTGCTCTATCTCGATGGCGCGAGCAATCGCAAAGGACGGCCGAACGAAAACTTCGCGCGCGAGGTGATGGAGCTCTTCACGCTCGGCGAAGGCCATTACTCGCAGCGCGATGTGTCGGAAGCGGCGCGCGCGTACACCGGCTGGGGCGTCGATCCCGACACGCAAGCCTTCGTCTTCCGGCCGCAGTTGCATGACGACGGCTTGAAGACGGTGCTCGGCCAAACTGGCCCGCTCGACGGCGACCAAGTGCTCGACATCCTGCTCGCACAGCCCGAGACGGCGACGCTCGTGACCACCGAGCTTTGGCGCGAGTTCGTCTCCGAGACGCCCGATGCGGCGCAGATCGAGCCGATCGCCGATCGCTTCAGGACGAGCCACTACGACATCAAAGTGGCGCTGCGCGGGCTGTTCCTTTCCGACGCCTTCTGGAACGAGGACAACCGCGGTGTGCTGGTGAAGTCGCCGGTTGAGTTCGTCGTCGGGACGCTGCGCGAATTCGACGTGGCTTATGACGGTACCGAACCGTTCGCCGGCGCCATTCGCAATTTTGGCGAGAACCTGTTCTATCCGCCGAACGTGAAGGGCTGGCCGGGCGGGCAGACGTGGATCAACAGCTCGACGCTCCTCGCGCGCAAGCAATTTGTCGAGCAGCTGTTTCGCGCAACAGAAGCGGGGAAACCGCATCCGATGAAGATAGGCACGGCCGGTCTAGGCACGGCCGGCGTAGGTGGGGTCGCCTCAGGCACTGGCGGCATGAGCATGGCCGGTGGCGGCATGCTTGCCGCAAGCCGGACCACGGCGGCAGCCAACACGCAGGCGCAGAAGGCGATGGCGAAAGCCGGGCAGGGCGGCATGCGCTTCGACCTGGACGGCTGGCTCGCGCAGTTCGGCGCCGCGCCGAGCGGCAAGCCTGGCCTCTCGGCCGAATTGCAATTGCAGCATGCGGTTTTGCCGATTCCGCCTGTCGATGCGATCGATACCGATTCGACCGGCAGCGCCTATCTGGAGGCGTTGTTGATGGACCCGGCATATCAGCTGAAATAAGCCCGAGTGTGCGCTCGGCGCGCACGCACACAAAAACAACGATGGAAGCGCCGCGGCTGAATGTGGGCAGGCCGCGTGCGATGCAACGATCGAACGAGGTGCAGCATGAAGAGACGCGATTTTTTGGCGACAGCCGCCGCGACTGGCGCATCGCTCTGGTTGCCTAAGTCCTTCGCGGGTGAGCCGCCGCGCAATGCCGCGTTCGCGGCGCCGCGAACGTACCGCAACCTGCTGATCCTCGTCGAGCTCAAGGGCGGCAACGACGGGCTGAACACCGTCATTCCCTACGCCGATCCCGCCTACCGGACGCTACGCAAGAACATCGGCATCAAGCGCGAGCAGCTGATTCAGCTCGACGATCGCACGGCGCTCCATCCGTCGCTGCAAACGTTGATGCCGCTATGGCAGGCCAAGCAATTGGCGATCGTTCAAGGCGTCAGCTATCCGCAACCGAACCTGTCACATTTCCGGTCGATCGAGATCTGGGACACGGCCTCGCGCTCCGACGAATATCTGCGGGAAGGTTGGCTGACGCGCGCATTTGCGCAGGCGCCGGTGCCGTCGACGTTCGCGGCCGACGGCGTGGTGATCGGCAGCGCCGAAATGGGCCCGATGGCAAACGGCTCGCGCGCGATTGCGCTCGTGAATCCGACGCAGTTCGTGCGCGCCTCGCGTCTCGCCACGCCCGTCTCGCTACACGAGCGCAACCCCGAGCTCGAGCACATTCTCGACGTCGAGAACGACATCGTGAAAGCCGCCGACCGCTTGCGGCCCGCCGTCAACGGCGCGGCGCGCGACGGCGAGTATCAATTGAAGACTGCCTTTCCCGGCGGCGCATTCGGGACGTCGATCAAGACGGCGATGCAGGTGCTCGCTGCCTGCGATACGCCGCAGGGACGGCCGAAGGCCGGGCAGGGCGTCGCGGTGATCCGGCTGACGTTGAACGGTTTCGACACGCACCAGAATCAGCCCGGTCAACAAGCGGCCTTGCTCAAGCAACTGGCGGACGGCTTCGCGTCGATGCGCGCGGCGCTGGTCGAGCTCGGGCGCTGGGACAACACGCTCGTCGTGACCTACGCCGAATTCGGCCGGCGCCCGCGCGAGAACGAGAGCAACGGCACGGATCACGGGACCGTCGCGCCGCACTTCGTGATGGGCGGACTCGTGCGCGGCGGACTTTACGGCGTGGCGCCCGATCTCGCCCGGCTTGATGGAAACGGCAATCTGCCCGTCGGGGTGGACTTCCGGCAGATCTATGCGACCGTGCTCGGTCCGTGGTGGGGGCTCGACGCGCCGAGCGTGCTCGGAGAGCGCTTCGAGCCGCTGCCGTTGCTGCGGGTCTAGCGCGCTGGGCGAACGCGTTGTCGCAGGGCCCGCGACGGCTAGCGTTTGCGCGCCGCGCGCCACGCGATCCACAGCTTGCGGATCGGCGTCAACGCGATGCGCTGGTGCAGCACCTGGTAGCTGTCGCGTTCGATTTCGTCGAGCACGGACAGCGCAAGCGCGACTTGCGCACGCAGCGTGCGCTGGGTGTCGCGCTCGGCAATAGGGATCCCGGCCAGCGCCGCCTTCAGCGCGTCGCGCGCGCGGCTCGTCTGGAAGCGCATCAGTTCGGTGAACGCCGAGCTGTATTTCCGGTTGATCAGATCGGCCGCCGTCACCTGATAGCGCTGCAATTCGTCGATCGGAATATAGATGCGGCCATGGCGCGCGTCATTGCCCAGTTCCTGCACGAACTGCGCGAGCATCAGCGCATTGCCGACCGGCTTGGCCCATTGCTCGGCGCCTTGCGGATCGCGCGCGGTGGCACGCGCGACCGTCCCGGCGAAGGTCCCGCCGACCTGCTCGATGTAGCGGCGCAGATTCGGAAAATCGAGGTAACGCGCCTGATCGAGATCCATCTCGAAGCCGGCGACGAGCGTCTGCAGCGCGCCTTCTTCGACCCGCACGTCGCCGCAGTGCGCGGCGAGCGCGAGCGACACCGGATGCGAGGGCTGCCCCGCGACCAGCGCCGCCGTCTCCTTTTGCCACCATGCGAGCTTGGTGCGGCCGATGGTCGGGTCGCTCGTTTCCTTCACGGTTTCTTCGAGCTCGCGGCGCAACGCAAAGAGCGCGGTGAGAAGCGGCTGGCGCGCGAGCGGCGCCTGGCGTAGCGCGTAGTACGCGCTCGAGCCGGGCGGCGCCGCTTTTTGCTGGCAATATTCGTCGAAATTCACTTGAGCGGGGACTTGGAGGATGCGGATTGCGCCGCAAGGGGCACGATGTGGCTTAGCGGGCAGTCGAGGATTCTAGCATCGAGGCGTGTCGAGAGTTGCAGACAACGCCGTGTGAATCAGTTAGAATCTCGCGCTTGCACTTTTCGATGTGAGGGTTTGTCCGACCCGTTGTCCGGCCCGCGAGGGGCGGGCGGGAGCAGCGAAAAGCGCGCCATACAGCGGGAGCCGCGTGCAATGCGTGGCATCCGGTTGCGAGGGTGGCGAAATTGGTAGACGCACCAGGTTTAGGTCCTGACGCCCGCAAGGGTGTAGGGGTTCGAGTCCCCTCCCTCGCACCACGACTTTTGTCGGTCGAAATACTCCGCTAGTACTCCCGCTTGTCCCGATTTGCACGGCCCGCGCGCATGATGCGCGTGTGTCCAGTGCTTTCTGCCTTCTCCTAATATTCCGGTTGGCGAACGTGATCCGCGAGGTTTTTCCGAGCGGCACGGTCTCGCGTCAAATTAGTTGCGCGCACAACTAATTTGACCTATTCTGCTCCGATCGAAGCGCTGTTTCCACGTGCTGCACGCGACGCGTGCGAGCTTTGCATGGGACCCGAGTAAGCGCTAACTCGGATCGACAGGAGATCGAGATGGATATTGCGGAACCCGCGAACCAGGCCGCCGTCGAGCGCGCATTGCGCGTGCAATTGGCAGGCACCTACCGCATCTTCGCGATGCTCGGCTGGACCGAGCTGATCTACAACCACATCACCTTGCGCGTGCCCGGCCCCGACACGCACTTCCTGATCAATCCCTTTGGCCTGCACTACACGGAAGTCACCGCGTCGAATCTCGTCAAGATCGATCTCGACGGGCGCGTGGTCGGCGAATCGACGCATCGCGTGAATCCAGCGGGTTTCGTCGTGCATGCGGCGATTCATCGGGCGCTGCCGGATGCACATTGCGTCATGCACACGCATACCACCGCGGGGCTCGCCGTCGCATGCTCGGACGGGGGCCTCGATAATTCGAACTTCTATTCCGCGCAGCTCGAAGGGATGGTCGCGTATCACGACTTCGAGGGCATCACTGTGCGAGCCGACGAAGGTCCGCGACTCGTCGCCAACCTTGGCGACAAACGGCTTCTGATCTTGCGTAACCATGGTCTGTTGGCGATCGGCACGACGATCGCGCAGGCGTTTGCGCGGCTGTGGACGCTCAATCGCGCGTGCGAGATTCAGCTTGCGACCGCGGCGCTGGGTCCGGCACGGCACATCACGGCGGAGATCGCCTCGCGCTGCACGCGCGACTCGCTGCAATTCGATCCGAAATACGGCGCCGGCCAGGACGTGTTGGATGCACTGCTGCGCCAGGTCGAGCGGATCGACCCGTCTTACAAGGAGTGACACTCATGACGCCACAAGCAGGTCATGCAATGCGGACGACCGTGGTCGGAGCCGGGGCGATCGGCGGATTGCTCGCCGCTGCGCTCGCGCGCGCAGGGCACGATGTCAGCGTGCTCGCACGCGGCAAGACGCTCGCCGCGATACGCGCAAACGGTATTCGTATCGTCGACGGCGACAACGACACGAGCGTCGCAGTCAACGCGAGCGACGATGCCGCCACGCTGGGCGTGCAGGACTGCGTGGTCATCGCGCTCAAGGCGCAGGCGTTGCCGGACATCGCGGCAAATCTGCGTCCGCTCGTGGGTCCGCGCACGACGATCGTTGCGGCGATGAACGGCTTGCCGTGGTGGTTTTTCGACGGCGTCGACGAGCCGCTTGCGGGGCAGACGATCGACGCTGTCGATCCGAACGGCGTGGTGTCGGCGGCCTTGCCCTGTGCGCAATCGATCGGTTGCGTCGTGCACTTGTCGTCGTCTTCGGATGCGCCTGGCGTGATCCGGCGCGGCCGCGGCAATCGGCTGATCGTCGGCGCGTCGCGCGAGTCGCTGGCCGAGCGAACGCGGGAGCTGACTTCGGCGCTCGCGACCGGTGGCTTCGACGCGGTCCAGTCGGACGACATCCGCACCGAGATCTGGGCGAAGCTATGGGGCAACATGAACATGAACCCGCTCTCCGCATTGACCGGGTCGACGGCCGATCGCCTTTTGGACGATCCGCTCACGCATGCGCTGGTGCTGCGGATGATGGAGGAGGCCGAGGCGATCGGCGCGCGGCTGGGTTTGTCGACGGGCATGACGCCGCCTGAGCGCGTCGCGGTGACGCGCAAGCTCGGTGCGTTCAAGACTTCGATGCTGCAAGACATGGAGGCCGGGCGGCCGCTCGAAATCGAGCCGATACTCGGTGTGTTTCCGGAATTGGGTCGCAAGCTCGGCGTTCCGACGCCGTACTGCGACGCCGTGCTCGGCCTGCTGCGGCAACGCGTGGCGAATAGCGGCTTGTGACCGGCTGACCACGCTTGAACGATCTCGCTGTGGTTGCCCGAAGTAAGCGCTAAAGCGCTAACAGCTCTGCATGAGACCGGACTAGGCGCTAAAGCGCCAAGTCCGGATCGACATCGGGCCGACAAAGAAAAAGCGCGCCGAGGCGCGCTTTTCTATTGTTCGAGCGCCGCGTCACTCGTCATTGGCCAACGCTCGAGCGATCACCTTGTTGAGCGCGTGTCCGAATGCTTCGCGTTCTTTCTCGTCGAGGCAATCAAACAAATCGGCGTTCCATTTGCGTGCGATCGGCATGACCTTGCGATAGAGCGCGCGGCCTTCTTCCGTCAGCGAAATGAGCACGACTCGGCCGTCTTCGGCGCTCGTTTCCCGCTCGACCAACCCACGCTTGATCAGCGCCTCGGCGGCCCGGCTTGCCTGACTCTTGTCGAGGTTCGCATGCTTCGCGAGGTCCATGATCGAGAACGGGCCGAACGAACCGACCGATGCAATGACGCGTGCTTCCGGAAGCGTGATGTCGAGCTTGGTCTGATAGAGCTCACTGATACCGCGATCGGACAGCTTGTTCAGCACATGCATGCGATAGGTCAAGAACTGATCGAGCCCGGCTTTGGCGGCGGCCTTCATAGTGCTCCCGTTGGTCGTCTTGGTGGATGCGGCTAGCGGTGGAATTGTTGCTGCATCCGGTTGGCCGGTCAACGCACTATTTCACTAACGTCTTGAGCCTCATGAACCGTACTTCAAGCGCGTGAGCTGCTCGGCCTCGTTCGCAAGCAGCCGAGCGGCGTCGCGAATCGCGAACTCGAGCGTGATCGGGCCGGGCGCCGGCGAGAAGCAGCCGGTGAAATGCTCCGACAGCCGCGGCAGCGCGGCTGCATCGACTGCGCCCGACAACAGCGTTGCCGGCACGCCCGCCGCGCGCGCATGGCGGCAGGCGATGTAGGGCGCCTTGCCGTGCAGGGTCTGCACATCGGAGCGGCCTTCGCCGGTGATGAGCCAGTTCGCGCCTTCGAGGGCGGCGTCGAGCCCGACCTGCGTCGCGACGACCTCCGCGCCTGGCTCGAAGTGCGCGCCGAGCAGATGCAGCGCGAAGCCTAGCCCGCCCGCTGCGCCCGCGCCGGCCTGATCGCGCACGGTGCGCCCGAGCGCGGGCTCGATCAGATCGGCGAAGCGGGCGAGGACGTCGTCGATCGGCCCTACCTGTTCGGGCTTGACGCCTTTCTGCGGACCAAAGATGGCAGTGGCGCCGTGCTCACCCGTCAGGGGATTGTCGACGTCGGACATACCCACGAACGACGCCTGCGCCAGCCGCGGATCGAGCTGCAACACATCGACGCGTGCGAGGCCGGCCAGCTGCTCGGGCGTAGGAGCGAGTTCGCGATCGTTCGCGTCGAAGAACTTCACGCCGAGGCCGGCCAGGAGACCCGCGCCGCCGTCGTTGGTGCTGCTGCCGCCGAGCGCGACGAAGAACTTGCGCACGCCGGCATCGAGCAGCGCGCGAATCGCTTCGCCCATGCCGCGCGAGTCGCGCGCCTCGACCGGCACGCTCATGCCGACTTCGTCGGTAATGCCGACGATCTCGGCCGTCTCGACGATCGCGCTGCCGTCGGGCAAGAGCCCGGTAGCGGCGTCGCGCGCTGCGTCCGACGCGCCGCGCACGCGCAGCACGCGGCGTTCGCCGCCGCGCGCGAGCATCGCGTCGAGCGTACCTTCGCCGCCGTCGGCCATCGGGCACAAGCGCACCACGGCGTCCGGACGCGCGCGCCGGATGCCGTCGGCGATGGCTTGCGCGACTTGCTCTGCGGAGAGCGAGCCCTTGAAGGAATCGGGAGCGATGACGACGACGGGCGAGGGCGTTGGATTCGACATGGTGTCTCAGGATTGATTGGGATCGTTGCAAAACAAGGCCGGCGTGGCGTTGGACGCGGTTGCGACCATGTGCGCTAGCTTATCAGCCGCACATGCATCCACGAATAAGCCGGACGGCATAGCCGAGATTGCCGCTATATTGCGCGCCGCCTGCCGATTTGATTAGCCCGCAAGATGTAAAAACAGTCGGAACAACGCTCAATTCCGAGCGCGGGAGATGCGAGAACTCTGAATCTGGGCTTGCCGGATAAATAGTTTGCTAGAATATTTGATTCTTCCGATCCAAACCGTGCTGCCGTCAGCAAGGGAAGCGGGCGAAAAGCCGGTGACGGGTCCGATTAGTCCAAGACTACGCGGTAACCGTCAAAGGTAAATGGCAGGAAGGCGGCGAGAACGCCGCCCGCTAGAAACTAGCCCGAGCGATAGACGCAGACGTTGGGTAAAAGCCCGGCCGGCGGATTTGCGGCGCGTGCGGCGCACCAGGTTTTGCCCGGTGGCCCGACGCACATGCGAACGCTCCGCCACCGCGCAAAACTTGGCGCGACACATCAGCACGGCGCGGTATAGATAACTGATTCGCTTGAATAATTTTAGGACGATTGAAGCCATGGCTAACGTAGTAGAAAACCTCGGCAAGCTCGAACGCCGCGTAACGATTTCTCTGCCGAAAGAAGTCGTGCAGAAAGAAGTCGATTCGCGTATCCGCCAACTCGCGAAGAACGTTCGCATGCCGGGTTTCCGCCCTGGCAAGGTCCCGCTCAAGATGGTGACGCAACAGTATTCGGGCCAGGTCGAGGCCGAAGTGCTGAGCGACAAGGTCGGCAAGCAATTCTTCGACATCAGCCGCGCCGAGAATCTGCGCGTCGCTGGCCAGCCGAGCTTCAGCCCGAAGGAAGGCGCTGGCGACGAAGCGTTCGCGTTCGACGCCACCTTCGAGGTCTATCCGGAAGTGAAGCTGGGCGATGTGGCCGCAGCGGAAATCGAGCGCACCGTGACGACGATCACGGAAGCCGAAGTCGACCGCACGCTGGACATCCTGCGTAAGCAGCGCGTGCACTTCCACGCGCGCGGCGAAGCCGGCGAGCACGGTGACGGTGGCGCGGACGTCGCGGCAAAAGAGGGCGATCGTGTGACGGTCGACTTTGTCGGCAAGATCGACGACGTCGCATTCCAAGGCGGCAGCGCCGAAGACTTCAGCTTCGTGCTGGGCGAAGGCCGCATGCTGCCGGAGTTCGAAAAGGCGGCAACGGGCCTGAAGGCTGGCGAAGCGCGCGAATTCGACCTGACGTTCCCCGAGGACTACCACGGCAAGGAAGTGGCGGGCAAGACGGCGAAATTCACGATCACGATGAAGAAGATCGAGTGGCCGCATCTGCCGGAGATCAACGAAGAATTCGCGAAGTCGCTTGGCATCGTCGACGGCGATCTGACGAAGATGCGCGCCGAGATCAAGGAAAACCTCGAGCGCGAAGCGAAGCGCCGCACGCAAGCCATCGTCAAGAATCAAGTGATGGACGCGCTCCTGAAGATTGCGGAGCTCGACGTGCCGAACGCACTGATCGAGCAAGATCAAGAGCGTCTCGTCGAGATGGCGCGCCAGGACCTCGCGCAGCGCGGCGTGCCGAACGCAGCCAGCGCGCCGATTCCGGCGGAAATGTTCAAGGAACAAGCTGAGCGCCGCGTGAAGCTCGGCCTCGTGCTCGCCGAGCTCGTGAGGGAGAACAAGCTCGAAGCGAAGCCTGAGCAGATTCGTGCCGAAGTCGACGAATTCGCGAAAAGCTACGAAGACCCGAAGGAAGTCGTCCGCTGGTATTATTCCAACCAGCAACGCCTGGCCGAAATGGAAGCGTACGTCGTTGAGAGCAACGTCGTCGAATTCGTGCTCGGCAAGGCCAAGGTGACGGACAAGGAAGTGAGCTTCGAAGCACTGGCAAGCGCAACGGCGCAAGCGCAAGCTTAAGCGTCGATGCAACGGCGTGCCGGCTGTCGGAGCGACGGCCCGCACGCCATTTTTTTCTGTTGTGGCGTGGCGCGCAGTGTCTGCCGCAGAGTCGCTCGCCGCTTTGCTTGGCCGTCTAGACTAATTCCGAACAAGGACACATTGCATGACCTCACGCGCTCAATTGCTGGACACGTTGGCCTCCCACGCGCCGCGGGATCTGGAAGCGCAGGCGCTCGGGCTCGTTCCGATCGTCGTGGAAACGAGCGGCCGAGGCGAGCGTTCGTACGACATCTACTCGCGGCTCCTGAAAGAGCGCATCGTCTTCATGGTCGGTGAAGTGAACGACCAGACCGCGAATCTCGTGGTTGCGCAGTTGCTGTTCCTCGAAAGCGAAAATCCGGACAAGGACATCAACCTGTACATCAACAGCCCGGGTGGTTCGGTTTCGGCCGGGATGGCGATCTACGACACGATGCAGTTCATCAAGCCCGACGTGTCCACGCTGTGTATGGGCCTTGCCGCGAGCATGGGCGCGTTCCTGCTGGCAGCGGGCGCGAAGGGCAAGCGCTTCGCGTTGCCGAATGCGCGCGTCATGATCCACCAGCCGCTGGGTGGCGCACGCGGTCAGGCGTCGGACATCGAAATTCAGGCGCGTGAGATTCTGTATTTGAAGGAAAGGCTGAACCAGTTGCTCGCGCACCACACCGGGCAGCCGGTCGAGCGCATTGCGCGCGATACCGATCGCGATAACTTCATGTCAGGCGACGACGCGCAGGCTTATGGGCTCGTCGACCAGGTGATGCACAAACGCCCTTGATCCAGTCGACATTCGTCCCTAAATAGGGCGAATGCCGACTCAAGCGGCGCCATGAAATAGTCGATAATAGGTCTGAGCGCCGGCGGCAAGACGCCGTCATACGCACGTTTCGCCAATATGTACCGACCCCGAATTTGGAGAGGTCGGGAAACGGCGTACCAAGTCATTCGAGTGTCCGGAGGCTCATATATCCATGGCGGACAAGAAAGGTTCGAACAGCGAGAAGCTGTTGTATTGCTCGTTTTGCGGCAAGAGCCAGCATGAAGTCAAGAAACTGATTGCAGGCCCGTCGGTCTTCATCTGCGATGAATGTATCGATCTGTGCAACGAGATCATTCGCGACGAAGCAGCGGGCGCGGGTACCGACACGGGCCTGTCCAAATCGGACTTGCCGAGTCCGCAGGAAATTCGCGACATCCTCGATCAATATGTGATCGGGCAGGAACGCGCGAAGAAGATTCTCGCTGTGGCGGTGTACAACCACTACAAGCGGCTCAAGCACCTCGACAAGAAAGACGACATCGAGCTGTCGAAGAGCAATATTCTTCTGATCGGCCCGACCGGTTCGGGCAAGACGTTGCTTGCGCAGACGCTCGCGCGCCTTCTGAACGTGCCGTTCGTGATCGCGGATGCGACGACGCTGACCGAAGCCGGTTATGTCGGCGAGGACGTCGAGAACATCATTCAGAAGCTGCTCCAGAATTGCAATTACGAAGTCGACAAGGCGCAGCGCGGTATTGTCTACATCGACGAAATCGACAAGATCAGCCGGAAGTCCGATAACCCGTCTATCACCCGCGACGTGTCGGGTGAGGGCGTGCAGCAGGCGCTCCTGAAGCTCGTCGAGGGCACGATGGCGTCGGTGCCGCCGCAGGGCGGCCGCAAGCACCCGAACCAGGATTTCATTCAGGTCGATACGACCAACATCCTGTTCGTCTGCGGTGGTGCGTTCGACGGTCTGGAAAAAGTCATTACCGATCGTACGGAAAAGACCGGCATCGGCTTCGGCGCAACGGTGAAAAGCAAACAGGATCGCGACGCGGGCGAAGTGCTTCGTGAAGTCGAGCCCGAAGACCTGATCAAATTCGGTCTGATCCCCGAATTGATCGGCCGTCTACCGGTCGTCGCGACGCTCGGCAAGCTCGATGAAGCGGCGTTGATGAAAATTCTCGTCGAGCCGAAGAACGCGCTCGTCAAGCAATATCACAAGCTGTTTGCGATGGAGCGCGTCGAGCTCGAGATTCGGCCGGCGGCGCTGCAGGCCGTGGCGCGCAAGGCGATTCGCCGCAAAACCGGCGCGCGCGGGTTGCGCTCCATTCTGGAACAGGCATTGCTCGACGTGATGTACGAGTTGCCGACGATGAAAGGGGTCAGCAAGGTCATCATCGATGACAATGTCATCGACGGCGACGGTAAACCGTTATTGATCTATGAGGATGCGCCGAAGGTGGCGGGTTCTAACTGATCGGCTTTCGGTGAGTTTCATAAAAAAGCCGTTCATGGCAACGTGGACGGCTTTTTTCGTTTATCTTGTGGGTAACACTGACTGTTTGTTGACTGCACTGAACTTTTCCCACTCGCGATGGCTTGCAATACGTAGCGCTGGCCTCAACTACTGAAAGAACTTGATTCCACTCATGGGGAAATGAAATGTCAGGAACCCAACTCCTTCCTTCGGAGCGCACCACGCTCCCGCTGCTGCCGCTGCGCGATGTAGTCGTTTTCCCGCACATGGTGATACCGCTCTTCGTCGGCCGCCCGAAGTCGATTAAGGCGCTCGAAGTGGCGATGGAGGGCGGCAAGCACATCATGCTTGTTGCACAAAAGACGGCGGCCAAGGATGAGCCGACCGAAAAAGACATGTACGAAGTGGGATGTATCGCGAACATCCTGCAAATGCTGAAGCTGCCCGACGGTACGGTGAAAGTGCTCGTCGAGGGTCTGCAGCGTGCGAAGACGTTGTCGATCGAAGAGCAAGAGACGCAGTTCTCTTGCGAAGTGATGCCGCTCGAACCCGACCACGCCGACAGCGCTGAAACAGAAGCGTTGCGCCGTGCGATCGTGTCGCAGTTCGATCAATACGTGAAGCTGAACAAGAAGATCCCGCCGGAGATTCTGACGTCCCTGTCGGGCATCGATGAGGCCGGCCGCCTGGCGGATACGATCGCCGCGCACCTGCCGCTCAAGCTCGATCAAAAGCAGCACATCCTCGAAATGTTCCCGGTCATCGAGCGCCTCGAGCATCTGCTCGCACAGCTCGAAGCCGAGATCGACATTCTCCAGGTGGAAAAGCGCATCCGCGGACGCGTGAAGCGTCAGATGGAGAAGAGCCAGCGCGAGTACTACCTGAACGAGCAGGTCAAGGCGATTCAGAAGGAACTGGGCGAAGGCGAAGAGGGCGCGGATCTCGAAGAGCTCGAGAAGCGCATCAGCGCCGCGCGCATGCCGAAGGAAGCCAAGAAGAAAGCCGATGCCGAGCTGAAGAAGCTGAAGCTGATGTCGCCGATGTCGGCCGAAGCGACGGTTGTGCGCAACTACATCGATACGCTGATCGGCCTGCCGTGGCGTAAGAAGAGCAAGGTCAACAACGACCTTTCGAATGCGGAACGCGTGCTCGACGAAGATCACTTCGGTCTCGAGAAGGTGAAGGAACGCATTCTCGAATACCTCGCGGTGCAGCAGCGCGTCGACAAGGTCAAGGCTCCGATCCTGTGCCTCGTTGGGCCTCCGGGCGTCGGCAAGACATCGCTTGGTCAATCGATTGCGCGCGCAACCAATCGCAAGTTCGTGCGCATGGCGCTCGGCGGCGTGCGGGACGAAGCCGAGATTCGCGGCCACCGTCGTACTTACATCGGTTCGATGCCGGGCAAGATTCTGCAGAGCCTGACCAAAGTGGGCGTACGCAATCCGCTCTTCCTGCTCGACGAAGTCGACAAGATGGGTATGGATTTCCGCGGCGATCCGTCGTCGGCACTGCTGGAAGTGCTCGATCCGGAACAGAACCATACGTTCGCCGATCACTACGTCGAGGTCGATTTCGATCTGTCGGACGTGATGTTCGTCGCAACTTCGAATTCGCTGAACATCCCGCCGCCGTTGCTCGACCGGATGGAAGTCATCCGCTTGTCGGGCTACACGGAAGACGAGAAGGTCAGCATTGCGCAGCGCTACCTGCTGCCGAAGCAGAAGAAGAACAACGGTCTGAAGGAAGGCGAGATCGATGTCGCGGAACAGGCGATTCGCGACATCATTCGTTACTACACGCGTGAAGCGGGCGTCCGTTCGCTCGAGCGTGAAATCTCGAAGATCTGCCGCAAGGTCGTGAAGATGCTTCTGCTGAAGAAGGCCGAAGGCGCGGTGAAGGTCGATGGCAGCAATCTCGACACGTTCCTTGGCGTGCGCAAGTACGACTTCGGTCTCGCGGCGAAGGAAAACCAGATCGGTCAGGTCACGGGTCTCGCTTGGACGGAAGTCGGCGGCGATCTGCTGACGATCGAAGCGGCCGTGATGCCGGGCAAGGGCAACGTGATCCGCACCGGTTCCCTCGGCGACGTGATGAAGGAGTCGGTCGAGGCTGCGCGCTCCGTGGTGCGCTCGCGCTCGCGCCGTCTGGGCGTGAAGGATGAGGCGTTCGAGAAGCAGGACATCCACATCCACGTGCCGGAAGGCGCCACGCCGAAAGATGGTCCGTCGGCCGGTATCGCGATGACAACGGCGCTGGTGTCGGTGTTGACGGGCATCCCGGTGCGAGCCGATGTCGCGATGACGGGCGAAATCACGCTGCGCGGCGAAGTGCTGCCGATTGGCGGCTTGAAAGAAAAGCTGCTCGCAGCGCACCGCGGCGGTATCAAGCTCGTGCTGATCCCGGAGGAAAACGTCAAGGATTTGACGGAGATTCCGGACAACGTGAAGAACGCGATCGAAATCGTGCCAGTCCGTTGGATCGACAAGGTGCTCGAACTCGCGCTCGAGCGGGTGCCTGAGGCGTTGCCCGAAGAGGAGCCGAAAGCGACGCCCGTCGCCGAAGCTGCTACGGATGCCGGCGCTGCCGAAGTCGTGAAGCACTGATCGACAGTCGTTCTGGATGGAAAGCCCGGGGCTTGGCCCCGGGCTTTTTTTATTCTGTCAGCGAGAGCTATGCAGAGCATGACTTGCGTCCCGTGCAACGCTGTCAAACAAATCTAAAATAGGTATTCCAAATCCGGCGCAACCCTTGTTGACAGGGGTGTTTCGTCCACTTCTAATGGGCAAGCTCAGCGCCTGCTGTGCTCTATTCTCCCGCGCCTGATGGCGCTTTTTTCATGATTGCCCAACAACCATTCTCGGGGGCTTGGAATGAATAAGACGGAATTAATCGACCACATCGCGCAACAAGCCGACATTTCGAAAGCGGCAGCGGGACGTGCGCTCGATGCGGTGATAGGAGGAGTCAAAGGCACGTTGAAGAAGGGCGGCTCGGTGACGCTCGTCGGTTTCGGTACGTTCGCTGTCGGCAAACGCACGGCGCGCACCGGCCGCAATCCTCGCACTGGCGCGGCGATCAAGATCAAGGCAGCGAAAGTTCCGAAGTTTAGGCCTGGCAAAGCGCTGAAAGATGCGCTAAACTAGCGGGCTAGCTGGTTGACGGGGTAGCGTGGTTTGCTTCGATCGTCAGCCAGTGCTTGCGAAACACGGGATGGGTGCTTAGCTCAGTTGGTAGAGCGGCGCCCTTACAAGGCGTAGGTCGGGAGTTCGAGCCTCTCAGCACCCACCATTCTGTTTCGCCCGCGACGGTCCTGCGCGTCGTCGGTCATGCTAGAAACCCGCAAGGCTATTGGCTCTGCGGGTTTTTTATTTGCCGTCGTAATCGAGAGTGGCGCGTCCAATCACAGCAAACACTTCGTTCTACGTGGCAATGCGTTGATCCAACTCATGGATCGGATAGTTTGGTCGGCCAGCGCGGCACGGAGCTGACAAAGGCTTCGACGCAGTCCTCTTTTCGTCGTATACTGCTTGTTTCCTCGAGCGAATGCCTTGAAAAAAGGCTAAACGCAGAGGGCGACTCGCTCAAGTTGCAACGCAGCGCGCAAGTTCAAGGAGTGGTAGTTCAGTCGGTTAGAATACCGGCCTGTCACGCCGGGGGTCGCGGGTTCGAGTCCCGTCCACTCCGCCAGTCTGTTCAGAAGGTAGAAGGCGAACTTCGGTTCGCCTTTTTTTCTGCCCGCTGTTGTAATATCGGGCGTTTTGTCAATCGCATTCCTTCACGCATGCTCGATTTCTTCCGCAATCACAAGCGCCTGATGATGTTCATGCTCATCCTCGTCATCGTGCCGGGGCTGGGTTTCGTGGGCATCCAGGGTTTCCGTGGGTTCTTCGACGAAAGCGCGAATGTCGCGAGTGTCAACGGACACAAGATCACGCGTGTCGAGTACGACAACACGTTGCGCCAACAAGTCGATCAGGCGCGACAGGTTCTTGGCGCTCAGTTCGACATGAAAATGATCGATACGCCCGAGCGTCGCAAACAGATTTTGGATAGCTTGATTCAGCAGCGCTCGCTCGCCGACGAGGCGCAACGCGAGCATCTGACTGCGTCCGACGATGCCGTGCGCCGTGCGCTGCTCGCCGACCCGGTGATTTCGTCGCTGCGTAAGCCGGACGGTTCGATCGACGTCGACCGCTACAAGCAATTGCTCGCGATGCAAGGCATGACGCCGGAGCAATACGACGAGCGTGTGCGCTATGGCCTGTCGATGGAGCAGATCCCCGACAGCATCCAAGCGAGCGCATTCACGCCGAAGAGCCTCGCTCAGCATCTGGCTGACATCGCATCGCAGCAGCGTGCCGTGCAGGGTTTGGTGCTGCGCTCGAGTGACTATGCATCGAAGGTGCAGCCGACCGACGCTCAACTCGCGTCCTACTACGACAGCCATCGCAACGATTTCGCGACGCCGGAAACGGCGACGGTTCAGTATCTCGTGCTGTCGCCGGCGACGCTCGCAGCGTCGGTCCAGCCGAGCGACGCCGACGTGAAGAAGTACTACGACGACAACATCGCCCATTACCAGACTCAGCCGCAAATGCGTGCGAGCCTGATCCTGATCGCAGCGCCGCAAGGCGTGAGCGCGGACGACAAGGCAAAGGCCAAGCAAAAGGCTGACGCCTTGCTCACCGAAGTCAAGGCGCATCCCGACCAGTTCGCGAAGATTGCTGAACAGAATTCGCAAGATCCGCTGTCGGCCGCGAAGGGTGGCGATCTCGGTTACTTCGGCCCGAAGATGATGGCGGGCGGCGCCGCGTTCGACAATGCCGCATTCAAGCTGAAGAAGGATGAGATCAGCGATGTGGTAACGACCGACGTCGGCTACCTCATCCTGAAGGCGACGGACGTCAAGCCGTCCGTGACAAAGCCGTTCGATTCGGTAAAGGACGACATCGCGAAGGACCTGAAGACGCAACTCGCTGCCAAATCTTTCTCGGACGACTCCGACGGCTTCACGTCGACTGTCTACGAGCAGGCAAAGAGCCTTCAGCCCGCTGCTGACAAGTACAAGCTGACGATCCAGACGGCGACCGTATCGCCGAAGCCGAACGCCACGCTGCCGCCGGATAGCCCGTTGAACAATGCGAAGTTCCTGGCCGCCGTGTTCGCGAGCGATTCTGTGAAGGACAAGAACAACACGCAGGCAATCGATGTCGGCAACACCACGTTGATTGCCGCGCGCGTGACCGACTACAAACCGGCCGCAGTACCGGCGCTCGACACGATCAAGGACGCGGTGCGGCAGAAGTACATCGCCGAACAGTCGGTGGAATTGGCGCGCAAGGACGGCGCAGCGAAGCTCGCCGACTTGCAGAAGTCGAAGTCGACCGCGGGTTTCTCGTCCGAGGTGAAGGTGTCGCGTGCGGACGCGCAAGGCGTGCCGCCTACCGTGTTGAGCGCCGTATTCAAGGCCGATGCGCAGAAGTTGCCGGCGTATGTCGGCGTCGATCTCGGTGCCGACGGCTATGCGATCTATCGTGTTAACGCGGTGCTGCCGGGTCCGGCGATCGATCCGCAAAAGCTCGCGGCTGCCCAGCAGCAGATTGCGCAAGCGAACGCGCAATTGGAGATGCAGGCGTATATCGATTCGCTGCGCGCGCGCTCGAAGGTCAAGCTGTACGGCAATCTGGGTGCGTCGCAGAACAGCGACGAATGATCTTCCGGTCCAAGCGCTTCGTTAGAAGCGCTTGCGATCGCGGCACCCTATAAAAAAAGGTTCTTCACGACACTACGTGAAGAACCTTTTTTATTGCCGGTTTAGCGAATCGGATCAGGCGTTACAGGCACGCGCTAATGGCGCTGGTTGCGTCACCGCCAGCGGCGCCGCCCGAGCGGTAGCCCACCCATGTGCCCTTGCCGCTATTCGATGGACGGACCACGGCCGCTGCGCCCGACGGTGGCTGCTGGCCAGGCGCATAAACGTCCACGGCCATGTTGTTGGCAAGCGTGGCTTGCGAAATCACCTGCTGCTGCGAATTGTCGGCCCATTTCTTTGCGATGCATTGAGCGACGGCCTGTGGGGCTTGCTGGCTTTGTCCGACCGATTGAATGCCGGCCGGCGATTGAGCAAAGGCGGATACCGTGGCGGCCAGTGCGATGAGGGGAAGGTATTTCTTCACGCTTTCTCCTTTCTAAAACAAGCTCGTTCGAGCAGAAAAACAAGTCATACGAAAGTGAGAGCGTCGAATGAAAAGCGATGTTCCCCCGGATTTCGAAACAAAATGTTAGCGTCTCGTAATCCTGCTTAACGGGACTTAACGAGCCGCCGGGTGCAATAACGGCTTGAGCGTCGGCCATACGTTATTCAGCAACGCCGGTTGCGCCTGCTGCGTTGGATGAATCTGGTCGGCTTGGAACATCTCCGGTTTGTTCTCGATGCCGGCAAGCAAAAACGGCACGAGTGGCACGTGCATTTCCTTCGATAACGTGCCGTAGAGTCCGTGGAACTTCTGCGTATAGTCCGGGCCGTAATTTGGCGGGACGTACATCCCGATCAGCACGACTTTCGCGTGCCCTTGGCGCGCCTGCTCGATGATCGTGCGCAGGTTGTCTTCAGTCGTCGATAGCGGGACGCCGCGCAGCGCGTCGTTGGCGCCGAGCTCGACGATCACGATCGAAGGCTTCAGCCGCTCCATCAATTCGGGCATGCGCGCGCGTCCGCCGCTCGTGGTGTCGCCGCTGATGCTCGCGTTCGCGACGCTATAATCGATTCGCTCATCCGCAAGACGCTGGCGCATCAGCGCCACCCAGCCGGTGTCGCGCGGCAGCCCGTATTCGGCGGAGATGCTGTCGCCGAGCACGACGATGACAGGCTTGGCGGGCGCGGCATTGGCGGCGAGCGCGGCATGCGCCGCTGCCGGGCCGAACGCGATGCCGGCAAGCATGGTACAAAGCGTGGCGCACAATGCACGGCACGCGGAACGCCGCTTGCTCGATGAGCGGGGGCGCAAATCCAATCGACGCTTCTTCATGCTGAAAAATACCGATCCGATCATTGAAGTACGGGGTTTGTCCAAGAGGGTCAAGGATGCCACCGGCGAGCTGACGATTCTCGATGATATCGACTTGTCGATCATGCCGGGCAGCAGCGTGGCGATCGTCGGCGCGTCGGGCTCGGGGAAGTCGACGTTGCTCGGCCTGCTCGCGGGGTTGGACAGCGCGAGCTCGGGCTCGGTTCGGCTGCTCGGCCACGAACTGACGACGCTCTCGGAGGACGAACGAGCGGGCTTGAGAAACGGCTCGGTCGGCTTCGTGTTCCAATCGTTCCAACTCATGCCGCACCTCACGGCGCTCGAGAACGTGATGCTGCCGCTCGAATTGCAAAGCGGGATGTCGGCCCGCGATGCGTCGTCGCGCGCGCGCGAGTTGCTCGAGCACGTCGGCTTAGGGAAACGGACGACGCATTATCCAAAGCTGTTGTCGGGAGGCGAGCAGCAGCGCGTGGCGCTCGCGCGCGCATTCGTCACGCATCCGGCGATTCTCTTCGCCGACGAACCGACAGGTAGTCTCGATGCCGCGACCGGTCACGCCGTGATCGATTTGATGTTCAAGATGAACCGGGCGAACGGTGCGACGCTCGTGCTGGTGACGCATGACGTCGAACTCGCGCGCCGCTGCGATACGACGGTGACGATCGACGCTGGCCGCATCGTTTGAGCGACAAACACAACTCACCGCTCTCGACGAGCGCCGATAGAAAACGGGCGAGGGCCACAAGGCTGCCTCGCCCGTTGTGCTTCTCGCGCTAGAACTTCAGCGCTTGAGCGCCGCGCGAGCGCGCGCGATCAGCGCCGACGTCGACGAATCGTGTTTCTTCTCGTCGACCGAGGCGGCAGTCAGGTCCGCTTCGACGACCTTGCCCAAAATCTTCCCGAGCTCCACGCCCCACTGATCGAATGGGTTGATGTTCCAGACCGATGCCTGCACGAGCACCTTGTGCTCGTAGAGCGCGATCAGCGCGCCGAGCGAGCGGGCAGTCAGCGCGTCGAGCAGCAGGGTTGTCGTCGGGCGGTTGCCGGGGAAGACGAGGTGGGGCACGAGTTCAGGCTTGTCCGGGCCGGCCACCTTTTGCGCTTCCTCGACCGTGCGTCCGAGCATCAGCGCTTCGCTTTGCGCGAAGCAGTTCGCGAGCAGCTTCGGATGATGACTCGCGAGCGGATGCTCCGGCGTGAGCACGGCGATGAAGTCGATCGGCACGATCGTCGGACCCTGGTGCAGCATCTGGAAAAACGCATGCTGGCCGTTGGTGCCCGGCTCACCCCAGGTGACTGCGGAGGTTGGGTAGTCGACGAATGCGCCGTCGAGCCGCGCGGACTTGCCGTTGCTCTCCATCTCGAGCTGCTGCAAATACGACGGCAGAAAGTGCAGCGCTTCGGAGTAGGGTGCCACCAGATAGCTCTGCGAACCGAAAAAGTTCCGATACCAAATGCCGATCAGGCCCATGAGCACCGGCAGGTTGCGTTCGAGGGGCGCGTTCCTGAAGTGCTCGTCCATGTCGTTGGCGCCGGCCAGCAGTTCGTCGAACTGATCAGGGCCGATCGCGATCATGATCGACAAGCCGACCGCCGACCACAGCGAATAGCGTCCACCGACCCAGTCCCACATTTCGAACACGTTCTCCTTCGCGATGCCGAACTTGACCACCTCGGCCGGGTTCGCCGACACGCCGACGAAGTGCTTCGCAAGCGCGCTCTCCGGACAGCCGTTGGCAATGAACCAGTCGCGCAGCGAAAGCGCGTTGGTCATGGTTTCGAGCGTCGTGAACGTCTTCGAGACGATGATCGCGAGCGTTTCCTCCGGGTCGACTTGTTCGAGCACGCGCGCGAGGTCGGCGCCGTCGACGTTCGAGACGAAGTGCGTGGCGATCTCGGGCGTCGCCAGATGATGCAGCGCGTGCACGACCATCTTCGGCCCAAGGTCCGAGCCGCCGATGCCGATGTTGACGATGTGTCGAATGCGCTTGCCGGTGTAGCCGGTCCAGCGCCCGTCGCGCACCTGGTTCGCGAACGCGGCCATCTTCGCACGCTCGGCAGCGATTTCCGCGTGGAACGGGGCGCTTGCGCTCGTCGCGCGCAGCGCGGTGTGGAGTGCCGCGCGGCCTTCGGTCGGGTTGACGATTTCGCCCGCGAACATCGCGTCGCGGCGCGCCTCGACGCCCGCTTCGCGCGCGAGCGTCACCAGGAGGCGCAGGGTTTCGTCGGTGATGCGGTTCTTCGAGAAGTCGGCGGCAAGGCCCGCGCCTTCGATCGTGAAGCGCTCGGAGCGCGTCGGGGAGGCGTCCTGGCCGGCCGCGAACCAGTCGCGCAGGCGCGCGTCGCGAATCTGTTCGTAGTGTGCTTGCAGCGAGGACCAGGAGGGAAGCGTATTCAGCGTCATAAACTGTCCGTCTTGCGAAGGGGCTCGAAGGGAAGGCCGCGCATCCGGCTTGGCACGCGGTCCGTCGTCGTGAAGCAGCGCTGCGCCGCGCACGCTCTCGTGCTTCGATTGTGCTTGGATGGATCGTGCGTCCGAAGCGCAGGCTCGGGACGCGGTCGATGTACGGCGCAGTCGGTCAGTATAGCGGCGTCGTGTGTCGGCGCGTATGCCTTGATGGTGAACGGCGTGCGCTTGGCGCGTGCAGCATGGGCCGTGCCACTGCGTTCACAACGATCGAAAAGCGCGATCGTCAAGCGCGCCGCGAATAGATCAGCCGATTGAGCAGTTCGCGCACCACTGGCGCGAGTTCGCCCGCCGTGAGGCCCGCCGGGCCTTGACCGCGGTCAGTCAGGGTATCGGCGGCAAGGCCGTGCAGATAGACGCCCGCGAGTGCGGCCTCGTACTGAGGCAGCCGTTGCGCGAGCAGCGCGCCGATGATGCCGCCGAGCACGTCGCCCGTGCCGCCCGTCGCGAGCGCCGCGCTGCCCGTCGGATTGATCGCGACGCGGCCGTCCGGCGCGGCGATCACCGTGCCCGCGCCTTTGAGGACGATCACGCTCGAAAAGCGCGTCGCGAGCGCGCGTGCGGCGGCGAGCCGGTCTTTTTGGATCGTCGCGGCGTCGCATCCCAGCAAGCGCGCGGCTTCGAGCGGATGCGGCGTCAGCACGCAGACGTCGCGGGCCTTGCCGCGTGCGGCAACGGCTGCGGCCAACTCCGCTTCGCGCGCGACGAGGTTCAGCGCATCGGCGTCGATCAGCGTCGGTACATTGAGACGCAGCGCGCGGGCTAGCGCTTCGGCCGCGCGTTGTGTGTCGCCCATGCCGCAGCCGATCGCGAGGGCGTCCATCGCGTCGAGCCGCAGCGCGTCGGCCGAGTGCAGCATCAACTCCGGATGCGGCGGATCGTACGCCGGGCCGCCGGCGCCGATGAACGCGACGTGTACCTTGCCCGCGCCGGTATAAAGCGCGGCGCGCGCAGCGAGGATCGGCGCACCGCACATGCCGGTGTCGCCGCCGACGACGGCCAGGCTGCCGAACGTGCCCTTGTGGGTGGCGTGCGAGCGGGCGGGGAAAGCGGGGGTGAAAAGCGCCGGCGCATTCAGGCGGATCGGGCCGGGCGCGGCCGTGTTCATGTCGACGTCGAGGCTGAGCGGCGCCACGGTAACCGCACCCGCGAAATCGCGGCCTGAGCCCGTATAGAGCCCCGGCTTCGCGCCGATGAACGTGAGGGTCTCAGTGGCCGTCACGACCGTGCCTGGGCCGACTGCGTTGCCGGTGTCGCTGTCAAGGCCGCTGGGGACGTCCAGCGCCAGCACGCGACCGGCGTTGCGCGCACGTTCGCTCAGGCGCTCAGCCACTTGCGCAAATACGCCATCGAGCGGCCGAGCGAGGCCGATGCCGAACATCCCGTCGACGAGCCAGCCATAGGCATCGAAAGACGCAGGCGGCGCGGCCGATATCGTCACCCCGGACGTGCGCGCGACGCCCAGCGCCCAGCGCGCGTCGTCCGGTTTGACTTCGAACGGCATGAACACTTCGACGGCGATGCCCATGCGATGCAGCTCGGCCGCGGCAACGAGCGCGTCGCCGCCGTTGTTGCCCGGCCCGGCGATGATCCAGATGGGGCGATGCTCGGCCGACGAGCCGTCGTGCGTCGCGCGATCGGCGAGAAAACGCGCGGTGGCCGCACCGGCGCGCGCCATCAGCGTGTGCGCGGGAAGCCCCGCTTCGGCTGCCTTTTCGAGCGCGCGAAGTTCGGCGACGGTGTAGAGCGGCAGGGGACGGTCGTGAGGGGAGAGGAGCGGCTGGGAAGCTGAATCGAGCGGAGCGGTAGCGGTCATGTCGGGCGGCGCAAGCGAGGGCAAGTGCGAAACGCGCCTCCGGCTAGGCGCAGATGGCGCGGGGCGCCAGGACCTGGCTGATACATCAGGTCCGCGAGCCCGGCCGCCATGGAACCCGGCCGCAAACCGCGCGGTCAGCTCGCGAAACGATCGGGGCGGAGCGCCGCGAGCGTATCGGGCGGCACGCTGGGCGCGTTGCCGGAAACAAGATCTGCCACCACTTTAGCAGACCCGCACGCGAGCCCCCAGCCAGCCGGCCCGTGGCCGAAATTGACGAAAAGGCGCGGATGCGCCGCTTGTCCGACCACCGGCAGGCCGTCCGGTGAGAGCAGCTTCACGCCTTCCCACGCGAGCGCTGCCGAAATCTTGGCGGCGCCGGGAATCCAGTCGTGAGTGGCCTGGCCGAGCAGTGTCAGGGCGGCTTTCCTGAGCGGTTCGCCAAGCGGTTTCGTGCTCTCCCGCACGCCTTGCATCACGGCGCCGCCCGCGATGCGCAGGCGCTGGTTCATGCGCGACATGGTGATGCGCTTGATCACGTCGACCACGGCCAGATGCGGCGCGCGTTCTTCGTAGGCGATCGGCGCGGTCAGCGCGTGCAGCCGCAACGGGTGCAGCGGCAGATCGAGCCCGAGCCGCTGGATGAGCGGCAGACTGCCCGCGCCGGCGGCGACGACGACGGCATCCGCGGCGATCACGTCGACCTCGCGGGAGCGTGTGGACTCGCCTTCGCTGGGCGCGAGTTCGACGGCAGCGCGCTGATTGTCGACACGGATCGCCGTGACGCTGCGGCCGAACTTGAACTCGACGCCGCCGTTTTCGTCGAGCACCTGCTTGACGAGCTTGGCGAAGAGCGGGCAGTTAGCCGTGCGCTCGGTTTCGAACAGCACGCCGCCCGCGAACTCGGGCTCGGTCGGCACCGAGTGCTCGACGGCCGCGCATTCGGCCGGCGTCAGTACATGGTGTTGCATTTCGAATTCGCGCAGCAGGTCGAGCGCGCTTTGCAACTGTTCCCATTCACGCTGATGGCGCACCACGTGGAGCACGCCGCTTTGCTGTTCGAATTCGAGTTTGAAACGGTTCTCGATGTCGGCGATCGCCTCGCGCGATGCGTCGATGAGCGGCTTCAACCGCAGGCAATGCTCGCGGAACGCATCGGGCGCTTGCAATTGATCGAGCCGGCGCATGAACCTGCGCGCGCCCGAGTTGAGGCCAGGCTTGAACACGATGCCGCTTTTCGGGGCACGCCGGCTTTGCATGAAGGTCGGACCGAACCAGACGTCGAGCGGCGTCGGCAGCATCGCGCCGCCGTGCCCGAAGGTCGCGCCTTGCGCGACGGTCGCGTGGCGCTCGACGACGCACACGCGGTGCCCGGCCGCGCGCAGCTGATATGCGGTGGCGACCCCGACGATCCCGCCGCCAATGACAATGACATCCATGACTGATTCGATGCGAAGGAGCGCGAGGGGCGCTCCCTGATTCCCGTGTTCGCGTGACGTGCGGCGCTGTGCGAGGTGGCGCGCCGACGGATGAAGCCGTGCATGATACCGCCAAACGTGCCCAGCCGGTCGCGCGGACGGCGGCGGGCGTGGCGCGCACGCGTCGCCTCGGGCGGAGGCGCGCATCTTGAAATTGGGGCGAGCTAGCGGCGCCGGCGTGTTCTCCGCGCGCTCTAAACCGCCCGGCAAGCCGCGTCGCGCCACGCGCCCTAGGCCATTCGGCCAGCTTTTCGGGGGCCAACTCCAGGTATAATCTCGGTCTTCCTTTCGCCTCATGTCGCCGCCCCCACGCGCGACTCATCGACGTCACGTCTAGTCCATGGCCCACTTCTCGTGTTTCCCCGGCGCTTCGGCCCTTTCTGATTTCCGTCAAACCCGTCTGCTCGACACGCTCGCGAAAATCGACAGCAATATCGTCGGCGTTCGCGGCCAATATCTGCACTTCGTCAATTCGTCCGAGACGCTCACGAGCGAAGACAGCGCGAAGATCGAGGCGCTGATGCACTACGGCGCGCCGGTCGAAGCGGGCAGCGAGCGCGGCGCGGCTGAAACGTTCCTGGTGGTGCCGCGCTTCGGCACGGTGTCGCCGTGGGCGAGCAAGGCGACCGACATCGCCCATCACTGCGGCCTCACGCATTTGCGCCGTATCGAGCGCGGCATCGAGTACACCGTCGTTCTGAAAAGCGGCTTGCTCGGCGGCAAGAAGGCGCTCTCCGAGGAGGCGCGCGCGGCCGTCGCTACAGCACTGCACGACCGCATGACTGAAAGCGTGGTGCGCTCGCGCGACGATGCCCAGCACCTGTTCGACGAACTGCCGGCCAAGCCGCTTTCGAGCGTCGATACCCTGGCGCACGGACGCGCTGCGCTCGAAGCGGCGAACGCCGAGCTCGGCCTCGCGCTCGCGGACGACGAAATCGACTACCTCGTCGATGCGTTCGGCAAGCTCGGCCGCAATCCGACCGACGTCGAGCTGATGATGTTCGCGCAGGCCAACAGCGAACACTGCCGCCACAAGATCTTCAACGCGCAATGGACGATCGACGGCGAGCCGCAGGACATCTCGCTGTTCCAGATGATCAAGAACACCGAGAAGCTGAACCCGCAAGGCACCATCGTCGCCTATTCGGACAACTCGGCGATCATGGCGGGCGGCATGGCGGAACGCTGGTTCCCGCGCCCGGCCGCCGCGAATGGCGCAGCCGGCGAACCAGGCGAGCGCTATGGCCGCCACGTCGAGCTCACGCACACGCTGATGAAGGTCGAGACGCACAATCACCCGACTGCAATTTCGCCGTTCCCGGGCGCCGCAACCGGCGCGGGCGGCGAGATCCGCGACGAAGGCGCGACGGGCCGTGGCGCGCGTCCGAAAGCGGGCCTCACGGGCTTCTCGGTCTCGAATCTCGAGCTTCCCGACGCACGCCAGGCATGGGAAAACGCGCGCGATGCGGCAGTGCCGCCGGCGCAGCGCAATCCTGCCGATCAGCACGACGCCTACGGCCGTCCGGACCGCATCGCCTCGCCGCTGCAAATCATGATCGACGGCCCGCTCGGCGGCGCCGCGTTCAACAACGAATTCGGCCGGCCGAATCTCGGCGGTTATTTCCGTGTCTACGAGCAGAACGTCGGCGGCCAGGTGCGCGGCTATCACAAGCCGATCATGATCGCGGGCGGCATCGGCAATATCTCCGATCAGCACACGCACAAGCACGACCTGCCTGCCGGCTCGCTTCTGATCCAGATCGGCGGCCCCGGCATGCGCATCGGCATGGGCGGCGGCGCCGCGAGCTCGATGGCGACCGGCACGAACACCGCCGAACTCGACTTCGATTCGGTCCAGCGCGGCAACCCGGAGATCGAGCGCCGCGCGCAGGAAGTGATCAACTCGTGCTGGCAGCTTGGCGAGAAGAATCCGATTCTGAGCATCCACGATGTCGGCGCGGGCGGCTTGTCGAACGCGTTCCCGGAGCTCGTCGATGGGGCGAACAAGGGCGCGCGCTTCGAGCTGCGCAAGGTTCAGCTCGAAGAGAGCGGTCTGTCGCCGCGCGAGATCTGGTCGAATGAAGCGCAGGAGCGCTACGTGCTCGCGATTGCGCCCGCCGATCTGCCGATGTTCGAAGCGATCTGCGAACGCGAGCGCTGTCCGCTGGCCGTCGTGGGCGTGGCGACCGACGCCCGGCAATTGCAACTGATCGATGCCGACGCCGAGGGTAAGCAGGAACCCGTCGACATGCCGATGGAAGTGCTGCTCGGTAAGGCGCCGCGCATGCATCGCGACGTGAAGCGCGTGGCCGCCACGCGTGAGGCGGTCGACGTGACGGGCCTCGCGCTGTCGGAAGTCGCACTGTCCGTCTTGAAGCACCCGACCGTCGCCAGCAAGTCGTTCCTGATCACGATCGGCGACCGTTCGGTGGGCGGTACGACCGCGCGCGACCAGATGGTCGGTCCGTGGCAGGTGCCGGTCGCGGATTGCGCGATCACGGCCGCCGACTACGTCGGCTTCCGCGGTGAAGCGATGACGATGGCCGAGCGCACGCCGCTCGCCGTGATCGACGCGCCCGCTTCGGGCCGCATGGCGGTCGGCGAGGCGGTGACGAACATCGCGTCGGCGCCGATCGCATCTCTCGACAAGCTCAAGCTCTCGGCGAACTGGATGGCCGCGTGCGGCACCGCCGGCGAGGACGCCGCGCTGTTCGATACCGTGAAGGCGATCGGCATGGAGCTGTGCCCGGCGCTCGGCATCAGCATTCCGGTCGGCAAGGATTCGCTGTCGATGAAAACGAAGTGGGACGATCGCGGCGTCGCGAAAGAGGTCGTCGCGCCCGTTTCGCTGATCATCTCGGCCTTCGCGCCGGTCGAAGACGTACGCCGTCATTTGACGCCGCAATTGCAGAGCGCGAGCGTTGCCGGCGATACGACACTGATCGCGATCGACCTCGGACGCGGCAAGCATCGCTTGGGCGGCAGCATTCTTGCGCAGGTCACGCAGCAGGTCGGCGACCGTGTGCCGGATGTCGACGATGCCGAAGACCTCAAGCGCTTCTTTGCGGCGATCCAGGCGCTCAACGCCGACGGCAAGCTGCTCGCCTATCACGACCGGTCGGATGGCGGGCTGTGGGCGACGGTCTGCGAAATGGCGTTCGCGGGGCACGTCGGCGTGTCGCTCAACGTCGACATGCTCACGCTCGATTCGCAGCACGAGTTCGACTACGGCGATGCGAAGGATTGGGCGAAGCAGACGAGCGGCCGTCGCGAGGATCTGACGGTTCGCGCGCTCTTCACCGAAGAGTTGGGTGCCGTCGTTCAGGTCCGCGCAGCGGATCGCGACGCCGTGCTCGGAGTGCTGCGCGAGCATGGCCTCGGCGCCTGCTCGCACGTGATCGGCAAGCTGAACGAGCGCGACGCGATCGAGATCTACCGCGATGCGAAGAAGATCTACGAAGCACCGCGTACGGAACTGCATCGCGCGTGGAGCGAGGTGAGCTGGCGTATCGCGCGTCTGCGCGACAACCCGGCCTGTGCCGACTCCGAATACGACGTACTGCTCGAAGCGGACGACCCCGGCATCGCGCCGCATTTGACGTTCGACGCGAATGAAGATGTCGCCGCGCCGTTCATTGGCAAGGGTGCCCGCCCGCGTGTCGCGATCCTGCGCGAGCAAGGCGTGAACTCGCACTTGGAGACGGCCTACGCGTTCGATCGCGCCGGCTTCGACGCCCACGACGTCCACATGAGCGACTTGCTGTCCGGCCGTGCGACGCTCGCCGACTTCGCGGGCGCGGTCGCGTGCGGCGGCTTCTCATACGGCGACGTGCTGGGCGCGGGCGAGGGCTGGGCGAAGACGATCCGATTCAACCCGATGCTCGCTGATATGTTCGCCGCCTTCTTCGATCGCAAGGACACATTCGCGCTCGGTATCTGCAACGGCTGCCAGATGATGAGCAGCCTCGCGTCGATCATCCCGGGCGCCGAAGCGTGGCCGAAGTTCACGCGCAACAAGTCCGAGCAGTTCGAGGCGCGCTTTTCTTTGGTCGAAGTCCAGAAGTCGCCGTCGATCTTCTTTGCCGGCATGGAAGGCTCGCGCATTCCGGTTGCGATCGCGCACGGCGAAGGCTACGCCGACTTCTCGCAGCAGGGCGATGCCGCGCGTGTCGATATCGCGATGCGCTTCGTCGATCATCGCGGTCAGGCAACCGAGCGTTATCCGTTCAACCCGAACGGATCGCCGGCCGGCATTACGTCGGTGACGACCCCGGACGGTCGCTTCAGCGTGCTGATGCCGCACATGGAGCGCGTGCACCGCACGTTGCAGATGAGCTGGCATCCGGAAGGCTGGGGTGAGGCGAGCCCGTGGATGCGCGCGTTCCAGAACGCGCGCCGCTGGATCGGCTGAGCGGCATGCCGAATCAGGACACGCTGCAAATCCGCGCGGAGCGTGTCGCTGACGCAGCCGAGCGCGCGGCAATCTCGGAGGTGGTGCGCACCGCCTTCGAGAACGAACCGCATAGCGATCAGCGCGAGCATCTGCTGGTCAACGTGTTGCGCGACGATGGCGCGCTGACGGTTTCGCTCGTCGCCGAGTTGGCCGGGAAGATCGTTGGCTACCTTGCGTTTTCGCCGGTTCAGATCGGCTCGCGCGATGAGGGCAAGTGGGTCGGGCTCGCGCCGGTGGCCGTCGCCCCCGAGTGTCAGGGGCAAGGCATCGGCAGCGCCTTGATTCATGCGGGTCTTGCAGCGATTCGGGAGCAGGGCGCTCGAGGCTGCGTCGTGCTTGGGGATCCGGCGTACTACACGCGATTCGGCTTTCACCACGAACCGGGTATCGTGTTTCCCGGCGTGCTCGCTGAGTACTTCATGGCGATGAGCCTCGTAGGCGGGGATGCTTCGTTGCCGAAGGGTGAAGCGCGCTATCACCGGGAGTTCTATCCGGATTGAAAGCGTCACTTCGATTCGTCAGCGCATAGAAAAAGCCACCCTCGGGTGGCTTTTTCTGTTCCAGCAGCGAACAAAGCGCGTTATTGAACCTTCGCTTGCTTGCGCAAGCCTTCTTCGAACGCCTGCAGCTTTTCCTGCTGAATTTGCTGGACGATCTGCGTCTTCACCGAATCGAGCGGCGGCGGGGCGATGTCGCGAATATCGTCGACGCGAATGATGTGCCAACCGAACTGTGTATGCACCGGCTCGTCGGTCATCTGGCCTTTCTGCAGCTTTTGCGCCGCTGCCGCGAATTCCGGCACGTAGGACTTCGGATTCGCCCAGTCGAGGTCGCCGCCGTTCTTGCCCGAGCCCGGGTCCTTCGAATATTGCTTCGCGAGGTCTTCGAAGCTCGCGCCGGCCTTGATCTTCGCGATCAGGTCTTTCGCCTGCTGCTCGTTGTCGACGAGGATGTGGTGCAGGTGGTATTCGCGTCCGCCAGCTTGCTTCACGAGGTCGTCATAGCGCGCTTTGACTTCCGCGTCGCTCGGCGTGTTGTCCTTCACGAATTTCTCGATCAGCGCGCGCAGCACGACTGTCTGCTGGGCGACTGCGACTTGCGCCTTGACGTCCGCCTGTGAGGGCACGCCTTCGCGGATCGCTTCTTGCATCAGGATTTCGCGGTTGATCAGTTCTTCGCGCACGGCCTGCTGCAGTTGCGGCGAGTCTTGCTGACCCTGCTTGACGAGCTGGCTGACGAGCGCATCGGCGCGCGATTTGGGGATCGGCGTGCCATTCACGACGGCGATGTTCTGTGCGAAAGCAGGCGCGGCCGCAAAGGCGGCGAGCAGTACCCAGAGATGGGTTTTCTTCAAGGTCATCGGAAGTTCCTAACGTTCCTAATGGGGCCACTGAGAGGGCAACTGAGCGAACAACGGAGCGAGCAAAATCGGGGGCGGCATCTACGACGACGTCGAGGACAAGGCTGCGAATTCCTCGGGCGTATAAGCCATGATGGCAAGCGCATGGATGCCGCGCTGCATCGCATCGGCCAGCGCATCATACACCAAGCGGTGCCGCGCCACGCGGGCCTTGCCGGCGAACGCCGCGGCGACGATCGTCACCGTGAAGTGGCCGCCGGCCGAGGCGCCGGCATGGCCGGCGTGCTGCGCGCTATCGTCGCGCACGCTGATGGAAACCGGCGCGAGGGCGGCCGTCAAGCGCGTTTCGATCAGCGCGATGCGTTCGGTAGGAGACGCGTTCAGAAAGTCGCTCATCAGTCACTCTTCCTTCAAATACTTCGCGAGCCACAGGCTTTGCGCGACGATGAACACGACCATCGCGCCCGTCGTGCCGAATAGCTTGAAGTTGACCCATTGCGATTCGGTGAAATTGGCGACGACGTACAAGTTCGCGACGCCGAGCGCGACGAAGAAGAGCGCCCACGCGACGTTCAGCTTGTCCCAGATTGCTATGGGCAGCGAGAGCTGCTTGCCCATCATCTTCTCGATCAGGTTCTTCTGAAATGCGTAGCGCGCGACGATCAAGCCAACCGCGAAGAGCCAGTAGAGCGCAGTCGGCTTCCACTGGATGAACTTCTGGTTGTGCAGCACGAGTGTCGCGCCGCCGAACACGACGATCACGCCCAGACTTACCCAGAGCATCGTGTCCACCTTGCGGTGCCGGAACGCGACCCATGCCACCTGCAGCAACGTCGCGACGATCGCCACGGCCGTGGCGGTAAAGATCCCCCACAGCTTGAACGCGACGAAAAACAGGATGATCGGGAACAGATCGAACAGAAATTTCATTGATAGTCGGAACGTCGATGAGCGGCGCCTGCCGGCAAGCAGGCGCCGCGGATGACTGTGGGGCGTAAGCCTCGGCGAAGGCGCTACGTTACTTGGGGTCGAATTGTAGCGCAGCCGAATTGATGCAGTACCGAAGGCCGGTCGGCGCGGGACCGTCTTCGAAAACGTGCCCGAGATGCGCGCCGCAATTCTTGCAGCGGACTTCGATGCGCAGCATGCCGTGCGAGCGGTCGGTGAGTTCTTCGATCACTTCGCCGTTGATCGGCTTGAAGTAGCTCGGCCAGCCGCAGCCGGCGTCGAATTTGGTGTCCGATTCAAAGAGTTGGGTGCCGCAGCAGACGCAGTCGTAGATGCCGCGGTCCCAATGATCCCAGTAACGGCCGGTAAACGGAGGTTCGGTCGCGGCGTGGCGGGTCACCTGGTATTCGATGTTGGAGAGCTGGCTGCGGTATTCGGCGTCGGTTTTTTGCTCCGGATGCGTGGGCTGGCTTCGATCGTCGTCGAGGGGGCGGTTCATGGTCGGTTTGTCTCCGTGGAGTGAGGCGTCGCGGCGGGGCGTCGGGAAACGTTCCGTCGATGCGGCGCCAAGTCGAGTTCGTATGTACGTATCAGCAGAGCGTTCGGTTTCGATTTCGGGGGCAGGGGGGCAACGCCCACGATCTCATGACGAGCAACTCACTTCGAGCGACCCCGCCCAATCGGGCGGCAATGCGGCATAAGCCTCGTATTCCGGCTGCTCGTCGAATGGACGACGCAGCACGGCCGCCAGCCGCTCGAGCTCCGAAAAGTCCTTTTCCTTCGCGCGGCGAATCGCCGTTTCGGCGAGGTGGTTGCGCAATACGTACTTCGGATTCACGCGGTTCATCGCTTCGCGCCGTGCGGTGTCGTCGCGTGTTTCTTCGGACAGCCGCGCACGATAGTCGTTCGCCCAGAGATCGAACGCGGCGCGATCGAGGAACAGGTCGCGCGCGGGCGCGTCACCGCGAGCGTCGTGTTTCGACATGCGCGAAAGATGGCGGAAGGTCAGCGTGAAGTCGGCGCGGTTCGCGTGCATGATTTCGAGCAGCTTGTTCGCAAGCGCGTCGTCGCCGGGGCGTTCGGTTGTCAAGCCGAGCTTGTTGCGCAAGCGTTGTTCGAGCGCCGGCGCGAAGCGGTCTCTGAAGCCTTCGAGCACACGTTGCGCGTCTTCGACCGAGCGCTCGCCGCGCGACGCCTCGTCGTAGCGCGCGCCGAACAGCGGCAGCAGTGCCTGCGCCAGGCAGAAGCAGTTCCAGTACGCGACCTGCGGCTGCATCCGGTAGGCGTAGCGGCCGGCGGTGTCGGAGTGATTGCAGATGTGATTGGCGTCGAACCCGTCGACGAAGCCGAACGGACCGTAGTCGATCGTGACGCCGAGAATCGACATGTTGTCCGTGTTCATCACGCCGTGGCAAAAGCCGACTGCCTGCCATTGCGCGATCAGATCCGCGGTACGCCGCACGCTTTCGCCCAGCAGCGCGAGGTAGGGATCGTCCGCCTCGCGGCATTGCGGAAAGAAGCGGTCGATCACGTGATCGGCGAGCGCTTGCAACGCGTCCACTCGATCGTTCGAATAGAAGTGCTCGAAATGCCCGAAGCGCACGAAGCTCGGCGCGACGCGCGTGACGACCGCCGCTGTCTCGACCTCTTCGCGGCGCACCGGCTGGTCGGAGCCGATCACGCAAAGCGCGCGCGTCGTCGGAATGCCGAGGTGGTGCATGGCCTCCGAGCACAGGAACTCGCGGATCGACGAGCGCAATACCGCGCGCCCATCGCCCATGCGCGAATAGGGCGTGCGGCCGCTGCCCTTCAATTGCAGCTCGTAGCGGGCGCCGCCATGCTCGACTTCGCCGAGCCCGAGCGCGCGTCCGTCGCCGAGCTGGCCGGCCCACACGCCGAACTGGTGCCCCGAGTAGACGGAGGCATAGGGCAGCGCTTGCGACGGCCACTCGCGTGTGGTGTTGCCGCAGAAGTATTCGGCGAACGCGGGGTCGTCAGCGATCGATGGATCGAAGCCGAGCATGCGCGCCGTGTCGGCCGAGAAACCGACCGTGTAGGGAGCGCTAAGCGTCGCCGCCGGCAGGCGGGTCAGAAAAGCGCTGCCGAGCTGGGAGAACGAGCCGTCGCGTGGGTTGCCGATCGCGTCCGCGACCGACGACATCCGCTCCGACAGCCCGGTACTGAGTGGGGAAAACGACATATTGAGCGCCTCGGAATTAGCCGATATTGTAAGGCCGCGCCCTCAGGCGCGCTGGCGCCGACCAATACCGACCGATACCGCCCAAGAACAAGGAGACAAACGGAAATGACAACGCCGTTGCTGGGTCAAATGATGGACGTGCCGCTCAATGTGTCGTCGCTGTTGAAGCATGCCGCGACTTACGCGGGCGATACCGAGATCGTGTCGCGGCGCGTCGAGGGTGACATCCATCGCTATACGTACCGGGATTGCGAACAGCGAGCCAAGCGGCTCGCGCAGGCGCTGATCCGGCTTGGCGTGACGCCCGGCGAGCGCATCGCCACGCTGGCCTGGAACGGCTATCGCCATCTCGAGGCGTACTACGGCGTGACCGGTTTCGGCGCGGTGTGCCACACGATCAATCCGCGTCTCTTTCCCGAGCAGATCGCCTACATCGTCAACCATGCCGACGACCGCTACGTCCTGTTCGACACGACGTTTGCCGCGCTCATCGACGTCATCGCGCCGCAATGTCCGAACGTCAAAGGCTGGATCGCGCTCGCCGACGAGGCGCATCTACCGTCGATGGGCACCCCTGCCTTCAGCTACGAAACGCTGCTCGCCGCTGAAGACGGCGGCTTCGACTGGCCCGTGCTCGACGAGCGCTGGGCCTCCAACCTCTGCTACACGTCGGGCACGACCGGCAACCCGAAGGGCGCGCTGTACTCGCACCGCTCGTCGGTGCTGCATGCGTATGGCGCGGCGCTGCCGGACGCGATGGGCGTGTCCGCGCGCGATGCCGTGCTGCCCGTCGTGCCGATGTTCCATGTGAACGCGTGGGGCATCCCGCACGCCGTGCCGCTGACCGGCGCGAAGCTCGTGCTGCCCGGCAAGGATTTAGACGGCAAGTCGCTCCACGAGCTGATGGAGGCGGAACGCGTGACGTTCTCGGCCGGCGTGCCGACCGTCTGGATGTGCCTGCTCCAGTACCTGCGCGAAACAGGCCAGCGCTTTTCGTCGCTCGAGCGCACGGTGATCGGCGGCTCCGCGTGCCCGCCCGCGATGATTCGCGAGTTCGAGGACGTGTACGGCGTGCGCGTGATCCATGCCTGGGGCATGACGGAGATGTCGCCGCTCGGCACGCTCGTGCGGCTGAATTGGGAGCAGTCGCAACGTCCGCTCGACGAGCAGCACCGGCTGACGGAGAAGCAGGGCGTCCCGATCTTCGGCGTCGACATGAAGATCGTCGGCGACGAAGGGCGCGAGCTGCCGCGCGACGGCGTCGCGTTCGGCGACCTGCACGTGCGCGGCCCGTGGGTCATCGACCGTTATTTCCGCAGCGACGCGTCGCCGCTCGTCGACGGCTGGTTTCCGACCGGCGATGTCGCCACGCTCGACCCCGATGGCTTCCTGCATATCACCGATCGCAGCAAGGACGTCATCAAATCAGGCGGCGAGTGGATCAGCTCGATCGACGTCGAGAACGTCGCGGTCGCGCACCCGGCTGTGGCCGAGGCGGCCTGCATCGCGTGCGCGCATCCAAAGTGGACTGAGCGGCCGCTGCTTGTCGTCGTGAAGCGCGCGGGCGAGAACGTGACGCGCGAGGAACTGCTCGCGTTTTACGAAGGCAAGGTCGCGAAGTGGTGGATTCCGGACGACGTCGTCTTCCTCGAACAGTTGCCGCACACGGCGACCGGCAAACTCCAGAAGCTCAAGCTGCGCGAGATGTTGCGCGATCACGTGTTGCCGACGGCGAATGCGGGGGCGGTGTAGCGACGCTTTCCAGAGGTGGTCGGCGCGCCTTCAGGCACCCTGCGTTCGACGCAAGAACCGCGTGAAAACCCTAAAAGGCGCGAATATTTTTACAAATTGAACGACCGTTCGTTTTTGTGTATTCTAGCCTCCACTCGCCGGTACGCGGACAATCATCCGCGTACCCGGACGCATTCGGGCGCGCCTGCGCCCTCACTGGAGGCAGACAGATGTCAGTGGACTACACGACTCGCGACGGCGTCGCCGTCATCACGCTGAACAATCCGCCGGTAAATGGACTCGGACTGTCCACGCGTACCGGCATCATGGACGGCCTCGCGCGCGCCGAGCGCGATCCTGCCGTCGTCGCAATCGTGTTGACGGGCGCCGGCAAAGCGTTCTCGGGCGGCGCCGACATCACCGAATTCAATACCCCGAAAGCCATGCAAGAGCCGACGCTCGCGACGGTGATTCGCACCGTCGAAGCCAGCGCCAAACCGGTGGTCGCGGCGATTCACAGCGTGGCGATGGGCGGCGGTCTGGAACTGGCGCTCGGCGCGCACTATCGCGTGGCGGCGCCGGGCGCGCAGATTGCGCTGCCCGAAGTGAAGCTCGGCATCTTGCCGGGCGCAGGGGGCACGCAGCGTTTGCCGCGCGCGATCGGTCTCGAAGCGGCGCTCAACATGATCGTGTCGGGCACGCCCGTGATGTCGGAGAAGCTTGCGCAAAGCGGCCTCTTCGACGAGATGGCCGAAGGCGACGTGCTCGAAGCCGCGCTCGCTTTTGCGCGTCGCGTGGCGGCCAAGGACATGGGCGCGAGCGGTACGCATCCGCGCGTGCGCGATCGCAAGATTCAGCACGACAACGCGGCCGGCTTTATCCAGTTCGCGCGCAACAGCGTCGCGGCGGTTGCAAAAAATTTCCCCGCGCCGGGCAAGTGCATCGACGCGATCGAAGCGGGCGTGTTGAAGGGTTTCGACCAGGGCCTCGCGTTCGAGCGCGAATGCTTCATGGCGCTCGTGCAGACGCCCGAGAGCCGCGCATTGCGTCACGCATTCTTCGGTGAGCGGGCCGCGAGCAAGATCCCTGATGTGCCCTCGGACACCCCCGTGCGCGCGATCAAGCAAGTCGCGGTGATCGGCGCGGGCACGATGGGCGGCGGCATCGCGATGAACTTCGTGAACGCCGGGCTGCCGGTGACGCTCCTGGAGACGAAGCAGGAGGCGCTCGAGCGCGGCCTGGCGACGATCCGCAAGAACTACGAAACGAGCGTCAAGAAGGGCAAGCTGACGCAGGAAGCGCTCGAGTCGCGCATGGCGCTGATCAAGCCGACACTTTCCTACGACGACCTCGCGAGCGTCGATCTCATCATCGAAGCGGTGTTCGAGGAGCTTGGCGTGAAGGAGCAGGTGTTCCGGCGTCTCGACGAAGTCGCGAAGCCCGGCGCGATCCTCGCATCGAACACGTCGACGCTCGATTTGAACAAGATCGCGGCGTTCACGAAGCGTCCCGCGGATGTCGTCGGCATGCACTTCTTCAGCCCCGCGAACGTGATGAAGCTGCTCGAAGTCGTGCGCGGCAAAGACACGGCGAAGGACGTGCTCGCCACCGTCATGCAAATCGCCAAGCAGATCAAGAAGACTGCGGTCGTGTCGGGTGTCTGTGACGGCTTCATCGGCAACCGGATGATCGAGCAGTACGTGCGTCAGGCGCTCTTCATGCTGGAGGAAGGCGCGTTGCCCGGGCAAATCGACCGCGCGATCGAGCGCTTCGGGTTCGCGATGGGACCGTTCCGCATGAGCGATCTCGCGGGTAACGACATCGGCTGGGCGATCCGCAAGCGCCGTTATCAAGAGCAGCCCGACATGCACTACTCGAAGATCGCCGATCGCCTCTGCGAGACGGGGCGCTTCGGGCAGAAAACCGGCGGCGGCTGGTACGACTACGTGGCCGGCGACCGCAACGCGCGTCCTTCGGCGCTCGTCGACGAGATGATCGTCGCGCATTCGAACGAGATCGGCCACGCGCGGCGCAAGATCGGCGACGACGAGATCGTCGAGCGGCTCGTGTTCGCGCTCGTCAACGAAGGCGCGAAGATCCTGGCGGAAGGGATCGCGTCGAAGGCGTCCGACATCGACATGGTTTATCTGACCGGCTACGGCTTTCCGCTTTGGCGCGGCGGCCCGATGCTGTACGCGGACACGGTGGGTCTCTATAACGTCGAGCGCGCGATGGCACGTTACGCGTCGCAGCCTAATGGCGACGCATGGGACATTGCGCCGCTCGTCACGGAACTGGCGGCAGCGGGCAGGGGCTTCAACGCTTGAGCCGCTGATCGGCGAACGGCGTGGCGGTTCGACGCGCCGATATTTAGCGAGGTGACACGATGAAAAGCGCAGACCAAGTGCTGCTCGTTGTCGACGTGCAGAACGACTTCATGCCGGGCGGTGCGTTGGCCGTGACCGGCGGCGATCAGGTCGTGCCGGTGATCAACCGGCTCGCGAAGGGCTTCGAGCACGTGGTGCTGACGCAGGATTGGCATCCGGCCGATCACATCTCGTTCGCCGTGCATCACCCGCCACACCAGCCGTTCGAGACGATCGCGCTGCCGTACGGGCAGCAGGTGCTGTGGCCGGTGCATTGCGTGCAGGGCACGCCGGGCGCCGCGCTACATCGCGATCTCGACATTGGGCACGCGCGCCTCGTGATCCGCAAGGGTCATCACCGCGACATCGACAGCTACTCGGCGTTTCTCGAAGCCGACGGCACGACACGCACGGGCCTCGCCGGCTATCTGCGTGATCTCGGCGTGACGCGCGTCTTTTGCTGCGGGCTTGCCACCGACTACTGCGTGGCGTGGACCGCGCTCGATGCGCGTCTGGCCGGTTTCGAAGTCGCGGTGATCGAGGACGCCTGTCGCGCGATCGATCTCGACGGTTCGCTCGATAAAGCATGGAGCGAGATGCGCGCGGCCGGTATCGCAAGGGTGAACGCCGACGAAGTGCTCGCCGCGTAGGCGGCACGTGCGGACCTCAATCAGACACACAACCCATTTCGATCGCTGTGCATGGGATGGGAATAGGCGCCAAAGCGCCAACTTCCATCGACATTGGAGAGACATATGACGGACGCTGTAATCGTATCGACCGCACGCACCGGCCTCGCGAAATCGTGGCGCGGCGCCTTCAACATGACGCATGGTGCGACGCTGGGCGGCCATGTCACGCAGGCCGCGGTCGCGCGCGCCGGGATCGATCCCGCGCGCGTCGAGGACGTGGTGATGGGATGCGCGAATCCCGAGGGCGCGACGGGCGGCAACATCGCGCGGCAGATCGCACTGCGCGCTGGACTGCCGGTCAGCGTGCCGGGCATGACGGTCAACCGCTTCTGCTCGTCGGGCCTGCAGACGATCGCGCTCGCCGCGCAGCGCGTGATCGCGGGGGAAGGCGAGGTGTACGTGGCGGGCGGCGTCGAGTCGATCTCGTGCGTGCAGAACGAGATGAATCGCCACATGATGGCCGAAGGCTGGCTGCAGAAGAACAAGCCCGAGATTTACTGGTCGATGCTGCAGACGGCCGAGAACGTCGCGCAGCGCTACGGCATCTCGAAGGAGCGGCAGGACGAGTACGGCGTGCAATCGCAACTACGCGCCGCGGCGGCGCAGGAGGCGGGCAAGTTCAACGACGAGATCGTGCCTATGACGGTGCTGGCCGGCGTCGCCGACAAGGCGACCGGACGTCTCTATACCAAGGAAGTGACGATTGCCGCCGATGAAGGCATCCGAGCCGATACGACGCTCGAAGGCGTCTCGAAGATCCGTACCGCGTTGCCCGGCGGCGTGATCACTGCGGGCAACGCGAGCCAGTTTTCGGACGGTGCGTCGGCATGCGTCGTGATGAACGCGAAAGTGGCCGAACGAGAAGGCTTGCAGCCGCTCGGCATCTTCCGCGGCTTTGCGGTGGCGGGTTGCGAGCCCGACGAAATGGGCATTGGCCCGGTGTTCGCGGTGCCGAAGTTGCTGAAGCAAGCCGGCCTGAAAGTCGAGGACATCGACTTGTGGGAGCTCAACGAAGCGTTCGCGGTGCAAGTGCTCTACTGCCGCGATACGCTCGGGATTCCGAACGAGCGCCTGAACGTGAACGGCGGGGCGATCGCGGTCGGGCATCCGTACGGCGTATCGGGTGCGCGGCTCACGGGGCACGCGCTGATCGAAGGGCGTCGCCGCGGCGCGAAGCATGTGGTCGTGACGATGTGCATCGGTGGCGGCCAGGGCGCGGCGGGGCTGTTCGAAATCGTCTAACGGCGCGAGCTTGAGCCAGATCAGCAACGCGGGAAAAAAGCGCGGCATGTCGCGGGAACGTTGAGATAGGCCGCATGAGGCGGGGCAATTCCGAGATTGAGTAAGCGTTTGGCAAGTTACGATTGGGACCCGTGAAAATCGTGCCCTATCGTGGCCTATTGCAATCGCTTATGAGACCGCTGCCGTTCCTGTCCCGCGCCGGATCGAATCCGCGCATTGATATCTTGAAACGCATCGTGGGTCCGATCGGGCTCGCGAGTGCGTTTGTGCTGTCCGGATGCGCGACGGCTCCAAAACCTGCCCCAGTGGACCAATTTGGCGCAGCCAGGACCGACGCCGCCCACTACCGGCGCATCGCCTTGCTTCCGATGGACGGCAACGTCGGCGCCGAGGCGACCGACGATTTCCAGCGCATGCTCGCGTCGGTCCGCTACGAAGGGCGCCAGTATTTCACCATTTACGAATGGCGCGAGATGGACCCGGCGGTCGTGGACTTGATGCAGCAGTCGCTATCGCGCGGCAGCTTGCCGTCGGTGTCTGGCCTTGATCCGCAGTCGCTGGCTGGTTTCGATCCGAAATCGCTTGCGAACCTCGATCCGAAAACGCTGGCGAATCTCGATCCGAAATCCGTCGCGAACCTGGCGTCGGACTCGCTTTCGAGCCTCAACCCGTTGGATGCGGCAAACGTCGATGTGCCGTCGGCTTCAAGCCTCGCCCCCAATGTGAGTGCGCCATCGGTGCCAAGCGTTCCATCGGTCCCGAGCGTTCCCACGTCCTTACCAGATGCGGTTGGAGCCATTCCGGGCGTTCCCTCTGCCGTCCCGAAGGTGATGGGAGCGCTCTCGAGCCTTGCTCCCAAAACGGCTCCGAAGGGGGACGCGAGGTCCGTGCCGACATACGGCGCAATGACGCGCGCCGATGCGATCTATAGCGGCTCGGCCAACATCCCTCCGATCGTCACGGCGAGTTCCACCGCGGCGCGCACGTTCTGCCCATCGGGCAAGTCCTCGGATTGCGCCACGAAAGAGGTCCGCTGCACCACCAAGACGCTGACGTTCAAGCTGAATCCGCGCCTGGTTGAGTTCGGGAGCGGCAAAGTCGTCTATAACGAAACCAAAACCACGTCGGCGAGTTCGACGTGGTGTGACGATGCGGGTGTCGAAGCCTCGGATCAGGCGCTGAAGGCTCAGGCGATGAGCGAAGCATGGCAGCAGGTGCGCGAGGATATCGCGCCCTACGTGCACAAGACTGCGATCAAGTACAAGGACGACAAGGCAGGGCTCGATCCGCGGTCCGTCGAGCCTTTCAACCGCGCATTGGAATTTGCGCGAGCGGGTCGCTTCGATCAGGCGTGTCCGCTGTGGTCGTCGTTTGTAGCGTCGAATCCGGCCAATACGTCGGTCGCATTCAACGTGGCCGCGTGCGAGGAACGTTCCGGAAATCTCGACGCCGCGTTGAAGCGCTATCAGCAAGTGGACGAGGCCACGGGCAAATCCGATCCGGATGTACGCGAGGCAATCGCGCGGGTGAGCGAACAGCTCACCCCACGTTCATAGGCAGCAACACCATCTGCTTGCCCTGCAGATGCAAGCGTGTCTGAATTTCGACTGGCGTCTGGTTGTGCAGCCACGCCGTCAGGAAGTTGACGCGCTTGAAGATCAACTTGCTCGCAAAGCAGACGCTGTTTGGATACTCGTCCATGGTCGTTTCGGCGAGCTTCATGAATTCGCCGATCGGATGCGTGCCGAACGCGATCCGATAATCCGACGCCATGTCGTTGCGGCGGCAGTGCGCCACGTAATACTCGAGCGCCGTCGAGATCGTCTTCTGCAAGCGCTCCAAATGCTCTGCGCCTTCGTAGGCCTTCGCATCGACTTCGCCGACCGCCAGAAAGATCACATTCTTGAAGTGCCCCGGAAAGAGCCGGTTCACCCATAGGAGCGCGTGCATGCTCGCGCCGCGATGCTTGCCGACCAGCAGGATCGCGGTCGGCAGCGACGGGTCCGGCTTGCCCGGGCCAGGCTCGGCGACGGTGGGCGCGGCGCCGGCGAAGAGCGCATCTTCCTTTGCAAGTTGCGCGCGCGTATCCGTGTAGTGACGCTTGATGAGAAAGCACAGCGCGATCACCGCGCTCGTGACCAGCACCGTCAGCCAACCACCCGCCGTGAATTTCTCGATCAGCGTGATGACGAGCACCGTGGCCGTCACCGACAAGCCGAGCGCCGAGAGCGCAAAGTGCGTGAGCCAATGCTTGCCGTCGCGGCGGTGCTGCCACCAATACGTACACAAGCCGAGCAGCGACAAGCTGAACGTGAGGAACACGTTGATGCTGTAGAGCACGACGAGCACGTCGACGTTGCCGTGAGTCCAGCCGAGAATCAACAGGCTCGCGACACCCATCACGATGATGCCGTTCTGCCGCACGAGCCGCGTCGACAGATCGCGGAAGTGGCGCGGCACCCACGAATCCGACGCCATGTTCGACAGCACCGCGGGCCCGTCGAGGAAGCCGGTTTGCGCGCCGACGAGCAGCAAGCCCGCCTCGAACGCGAGGACCGCCGCGAGCAGCGCCTGCCGCGCGAACGACGAGCCAAGTCCCATATGATCGATCACGCTGCCGAAGACCACCGCGTTGAGCGTCTGTCCTTCGACCGGCTGCGCATTCCACAGCATGTAAAGCAGGATGATGCCGCCGGCGGTGAACGCGAGCGAGGTTGCCATGTAGAACATCGTCCACTTGCCGTTCGGCACGCGCGGCTCGGCGAGCATGTTGACGTTGTTCGACACGGCTTCGAGACCGGTATAGGTCCCGCCGCCGAGCGAGAACGCGCGCATCAGCAGCGCCAGCATCACGAGCGGACCGAACGCGTGCGACATGCTGTGCGCTTCGCTGAACGCGCCCGGCACGACCCCGCCCAGATGATTGCCGTGCACCGCCACGCCGTACACGATGAGCCCGAGATGCAGCACCACGAAGCCCATGAAGATCGGCAGCAGCACGAGGATCGATTCCTTCATCCCGCGGAAGTTGAGCCCCGTCATGAGCACGATGAGGATTAATTCGGTGGCGAGCTTGAACTCTTGAGCGCCGACTGGCAAAAGGCTGAAGAATGCATCGACGCCGCTCGCCAGCGAGGTCGCCACCGTCAGCACGTAGTCGACGAGCAGCGCCGCGCCCGACACGAGCCCGGGGCGCGGCCCCAAGAGCGCGGTGGCGACGCGATAGCCGCCGCCTCCGGTGGGGAACAGTTCGATGACCTGGTTGTAGCCGAGCGCGATGATGAAGACGGTTGCCGCCGTGGCGACCGCGAGAAAGAGCGCGAGTGGCGTGTGATGGCCGAGCGCGAGAAATGCCTCCTCGGGGCCGTAGCACGACGACGAGAGGCCGTCCGCGCCGAGCCCGACCCAGGCGAGGATCGGCGTCACGGCGATCGCATGGCGTGTGCGGGGATCGAGCGGATCGAGGGGTTTGCCGACGAGCAACTGCCACATCTTGCCGAAGGTGGCCATGGGATCTCCCGGTTTTGCCTCGAAATGTAGGGCAGTTCGGTAACGCTTGCCAGTCGGCGATACCCGGTCTTCGGAAGCTGACGAATTGAAAGCCGCGAGACCGTGACGAGCCGGCTTCCGGCGCCGGATTAGTAGCGCAGTTCGAGGCAGCCCATGAATCGTTTGTGTACGATTTCGAGCGGCAAGGATGGCAGTCGCCGCGAGCGGTTGGCACGCGCACATCGGGCATGCATCGAGCCGCATCGTATGTGCGGCAGCCAGCGCATCGCCGCGACAAGCGGCAGCGCGTATCGATATCCAGCGTCACAATACGGACATAACGATGAGTTTGAGCCTGTCATGCGTTTCTTTTCCCGACTTGGGGGTGATGAGCAGGCGGGAGGGCGCGGTATGCGACGTCTGACCCGCGCGCCCCGCATCGGACTTGTCTTGGGCGGCGGCGCCGCGCGAGGCTGGGCCCATATCGGCGCGATTCGCGCGCTGCTCGAAGCCGGCATACGGCCGGATGTCGTGTGCGGCACCTCGATCGGCGCGCTCGTCGGCGCCGTGTACGCGAACGGCGACCTCGACTGGCTCGAGGAGTGGGTGTCGCGCCTGACTTGGCAGACCGTCGTGCGGCTTCTGGATCTGCAGATTTCGGGCGGTCTGCTGGGCGGCAAGAAGGTGATTCAGGTCTTCGCGAATCGATTCAACGGATGCAAAATCGCCGAGCTGAAGATGCCGTATGCGGCCGTCGCGACCGAGCTCGATACCGGCCGCGAGATCTGGTTGCAGGACGGCAGCGTCGTGGACGCCGTGCGCGCGTCGATCGCGATTCCGGGGCTGTTTACGCCGGTGTGGCACGAGGGCGTGTGGCTCGTTGACGGCGGCTTGTCCAATCCGGTGCCGGTTTCCGCCGCGCGCGCGATGCGCGCCGATTTCGTGATCGCCATCGATCTGACCAACGACCTTCTGAACGGGCGCGATCTGGGCGGCATGATCGCCGAGCCGCCGGTAATCGATCCCGAGGCGCCGCCGCCGGGCAGCCTGCGGCGCAACGGCAGGCCGTGGCCGAAGTGGTTGCAGCCCAATCCGGACTATGTCGACGGCGACGTGGGAACGTCGCCCGAGCCGAACGCGCGCGCGCCGTCAGTGTTGAGCTCGATGGCGCAGAGCATCGACATCATGCAGGTGCGCATCACGCGCAGCCGCCTTGCGGGCGAGCCGGCCGACATCCTGATTCAGCCGCGCTTGGGCGGCATGAGCATCTTCGATTTTCATCGCGCGGCGCCGGCCATCGCGGAGGGTCGCGCGGCCGTCGAGCGGATGATGCCGGCGATCCGGGCGCACTTGGGGTTGGACTGAATTCGCCTGCGTTCCCCGCATGGGGATGCGGTTATCATTTGGCGAGTTGTTGAAACCATCACCCAGACAAAGCCTGACGATCCCGCGATGAGCGATCCGCACAACCCCGCCGAGCCCAAAATCCCGCAGCCGCCGCCTGCCATCGAAAGCCCGTTCGTCGATCACCTCGGCGTGCGTCTCGTTTCAGCGGCGAACGGCGCGAGCGAACTAGTGCTGCCGCTCGCCGGCACGCACTTGAACAGCTGGGACGTCGCGCACGGCGGGATCACGATGACCCTCGCCGACGTCGCGCTCGCCACCGCGGCGCGCAGTCTCGCGGACGAGGGCGTCGGCGTCGTCACCGTGGAAATGAAAGTGAACTTCATGCAGCCGGGCCGCGGCGAGTTGCGCGCGTTCGGCCGCGTGCTGCACCGTTCGACCACCATGGCCTATTGCGAAGGCGAAGTCCGCGACAGCGAAGGCCATTTCGTCGCGAAGGCGCTCGGCACGTTCAAGTACATGCGCCGGCTCGCGGTGGGCCGCGACGTCGTCCAACAGCGCCGGCGCCGCGCACCACCCGTCAAGCCCGGTCCGAGCGACGGCTGACACCAAAGAGGATGAAGGAGGAAGACTGCAATGACCCAAACCAATCGCCAGATTCTGCTCGTATCGCGCCCGCAAGGCGCGGTCACGCCCGACAACTTCAAGCTCGTCGAAACGCCCCTTGGCGCGCTCGGTCCCGGTCAGGTCCGCGTGCGCAATCACTTCCTGTCGCTCGACCCGTACATGCGTGGACGCATGAGCGATGCGAAGTCGTATGCCGAGCCGCAGCCGCTCAACGAAGTGATGATCGGCGGCACGGTGGGCGAAGTGGTCGAATCGAACAACCCTGCGTTCGCCGTCGGCGACAAAGTGGTTGGGGCGCTCGGCTGGCAGGAGTACGGCACGTCGGACGGCGTCGGCCTGCATAAAGTCGACGACACGCACGTGCCGCTTTCCGCCTATCTCGGCGTGGTCGGCATGCCGGGCGTGACGGCCTGGTACGGCCTGAACAAGATCATCGCGGCGCGCGCCGGGCAGACGATCGTCGTGAGCGCGGCGAGCGGCGCGGTCGGCGGCGTCGTCGGGCAGTTGGCGAAGCTGGAGGGCTGCCGCGCGGTCGGCATCGCGGGCGGGCCCGACAAATGCCGCTACGTGGTCGAGACGCTCGGCTTCGACGCCTGCGTCGATTACAAGGCCGGCAATCTGTACCAGGACCTGAAGGCCGCGACGCCGGACGGTGTCGACGGGTGCTTCGAGAACGTCGGCGGCGAAGTGTTCAACGCCACGGTCGCGCGCATGAATGCGTTCGGCCGGATCGCGCTCTGCGGGTGGATCGCGGGCTACAACGGCGAGCCCACGCCGATCACGCAGCCGTCCACCCTCCTGCGTTCGCGCCTCTTGATGCAGGGCTTCATCATCCTCGAGCACCTCGACATCTGGCCTGAAGCACTGCGCGAACTCGGCGGGCTCGTCGCGCAAAAGAAGCTGCAGTATCGCGAGACGATTTCGCAAGGTCTTGAGAGCACGCCGGAAGCATTCATGGGGCTCTTGACGGGCAAGAACTTCGGCAAGCAGCTCGTCAAGCTGATTTGATCAGAGCGTCAGGAATCCGCTGTAGAGACCATATGCCGCCGCGATGGCGGCGATCACCACGGCGGCGCAAATCGGCTTTTCCAGGCGGGTAAAAACGGGCCGGCCGTTTTCCCGCTTGGCGCGCGCGAACAGAATGGTGCCGGGCGCGTAGAGCAGCGCCGACAGCATCAAGTACTTGATCCCGCCCGCGTAGAGCAGCCAGAGCGCGTAGAGGACGGCGAGGGCCGCGATGGCGAGATCCTTAGCGCGGTCCTGCGGGTCGCGCTGGTAGGTCTCGCCGCGCGCGGCGAGCAAGAGACCATAGGCCGCCGACCAGAAGTAGGGAATGAGGATCATCGAAGTCGCGAGATAGATCAGCGACAGATAGGTGCCTTGCGAGAACAGCGTGACGATCAGAAAGACTTGCGTCATCGCGTTGGTGAGCCACACCGCGTTCGCCGGAACGCTGTTCTGATTTTCCTTGCGCAGAAACGCGGGCATCGTGCGATCCCGCGCGGCCGAGAAGAGGATTTCCGCGCACAGCAGCACCCACGACAACAGCGCGCCCGCCAGCGAGATCGCGAGACCGACGGCGATCAGAACCGCGCCCCAGTGGCCGACCACGTGCTCGAGCACGCCCGCCATCGATGGGTTCTTCAGCTTCGCGAGGTTCGGTTGCGTCATGATGCCGAGCGACAGCACGTTCACCAGCACGAGCACGAGCAGCACGACGCAAAAGCCGAGCACGGTGGCGCGGCCGACGTCGCTGCGTTTTTCCGCGCGAGCCGAGAAGATGCTCGCGCCTTCGACGCCGATGAACGCCCATACGGTCACGAGCATCATGTTGCGGACCTGATTCATCACGCTGCCGAGCGAGACGTTATGACGGCCCCAGATGTCCGCCGTGAAGATGTCGAGCCGGAAGGCGAAGGCGCAGATCGCGATGAAGAGGGCGATCGGCACGATCTTGGCGACGGTCGTGATTTCGTTCACGCGCGCCGCTTCCTTGATCCCTCGCAGCACGAGAAAGTGCAGGCCCCACAGCACCGCCGACGCGCACGCGATCGCAAGCGGCGTGTTGCCCTCGCCGAACGCCGGGAAGAACAGCCCAAGCGTGGAAAAGAGCAACACGAAATAGCCGACATTGGCGAGCACCGCGCTGACCCAGTATCCCCAAGCGGACGCGAAGCCCATGTAGTCGCCGAAGCCGGCCTGCGCGTAGGCGTAGATGCCGCCGTCGAGCCGCGGCTTGCGATTGGCGAGCGTTTGGAACACGAACGCGAGCATCAACATGCCGATGCCCGAGATGACCCAGCCGAGCAAAACGGCGCCGACATCGGCGGTGGCCGCCATGTTTTGCGGCAGCGAAAAAACGCCGCCGCCGATCATCGAGCCCACGACCAGCCCAGTCAACGCGCCGAGCCGCAATGTGTTCGTCTTTTCAGTCGCGGCGCGCTGCGTGAGTTCTGCCATGTTTGAATGGGATAGTCGGCGGGAGGGGTTGGAATTTTAACTTTGCGCCACCGATAAATCAGCGATTCCCATTCATTTTCACAGCAGAGACGCAATCGAAAAGCGCTTATCGACGACCATAGTTTCACCCGTTGAAATAAAGGATCGGCGTATCATTTGCGCCTTTACGAAACGAAACCGCTAGGAGACGAAATGGAGCACTTCGCAGGCAAGGTCGCGGTCATTACCGGCGCGGCGAGCGGTTTCGGTCGCGCATTCGCGGCGAAGGGCGCTGCGCTCGGCATGAAGCTCGTGCTGGCGGATGTCGATGCGAACGCGCTTGCCGAGGTCGTCGACGCGCTCAGCGCGCAGGGCGTCGAAGCGATCGGCGTGCCGACCGACGTCTCGAACGGCGACGCCGTCGAAGCGCTCGCGCAGCGCGCGCTCGACGCCTTCGGCAAGGTGCATTTGCTCTTCAACAACGCGGGCGTCGGCGCAGGCGGCTTCCTGTGGGAAAGCAGCGCGAAGGACTGGGCCTGGGTGTTCGGCGTCAACGTGATGGGCGTCGCGCACGGCGTACGCGTCTTCACGCCGATCATGCTGCGGCAGAACGAGCCGGCGCATATCGTCAACACGGCGTCGGTGGCGGGCTTGCTGTCGCCGCCGTCGATGGGCATCTACAACGCGTCGAAGCATGCGGTCGTCTCGTTGACCGAGACGCTCTTTCACGACTTGCGCAATGCGGGCGGTCCCGTGGGCTGCTCGCTGCTGTGCCCGGCCTTCGTGCCGACCGGCATCGCCGATGCGGAGCGCGCGCGTCCCTCCGAGTTGCGCAACGATGCGCCCGCGACGGCCTCGCAGGTCCTCGCCGGAAGGCAACTTCAGAAGGCGGTGCGCGGCGGCAAGCTGTCGGCCGACGATGTCGCCGAGCTCACGTTCGACGCGATTCGCGAGCGACGTTTCTACATCGTCACGCACCCGAGCATTTTGGAGAGCGTGCGGCTGCGTCATGAGGACATCGAACAGATGCGCGCGCCGACCGATCCGTATTCCCTCAAACCCGAAGTCCGCGATTAACGATGCCGCTGAACCGCAAGGTCGAGCAGGTGCTCGACATGATTGCGCGCGCCAAGCGTCCCGCCTATCACGACCTGACGCCGCAGGCCGCGCGCGCGTCCTATGAGAAGAGCGCGCCGATTCTCGAAATCGCCGCCGCAAAGATGTTTTCCGTCGACGATCTCGAGGTGCCGACGCGCGACGGTGCGCACATCCGTGCGCGTCTTTATCTGCCCACCGAGCCGAGCTGGGCGGAACCGTTGCCCGCGCTCGTCTACTTCCACGGCGGCGGCTTCACGGTCGGCAGCGTGGACACGCACGACGCGCTGTGCCGCATGTTCGCGCGCGATGCGCGTTGCGCTGTGCTGTCGGTCGACTATCGCCTGGCGCCCGAGCACAAGTTTCCGACCGCTGTCGACGATGCCTTCGACGCGCTCAGCTGGCTCGCCGAGAACGCGCTCACGTACGGCGTGGATGCGGCGCGCCTCGCCGTCGGCGGCGACAGCGCGGGCGGCACGCTGGCGACGGTGTGCGCCGTGCTCGCCCGCGACGCCGGGCTCGATCTGGCGCTGCAGCTCCTGATCTATCCCGGCACGACCGGGCACCAGGCGACGGATTCGCATCTGCGTCTCGGCGACGGTTTTTTATTGTCCGGCGAGACGATTCAGTGGTTTTTCGGGCAGTATCTGCGCGATGCGTCCGACCGCGACGACTGGCGCTTCGCGCCGCTCGACGGCACGCGCGATGCGCCGTCGTTTGGCGGCCTGGCTCCCGCGTGGATCGCGACGGCCGAATACGATCCGCTGTCGGACGAAGGCGAGGCGTACGCGGCCAAGCTTTCGGCGCTGGGCAACGTCGTGACGCTCAAGCGCTACGCCGGAATGATTCACGAGTTCTTCAAGATGGGCGGCTTCGTGCCGGAGGTGGCGCGCGCGCATGCCGAAGCGGCAGCGGCGCTGCGCATCGCGTTCGAGACGGATTGACGTTGGCAAAGACGGCGTTTGCCGCGCGTAGCGCGCGCGAGCCGGGGAGAGGTCGATGAGCAAAATCATCCTGCACGTAGGCGACTGGGCGACGCTCGGTCTCGACGCCGCGCGCGTGCGCGACGCCGTCTTCGTGCGCGAGCAGCAAATTCCAGCGGACCTCGAATGGGATTCGGCCGACACCGATGCGCTGCATGCCGTCGCGTACAGCGAACGGCTCGGTGAGCGTCATGCGGTCGGCACAGGGCGCTTGCTGCCGACGGGTGCGATCGGCCGCATGGCGGTGCTGCGCGAGGCGCGGCGCGGCGGCGTCGGTTCGCGCGTGCTCGAAACGCTGATCGGCCATGCTCAGCAGCGCGGCGACGGGCATGTCGAGCTTTACGCGCAGCGTTCAGCGGTGTCGTTTTATCTACGGCACGGCTTCGCGGTTATCGGGGAGGAGTTCGTGGAGGCCGGCATACCGCACGTGCAGATGCTGCGCGTGTTGCGCGGGCCCGAAGCGGAGGCTTGAGGGTTTCGAGCTCGGGTTTTGCCCTGCGCGAGCGCACTTTAATCGAGTGCGTTTCGCTCGATCTCGAACGCAAACGACCGCTCGAAGTTGCCGGGCCGCACGAGTTGGTGCGTGCCGTCGTCGTCGCTGCGCTCGGTGATATCAACCGAGAATCCTGCCTCGCGGGCATTCACCCGCAGCGCCGTCGTGCCGCGCGTGCCGTATTCCGGCGTCTCGATGAACGCGGCCGACAGCGCGCGCTCCCGCTCCAGCGGGAGGCCCGTGGACGGCAATTCGTCGTCGTGAGCGGTGCGCGGATCGCGCATCAATTCAATCAGCGCAGCAAGTGGCGGTGCCGCATCGCGCTCGAGCAGCTGGCGCAATTCATCGCGTTTCCTCACGAGCTTCGGCCACGGTGTATCGAGCACCGCGTTCGAGATCGCGTGCACGCCGGTATCGAGCAGGATCGGCGCGGCGGACGAGCGGTTGCAATACCAGCCCAGTTCGCGGCGCGTGAAATCGCCGGCGAGCAGATTGAATCCGTTGTAGGCCGCGCCGTTTTCGGCGACGCGATGGAGGTAGTCGAGCGGCGCGAGCGGGGCGCCCTGCAGATACGCCGACACGAGCGTGCCGCGCGTCGGCGCGTCCGGGAGCATGTCGTTCGGCGCGCGGTAGTTGGTCAGCGCCGCGAAGCGCCCGTCGCGCGACACGCCCAGCCAAGTGCCGCCCGCCGTGAGATCGCGCCCGGCGAGCAGAGCGGGCACGTCCGCCCACCACGCGAGCGGGTCGGCCGTGCGCCGAAGGTATTCGTCGCGATTGGCGCTCAGCGTGAAGAGCGGGCCGTGAACGGCGGCGGGGCGCCAGTCGAAGACGATCAGGCACATGGCGCTGATCTCAAACTTCGGCCGGCAACGAATACGGCAACGGCAGGAAACGCAGCGCGGGGCCGTCCGCCGCGCCCAGATGCACCGAGCCGCCTTCGAGCGCCGCGAGCTTGATCTCGACGAGCGCATCGACGCCGCCTTCGGGCGCCGACGCCGCATTGACGATCTGCCCGCACGGCTGGCTCGGGTCGTCCGAGTGGAAGAGTTCGCTGCCTGCGCGGATATCGGCCAATTCCCCGGCGACGTTCGCGAGCGCCATGCGCCGCTTGATCGTGCCCCGGTACTGGCTGCGCGCGACGATCTCTTGCCCGGGATAGCAGCCCTTGCGGAAATTGACGCCGCCGAGCACGTCGAAATTGACCATCTGCGGGACGAACTGCTCGATCACCGGTTGAGTGATGCGCGGTTCGCCCGCGCGAATGTCGAGCCAATCCCACACGGCAGGCGACACTTGTGTCAGCGCGCCCGCGAGCTTCGGCAGACTTGCAGCGACTTCCGCCTGAGGCCCGATCCAGAGGTAGCGCGGCCGGCCGGCCGCATCGGGCACGCGAATCAGCGATCCGGCAGGGCCGTCGACCTGAACGTGCACGGAGTCGGGCAACGCGTCGAAAACGTGCGACAGCGCCTTGCGGACGTCGCCCGCGAGGCCGACCACCGTCAGCTGCCCGCTCGCGTCCGCGAGCTTGGCTTTCGCGCGCAGCACGAACATCGACAGGCGCTTTTGCACCGACGTTTGCAGATCCTTCGAAATCAGGAGGCGAATCGTGTCGCCCGTGCGCCAGCTCAGGAACGACGCGAGCAGGCGTCCCTTCGGCGAGCAATAGCCGGCAAGGCGCGCCGTGGCGGCATCGAGGTGCTGGACGTCGTTCGTGAGCTGGCTATGCAGGAAGCTCGCGGCATCGTCGCCATGCACGTCGATCACGCCGAACTGCGTAAGCGTCGTGTAGGCGCCGCGTTCGAGGACCGCCTCGAATTCGGCGTCCGCGGGCCGGGGCAGGAGCGGCAACGGAGCGGCGGCCGCGTGGGTGGCTGCAGGGGTTGCTGCGTTAGGTGCCGTCACGGCCGGCGCGGGTGTCGCTGAAGCGTTGGGGAGATTCATGGAATCGGTGAGCAGTCAATCCTGACTTTGGCGTAGGCGAGCAGTTATTATATGAGGTCCACCTGAGTCACGTTCCGCATGTCCCTTCTGAAGAAATGCCTCGCTCTCGGGGCAGCCGTTGTCGTGCTTGCCGCCGCGGCCACCGCCGGCGGCTATTATTGGGCGGTGAACCCGCTCACGCTCGCACAGCCCCAGCTCGACGTCACGATCAAGCCGCACAGCACGGTGCGCAGCGTCACGCTGCAGCTCAATCGCGGCGGCGTGCCGGTCGAGCCCGAGCTGTTCATCGCGATGACGCGCGTTCTGGGCCTCCAAAGCGAGCTCAAATCGGGCAACTACGAATTCAAGACCGGCATCACCCCGTACGATCTGCTGCAAAAAATGGTGCGCGGAGACGTCAACGAGTACGTCGCGACGATCATAGAAGGCTGGTCGTTCAAGCGCATGCGCGCCGAGATCGACTCGAACCCCGCCATCAGGCACGACACCGTGGGCATGAGCGATGCCGACCTGCTCGCGACGATCGGCGCGACCGAAACGGGGCTGACGAACGCCGACGGTTTGTTTTTTCCCGATACGTATCTGTTCGACAAGGACACGAGCGACATCGACATCTATCGCCGCGCCTACAAGCTCATGAAGCTGCGCTTGAACGAGGCATGGTCGGGGCGCGCGGCGGGCCTGCCTTACAAGACGCCTTACGAGGCGCTGATCATGGCGTCGCTGATCGAAAAGGAAACGGGCAAGGCGGGCGACCGGCCGCTCGTCGCGGCGGTGTTCGACAACCGGCTGCGCATGGGCATGCCGCTGCAGACCGATCCGACGGTGATCTACGGCATGGGCGACGCCTATGCCGGCCACTTGAAGAAGCGCGATCTGCAGACCGACACTCCCTACAATACGTACACCCGCACCGGCCTGCCGCCGACGCCGATCGCCTTGCCGGGCGCCGCGTCGCTGCAGGCGGCGATGAATCCGGCGCCGAGCAGCGCGCTCTACTTCGTATCGCGCGGCGACGGCAGCAGCCAATTCTCAGACACGCTCGACGACCACAACAAGGCCGTCGACAAATACATTCGAGGTCAATAAACGATGGCGCGCGGGAAATTCATCACGTTCGAAGGCATCGATGGTGCGGGCAAGACCACGCATCTGAGTTGGTTTCGCGAGCGCCTCGACGCGTTGCTGGCGCCTTCGGGGCGCGCGGTGGTCGTGACTCGCGAGCCGGGCGGCACGCCGCTTGGCGAAGCGCTGCGCGAGATGCTGCTGCATCAGTCGATGACGCTGGAGACCGAGGCGCTGCTGATGTTCGCGGCGCGCAGCGAACACATGGCGCAAGTGATCGAGCCGGCGCTCGCACGCGGCGATTGGGTGCTCTCGGACCGCTTCACCGACGCGACCTTCGCCTACCAGGGCGGTGGCCGCGGCTTGCCGCGCGACAAGCTCGAAGCGCTCGAGCGCTGGGTGCAGGGCGGTTTCGGTCCGGATTTGACCGTGCTGTTCGACGTGCCGACCGAGACCGCGAGCGAGCGGCGCGGTGCGGCGCGCGCGCCCGACAAGTTCGAGAGCGAATCGGAAGCGTTCTTCACCCGAACGCGTGCCGAATACCTGCGGCGCGCGGAAGAGGCGCCGCACCGGTTTGCGATCGTCGACGCGACGCAGAGCATCCCGCGCATCCAGGAGACCCTCGAAGGCATCATCGCGAGCCTCGCGGCGTGATCCGCGGCCGTATTCCCCCGACCAACCGTCAAGCGAACGAAAGCCAAACATGATTTACCCGTGGCAAACCGACGACTGGAACCGCCTGCAACAGCTGCGCGCGCAGTGGCCGCATGCGCTCTTGCTCTACGGCCAAGCCGGCATCGGCAAGCTGCGCTTCGCGCAGCATCTCGCGCAAGGGCTCTTGTGCGAGGCGCCGACTGCGAACGGCGAGCCTTGCGGCACGTGCGTCGCATGCAACTGGTTCGCGCAGGGCAATCACCCGGACTACCGGATCTTGCTGCCGGAAGCGCTGGCCGCCGAGGCGGGCCCGGCCGCCGCTGCCGCTGCTGAAGAAAAAGCGGACGCGGACGACGGCAAGAAAACCAAGACGCCGAGCAAGGAGATCAAGATCGAGCAGGTGCGCGCGCTGCTCGATTTCGTCGGCGTCGGGTCGCATCGCGGCGGGGCGCGCGTGGTCGTCGTGTATCCAGCCGAAGCGCTGAACGTCGCGGCGTCGAATGCGCTGCTGAAGACGCTGGAGGAGCCGCCCGCTGGGGTCGTGTTCCTGATGGTGTCGGCGCGTGTCGACCGGCTGCTGCCGACGATCGTGAGCCGCTGCCGTCAATGGCCGATGTCGACGCCGGCTGCCGACGCGGCGGCGCAATGGCTCGCGGCGCAAGGCGTCGAAGATGCCGCCGCGCTCCTCGCGGAAGCGGGCGGTGCGCCACTCACGGCGCTCGCGCTCGCAGCCGACGAAAACCGCGTGCTGCGCGACTGGACCTTGAAGCAGCTCGCCGCCGGCGCCGATTGCGACGCCTTCGCGTGCGGCGAGACGCTGCAAAAGCTGCCGGTGCCGGTCGTGCTCGGCTGGATGCAGCGCTGGCTCTACGATTTGCTCGCCGAGCGCACGGCGGGCGCGCCGCGCTATTTCCCGGCGGCGTCGACCGCGCTCGCGCGTTGCTCGGCGCAGGTCGATGCGAATGCGTTCGCGCGCTTCATACGGACGGTCACGCGTCAGCGCGCGGTCGAGAACCATCCGCTGAACGCGCGCCTCGTCTTCGAAGAGCTGTTTATCGGCTACCGCGAGCTGTTTGCAGAACGCGCTTGAGCGGGCCTGGCAGCCGGCCGAGGCCGGCGCTGATTCGCCGGTCGCTTGAAGCCGCCACGACGCCGTTCCTCGTTACATTTTCAGAACCGTTTCCCCATGAGCCATTTCTACCGCGACGCCACGCTCGACGATTTGCCCGCCATCGTCGCCATCTACAATTCGACCGTGGCAGGACGCCAGGTGACGGCCGATCTCGAACCGGTCACGCTCGACAGCCGCGTCGCCTGGTTTCACGCGCATGGGCCGCAAGCGCGCCCGCTGTGGGTCGTCGAGGAAGCAGGGCGGGTCATCGCGTGGCTCAGCTTCTCCGATTTCTACGGGCGTCCCGCGTACTCGCGCACGGCCGAAGTGAGCATCTATCTGGACGAAAGCGCACGCGGCAAAGGGCTCGGCAAGAAGTTGCTCGCCGCTTCGCTCGATGTGGCCCCGAGACTCTCCATCGATACCGTGCTCGGCTTTATCTTCGGCCACAATGCACCGAGTCTCGCGCTGTTTCGCCATTTCGGCTTCGACGAGTGGGGGCGCTTGCCGCGCGTGGCGGTGCTCGACGGCGTCGAGCGCGATCTCGTGATCCTAGGGCGGCGGCTGACGGACGCCACCTCGGCGGCGGTCTGACCCTCTCGATCGAAGCGCGCGTTTTTTAGTCTCACCCCTCAGTCTCATCGTTATCGCAGCACAGGAACTCACGATGTTTGTCGACTCGCACTGCCACATCAACTTCGAAGGTCTCGGCGACCGCTTGCCCCAAGTGCTCGAAAACATGCGCGCGCACTCGGTATCGCATGCGCTGTGCGTATCGGTCGATCTCGAGACGCTGCCTTCGGTGCTCGATATCGCGCGCTCATATGACAACGTGTTCGCCTCGGTCGGCGTGCATCCCGATCACGAGGATGCGAAAGAGCCGAGCGTCGCCGAGCTGGTGGAGCTGGCCGAGCATCCGAAGGTCGTCGCGATCGGCGAGACCGGTCTCGACTACTACCGCCTCGAAGGCCGCACCATCGACGACATGGAGTGGCAGCGCGAGCGCTTTCGCACTCACATCCGGGCCGCGCACGCGACGATGAAGCCGCTCATCATCCATACGCGTTCGTCGTCCGACGACACGCTACGGATCATGGAGGAGGAGCGCGCAGGCGTGCCGGGCGGCGTGATGCATTGCTTCACCGAGCCGTGGGCGATTGCCGAACGCGCGCTCGCGCAGAATTTTTACATTTCGCTGTCGGGCATCGTCACCTTCAAGAGCGCGACCGATGTGCAGGACGTCGCGCGGCGCGTGCCGCTCGAGCGTCTTTTGATCGAAACCGACTCGCCGTACCTTGCGCCAGTGCCGTATCGCGGCAAACCCAATGAACCTGCGTACGTAAGTTATGTCGGACGCTTCATCGCGCAGCAGCGCGAGATAGCGGAAGCGGAGCTGGCGGCTGCCACGACGCAGAACTTCTTCCGCCTGTTCAAGAGCGCGGCGCCTGCCGCGTCTTGATTAAAAATGTCATTATTATCAAAGCACTGGGGAATGGAATTAAAGTTGAACATGAACAATATCACGACTGAATCGCAACCTGTCGCCACCCTTTCGAACCGCTCAGGCGCGCAGCGCCCCGGAATCGGCCGCCGCGCCGGACGCCTGACGCTCGCGCTCGCGGGCGGCCTGATGTGCGCGGCGCTCGCGTCGCCGAGCGCGTTTGCGACGCCGGCCGATACGATGATCAAGGCGGTCAAGTTCGACGACGTCAGCGAGGTCAACAAGCAGCTCGCGAACGGCATGGACCCGAACCTCGTCGACCAATACGGCATGCCGATTCTCGTGATCGCCGCGCGCGAAAAGTCCGACAAGGTCGCGGCCGCGCTGATCGCGAACCCGAAGACGGACATCGAAAAGCTCGACTCGGCCGGTGAAAACGCGATGATGCTCGCCGCGCTGAACGGCGACGCGGACCTCGTCAAGCTCCTGATCAGCAAGGGCGCCGAGGTCAACAAGAAGGGCTGGGCGCCGCTGCACTACGCCGCGACGAACGGCCAGGACGAAGTCGCGCAGGTCCTGATCGACCACTCGGCCTACATCGACGCCGGCTCGCCGAACGGCACGACGCCGCTGATGATGGCCGCGCGCGGCAACCACATCACGACGGTCAAGGTGCTGCTCGACGCGGGCGCCGATCCGACCGTCAAGAACCAGCTCGGCCTGACCGCGCTCGATTTCGCGAAGCAATATCACGCGAAGGACGTGGCCGAGGGCCTGACGGCGCGGCTGCAGAACATGCAGACCACCCCGTCCGGAGCCTCTGCCCCGTCACAAAACAGTGCAAAATAACGAAGTTGCAGCGCGGCGCTCGCCGCGCTCACTGAATCGGCCTATAAATCGACACAACGGGCCGATCCCCACACCGCGTTACACCGCTCAAATGAAAGGAAAACCATGCTGCGGGCTTTGATATGCGCCGGCGCGCTGGCCGTGCCGCTGACGGCAGCCGCGTTCACGGGAGGCGACCTCAACAAGCTGTGCACAAGGACCGACGTGGCATCGCGTAGCGCGTGCGCAGCCTATATCGAGGGCGCGGCTGACGGCGTGTACAACACGATCGACGCCATCGGCGGCACCACGGGCCCGCGTGTCGGGCAATATTTCTGCCTGCCGGCGGACACGCGCACGCAGCAGATGACCGATGCGGTGCGCAAATACGTCGCCGAAAACCCGAACTCCGTAAATTACAACGCGAGCACGGTGATTGCGCTTGGGCTTGGCAAAGCGTTCCCATGCAAGTCGAACCAATGAACTGAAGCGATGACGCCATGAGCCGCTTGGTGGTGGTCTCCAACCGTGTGGCAACGCCGACGGAAACCAAGGGCTCGGCGGGCGGTCTCGCGGTCGCCGTATTCGGCGCGTTGAAGGACATGGGCGGCGTGTGGTTTGGCTGGAGCGGGGACGTCGTCAGCGAGACGGTCGCGAACGCCGGGCCTAACCTCGAAGTGGACGGCGCGGTGACCTTCGCCACGGTCGGCCTGCCGCGCCGCGACTACGACCAGTACTACCGCGGCTTCTCGAACGCGATGCTGTGGCCGGTATTCCACTATCGCAACGATCTCGCCGTCTACGAGCGCGACGAGTATGCGGGCTACCGGCGCGTCAATGCCTGGCTCGCGCATAAGCTCATCAAGCTGCTCGAACCGGACGACATCGTCTGGGTTCATGACTACCACCTGATTCCGTTTGCCGAGGCGCTGCGCCAGGAAGGCATCGGCAATCGGCTCGGTTTTTTCCTGCATATCCCGTTTCCGTCGCCGCAGATTCTGCTCAACGTGCCGCCGCACGAAGAGCTCGTGAAGTCGCTGTGCTGCTACGACTTGCTGGGCTTTCAGACGGAAAGCGATCAACTGGCCTTTCACGATTACATCGTCCGCCACGCGCACGGCACTGTGCGGCCAGGCGGGCAGGTCGAGGCGTTCGGCCGGACGCTGCGCACGGGCGTCTACCGGATCGGCGTGTTTCCCGACGAGATCGCCGAGCAGGCGGAACGCTATGAAAGCCGCCAGCATGTGCTGGAGCTCAAGGAAAGCCTCGAAGGACGCAGGCTCATCATGAGCGTGGACCGGCTCGACTATTCGAAGGGCCTCGTCGAGCGCTTTCGTGCGTTCGAGCAGTTGCTCGAGAAAGCGCCCGAATGGCGCGGCAACGTCACGCTCGTGCAGGTTGCGCCGCCGACGCGTTCGGACGTCGACACCTATCAGCAGATTCGTCAGCAACTCGAGTACGAGGCCGGGCGGATCAACGGCCGCTATTCGGGCCTCGACTACACGGCGATCCGCTACCTGAACCAGCGCTACGACCGCCAGAAGCTGATGTCGCTCTTTCGCGAGTCGCAGGTCGGCTTCGTTACGCCGCTGCGCGACGGCATGAACCTCGTCGCGAAAGAGTACGTCGCCGCGCAGAATCCCGACGACCCCGGCGTGCTCGTGCTGTCCTGCTTCGCGGGCGCGGCCGACGAACTGACGTCCGCGCTGCTCGTCAATCCGCACGACATCACGGGCATGTCCGAGGCGCTGCAGCGCGCGCTGTCGATGCCGCTCGCCGAGAGACAGCGGCGTCATCAGGCCAACATGGCGGTATTGCGCAAGAACAATCTCGGCGTCTGGCGCGACGCGTTTCTCGCCGATTTGCACGGCGTGCCGCTGACTTCACAACCGACGCCGCCCGGCACGCCCGAGCCGCCTTCGGCCCCCGGCGCCGACACGCAGCACTAAAAACCCATCGCCTGATGCTGACGACGCTGGCCATCGCCAATTACCGCTCTTTGCGCCACCTGCTGATCCCGCTTGGCGGGTTGAACGTCGTCACCGGGCCGAACGGCAGCGGCAAATCGAGCGTGTACCGTGCGCTGCGCCTGCTGGCCGAGACGGCGCAGGGCGGGGTGATTCCGTCGCTGGCGCGCGAGGGCGGCTTGCAATCGACGCTGTGGGCCGGCCCCGAACGCTTCTCGCGCGCGATGCTGGCGGGCGACCAGCCGGTGCAGGGGACCACCCGCAAGGACCCGGTGAGCCTCAAGCTCGGCTTCGCAAGCGACGAATTCGGCTACGCGATCGACCTCGGCCTGCCGTTGCCGAGCAGTTCGCAGTTTTCGCGCGATCCGGTGATCAAGCGCGAGTGCATCTGGAGCGGGCCGTTTCTGCGGCCGTCGGCGCTGCTCGTCGACCGCCAGGGCGCGGCGCTGCGCACGCGCGACAGTGACGGCGAATGGGCGACGATTCCACAGCCGGTCGCGAGCTTCGAAAGCATGATGACGGAGTTCTCCGATCCGCGAAGCGCACCCGAAATGATCGCTTTGCGCGAGCAGATCCGTTCGTGGCGCTTCTACGATCACTTCCGGACCGATGCCGAATCGCCCGCGCGGCTGCCGCAAATCGGCACCCATACGCCGATGCTCGCCGATGACGGCGCCGACCTCGCCGCGGCGCTGCAGACGATCCGCGAAATCGGCGATGCGCGCGCGCTCGATCAAGCCATCGACGACGCCTTCCCCGGCTCCAGCATCGGGATCGAGAACCACGACGGCCGCTTCGAAGTCACGATGCGGCAGCACGGCTTGCTGCGTCCGTTGAAGGCGGCCGAGCTGTCGGACGGGACGCTGCGCTACCTGCTGCTGGTCGCGGCGCTCCTGACGCCGCGGCCCCCGGCACTGGTTGTGCTTAACGAACCGGAGACGAGCCTGCATCCCGACTTGCTGCCGGCGCTTGGGCGGCTGATCGCGCAGGCGGCGGGGCGCTCGCAGGTCATCGTTGTCTCGCATGCCGCGCGGCTCATCGCGGCGCTCGAGCGGGAGCCGCAAAGCCATTCGATCGTGCTGGAAAAGGTGTTTGGGGAGACGAAGATCGCGGGCGCCGACGATCTCGACCTGCCGGCGTGGAAGTGGCCGTCGCGCTAGCGGTGGCCTGGCGCCGGGCTGTGGCATGAGCGCGCGGGCCCATAAGCACCCCGAATCCGGATGTTTCGCGACTGTAACAGGACCGAGGAAGTGCAATACTTCCCGTCGCTTTACGCACGATCCGCGATAATCGAGCCTAAATGAACCGAAAAAGCGGGCGGGCAGCGGCTGGAACGGCGCGCTGCCGAGCCCCCGGGAACCCAACGGCCGCGAGAGCCGCTACCTGCGACGGCGTACCCGTCCAGACATGGAGAGCCAGAAAGATGAAGATTGCGCAGATCGCCCCTCTGACCGAGTCGGTGCCCCCGAAGCTTTACGGCGGCACGGAGCGGGTTGTGTCGTACATCACGGAGGCGCTGGTCGATCTCGGCCACGAAGTCACGCTGTTCGCCAGCGGCGACTCCCAGACGAGCGCGAAGCTCGAGCCAGTGTGGCCGCGCGCCTTGCGCCTGGATCCGGCGATTCGCGACCGGATCGCCCCGCACATGCTGCTCATGGAGATGGTGCGGCGGCAGGCCGAAGAGTTCGACGTGCTGCACTTCCACATGGATTACTACTCGTTCTCGCTGTTCAAGCGGCAGGACACGGCCTTCGTCACGACGCTGCATGGCCGGCTGGATCTGCCCGAGCAGCAGCCGGTATTCGATACGTTCAATACGGCGCCGGTGATTTCGATCTCCGATGCCCAGCGCGCACCGTTGCCGCAGGCCAAATGGCTGACGACGGTTTATCACGGCCTGCCGGAGATGCTCTACACGCCGCAGCCGGTCGAGCAGAAGTACCTCGCGTTCCTCGGCCGGATCTCGCCGGAAAAACGCGTCGACACGGCGATCCGCATCGCCTCGCGCTGCGGCCTGCCGATCCGGATCGCGGCCAAGATCGACGCCGCCGACCGCGAATACTTCGAGCGCGACATCAAACCGCTCTTCGACCTGCCGCACGTCGAGTTCATCGGCGAGATTGCCGATCATCAAAAGGCCGAATTTCTGTCGGGCGCCCATGCGCTGCTGTTTCCGATCGATTGGCCGGAGCCGTTCGGCCTGGTGATGATCGAAGCGATGGCCTGCGGCACGCCGGTCATCGCGTTCAATCGCGGCGCGGTGCAGGAAGTGATCGACGAGGGCATCTCGGGCTTTATCGTCGAGGACGAGATCAGCGCCGTGGCGGCCGTGAACCGCTTGCATACGGTGCCGCGCAAGCGCGTGCGCCAGCGCTTCGAGGAACGCTTCACGTCGCACCGCATGGCCAAGCAGTATCTCGAGGCGTATCAGGCCGTGATTCGCGCGCAGAAGCGCTCGCGCTTCAAGGTGATCGATACGACGTCGAGCTGACCGCGCCGGCCATGTGCCAATGAAAAACGGCGATGCGTTCACAACGCATCGCCGTTTCTTTTTCCGCGTCCTGCGCGCGACCGGGACGCCTTCGAGGCTTCCCGGCGCACAGGCAGCGCCCGTTAGATATTGAGGCGCGAGACCTTCGTGCCTTGCAGCGACAGGTCGCCCATCAGCCCGGCGTTCGTCAGCACGAACACTTCGACGGGCGAGGTGGCCGTATTCGTGTCGACCGCGCCGTTCGCGCCCATCTTCACGAGCGCGACCGAGGCGTCGCCGCCGGCCGACCAGCCGTCCGTGCTGCGGAATTTGTCGAGCGATTCCTGCGTCATGAACAGGAACACGATGGCCTTCGACTGCGCACCGGCCTGCAAGCCGAGCGAGCCCGTTGCCGTGCTGTAGTAGCCGACGGTGCTGCCGCCCACGCGCAGCGCGCCTTCGCCATATTGACCGCCGACGATCAGGCCGGCTTGGATGACCGACGGGAACACCAGCACGCCGCGGGCTTTGCCGACGAGCTCACGCGAGCCCGGCACCGTCGCATAGAGACGCGACATCGTGGCATCCACGCTCGCGTTGATCGACTGGCGCTTGGAAGCGTTGGTCGCGCTGTTATCGGGTGTGTTCGGGGTGGTCGTGCAGCCTGCCAGCGCGAGGCTGCCCACTACGAGCGCCGTTGCTGCCTTGAGCATCAAGTTGCGTTTTTGCATCTTTTTCTCCGTCGTGGATCTTCAAGGAAAACCTCACAAAATGAGAGGTTTGTATGAAGCGTTATAACACAGAGACAAGTTTCCGAACCCCGATCCAATCTCGAAAAGCCTTGCTGGGCGTGGCTCTCTGCGGATCGACAGTTCGTTTCGGTAATTCGGACCGGTTCGCCAAACCTTCCATTTCGCGCAATGTTTGAGCGTCCGGCGTGCCTGTAAAGCGGCGCTTCGCGCGCCTGACGAGTAAGGCAGCAGAAGCCATGCCAAGCGCGAGACTAGCTAAATGAGCGGCTCAATGATTCACCGGGCTCTTCACGGGGGGCGGCCGGCGCAAGGCGCGGCGGATGCCCGCGATCACCAGGCCGACGGCAAAGATGAACGCTGCCGGCACGATCCAATAGCCGACGAACGCGTGCCAGAGATAGCCCGCAAGCGTGCTTTTTCTGAGGGCGTATAGGTCGATGGCCTCCTGTTGCCGCGCTGCATTGGCGGCCAGGACCTCGGCCGGGCAGCCGGCCGAGCGCGCCTCGTCCGGCTTGCCGTGACAGCGGGCCGGGGCGCCTGCGGCGCGTTGGGCGTCGGTGAAGGTCCAGGTCGTGAGCGCGTTGTTGAGGTCGACCGTGTTGTAGGCCATCTCGTCCTGTATCTCACGTACCGCGACGATCATCACCGGCACCAGCCAGAAGGTGATGACGATCAGCCACCGCCTGAACCAGCGGTTTTGTCTCCATGCCATTCCTGCCTCCGCAATGCATCACGCATCAACGATGAGACGGCGGCCCGATGGCGCTTAGTCGTATTTGGGGAGCGGGCCGTCTTTGCAGCCATCATAAAAGAAAATGCGACATATCGCCGCATCATGAATCGCCCGCGGGGCGACCGCAGATCAATGCAGGCCAAAAGCGGTCGCAGCCGCACGGCCGCGCGGCTGCGTTCAGGCCGGGCCGAGCCAGGCCCGAGAGGCGCGGAAAAGGCTCGGGCTTAGCCCTTGTTGCTCAGGCAATCCTTCATGAATGCCTTGCGGTCGTCGCCTTTCTTGTCGGCGGCTTGCTTGTTGCACATCGTCATCTTCTCTTGCTGCGTCATCGGCTTCGCGCTGGCGGCCGGGGTCTTCGACAGACAGTCCTTCATGAACGCCTTGCGGTCATCGCCCTTCTTGTCGCCAGCCTGTTGGTTGCACACCGTCATTTTCGATTGCTGGCTGTTTTGCGCGAAAGCGGGGGAGGCGAGCGTGGCGCCGGCGAGAACGGCGGCAAACGCGGACAGGGCGATAGCGGATCGGATCTTCATTCGACACTCCAAACGGGTGATTAGCGTTATTGGCGATGCGACCACGCGCGGATCGGCCTTCAAGTCACAAAAGACTCAGAAGCGACTAATAAGCGACTCGAACGGGCTGGGCGCCGTCGCATTATGGCAAAGCTATCGCGATAAAAGCCAGAAATGCCAATTCGAAAAGACCATGCGTAATTTCTTCAAATTGGCTGGTAATTCGGGTGTTGTAAGTCGCTCGCAGTGAAATGCGGCGCGCATGCCGGTGACGCGACCCGAATCGCTGCCGTGATTAGGCAGCGGATTGAGCACGATTCAAACGGAACGGGTCTTGCATGCATTCCCAGGCGTCCCGGGCGCGCGTCAGCTGCGCGCCGCATGCCGCCTGAAGGCGTGCCGTGGCGGGAGCATTCCATCCAAATGGAGTTTGCGATGCTGGTTCCTCAGTCGGAGCATTACAAAGGCTATGCGATCGCGGTCCAAGCCCTGCGCCGCGCGAAGGAAAACGACGAAGCGCCCGATGGGCCGCGGCACTTCGATATCGTCGTCACCATTTCGCGGCAGTTGAGCGGCGAGCACGGGAAGTCCGAAATGTTCGGCGTGCCCGAGCATGATCCCTTCGATAGTCAAATCGAAGCGCACAAGACCGGCGTGCAGTTCGCGCGCGACATCATCGACGGCAAGGTGGAAGGGCACTCGGTCGAGGGGCTGTAGCCGCGCGGTCTGCCGCGCCAGCGCTCGTTTTCTCGCTTTTTGTAGCAGAAACCCCAATCTTCGCGCTCTTTCCTTGCGCGCTTCGCAATAACGGTACAGCATAGGCGGTCCCGAGCACATCAATAAACGGCTCGTCCCGAGCCCATAAACCAAGGAGATTTGCATGGATCACCGCATTCGTCGCCGCGTGCTGAGCGCGGCCGTCTTGCTTGCCGCCAGCGCGGCGATGCCGTTTTCCGCTATCGCTCAGACGCCGAAGAAGCCGAAGGTCGCGCTGGTGATGAAGTCGCTCGCCAACGAGTTCTTCCTGACCATGGAAACCGGCGCGAAGGATTATCAGAAGCACAACGCCAGCCAGTTCGACCTGATCACGAACGGCATCAAGAACGAAACCGATACGACCGCGCAGATCAACATCGTCGAGCAGATGATCGATTCGAAGGTCGATGCCATCGTGCTCGCGCCCGCCGATTCGAAAGCGCTCGTGCCGGTCGTGAAGAAGGCGGTCGACGCCGGGATCATCGTGGTCAACATCGACAACCGGCTCGATCCCGACGTGCTCAAGTCGAAGGACCTGAACGTGCCGTTCGTCGGCCCGGATAACCGCAAGGGCGCGGAGAAGGTTGGCGACTATCTCGCGAAGAAGCTGAAGGCGGGTGATGAAGTCGGCATTGTCGAAGGCGTGTCGACGACCACCAACGCACAGCAGCGCACCGCGGGCTTCAAGGACGCGATGCAGAAGGTCGGCGCCAAGATCGATTCGGTGCAGTCCGGCGAGTGGGAGATCGACAAGGGCAATGCGGTGGCCTCCGCGATGCTCAACGAGTATCCGAACCTGAAGGCGCTCCTGTGCGGCAACGACAACATGGCGATCGGCGCCGTGTCGGCCGTGCGCGCGGCGGGCAAGCAGGGCAAGGTGTACGTGGTGGGCTATGACGACATCGACGCGATCAAGCCGATGCTCAAGGACGGCCGCGTGCTGGCCACCGCGAATCAGTACGCCGCGAAGCAGGCCGTGTTCGGCATCGATACCGCGTTGAAGGCGATCGCGGGACACAAGAAGCAATCGGAGCTGTCGGGCGTCGTCGAGACGCCGGTCGATCTCGTCACCAAGTAACGTCGGCGGGCGGTGGGCGCTTCCAAGGAGCGTCCTGCCGGCTTGACGGACGAGGCTGGCCCAAACCAGGTCAGCCTGTCTTGGCGGGTTTGGCAACCAGCCGGCGCGAACGAGTGCGATGCGTCTGGCGCCCACCCGCCAATTCCACAAAAACTCAAGAAAGACGCGGCATTGCCGTTATCTTCAAGATAGCCCTCATGGCGACCGCCGATTCGTGATGGATTCGACCCACGACGAAATGACCGCAGTGCTGTCCGTGACCGGCATCGGCAAGACCTATGCCGAGCCGGTGCTGGCCGATGTCGCGCTCGAACTGTTCGCGGGCGAGGTGCTGGCGTTGACGGGCGAGAACGGCGCGGGCAAGAGCACGCTGTCGAAGATCATCGGCGGGCTTACCGAACCGACCACCGGAGCGATGCGGCTCGCGGGCGAACCCTATGCCCCGGCGAGCCGTACAGCGGCAGAGACGCTCGGCGTGCGCATGGTCATGCAGGAGCTCAATCTGCTGCCGACACTCTCGGTGGCCGAGAACCTGTTTTTGAACCACCTGCCGCGAGTGGGCCCGAAAGCGCTAGGCTGGATCGACCGGCGGCGGCTGCGCGAAGATGCGCGCGTCGCGATGGCGCAGGTCGGGCTCGACGCGATCGATCCCGATACGCTCGTTGGCGAACTCGGCATCGGTCATCAGCAGATGGTCGAGATCGCGCGCAACCTGATCGGCGACTGCCGCGTTCTGATCCTCGACGAGCCCACCGCGATGCTGACCGCGCGCGAAGTCGACTTGCTGTTCGAGCAGGTCGAGCGGCTCAAGGATCGCGGCGTGGCGCTCGTCTACATCTCGCATCGGCTGGAGGAACTGGCGCGTATCGCTGAGCGCGTCGCCGTGCTGCGCGACGGCCGCCTGGTCTACACGGACCGTATGGCGAACGTGACGAGCGAGCGCATCGTCACGTTGATGGTCGGGCGTGAGATCGGCGAGCGGATCGATCTCGGCGAGCGCAGGATCGGCGCGCCGCTCTTGAAAGTCGACAAGCTCGGCCGCGGCCAGGTGGTGCGCGACGTCTCGTTCGAGGTGCGCGAGGGCGAAATTTTCGGCGTGAGCGGGCTGATCGGCGCGGGGCGCACGGAGCTGATGCGCCTGATTTACGGCGCCGATCTCGCGGATCGCGGGACGGTGTCGGTCGGTCGGCCGCTCGCACCGGTGCGTATCGCGTCGCCATCCGATGCGGTGAAGCATGGCATCGCGCTCATCACCGAGGATCGCAAGGGCGAGGGATTGCTGCTGCCGCAGCCGATCGCCGCGAACGTCTCGCTCGGCAATCTGCGCGGCGTCGCCAAGCGCGGCGTCGTCGATGCGCGCCGGGAAACGGCGCTCGCGCAAACCCAGATCGATACGCTGCGCGTGCGCGCGGCGGGGCCGGCGCAACCGGTCGGCGAGCTGTCGGGCGGCAACCAGCAGAAGGTCGTGATCGGCCGCTGGCTCGCGCGCGCGACCACGGTGCTGCTATTCGACGAGCCGACGCGCGGCATCGACGTCGGCGCGAAGTTCGACATCTACGGCCTCATGGGCACGCTTGCGCGCGAAGGCCGCGCGCTGGTCGTCGTGTCGAGCGATTTGCGCGAGCTGATGCTGATCTGCGACCGGATCGGCGTGATGTCGGCAGGCAAGATGACGGGCATTTTCACGCGGGACAACTGGACGCAAGACGCGCTGCTGGCCGCCGCATTCGCGGGCTACAGCGGACGCGACGCGCTGCTGCACCCGCACGACGAAACGCATCAGGCAGGGAGTCTGTCATGACTGACCAACCGGCGCCGAAGAGCGGCGCGAACGGTGGGGCAAGCGGAGCAGCAAGGGAGCCAAACGCAGCCGCCGAAAGCGGAGGCGCCGAGCGCACCGCGCCGGCCGGCACGCGGCTGGGGTTCTCGAACTATCTCGGGCTCGCGGGCGCGCTCGCGGCGATGGTCGCGCTGTTCTCCGTGCTGAGCTCGCACTTTCTGACCTACGACACGTTCAGCACGATCGCCAACCAGATTCCCGACCTCGTCGTGATGGCGGTCGGCATGACCTTCGTGCTGATCATCGCGGGGATCGACTTGTCGGTGGGCTCGGTGCTCGCGCTCGGCGCGTCGGTCGTGAGCGTGGCCGCGCTGAAATGGGGCTGGGGGCCGTTTCCGTCGGCCTTGCTCGGCGTCGCGGCCGCCGCGCTGACCGGCACGGTGACGGGCGCGGTGACGGTTGGCTGGCGGATTCCGTCGTTCATCGTGTCGCTCGGCGTGCTCGAGGCCGCGCGCGGGCTCGCCTACCAGATGACCAACTCGCGCACGGCCTATATCGGCGACGCGTTCGACTTCCTCTCGAACCCGATCGCGCTCGGCATCTCGCCGGCATTCCTGATCGCGGTGGCCGTGATGATCGTGGCGCAGCTCGTGTTGACGCGCACGGTGTTCGGCCGGTATCTGGTCGGCATCGGCACCAACGAGGAAGCGGTGCGCCTGGCCGGCGTCAATCCGCGTCCGTACAAGGTCGTCGTGTTCGCGCTGATGGGCGCGCTGTCGGGCTTGGCCGCCTTGTTCCAGATCTCGCGGCTCGAAGCCGCCGACCCGAACGCCGGCGTCGGCTCCGAGCTGCAGGTGATCGCGGCGGTGGTGATCGGCGGCACGAGCCTGATGGGCGGGCGCGGCTCGGTCATCAGCACGTTCTTTGGCGTGCTGATCATCTCGGTGCTGGCCGCGGGGCTCGCGCAGATCGGCGCGAACGAGCCGACCAAACGGATCATCACGGGCGCGGTGATCGTGGTGGCGGTCGTGCTCGACACGTACCGAAGCCGGCGCAAGCGCACGTGACAGGGTAAACATTGCAAAGAATCGACATAAGGCATCATCAGGTGGTTCAGTCATTCGAATAATCTGCCGATATAGCGGAATGGATTTACGGGGCATTCCGCCGCGCGGCCGCCAAACAATCAGTAACAAGGCCGCGCAACGGCGCAAGCAGAGCGTAATGAGGCAGGTGTAGAAGGTAGCGGTTGGCCAGAAGCGTTAAGGGCCCGCCTGCCGGAAAGAAAAACAAGCGAGAGAGAAACGGGTTATGGCGACGATCAAGGATGTGGCGGCCGTGGCTGGCGTATCGTTCACCACGGTGTCGCATGTGGTGAACAACTCGCGGCCGGTGTCGGCCGACGTGCGCGCGAAAGTCGAGCGGGCGATCAGCCAGCTCAACTACGTGCCGTCGGCGGTCGCGCGATCGCTGAAGGGGCGCGCGACGGCCACCATCGGCCTCGTCGTGCCGAACAGCACGAATCCTTACTTCGCCGAGCTGGCGCGGGGCATCGAGGATGGTTGCGCGCGCAAGGGTTACTGCGTGTTCTTCTGCAATTCCGACGACGACCCCGCCAAGCAGCGCAACTACCTGCGCGTGCTGCAGGAAAAGCGCATCGACGGGCTGATCATCGCGTCCGCCGGCGACGACGCCGTGCTCGCCGAGAGCCTGGCCGACGCGCGCGAGCCGCTCGTGATCGTCGATCGCAACATCGAAGGGCTCGCGGCCGATCTCGTGCAGATCGACCATGAAAAGGGCGCCTATCTCGCCACCAAGCATCTGCTGGAACTGGGCCACGCCAAAATCGGCTGTATCACGGGACCGGTTTCAACTGCCGTGAGCGCGATGCGCGTGCACGGCTTCATCCGCGCGATGGCCGAGCGCGGCATCGAGATCGCGCCGGGCGCGATCGTCGAAAGCGATTTCTCCGGGGCGGGCGGCCATCTGGCGGCGGGCCAACTGTTCGATACCGTGCGCCCGACCGCGATCTTCGCGTGCAACGACATGATGGGCATAGGCGCGCTGCGCGCGGCCGCCGAACGCGGCATCCTCGTGCCGCATGACTGCTCGATCATCGGCTTCGACGACATCGAATTCAGCGCGTACACCTATCCGGCGCTGTCGACGGTCGGGCAGTCCGTGCGCGCGCTCGGTGAGACGGCCGCGCTGACGCTGATCGAGCGCATCACGAGCGACGCCGGCGGGCCGACTCGCCGCCGCGTGGTCTCGCCGCGTCTCGTGCTGCGCGAATCGACCGCCGCCTATGTGGAGCCGGGGCGCATCGAGCTTTACGCTTAGCCAGGCGCGCCTGGCGGGTGATTCGCAAAACCAGGCTCGTAACTACTGCAAGCTTGCAGCGCACCCAATCTTCATACGGTAAAAAGTGCTTCAAGTCCTCTGCGTTCGCGCCGTAAACGTGGCTAGAGCGCGGCGTCTAATCGCGCCTATTCGCGAGGCGTCTTGGGTGCGCCCGCGCGACTCTGGTTCCCCATCGATGCGTTAGAGGACTTGGCAACACCATGAAGAGCATTTCGATCAAAGCACGCATCGGTTTGACGATGGCGTTCCTCTCCGCGCTGCTGTTGGCGCTCGGCGTATTGGGGCTGTCCGGCCTGGGCCGCTCGAACGACGCCTACCGCGAGACCTACACGAACGAGATGCCGAGCGCCGTCAACATCGGCAACGCGGAAGTCTATGCGGCGCGCGAGCGCCTGGCGCTCGACCGCGCGGCCTTCCAGGCCGGCACACCGGACGCGGCCGCCACCCTCGAGCGCGCGAAGCTCATGCGCACGAATTCGGACATGTGGTGGAAGAAATACCTCGATCTGCCGCGCGGCGCCGACGAGGACAAACTTGCCCAGGACGTATCGGCCAAGCGCGACGCCCTGCATCAGCTGCTCGACGCCGAAGTACCGATCATCCAGGCGAACGACCACGACAAGATTCTCGACATCGCGAACCGCCTCCAGGTGGCTTATAACGACCTCGCGAATGCCGACGATGCGCTGCGTCAGTTGCAGTTCACGCAAGCCGACCAGGGCTTCCGTGATGCGCAATCGGCGTTCGGGACGTTTCGCCTCGTGACCATCGCCTTCTTGATCGCCGGGCTCGGCGCAGCGCTGCTGTCGTATACGACGCTGCGCGGCGCGATCGCGCGCCCGCTCGACGAAGCGCTCGGCCACTTCGATGCGATCGCCGCGGGCGACCTGCGACGCCAGATCGTCGCGCGCTCGCACGACGAAATGGGGCTCTTGATCGAAGGGCTCGGCAAGATGCAAAAGAGCCTGACCGATACGGTGCGCTCGGTGCGCGCGGGCAGCGAATCGATCGCTTCGGCGACCAAGCAGATCGCGGCGGGCAACGTCGATCTGTCGTCGCGCACTGAAGAGCAGGCGTCCGCGCTGCAGGAAACCGCGTCCAGCATGGACCAGCTGACCGGCACGGTGCGCCAGAACGCCGAAAACGCGCGGCAGGCGAGCGCGCTGGCGGCGAACGCGTCGGAGATCGCCAACAAGGGTAACGCGGTGGTCGGGCAGGTCGTCGGCACGATGGGCGACATCAACCAAAGCTCGGCCAAGATCGCCGACATCATCGCGATCATCGAAGGCATCGCGTTCCAGACCAATATCCTTGCGCTGAACGCGGCGGTCGAGGCTGCGCGGGCAGGCGAGGACGGACGCGGCTTCGCGGTCGTCGCGGGTGAAGTGCGCAGCTTGGCGCAGCGTTCGTCGGCGGCGGCCAAGGAAATCAAGGAGCTGATCGATACGTCGGTCGAGCGTGTGCGCTCGGGCTCGGCGCTCGTCGACGAGGCGGGCCGCACGATGGAGGAGATCATCGGCGCGGTGCAGCGCGTGACCGACATCATGGGTGAGATCGCCGCCGCCTCCGAGGAGCAGAGCACGGGTATCGATCAAGTGGCGCGCGCGGTCACGCAAATGGACCAAGTCACGCAGCAGAACGCGGCGCTGGTCGAGGAAGCCGCGGCGGCGGCGCACTCGCTCGAAGACCAGGCGAGCAAGCTGCGCGCGACGGTGGCCGTGTTCCGGCTCGACGATGGTTATGCAGCGCCCGCTGCGGCTTCGATGGCACCGGCTCGCGCCGTGTCGCGCGCGAAGCCGGCCGCACTCGCCAAGCGTCCGACTGCGGCGGTACCGGTGCGTGCGGTAGCTGCCGCGCCGAAGGCCGAGCCGGCTCCCATGCTCGCTTCATCGCCTGTAAAAAGCACTGCGCGCGCCGCCCACAAGCCGGCTGCGCCAGCACCTCAGCCCGCTCGGGCCGCAGCAGCCGCAGCCGACGGTTCCAACGACGACTGGGAAACCTTCTAAGCGCCCCGGGCGGCAAACCGGGACGCAGGGGACGTAGCCGCCATACGTCCCCGTTAGAATGCGCGCAGCGCCATCGTGCCGCTGCGCCAACCGACTTGCCCGGGGATGCCTGCCTATGCTGCTGCGCACCGAAGCCCGCCGTACTTCCTCCCGCGTTGCCCGGATCGCCGGTATCGGCGTCGCGGCGATTCTTCTGATCCTTATCGTCTGCGCAGCCGGAATCTGGCTGTTCCTGCGCGCAAGCCTTCCCCAGCTCGACGGCACCCGCGCCGAAGCGGGCCTTTCCGAGCCCGTCACGATCTCGCGCGACTCGCAGGGCGCCGTGACGATACGCGGCGCCACCCGTGCCGACGTCGCGTTCGCCACCGCTTTCGCGCAGGCGCAGGACCGCTTCTTCCAGATGGATCTGCTACGCCGCGTCGCGGCCGGAGAGCTCGCCGCGCTGATCGGCGGCGACGCGCTCGCGATCGACGAGCAGAACCGGCTGAATCGCTTTCGCGCCCGAGCCGAGGCAGCGGTCGCGGCGCTGCCGGCCGACGAGCGTGCTGTACTCGGACGCTACACGGATGGCGTCAATGCCGGCCTCGCTTCGCTCTCCGCGCGCCCGTTCGAATACGCGGTGCTGCGCGCGGCGCCGCAGCCGTGGCAGCCCGCCGATACGCTGCTGGTCGTCTACGCGATGTACCTCGACCTCCAGGCGGGCGAAGTGCCGCACATCCTCGCGCGCGCGGCGCTCCGCGATGCGGTGCCGCCTGACCTGTTCGCGTTCCTGACGCCTAGCGGCAGCCGCTGGGACGCACCGCTCGACGGCCGGCCGACCGTCGCGGGACCGCCCGTCATTCCCGCGACCCGGCCCGATTGGCTCGACGACAAGCTGCCAGCGGATATAACCGCACACGCCGAGACGTTCATTCCGCCCGCGGCGGCCATCGGCAGCAACAACTGGGCCGTCGACGCCGCGCATGGCGTGGGAGGGCGAGCGTTTGTCGCGAATGACATGCATCTCGGCCTGCGCCTGCCGAACATCTGGTACCGGCTGACGCTGTATTTTCCCGACGATACGGGCCACACACGGCGCCTATCGGGCGTGAACCTTCCGGGCACGCCGCTCGTCGTGGCGGGCAGCAATGGCGACGTGGCGTGGGGCTTCACGAACAGCTACGGACATTTCATCGACTTGGTGGAACTCGAACGCGATCCGGCCGATCCATCCCGCTATCGCGGGCCGGGCGGCGCATGGGAACGCGCGGACGAGCATGTGGAAACGATTGCCGTCAAAGGCGCGCCCTCCGTGCAATTCCCGGTGCGCGAGACGCGCTGGGGGCCGATGCTGGAGGTCAGCGCGGACAAAGGGAGCCACGCAGCGCGTACCTACGCCGTGCGCTGGGCCGCGTATCTACCTGGTGCGGTCAACGTGAATCTGATCCGCATGGAAGAGGCTCACGACGTCACGCAAGCCTTGGCAGCCGGACAGGGCAGCGGCATCCCAACGCAGAATCTCGCCGTCGCCGATCGCGGCGGCCATATCGCGTGGACGCTCGCAGGACCTTTGCCCGACGCGATGCTCGACTCGCAAGGCTTACCGGTTCCGGCCAGCGCGACAACGGCCGCATCGAAGTTCGAGCGCTTGCCCGCCGCGAACTATCCGCGCGTGATCGATCCATCGCAAGGCCGCTTGTGGACCGCGAACAATACCGAGCTCGGCAACGCGCAAGAGCAGCGCAAGATCGGCGACAGCGGCGCCGACATGGGGGCGCGCGCCGCGCAGATCCGCGACGACCTGTTCGCCCGAGAGCGTTTTGACGCACGCGATCTGCTCGCGATCCAGCTCGACGATCGTGCGCTATGGGTGCGTTATTGGCGCGAACTCGCGCTCGATACGCTCGATGAAGACGCGTTGACCGATCATCCGCAGCGTGCGGCGTTCAAGCGCATCGTGAGCGCTTGGAACGGTCGCGCCGATAGCGACGCGGCCGGCTACACGCTCGTGCGCGATTTCTATCAATCGTTCTACGAGGCATGGTTCGGCCCGCTCGATGCGCGCATGCGGCAACGCTGGCCGCAATCGTCATCGTCGAAAGGCGCCATGCCGTGGCTTTCCGCGCCGACTGCCGGCCGTGCATCGTCGCGCTTGGAGCCTCTCATGGAAGCGCTTGCACAACAGCATGCATGGGTGCCGTCTCGCGATGCGAATTGGCGCGCATTCGTTCTCGATCGCATCGACGCGACGATCGCCCGCAATTTGCAGCATCACGCCGCGCTCGACGACGCGCGCTGGGGCGAGCGCAATCGCCTCGCGCTTTACCACCCGTTCGCGCGGCTGTTGCCCGCGATGTTGCGCGGATGGCTCGGCGCGCCGTCCGACCCGATGCCCGGCGATATCGACATGCCGCGCATCCAACACCCGTCATTCGGCGCATCCGAGCGCTTCGCGGTGTCTCCGGGTCACGAGGAAGACGGCATTCTCGAGATGCCGGGCGGCGCATCGGGACATCCGCTCTCGCCATATTTCCTGGCCGGCCACAGCGCATGGGAGCGCGGCGAGCCGAGCGCGTTCTTGCCGGGATCCGATGTTCATCGGCTTACGCTCACGCCCCTTCGATGATCGTGCAATCGAGTTGAAGGTTTCTTCGAGCTCGATTCGGCATGGTGAAAGCAGACCGCGAAAAACAGGTGTCGATCGATGCAGCAGCGCCGGAACACGACGCTCGCGCATGCACCATTTCAGCATCGCGGCGGCACGCACAAAAAAACTGTAACCAATCGACAAACGTGTAATCGGAAACGGGGCGTCGCGCGTATAAGGAAGAACAGCGAGGTAGGGAAGCGGTCGGCGAGGAGACCCATCGCAAGTCCGACAAAAACGCGCGCGGCCTACACGGCTAAGACGTGCGTAAGCCGTGGATAAGTGCCGTAAAGCACACATCGGCAACGTGGAAATTATGTGGGATGGCAGACGTGCGGCAAGGCGAGAGGTGTGGCGAAAGTACGTTGGCGTACAGGCGAATTTCTTGCACTGCGTCACCGTCCCAAGCACACAAAGTTTTGTCTCAAGTAAGAGCAGGAACGCAGTGGCAGTGAAGATTCGGGAACAAGATTGTAGGTGACCGAATCTGCGTTTCCAAGTTGGGAATGACGCCAAGCGCTTTTCACAATGTTGTTCGTGAAAAAAAATTTAAAAGGGATTAGGATGATTTCGAGCGATGTCGTTTCCGATTTTGCGCGCCGCGCGCGGCATCGATCGCAGACTTCGGCGAGGAGGTAGCATGGATATCTACAGCAGCTTCGCGAACCGCTTCGAGAAAACTCGGGAAGAAGAGTTCTCTCTCGAAGAGTATCTCGCGCTCTGCAAAGACAATCCCGCCGCGTACGCTACAGCTGGCGAACGCATGCTGACGGCAATCGGCGAACCCGAACAGATCGACACTCGCAACGACCCTCGCTTGTCGAGGATCTTCGCGAACAAAGTGATCAAGGTCTATCCCGCGTTCCGTGAGTTCTACGGTATGGAAGAGGTGATCGAGCAGGTCGTCGCCTACTTCCGGCATGCGGCTCAAGGGCTTGAAGAAAAGAAGCAGATCCTTTATCTGCTGGGACCTGTCGGGGGTGGGAAGTCATCAATTGCGGAGCGTCTCAAGCAGTTGATGGAGCGCGTACCGTTCTACTCGATCAAGGGCTCGCCCGTGAACGAGTCGCCGTTAGGGCTCTTCGACTATGACGAAGACGGCCCGATCCTGGAAGAGCAATACGGTATACCGCGCCGCTACTTGAAGAGCATTCTGAGCCCGTGGGCCGTAAAGCGGCTTCACGAATACAACGGCGACATCCGCAAATTCCGCGTCGTGCGCCGCTATCCGCAGATTCTTCGGCAGATCGGTATCGCGAAGACCGAACCGGGTGACGAGAACAATCAGGACATCTCTTCGCTCGTCGGCAAGGTCGATATCCGCAAGCTCGAGCAGTACGCCCAGGACGACGCCGATGCGTACAGCTACTCCGGCGGCCTGTGCCTCGCGAACCAGGGCTTGCTCGAGTTCGTCGAAATGTTCAAGGCGCCGATCAAGGTGTTGCACCCGCTCTTGACGGCAACCCAGGAAGGCAACTTCAAGGGCACGGAAGGCTTCGGTGCGATCCCGTTCGACGGCATCATCCTCGCGCACTCGAACGAGTCCGAGTGGAAGGCGTTCAGAAACAACCGCAACAACGAAGCACTGCTCGACCGGATCTTCGTCGTGAAGGTGCCGTACTGCCTGCGCTCGTCGGAAGAGATCAAGATCTACGAGAAGCTCATTCGCAACTCCTCGCTCGGCCAATCGGTCTGCGCGCCGGGCACGCTGAAGATGATGGCGCAGTTCTCGGTGCTCACGCGCTTGCAGGAACCGGAGAACTCGAGCCTCTTCTCGAAGATGCAGGTGTATGACGGCGAAAATCTCAAGGACACCGATCCGAAGGCGAAGTCGTATCAGGAGTACCGCGATTTCGCGGGCGTCGACGAAGGCATGACGGGCGTGTCCACACGCTTTGCGTTCAAGATCATGTCGCGCGTGTTCAACTTCGATTCGACCGAAGTCGCGGCCAACCCGGTGCACCTGATGTACGTGCTCGAGCAGCAGATCGAACGCGAGCAGTTCCCGCCGGAAACCGAGCAGAAGTACCTGTCTTTCGTGAAGGACGTGCTCGCCTCGCGCTATGCGGAGTTCATCGGCAAGGAGATTCAGACCGCGTATCTGGAGTCGTATTCCGAGTATGGGCAGAACATCTTCGATCGCTATGTGACGTATGCGGACTTCTGGATTCAGGATCAGGAGTTCCGCGATCACGACACGGGCGAGAGCTTCGATCGCGCCGCTTTGAACGCAGAGCTCGAAAAGATCGAGAAACCTGCCGGCATCAGCAACCCGAAGGATTTCCGCAACGAGATCGTCAATTTCGTGTTGCGGGCGCGGGCGGCCAATGGCGGCAAGAATCCGGCCTGGATCAGCTACGAGAAACTGCGTGTCGTGATCGAAAAGAAGATGTTCTCGAACACGGAGGAACTGTTGCCTGTCATTTCGTTCAATGCGAAAGGATCGGCGGAGGAACAGCGCAAGCACGAAGACTTCGTCAACCGGATGGTCACCAAGGGCTATACGCCGAAGCAGGTCCGGCTCTTGTGCGACTGGTATCTGCGCGTTCGGAAATCGTCATGAGCCGAAGCGTGCATGGCTCGCGCGGGGCGTCCGCGCGAGCCCCTTGCGAGGCGTGAGCCGCGCGGGCCTAAAACCTGGTCCCGCGCAGTCACCCGCGCCTCGTGCTCGAGAACTCCAAGCGGGAGACCGGCTGTGCTTCACCAAATCATCGACCGCAGGCTGGCAGGCAAGAACAAGAGCATTGCAAACCGCGAGCGTTTCTTGCGCCGCGTGAAAAACTATATTCGCCGCGCCGTTTCCGAGGCCGTGCGCGACCGCAGCATCAAAGACATCCAGAACACCCAGAGCATCACGATTCCACGCAAGGACATCGCGGAGCCGTCGTTCAGGCATGGCCCCGGCGGCAAACGCGAAATGGTGCACCCGGGCAACTCGGATTACATCCGCGGCGACAAGATCCCGCGCCCGCAAGGCGGCAGCGGTGGCGGCGGCAGTCAGGCGAGCAACGAAGGCGAAGGGCAGGACGACTTCGTGTTCGAGCTCTCGCGCGACGAGTTCATGCAGTACTTCTTCGACGATCTCGAACTGCCGCGCCTCGTCAAAACCCATTTGCTCGCCGTGCCGACGTGGAAGAGCATCCGTGCAGGCTGGGCGGCGGAAGGCACGCCGAACAATATCGACGTGGTGCGTTCGCTGCGTAGCGCGCTGGGCCGGCGCATCGCGCTCGGTGCGCCGCTCGTCAACAATCTTCGCGAGCTCGAGCAGCAGCTGGAAGACTTGCAGAACGACCCCGGCGATCACCGCGAAGAGATCAAGCTGCTCGAAGAAGCGATCCACCATTTGCGCGGACGCATCTGGCGCATTCCGTTCATCGATCCGTTCGACCTGCGTTACGTGAATCGCGTGAAGCAGCCGCAACCGTCGAGCCAGGCCGTGATGTTCTGCCTGATGGACGTGTCGGGTTCGATGGACGAGCAGCGCAAGGATCTCGCCAAGCGCTTCTTCATCCTGCTGTACTTATTCCTGAAACGTAACTACGAAAAGATCGAAGTGGTGTTCATCCGTCACCACACGCGCGCGGAGGAAGTCGACGAAGACACGTTCTTCCATTCGACCGAAAGCGGCGGCACGGTGGTGTCGAGCGCGCTCGAGCTGATGCGCAAGGTGCAGGAGGAGCGCTATTCGCCGACTGAATGGAATATTTACGGAGCACAGGCGTCGGACGGCGACAACTGGACGGACGATTCGCCCAAGTGCCGTAAGATCCTACAGGATGACATCCTGACAAAGACACGGTATTTTGCGTATATTCAAGTGGCGCCGGAGGAGCAGAACCTGTGGCTTGAATATGCGCAGCTTGCAGTGACTCAGCAGCACCTCGCGATGAAGAAGGTCGAGACGGCCGCTGATATTTACCCTGTGTTCAGAGAGTTGTTCGAGAAGCAGGTGGAAGCATGAGCCCCCACGCTCACTTTCGTTCGCTGTCGACCGGAGTTAGCGCTTTAGCGGTTACTCCGGTCCCATGCAAAGCTCCCCCCGTGGGGGCCGCCGCCTCCCTTGGGACGGCCCGGCGGGAGGCAGCATGAGCACCAAGCACCTGCATAACGAGGCGCGTGGCTATCAGCCGGAGCGCCGCAGAAAAGGCACGCATGCGCATCAGACGCACGCGCAGCGCGAGCCCGGCACCCGCACCGACACGCGAGGGCACACCGAAGCGCCCGAACTGGGGCAAAGGGAAGTCCGTATGAACGTTGCCGACCGACGGCCTCTGCCGTGCCCGTCCGACTGGACCTTCGAGCTCATCGAGGAATACGACACGCACATTGCCCATGTTGCGGAGCAATATGAGCTCGATGTCTATCCGATCCAGCTCGAAGTCATCAGCGCCGAACAAATGATGGATGCGTATGCGTCCGTCGGCATGCCGGTCAATTACCGGCACTGGTCGTTCGGCAAGCATTTTCTTTCCACCGAGAAGAGCTATCGGCGCGGCCAGATGGGGCTCGCGTACGAAATCGTCATCAATTCGAACCCCTGCATCGCGTATCTGATGGAAGAGAACACGATGACGATGCAGGCGCTCGTGATTGCGCACGCGGCCTACGGGCACAACTCGTTCTTCAAGGGCAACTACCTGTTCCGCCTTTGGACCGATGCGCACGCGATCATCGACTACCTCGTCTACGGCAAGAACTACATCGCCGAATGCGAGGAGCGCTATGGGCTCGATCGCGTCGAGGAGCTGCTCGATTCGTGCCACGCGCTGATGAATTACGGCGTGGACCGCTACAAGCGGCCGCAGAAGCTGTCGCTGGCCAAGGAATCGGCGATGCGCCGCGAGCGCGAGGCGTATCTCCAGTCGCAGGTCAACGAACTGTGGCGCACGCTGCCCATCAAGAAGCAGGCGGAAGCGGAAGAAGAGGAAGGGCGCTACCCGCCCGAACCGCAGGAAAACCTGCTGTATTTCGCGGAAAAGAACGCGCCGCTGCTCGAGCCGTGGGAACGCGAAGTGATTCGCATCGTCCGCAAGATCGGCCAGTACTTCTACCCGCAGCGGCAGACGCAGGTGATGAACGAGGGCTGGGCGACGTTCTGGCACTACACGTTGCTCAACACGCTCTATCAGCAAGGCTTGCTGGAAGACGGCTTCATGATGGAGTTCCTCCATTCGCACAGCAACGTCATCTATCAACCGCCCGTCACCAAGCCGTACTACAGCGGGATCAATCCGTACGCGCTCGGCTTTTCGATGATGAGCGACATTCGCCGGATCTGCGAATCGCCGACCGAAGAAGACCGCAAGTGGTTTCCGGAGATGGCCGGCACGCCTTGGCTCGAAGCGCTGCACTACGCGATGCGCAACTTCAAGGACGAGAGTTTCATCGCGCAATACTTGTCGCCGCACTTGATCCGCGATATGCGCCTCTTCTCGGTGCTCGACGACGACATGCGCGACGCGCTCGAAGTCTCCGCGATTCACGACGAGAGCGGCTATCAGTACGTGCGGCAGGCGCTGTCCCGCCAGTACGACATGCATCACCGCGAGCCGAACATTCAGGTGTGGTCGGTGAATACGCGCGGCGACCGCAGTCTCACGCTGCGGCATTTCATGAGCGACAACCGCCATCTGGCCAACGACAGCGAGGAAGTCCTCAAGCACATGGCTCGGCTGTGGCAGTTCGACGTGTATCTGGAGAGCGTCGACGAAAACGGCACGGTGAGGAAACGATACGACTGCCGCTATACGCCGCCTACGATTCGGGTCTGACGTTGCGCTAAAGCCGTTAAGTCCAACCTCCAAGTTTCAATCCAGCCAGCCTTCGGGCTGGCTTTTTTTCGTCTGCGCAATTTTCGCGAACGGGCTTGGGCCCGTGGGCTCAGGCGCCACTTGCCAACGATTTGCCTACACAAATGCTTTCGTTTGCTTAAAATCCGTAGCCTTGTGGAAATGGAAACGTAATGAATGGGCGGCACTGACAGCGCACATCCCGCGCCAAGCCCATCAGAGACCCCCAAGGAGCCCGCCGCATGACCGATGTCACCGAACAAAACGTCCTTAGCCCGAACGACACCCGCCGACGCGTCCTTGCGATCGTTGGCGCCTCCTCGGGCAATCTTGTCGAATGGTTCGACTTCTACGTGTACTCGTTTTGCGCGATCTATTTCGCGCCAGCTTTTTTCCCAAGCGGGGACCCGACCACTCAGCTGCTCAATACCGCTGGCGTGTTCGCGGCGGGCTTTCTGATGCGCCCGATCGGCGGCTGGTTCTTCGGCCGTATCGCCGACAAGCACGGCCGGCGCAACGCGATGATGATCTCCGTGCTGATGATGTGCGGCGGCTCGCTCGTGATCGCCGCGCTGCCCACCTACGCGCAGATCGGCGCGCTCGCGCCCGCGCTGCTCCTGCTCGCGCGGCTGTTCCAGGGACTGTCGGTCGGCGGCGAATACGGCACGAGCGCGACCTATATGAGCGAGGTCGCGTTGAAAGGGCGTCGCGGTTTCTTCGCGTCGTTCCAATACGTGACGCTGATCGGCGGCCAGCTCTGTGCGCTGCTGGTGCTCGTCATCCTGCAGCAGTTGCTTTCGACCGAAGATCTCAAGGCGTGGGGCTGGCGCATCCCGTTCGTCGTCGGCGCACTGGCCGCGCTCGTTTCGCTGTATCTGCGCAAGTCGCTCGATGAAACCACGAGCGCCGAAACGCGCAATCGCAAGGAGGCCGGCACGATACGCGGCCTGTTCAAGCACAAGGGCGCTTTCTTGACGGTGGTCGGCTTCACCGCCGGCGGCTCGCTGATCTTCTACACGTTCACGACCTACATGCAGAAGTACCTCGTCAACACCGCGGGCATGCATGCGAAAACCGCGAGCAATGTGATGACGTGCGCGCTCTTCGTCTACATGCTGCTGCAGCCCGTGTTCGGCGCGCTGTCGGACAAGATCGGGCGGCGCAAGTCGATGATCTGGTTCGGTACGCTTGCCACGGCCTTTACGGTGCCGCTGCTGCATGCGCTGAAGGACGTATCGAGCCCATATGCCGCATTCGGCCTCGTCGTGGCCGGGCTCGCGATCATCAGCCTCTACACGTCGATCAGCGGCTTGATCAAGGCCGAGATGTTCCCGCCGGAAGTGCGCGCGCTCGGCGTCGGGTTGTCGTATGCGGTGGCGAATGCGATCTTTGGCGGCTCGGCCGAGTATTTGGCGCTGTGGATGAAGTCGATCGGTCACGAAACGACGTTCTATTGGTACGTCACTGCGCTATGCGGGCTCTCGTGCTTCGTGTCTTGGCGCATGCGTGATCCGAGCCGCGAAGGATACCTGCGCCACGAACCTTGAGATGGCCTGCCGCCTTAGCAGAAAAGCCGCTTAATACAGCAAGATTTGTTGGTTCTGCCGTTGTCCTCGTGCTGTTAACGTGACGGGCTCGCAGTGTTTGTCACTGCGCTTTCGCACGCTACACGAGGACGACCACAATGACATTCAAAACGCTCGCGGCATGGGTTCTGGGGCTGAGCATCACAGTATCGGGCGTCGCGCACGCCGATCGCCTCGACGACATCAAGAAGGCCGGCGTACTGCGCGTCGCCACGTTCGACAGCAATCCGCCATTCGGCTTCGTCGATCCGAAGACGAATCACATCGTCGGCCTCGACGTCGACTACGCCAAGACGCTCGCCGACAAGCTCGGCGTGAAACTCGAATTGCAGCCGACGAACCCGGCCAATCGCATTCCGTTCCTCACGTCGGGCAAGGTCGATCTCGTACTCGCGAACTTCACGATCACCGACGAGCGCGCGAAGCAGGTCGACTTCAGCATTCCGTACTTCTCGTCGGGGCAACAGTTCCTGGCGAAGAAGGGCGTGCTGAAATCGCCCGATCAGTTGAACAGTTTGCGCATCGGCGCCGACAAGGGCACGACCAACGAAATCACGCTGCGCGAGAAATTCCCGCAGGCGACCATCGTCGCCTATGACGACACGCCGTTCGCCTTTGCCGCGCTGCGCACGGGCAACGTGCAGGCGATCACGCAGGACGGTCCGAAGCTGATCGGCCTGCTCGCGAACGTGCCGGACAAGCAGAACTACGAGATCCCGCCGTTCACGATCTCGAACGACTACATGGGCGTGGGCATTCCGAAGGGCGAGGCGCGCCTGACCGCGTTCGTCAACGATACGCTGAAGGGCCTCGAAGCCAACGGCACGGCGGCGCAGATCTACGACCGCTGGTTCGGACCGAAGACCCGCACGCCGCTCGCGCGCATCTTCAAGATCGGCGACAAGACCTGACGATGGGGACGTGGCTCGCACCGAAGTACCTGTCGTGGCTCTGGCAGGGCTTCGGGATGACCATCGGGCTCGCGCTGTCGGCCGCCGTCGCGGCGACGGTCGCGGGCTTCTTGCTTGCGCTCGGACGGGACTCGCGCTACGCGGCGTTGCGGCGCGTGACGGCGCTCTACGTCGGCGCGTTTCGTAACTCGCCGCTTCTTGTGCAGTTGTTCTTCTGGTACTTCGGCGTGGCGACGCTGCTGCCCGAGTCGGTCATGCAATGGCTCAATACGCCACATGTCGCACGTTGGGCCGGGCTCGTATTGCGTTGGCCGTCGTTCGAGTTCGTGGCGGGCTGGGGCGGTCTCACATGCTACTCGTGCGCGTTCATTGCCGAAGAGTTCCAAGCCGGAATGCGCGGCGTGCCGCGCGGACAACGCGAGGCGGCAGCGGCGCTCGGTTTTACGCCGCTGCAAGCGTTTCGCCATATCGTGCTGCCGCAGGCCGTGCGCATCGCGATCGGCCCGCTGTTCGGGCAGTACATGAACGTCGTGAAGAATTCGTCGCTGACGATGGCGATCGGGCTCGCGGAGCTGTCGTATGCGTCGCGCCAGGTCGAAACGGAAACCTTCCAGACCTTCGCCGCGTTCGGCATCGCGACCGCACTTTACATCGGCGCGATCGCCGTGATCGAGGCGTGCGCACAGTGGGTCATCCATCTGCGCGATCGGCCGCTTGCGAGATCGTGACGATGGACTGGTCGTTATTGACAAGCAATCTGCCGTATTTGCTCGTCGGCGCGTTTCCGAACGGGCCGCTCGGCGGCGCTGCGCTGACGCTCGTGCTCGCGAGCGTATCGGCGCTGGCGTCCGCCGCGATCGGGCTCGCGGGCGGTATCGCGCTCGCCATGTCGTCCGGCGCCGTGCGCGGCTTGCTCATCGTCGTGATCGGCTTCTTTCGCGCGATTCCGGTGCTGATGCTGATCTTCTGGACGTATTTCCTGCTGCCGGTGGTGCTGCATGTCGACGTGCCCGGGCTCGCGGCCGTGGTTTGCGCGCTGTCGTTGATCGGGGGCGCCTATCTCGCGCATTCTGTGAACGCCGGCATCCGCGCGGTCGGGGAAGAGCAGTGGCAGGCCGGATTGTCGCTCGGCCTCACGCGCATGCAGACCTTGCGTTATGTGCTGCTGCCGCAGGCGATCAGGATGATGGCGCCGTCGTTCGTGAATCAGTGGGTGTCGCTCGTGAAGGACACGTCGCTCGCGTATATCGTCGGCGTGGCCGATCTGTCGTTTGTCGCGACGCAGGTCAACAACCGTCTGATGGTGTATCCGGCGCAGGTCTTTCTGTTCGTCGGATTCGTTTATCTGATTCTCTGCACCGCACTCGATCGCGTCGCGACGTATTGGCTGACGGCGCATCGACGTGCGGGTCGCGAAACATACGAGCGAAGCGCGTTAGCGGCGCCGGGCAAGCAAGGTTGAGGCGGATCTGCCCGCTATGACTTGCGTGCCCGCGCGCGCGCTAGAAGTTCGCGGACTTCGTCGTCGGTGGTCTCGCTGAAGTCTTCGTAGTACTGGCCGACGCTAAAGAAGTTCGACGGATTGGCCACGCAGACGAACGCATCGACGATGCCGCTGAAATCGGCTTCCGCGCCGAGCGGCGCAACCGGCAAGCCGATGATCACGCGTGCCGGCCGCTGTTGACGCAAGGCGCGCACGGCCGCTTGCATCGAGGAGCCGGTCGCCATGCCGTCGTCGACGATGACCGCGACGCGTCCCTCGACGCTAGCCGGCGCGCTTTCGCCGCGATAGAGCGCCGCGCGCCGCGCCAGCTCGATTTTCTCCTCCGCGTGCACCGCCTCGAACTGCGCCTGCGAGACACGCGCGATCACCATCGTGCCGTGATCGACGTACAGTGCGCCGCCCGCCGCGATCGCGCCCATCGCGAGTTCGCGCTCGCCGGGCACGCCGAGTTTGCGCACGGGGAGCACGTCGAGTTCGCCACCGAGCGCCGTCGCGACCTCGAAGGCGACCGGCACGCCGCCGCGCGGCAGCGCGAGGACGACGGCATCGGCTTCAACGCCTTCGTTTCGTAGATGGGCCGCAAGAATACGGCCCGCTTCGGATCGATCTCTAAACAAAGTGTGCATGATGCGTCCCGCCGCGAAAGGCCCGTGTCTCTATGGTAGCCGCCGTGCGCGAAAGCGTCGGGTGTCGAGCACGGCAAACCTCGCGACGGGTGCGGACCCGCAACGTGCGCTATTCCGTGGGCCGTTCCCGCGCGATCAGATACACCAGCGCCGCCATGAAAACCGACGCGAGCACGCCGAGCGCCAGCACGAGCGCGGTGCTGACGGTGTCGCCGAAGCCCAGGTAGCGATCGTCCGCCATATAGATGAGCGTGAGCGGCTCACCGCCGAAGCGCAGCGTCTCGGTCCGGCTGAAGAGCGTTTGGGCGGGCGCGTTGTCGACGGTATCGGAGGTCGAGTACAGCGCGCTCGCCGGCGCCCCCGAGTACACCTGCATGTCGATGTTCCGTTCGTGGACCTCCAGGCTGCCGAGCAGCCACTCGGCGTCGAGATGAGCGACGACGAAGCCCGCCACATCGGCTCGGCGGGCCTCTTTCGTCGCGGGCAGGCGCGCGCTTCGGTACACCGGCAGATACAGCTCGAAGCGAGGACGATGGGAATCGGTACGGGTATCGAACGCGACCGGGCGCGCGATGAGCGCGGGCTGTCCGGTATCGGCCGCGCGCAGCAACGCGCTGCGGCGCGACGGATCGCGGCCGAGATCGTAGGCGAGCGGCGCGGCCTCCGAGCGCTGCGGATATATGAGCGTGACCGGCACGAGCGCGCTTGGCGGTGCGGCGCTGTCGGCGGCGGCTTTTGCGTCGGGTGCGCTGTCGGATTTGATGTCACCGGCGATGCGGACCACGCCGTCCAATGTTGCCGTTGCATAACCCAGCGCGCGCACGGCAGGTTGCTTTTCGTCGAGATCGAGGCGCGAGACATAGCGGCGCCAAGCGTCCGAGGAAACGGGAGCCGCTGCCGGCTGCGTAGCTGAGGTGGCGCCGGTAACCGCGATAAGGCCGCTCGCTCCGCGCAGGATTTCCTCGCATGCACCGAGCCTGTTGCGCAAGTCCACGGTGGTTTGCGCCGCACGCCACTCGAAACGCGCGAGCGCGGCGCGCTGCAGTTGGTCGTGCACGATCCGCCACGTGCCGATCACCGCGGCGAGCGCAACGACGAAGGTGGCAATGGCTGCGAACGCGGGAAGCCGGACGAGCGTGGCGACTCGCGCGGGCGGCGGGTTCGGCGCCTCGTGACCCGAGGTTTTTCCGTAAGCGGTCATGCGGTGTGGTGGCTGATGAGGTCCTTGTGGCCCTGGTCGCACTGGCAGCCGTAGGGCGGCAAAGACGGAATTATTCTGTTCCCGCGCGAGGGCCACGGGCTCGTCCAAGGCGAAATTGTGCGCGTTTTGCCGATTTTTTGCCGATTACTTGCCAGCGCCACGCTGGCGGGGCACTGGCGCCTCTTGTTGGCGGGTCGGGTTGTCAGAGTGCGTCGTGAAAGATCACACCAAGCGTATGCCTCCGCCCCGAACGCAGACGGCTTACGCCGTGCCGCAACGCGACGCGATAGACGCCTCGTGAGCCCTGAACTGGACGATGGTTGACCGCGAAAATCACCGCGTCGCCACGCGCGAGCGGCACGACTTCGACACGCGACTGCATGCGCGGACGCTGTTCGGTCAGCACGAATTCGCCACCGGTGAAATCGAGGCCCGGCTCCGACAACAGGATCGCGACTTGCAGCGGAAATACATGTTCGCCGTACAGATCTTGATGGAGACAGTTGTAGTCGCCCGGGCCATATTCGAGGATCAGCGGAGTGGGGCGCTGCTGCCCGGCGGCATGACAGCGCCGAATGAACGCTTCGTGCGTGGCCGGATAGCGCGTGGCCAAGCGCATGGCCTCGTTCCAGCGGTTCGCTACCGGCGCGAGATGCGGGTAGATCGTCGAGCGCAGGTCTGCGACGACGTCCGGCAAGGGATACGAGAAATATTTGTACTCGCCTCGGCCGAAACCGTGGCGCTCCATCACCACGCGGCTGCGATAGAGGTCCTCGCGCGGGTAGAGCGCCGTCAACGCATGGCATTCATCGGCTGTCAGCAGAGCGGGCAGCGTCGCGCAGCCGTACTGACTCAATTCATCTTCGATGCGGGACCAGTCGAACGAATCCACGCGCTGTGCGACCGCATCTGACGACGCGAAGGGGACAAGGGTAAAAGCGGAAGGCGCTTCGACGCGCCCGTTCGTGCGCAATCGCGAATCGATAGAGGTGATCGGCGTGTTCATGAAAGTAGCCTGTGCGTTGTGTTGTCCATTGGCACAGTCTACGGACCCAGCCGTCGCCTCGCACTCCGACTCTTGCTGTCCAATTCCAGGCGCGCGACTATCGCGCACCCGTCGGTTCAAGCGCGTGTCACGCCTTGTACCCGATTTTGCGCAGCAGTTCCTTGCGCCATTGGACGTCTTCGTCGTTTTCGATCCCGAGCGGCGGGAACCCATCGACGACGCCAAGGATCGCGCGGCCCTGTCCCGTCTCCGCGATGACGACCTCGGTCGGGTTTGCCGTCGCACAGAAGATCCGGCAGACCTCCGGTACAGCCTTGATCGCGTTCAGAACGTTGACTGGAAAATAGCCATCGCCCAGCACGACGATGAAGCTGTGGCCAGCGCCGATCGACAACGCGTTCTTGCACGCGAGCTCGGTCAATTCGGCGTCCGTGCCCGAGTGCCGCACGAGGCGCTTGCCGGACGCTTCGCAAAACGCGAGGCCGAACTTGATGCCGGGCACGGTGCCGACCATCGCCTCGTGAATGTCTTCCACCGATTTGATGAAGTGCGATTGCCCGAGGATGAAGTTGGTGGTTTCCGGCTTCGAGATGGATACGGTGAGCAGTTGATGCATGTTGGACCTCGCTCCTTGAACGTACGCATGAAAGTACGCATCGGTACCCGTCGGGACAGATGTCCTTGCGGGAGACTGCGAAACGTCGGACACATCAAGCGTAGTACGAAGCGGGGGCGAGAGAAAGCGAGCTGCGAAGAAAAACGCGAGCGGGGCGGGCAGGCTCTAACTGGATTTCATGTTTGCGCGGAAAGGAAGCCAGTGTGTCGAAGAATCTTGAGCGCCCGACGTTCGCTTGAACGCCCTTGATTCGATAACCGTAGCTGGCTGCCTTTTGCGCGAGTCATGTTGCACCGTCCGGGCGATTCAGCTGCCGAAGTAGATCGAGCAAAAGCTGTTGGGACCGACGCAGTTCGGCTCGGCCTTGCTGGCTGCCGGAGCTTTAGGAGCGCCGGACGCGCCCGAGCCCGACATCTCGGAGCCGGCGCCGCTGGCCTTTTGCTGGGTGCGGGCGACTTGTTCCGCGAAGATTGGGTTGACCTCGGGATACGAGGTGTCCGTAACGAAACGCGAACCGTTGTTTTCCGCTTGAATCAATTCCTGACGGACTTCAGCGCGGGTCTTTTCCTGAGCGGACGCGCTGGTTGCGATGCCGGCCGAAGCGAGGAGAGCCATGGAAAGGGCGATGACGAGACGCTTGTTCATTTCGAACTCCTAAGTTGAGTGATTTCAAATTTCGCTTGCTACATCAGGGTGAACACAGCTTGATTCGGCTTTATTCCCGGTGGCTGTTTTTTTGTTTTTATCGCGAGCCGGGTTGGTCGATCGCCCTGGTCACTTCAAGTCCGAAAACTCCGGACTTGACTGGGTTAACCGCGGCACCTCGCGTTTTCTTCCCGCGATCGATTAAAAAAAAGTCACGGGAAAGCGCGCCAGGATCGCTGCAGGCGGATTGGTCGAGGGTAAATGGGGGCGGCAAAGATTTTTTTGCCCGTGACATGGCCGATCGGCCCGCGGCGCGGAGGGCGCCGCAAGCGGTTTGCTATCAGCGGGAAGGCGGCTTTAGTCTGCGGGGCGCTTATCTGTCAGCGCCCGCCGGCAATCTTCGAGTACTTGTTGGACCAGTTTGGCCTCGAAGTTCAGATCGTCGGTATCGAGGATTTCCTCGACCGCTTCGCGAGCCCAGTCGGCATCGACAAATCTGGCGTGCATCCGGGCGATATCGATCGCAAGCGCGGACAGCTTGGCGATGCTGAGCCAGTCCGCGTCGCGCATATGGCGATCGAGCCACTTGTGCGCCGCCTGTACATGGAACGGCGCCTGCGGCCATTCCTCATTCAAGTAATAGGCACCGAGGCTGCCGCACGTCAGCCAGCACAGCAGCTCGACGCGGTCGTTGGGACTTAAGTGTTGGCGTACATCACTCATGGCGACGCTCGCAAATGTAACTGGCGGTCGGGCCGCCGTTAGGCGAGCCCATGGTCCTTTGCTTTGACAATAACACGGCAATAGGACAAACAGGAGGGCCTCCCGTACAGACTCGGGTTCACCCGGAGGCTATGGAGAATGCGGGCTGGAGCCGGTCGCCGGGGATCGAGTCGTGATTCGAGAATTAAATGGTTCCCTTGCCTAACAGTTGAAGTAATTTTGTAGGAATTTCGACGGATCTTCAGACCGTAGGTCTGTTCCGCACCTAAATCTCGGACACGAGTCACCGTCCATCAGCGCGGGAGCGAACTTGGCGAACCCGGATCTTCTCGATAGCCAGCCGAAGACCGCGCACGTCGTCGCTGCACAAGCGAGCCCGTGCGACGAGCTCGTCATCCAAACGCAGCCCGCCACAGTCGACCGTCCGTGCCGCCGCAAGCGTCTCGCGCTCGCCGCGACGATCCTTGGCTCGAGCATGGCGTTCATCGACGGCTCCGTCGTCAATGTCGCGCTGCCGTCCATTCAGAGCGAACTTGGCGCGAGCGTCGCGGCGATGCAGTGGGTCGTCAACGCGTATTTGCTCTTTCTCGGGTCGCTCGTGCTGGTCGGCGGATCGATGGGCGACAAGCTCGGCCGCCGCACCGTGTTCATTGCGGGCATCGCGCTTTTCACGCTGGCGTCGGCCGCTTGCGGACTGGCGCCGAATGCGGCTGCGCTCATCGCCGCACGCGCGGTTCAAGGCATCGGCGCGGCGCTGCTCGTACCCAGCAGTCTCGCGATCATCGGTGCGGTGTTCGAGGGCGAAGCGCGCGGACGGGCAATCGGCACCTGGGCGGGCGTCGGCGCGATCACGTCGGCGGTGGGGCCGGTGGCGGGCGGATGGCTCGTCGACGCGTTGTCGTGGCGTGCGATCTTCTTTCTCAACGTCCCGCTTGCAGCGGTAACGATCGCGCTCGCCATTTCGTCGGTGCCAAACAGCCACAAGCTCGATGCGCCTCAACAGCTCGACTGGCCCGGCGCACTGAGCGCGGCAGCGGGACTCGCCGCGCTCACCTTCGGCTTGACCGAGGCGTCGGCGCGCGGCTTCGCGCATCCAATCGTATTAGGTGCGCTTGGCGCCGGCGTGCTCGTGCTCGCCGCATTCGTGATGATCGAAGCGAAGAGCCCCAACCCCATGATGCCGCTCGACGTGTTCCGCACGCGCGATTTCACCGGCGCGAACCTCGTCACACTGCTGCTTTACTTCGGCCTTGGCGGCGCATTCTTCTTCCTGCCGTTCACGCTGATCCGCGCGCATGGCTACACAGCGACCGAAGCGGGTGGGGCGCTGCTGCCGGTGCCCGTCACCATCGGTTTGCTATCGCGTTTCACGGGCGGCCTGACGAGCCGCTTCGGTCCGCGCGCGCTGCTGACCGCTGGCCCGGGCATCGCCGGAATCGGGTTCACGCTGCTGGCGCTGCCATTCGTGCACGGCAGCTATTGGGGCGGATTCTTCCCTGCGCTCGTCGTGCTCGGGCTCGGCATGACGATCACCATCGCGCCGCTGACCACGACCGTGATGAGCTCGGTGGAGGGCGGCCGTACAGGCGTCGCGTCCGGCATCAACAACGCGGTGGCACGCGTGGCGAGCCTGCTGGCGATCGCGGTGCTCGGCATCGTGTTCGTGTGGTCGCACCATGCGGCGCTATCGGCGCGGCTCGACGCGTTGCACGTGCCGCAGGACGCACGCCAGACCGGGCAGCTACTCGAACCGAACGCACAACCAGGGACGGCATTGCGCGCCGCTCATACGGCACGCGAGACCCCCGTGGCGCGCGCGGAAGCCGACGCCATCACCGACGCGCTGCGCGCCGTGGCGCTGGTGTCCGCCGCCTGTGCGTTCGCTGCAGCGGGACTTGCGATGGCGACCATTCAGCCGCGCAGATGAAAACGGAGAGCCGGATGCACGACGCTTATGCGGGGATGAATCGACTCTATCTCTCGCTGCACACGCCGGACGCGGTGCAAGGGATGGACATGAATGATCCGGTCATGTCGGCATGGATTGATCGCAATGTGACGGCCGGCCAGTCGATCCTCGACGCGGGTTGCGGGCTCGGCTTTGACGTGCTGGCTCTGCACAAAGGACTTCCGGCGAAAGGTGGCACGCGGCGGTTCATCGTCTACGGCTCGGACTACAGCGAGGACATGCTGGCGGATGCCCGCAAGACCGGAGAGACGGCAGGTATTTCTGCGGATCGTTACCGCGTTTCGTCGTTCGAGGGGTTGGCGGGAATCGTCGAGTGGCGCGAGCGCATGGATCTCGTGACGGTCAATTACGCGATCTACACGCAGCCGGACGAGGCCTGCGATTACGACGGGTATCTGCTGAAGTCCCTAGATGGGTTGCGGACAACGGTCCGAGCGGGCGGACATCTCGCCGTCAATGTGCGCGACTGGGCAGCATTGAAAGCCGCTGAGGCATCCGGCTCGAAGCATGCTGGGCAGGCGACGCATAGTGGACGAACGTATCACTACGAATACACGTGGGAGTTCGGCACGGCACGACTGCATCGAGCGACGCTTCGGATGTGGGAAGACGGAGGCGCGGCGCACTGTAGCGATATCTGGTTTGCTGAGCGCGGCGAGGCTGAATTTGAAGCTGCGCTGCGTCGTGCCGGATTTGAAGTGGTCGAGTCGGGTCGACATGGGGAAGGTGCGCGTGCTTTTCTGACGTTGATTGCGAGGAGGGTTTGAATGATGCAATCCGACGGATTGCTGGGAGCCGATCGGTGGCTTTTGTGATTTTACATAAGATAAATTATCGATGTTTTGACTGTTAGGGCAAGGTTCTAATGTCGTGTTCTGGCTATTCACAAATGCCGTGTTTTGCGATGGCTGGCAAGCTGGCGGTTTGATCCAACCTTGCCAGCCACCGCATCGACTCATACCGCCAAAAGCCCATCAAGCCGGTCCTGCCGTTCAAGCGCGTACAAATCGTCGCAACCGCCAACATGAGTCTCGCCGATAAAAATCTGCGGCACCGTGCGTCGGCCGAGCCGCGCGAACAGCGCTGTGGCGACGTCGGCCTTGCCGTCGAGATTCACCTCGTCGAAAACCACGCCTTTCCCGTGCAGCAGCGCTTTTGCCGATTCACAGTAGGAACAGCCGAGTTTGGTGTAGATGGTCACGTTAGACATAGGAACTCCGATAGTTGCAGAGAAAAGAAACCGCGCGCGTCACACGTTAGCCGCGAGCTTCGCCGCCGCATCCCGCAGCGCCGTGCGCAAACCTTCTTCGATGACCGGGTGATAGAACGGCATCTCCAACATCGCGTCGACCGTCAGTCCCATCTGCAGACTCCACGCCAGCAAGTGGCCGATGTGCTCAGCCGCCGGCCCGAGCATTTCCGCACCGACGAATCGCCGTGTCTCACGGTCGACATAGACATGCGCGAGCCCTTGGTTCTTCAGCATCACACGGCTGCGACCCTGGTTCTCGAAGCTCACTTCGCCGGTCACGAAGCGGCCGGGTGGCAGGTTCCGATGGCGCGCCCCGACCAGCGCGATCTGCGGGTCGGAGAACACGACGGCAAGCGGAGCCCTGCGCTCGATCGGCGTCACGTCCGGATAACGTCCGGCGTTGCGTCCGGCGGCCCGTCCTTCGTCGGCCGCTTCGTGCAGCAGCGGCACGATGCCGTTCGCGTCGCCGGCGATGAACACCGGATGCGTGCCTACCTGCAGCGTCTCGGGATCGAAACGCGGCACGCCGTGCTCATCCAGTTCCAGTGACGTATTCGAGAGCCCCAGGTTCGCGACGTCCGGCCGGCGGCCGGTGGCCGCGAGCACGTACTCGTAAGTGTCCTCGGTCACGTTGCCGTCGGCGCGCTGATAGCGCAGCCGCACGCCCTCTTCGACCCGCGTGGCGGACAGCATCGAGCCGCGCGGCTCGAAATGAAACGCTTCGCTGAAAATCGTCCGGGCCGCCTCGACGAGCTTCGGGTCGGTCAACTGTCCCACGCCACCGCGCGCGCCGTAGACGCTCACCCGCACGCCGAGGCGCGCGAGCGCCTGCCCGAGTTCGAGTCCGATCACGCCGGGGCCCATGACGGCGACGCTGCGCGGCAACGTCTGCCAGTCGAACACGTCGTCATTCACGATGACGCGGTCGCCGAGCCCTTGCAGCACCTCCGGGATCACGGGCTTCGAGCCGGTTGCGATCACCACACGCTTGGCTTGCACCCGCGTGTGGTCGCCGACTTCGAGCAGTTGGTCATCGATGAAGCGCGCGTGCCCGACCAGCCGGTCCTCGTTCGGCAGCGCCTCGATGCCCTCGATGACAAAGCCGACGAACCGGTCACGCTCGCGACGCACCCGCGCCATCACCGCCTCGCCGTCGATCCGCACGCTGCCGACTTCGACGCCGAACGGCGCCGCGTGGCTTGCCGTGTGAGCCGCCTCTGCGGCCGCAATCAGGAGCTTCGACGGCATACAGCCGACGCGCGCGCAGGTCGTGCCGTACGCACCGCCTTCGATGATGACAGCAGAGGCCCCTTCCGCCTTGGCCGCGCGGTACGCGGCGAGCCCCGCGGTGCCTGCTCCGATGATGGCGACGTCTGTTTGAATCGTGCGCATTTCCGTATCCCCACTCGATTTGCCGGGATGTAACGGATGGCCATTCGGGCCTCATCGGCCAGTCATCCGTTACGACATGACTGCAGTGTAGGGATGGCTCGTGAGCGCGTGAATGCCGCTGCGGTTCAATTTCCTGCTCGATCGTCTCACGCGACCGTCTCAACCGCGCGTTTTCGGACCTCTCTTGCGCGCAGGCGCGGCCGCCGGGGCTGCCGCTTCCCTCGCCTCGCGCTCCGCGCTCCACATCTCGAGCAACGCACGCGTCTGCGCCCGCGCCGTGCTCTTGAGCAGTTCTCCTTTCTCAGCGTCGATTTCCTGCCAGCCCAAGTGAAGCAGGGCCGAGCGAGGCGATAGATGGAACAGCATCAACTGGCCATAAAGGCTGAGCACGCGGATCCGAGTCACCGTATCGTCGGTCGAGGTGCCGGTAATTTTCGCAATCAACGCGACGCTCACGCTATTCAACGGCCCGCGCACACGCTCCTGGAGAATCTCGGACGCAATCGGCGGTTCGCGCCCGCCTTGCTCGCGTACGAAGAAGAGCCGATGGCTCGGTGACTTGGGCATCTTGAACATGTTGTCCGCGATCCGGTCCTGGATCGCGATGAACGCGTCGATCAACTGCGCGACGCCAGCGCTGCTTTCCAGCGCTTCTGAAGCACTGCGGAGGACCGGCTCGAAGGTCGTCCACACCTGGTCGGCGAAATACTCGGCGCAGGCGCGATACACGCCCTCTTTGTTCTCGAAGTAGTACTGCAGCGCGGGCGCGTTGACGCCGGCGCGCGCCGCGATGTCGCGCGTCGAGGCGGCGGCGAAGCCGTGCTCGCCGAACAAGTCGATGGCCGCTGTGATGATGCGCATGCGGGTCTCGTCGCCGCGCGCATATCCGCCTTCCGCCGGCCGGCGCAGACGCTTGGTTTCACTCATGTAACGAATTCCCCTCCCCTCGAATTCAGGATTCGGCATCTTGAATACCACATTCCTTACCGGAAAAATATATCACTTGACACAATTGTTCCGAGTGGAATAATTTGTGCGCGCTTTGCGTCATCTAACGAGATCGACTTTATGTCCGAAACAACAGAAGCCCCGGCACGCAGCACCGTTTCGCAGGAGACGGGCACGTCCGGCCCGCAGCGTTCCAAAAGGCGCCCACTACTCCTCATCGCCGGCATCATCGCGCTGATCGCGGGCGCGCTTTGGCTCGCGCATTGGTGGACGGTCGGGCGCTTCATCGAAAGCACCGACGATGCGTATCTGCAGGCCGACAGCGTCACGATCGCGCCGAAGGTCAGCGGCTATGTCACTGACGTCTTCGTCGCCGACAATCAGGCGGTCCCAGCCGGCGCCCCGCTCGCGCGGCTCGACAGCCGGCAGTATCAGGCGTCGCTCGATCAAGCCGCGGCGACCATCGACGCGCGCGAGGCCGACATCCAGCGCGCTCAAGCCGAAATTCAGCAGCAGCAAGCCAACGTCGCGCAGGCGAAGGCGCAGGAGCAGGTCGCCCGGCTTGCCTTGCAGCACGCCGAAGACGACGTGAAGCGCTATGCACCGCTCGCAGCGACCGGCGCGGAAACCCACGAACGGCTCGCGAGCCTCGTCAATACGCGCGATCAGGCGCGCGCCACGCTCGCGGCGAATGCCGCCGCCACCGCGGCTGCACAAACGCAGATCGGCGCGACCACCGCGCAGATCGCCCAGGCCCGCGCGCAAGTCGAAGCGGCGCGCGCGAGCATTCGTCAAGCGCGTCTCGATCTGCACGACACGACGATCTTCAGCTCGATCGCGGGACGCGTCGGCGACCGCACGGTGCGCGTCGGGCAATTCGTGCAGCCGGGCACGCGGCTCATGACTGTGGTGCCCGTGCAAAGCATCTATCTCACGGCCAACTTCAAAGAAACGCAGGTCGGGCGCATGCGCGCGGGCCAGCCTGCGACGCTGCACGTCGATGCGCTGCCGGGTAAGGAACTGCACGGCGTCGTCGACAGCTTCGCGCCCGGCACCGGCGCGCAGTTCGCACTGCTGCCGCCGGAGAACGCCACCGGCAACTTCACGAAGATCGTGCAGCGCGTGCCGGTGCGCATCCGCGTCGAGACGGGACCGGCGACGCGCGCCGTGCTGCTGCCGGGATTGTCGGTGACCGTGGATGTCGACACCCGCTCCGCGCGCGAAGGCGACAAGCGGATCGCCGCCGAGAACGCCCATGGCTAACGCAGCCGCGACGCAAGGCGCCGCGCCCCACGCCGAGCGCGCCAGCGCAGCCGACTGGATCGCGGTGGCCGCGGGCGCGCTCGGCGCGCTGATGGCGACGCTCGACATCTCGATCACGAACTCCGCGCTGCCGCAGATCCAGGGCGAAATCGGCGCGACGGGCACCGAGGGCACCTGGATCTCGACCGGCTATCTGATGTCGGAAATCGTGATGATCCCGCTCGCCGCGTGGCTCACGCGCGTGTTCGGCCTGCGCAATTTTCTGCTGACCAACGCGGTGCTGTTCATCCTGTTTTCGATGATGTGCGGCCTCTCGAACTCGCTGCCCATGATGATCGCGGGGCGCATCGGACAGGGCTTCACGGGCGGCGCGATGATCCCGACCGCGCAGACCATCATTCGCACTCGCCTGCCCCGCTCGCAGATGCCGATCGGCATGACGCTGTTCGGCTTGATCGTGCTGCTGGGTCCGCTGCTCGGCCCGGTGCTCGGCGGCTGGCTCGCGGAAAACATCTCGTGGGCGTGGTGCTTCTTCATCAACCTGCCGGTGTGTCTCGCATTGATCACGCTCTTGATCGTCGGCTTGCCCGCGGACAAGCCGCATTGGCACGAATTCGTCAACGCCGACTGGATCGGCATCATCGGCCTGTCGATCGGGCTCTCCTCGCTCACCGTCGTGCTCGAGGAAGGTCAGCGCAAGCAATGGTTCGAATCGAACGAAATCGTCATGTTGAGCGCCATCACCGCGCTCGGCTTCGTGCTGATCGCCATCTCGCAGTTCGTCGCGAAAAAACCGATCATGCGCCTCTCGCTCCTGCGCAACGTGCAATACGCGAGCGTCATCGTCATCGTGTTCGCGGTCGGCGCCGGGCTCTACTGCGTGTCGTATCTCGTGCCGCAGTTCCTGAGCCTGATCGCGGGCTATAACGCCGAACAGTCGGGCGGCATCATGCTGATCTCCGGCATCCCCGCGTTCCTGATGATGCCGATCCTGCCGCGCCTGCTCGGCAAGGTCGATTTCCGCGTGCTCGTGATCGGCGGTCTGTTGTGCTTCGCGGGGAGTTGTCTGCTCGACATCGGCCTCACGGCGCAAAGCGTCGGCCACGACTTCTACGGGTCGCAATTGCTGCGCGGCGTCGGTCAGATGCTCGCGATGATGCCCCTCAACCAGGCGTCGATGGCGGCCGTGTCGCGCGAAGATTCGGGCGACGCCGCGGGGCTCTACAACATGGCGCGCAATCTGGGCGGGTCGGTGGGGCTGGCGATCATCGGCACCGTCATCGACCGGCGCAACACGTTTCATACCGCTGCGATCCGCGAATCGCTGACGGCCAACTCCGTGCTCGGTCAGGACCGCATCGCCGCGAACACCGCGAGCTGGTTCGCGCAGACGGGCGACCTGGCCCACGCAAGGATGCAGGCGCTCGGCCAGCTCGCCGCGCAGATTCAGCAGCAAGCGGCCGTCATCACCTATTCGGAGACGTTCTACGTGCTGGCGATCGCGCTCCTCGCGTGCATCCCGCTCGCGCTGCTGCTCAGGTCGTCGGCTGCACCGGGGGCAAGCGCATCGTCATCCGGTCATTGACGCCTCATCGAAATTCTTGCCCTTATCCACCGATGTCATATCGCCGCTCTCCTTCGCTATTTCCGTCGTTGCCCCTGACGTTGCCTATCACGTTGCTCGCGGCGTGGGCGCTGTCCGCGTGCACGGTCGGCCCCGACTATCGCAGTGCGCCGCCGGTCGCGACGAGCGCCGTCCAGGCCGGCACGTTCGTGCGCACGCCGGCCTCGGGGGTCGCCGCGACGCGCGCGCCGAGCGCATGGTGGCGCACGCTCGGCGATCCGCAGCTGAACGCGCTGATCGACGCCGCGCTCGCGCACAACCCGGACTTGCACGCGGCGCAGGCGCGTCTGCGCGAAGCGCGCGCCCAGTTGCGGCAACAACAGGCCAATGAGCTGCCGAAGAGCTCCGCGACTGTCGCGGCGTTGCGCACGCGCGAACCCGACTTGAGTTCCTTCTTCCAGTCCGGCAGCGGTTCGTCACAGGGCTCCGGCGGCGGCCCGCTGCAGCTCTATACCGCGGGCTTCGACGCCTCATGGGAAATCGATCTGTTCGGCGGCACGCGGCGCGCCATCGAGGCGGCATCGAACGAAGCCGACGCGGTCAATGCCGATCTCGCCGATACGCAAGTCTCGCTCGCGGCGGAGGTCGCGCAGGCGTATATCGATCTGCGCGACGTGCAGCGGCGGCTCGCGCTTGGGCAGCAATCGGCTGATCTGCAGCAGCAAATGCTTACGCTCACCGAAGAGCGTCGCGCGCGCGGCACGGCGGCCGATGTCGACGTCGAGCGGCTATCGGGCCAAGTCGAAAGCACACGTGCCGCGCTGGTGCCGCTCGAAGCACAGATCGTGGAATCGCTCGATCAGCTTGCCGTGCTGACTGGTCAAGCTCCCGGCGCGCTCGACGCCGAACTGTCCGCGCCGCAGCCATTGCCCGCCCTGCCCGCGACGGTGGCGGTCGGCGACCCGGCCACGATGCTGCAACAGCGCCCCGATATCCGCGCGGCCGAGCGGCGCCTCGCGTCGAGCAACGCGCAAATCGGCGAGCACATCGCAGATTACTTTCCGAAGGTGACGCTGTTCGGCGACTTGGGATTCACGGCAGCCGACCCGGGGCATCTCTTGCGCAAACAAAACTTCTCGTGGATCGGCGCGCCCTATTTGCAATGGAACGCGCTCGACTTCGGGCGCACGGCCGCCGCCGTGCGCGGCGCCGAGGCATCGCGCGACGAAGCGAGCGCGAAGTACGAACACACGGTGCTCGCGGCGCTGCAAGACGCGAATACGTCGCTGTCGCGCTACGGCCATCAGCGTGAACATCTGGCGCGTCTCGAACAGGTCCAGCGTTCCGCCGATCGCTCGTCTGTCTTGATGCAGCAGCGCTACACCGCCGGCGTGGCCACGCTGATCGACTTGCTCGATACGCAGCGCACGCAGTTTTCCGCGCAGCAGGATGTGGTTTCCGGGCAGGCCGAGTTGCTGAAGGATTTCGTGTCGCTGCAAAAGAGCCTTGGGCTCGGATGGCAGGCGCATGTGGAGTGAGGCTGGCTGACGGTTGCGATTGCCGCCAGCCTCGTTAGCGCCCGAGATTGGGCAAGCTCACCTCACAAGAAACCCATACGTGAGCGGATCGCGCTCATCGATGATCCAGTTCGCGAAACCGCACACGTAAGCGCTGCCCTCCACTTCCGGAATCACGGCTTTGATATCGCCCACCGTGGTTTCGCGCAGCACGCGTCCTTTGAAAACGGTGCCGACGATCGACTCGTTGACGAGCGTCTCGTCCATCGACATCCGCCCTCGCAGGTATAGCTGAGCGACGCGCCCGCCGGTCCCCGAACCAGTTGGAGACCGATCGACCTCACGATCCGCGAACACGCAGCAGTTCGCCTGCGTCGAACCCGCGTGACGCGGCTTGTTCGCGATGATCGTGCCGTAGATGTGATTGATCTCCGGAATCTCCGGATGCGCTACCGGGAACGCCTTGTTGGCCGCTTCCTTGACCTCCGCTCCGAACCGGATGAGGCGCTCGACGTCGGACTCCCGCACTTCGAGCCCATGCGGCTCGCCATCGGTGTAGAAGTAAAAAGCCCCGCCATACGCGATATCGCCGGTGACTTTGCCGAACGACGGCGTCTCGACCGTCACGTCCTGCTTCCAGATGAACGACGGCACGTTGACGAAGCGCACCGGCCCCGCATGGTCGCCGTCCCACTTGACGAACGCTTCGATGAAGCCACACGGCGCGTCGATCCCGACCCGCGTCTCGGGGCTCGTGCGCGTCACCCAACCCAATTCGACAGCCGCCGTCGCGAGCGCGATGACGCCGTGTCCGCAATGGTCGCTATAGCCTTCGTTGTGGACGAAGATCACGCCGAAGTCGGCATTGTCACTAACCGGCTCGGTGAGGTAGCCGCCGTACATATCGGCGTGGCCGCGCGGTTCGAACATCAGCGCGCGGCGGATCTCGTCAGCGTTTTCCTTGAGCCAGGCGCGCCGCTTGACGAGCGTATCGCCCTGCATGCGCGGCAAGCCGCTCGTCACAATTCGGAATGCTTCGCCACCTGTATGGACTTCTACCGTCGAAATGGATCGGGTGATTTTCATGAGTGAGTTTCGTTAAGCGACGCGGGAATGCTTGGGTTTATTCACCATAGGGCGCGGGCAAGCCGTTCTTGATCACGTAGACCGTCGTAGGCGCGCCCTTGAGATCGCCGTACTCGTCGAACGAGTAGGTGCCCGCCACGCCCTTGTAGTCTTCACTGGCGAGCGCCGAGGTCAGCTTGGCCTTGTCGGTCGTCGTGCCCGCCTTCACCATCGCGTCGGCCAGCATCTTCACGCCGTCGTAGTAGTTGACCGCGTAGACCTGCGTGTCGGTGTGGTACGCGTCCTTGTAGCGCTTGAGGAAGTCGCGGCCCGCCGCGGTCTTCTCGAGCGATACGCCGCCTTGTGCGCAGTAGACGATCGACGCCGCCTCGCCCGCCACGTGCCCCATGTCCGCCGAGCAGATGCCGTCGCCGCCGAGCAGCTTCGCGCGCAAGCCGAGCTGGACCATCTGCTTGGCCATCGGCGCGCCCTGCGCCGCATAGCCGCCGAAGAAGATCACGTCGGGGTTCTTGCCCTTGATGGTGGTCAGGATGCTGTGAAAATCGGTGGCTTGCGAGTTCGTGAACTCGCGATCGACGACCTGGATGCCGTGCGCCTTCGCGACCGACGCGAACTCGTCGGCCACGCCCTGCCCGTAGGCGGTGCGATCGTCGACGATCGCGGCGGTCCTCGCCTTCAAGGTGCTGGCCGCGAACGTCGCCATCGTGCCGCCCAATTGCACGTCGCTTGCGCCGATCCGGAAGATGTTCTTGAAGCCTTGCTTGGTCAAGGTCGGGTTCGACGCGACCGGCAACATCGGCACGCCGGCCCCGCTGTAGACGCGCGACGCGGGAATCGCCACGCCCGAGTTGTACGGACCCATCACGGCGACGACGCCGCTGTCCACGAGCTTTTGTGCAACCTGGACGCCGACTTTCGGGTCCGCCTGATCGTCCTCGGAATCGAGCTTGAAGGTCACCTTCTTGCCTGCGACCGTCACGCCTGCTTTGTTGAGGTCTTCGATCGCGAGTCGCGCGCCGTTCTCGTTGTCCTTGCCGTTCACGGACTGGGGCCCGGTGAGCGGCGCCGAGTGGCCGATCGTCACGACCTCCTGGGCTTGGGCGGTGGCGATCATCCCCGTGGCCGACATGACGGCCAAAGCAATAGCAAGGTAGCTGCGCATGCTGTCTCCTGTTCCTCTTTGTGATTGGAAAAAGCAATGTAGGCGGGAAGCGGACGTAACGCAACGGAGGGTTAATGCGGTCTTCGCATGCGAGACAGGGCCTTGCATGCAACCGTATGACGATTGACTGCGGATGCCATCGCTTGAATGCCAGTGGACACCGCCCACTGTTGGACATAACGTGCGAACTAGCGCCTATTCGTCGAACAAATAGGCGCCTCAAAGCGCCAAAGCATCGAAACGAGCCAATAATCCGGCTCTTTTCAACGCACCAGGGTTTTCCCGGCACGCTCACACTCTGGAATCAGACAAGTTATTACGAGGAGCGCATGCGCCCGACCGTGTGTGGGTTTGAGCGGGACGATCAGAAGCCCCGGGCGCTGTTTCTGATCCCGGTGCTGACATGGCTCGTCCTGTGCGTCTTGTGGGGGACGATTCTCTTGCGCCTCGAGATCGAAAAGGCCGCGGTGCTGCGCGACGCGCACCTCGCCGCGAGCACGCTCGCCGATTCGTTGCGCACGCACACACTGAAAACGATTCACGACGTCGACGAGATCGCGCTGCTCGTCAAGTACGGCTACGAGAAAACGCACGACGCATCGCAGCCCTTCGACTTGAAGAGCTATGAGACGCATGGCCTCATCAGCTCGGATACCGCATTGCAGGTGACGCTCGTCGGCCCCAATGGGCATGTCACGGTGTCGACGCTTCCCGCGAACGGCGTCGTCGACTTGAGCGACCGCGAGCACTTTCGCGTGCACCGGTTCAATCCCGATGTCGGGCTCTTCATCAGCCGGCCGGTGATCGGGCGCATATCGAAGCACTGGTCGGTGCAGGCGACGCGGCGCTTGAACAATGCCAACGGCAGCTTCGACGGCGTGGTCGTCGTATCCGAAGACCCGGCCTACCTCACCGACGGTTTCTACAATCGCGCCGCGCTCGGCGAGCACGGCATGATCGCGGTGTTGTCGCGTCACGGTTTCATGCTCTCGCGCCGCGCCGCCGATGCGCACAGCACGGCGGGACAATGGCTGCCTGCGGGTTACGACGTGCTGCTGCATGAACCCGATACGACGCTTGTCGATCCGCTCGATCACGTCGAGCGGATCGTCGCGGGCAGCGCGATCGATCAATACGGGCTCTTGGCCGTCGCGGGTCTGTCGGTCGACGATGTGCTCGACGACTACTACCGGATGCGGCGCGTCTACGTGACGATGGCGATCGTCATCTCGGCGATGCTGGTCGGTTTTGCCGTGTGGATCATGGCGCTGATCCGCAAGTTGCTCGCGGGCCGCGAAGCGCTGCAGCGGCTCTCGCGCGTCGACCGGCTCACCGGGCTGCTCAATCGCGGCAGGATCTCCGACTTGGTGGATCAGGCCCTTGCCGCGCCCGAAGCGGTGGGCCACGTGGCGGTGATCTTCGTCGACCTCGACAACTTGAAGCTACTCAACGACACGCGCGGGCATCAGGCGGGGGATGCCGTGCTCGCTGCGCTAGCGGAGCGGCTGCGTGTCGCGGTTGGCGAGTACGGACGGATTGGGCGCGTCGGCGGTGATGAGTTTCTGGTGCTTGTGCAAACCGCCGCGCCGAATGCGGGGGAAATTGCAGCGCGGATCGTGCGCCACCTCGGAAGCGCGTTGGACGAGCCCGTCGTACTGCAAGGAGAGCCTTACCGGATGACGGCAAGCTGCGGTGTTGGAGTGCTCGAATCCAACGAGACGGCCGACGATCTGATCCGCAAGGCCGACGCCGCGATGTATGAGGCCAAGGAGTGCAATCGCGTCAAGACCAGCCCGGTTTGGCGGGCGCGCACGCGTGCCGGCAACGGTGAGGCGTCGGATCGGGATGCGTTCGGTGTACGTGCGTAGCGAAAGTAGCGCACGCGCGTTGCAAGCCACGCTATGTGCGCTCCCGAACAGCACAAAGACCGGCAATAGCCGCAAATGCGTAATCGTTACGTACGGAGCTAGCGGGTTGGAGAAATGCCCATGACCTCACATGTTCTCGAAAGCTTCATCCATCAAGCGACCGCTCGAAGCAATCTCCAGTCGGAGCCAGCCGACTGCGTACTCGCGCTCGCTCCGCTGATGCTCGATCTAATCGAGCATGCCGATACGTTTCTGCAACCCCATCACTTTCGGACCAGCGACGCGAGCTATACCCGTAACCTCGTCTATGAGGCACCGGATAAAGGTCTCTCGCTGTACGCGCTCGTTTGGCTTCCAGGCCAATGGACACCGGTACACGACCACGGAAGTTGGGGTGTCGTCGGCGTGGTCGAAGGCGTTTTGGAAGAGCGCGCCTATGTGAGGGTGTCACCGGATCGAGGAGCCGACGAAGAGATCGACCTGGTGCGTGGGGGTATCGTCCTGCTACGAAGCGGATCCGTAACCAGCTTCGTTCCCAATCCCGATCACATTCACGTTACCGGCGTTCCAACTGAGCGGTCCCGCGCGGTCAGTCTGCACATCTATGGCAGAACGATGAATGACTTCAACGTGTATGACGTCGAGGCCCGCACCCGTCGACGCATAACCGTTCCCCACAACGAAAGCTGATTGTCGAAAAGAGACGCGCGGATCAGTTACCTCGTGGGTCGCGTCGCGTAGGAAGCGCCGCGAAACGCAGAACCAGTCCGGCCTCGGATTAGGATCAGAACCTATTAGGGTTAACCCCAAAACTTGAAATTCACCTTTGCGAGCAAGGCGCTTAATTAAGAGCGATCGCTTTCCTAGACTTGGTATCACCTGCTACGGACAACAGTTCGCAGCGAAGCCAAGACAGGAGGTTCACCATGAAGTCGCTCATTCAAGCCATTGCAGTTGCCGCAGTACTTAGCGTCCCGGCCATTTCGTTTGCTCAGTCGAATGTGAGCGCCCCCGCGAACAACGCCGCTGTGTCTGGCTACGGTGGGGTGGCCGATAGCACGTCGGCGTCGGGTTCACATCATCCGCTTCAAGCACTGGATCATTCGATGCACTCGATGGGACATGCGATCCGTTCGTCGATTCGCCCCGACCCCAATGACGGTATGAAGCCGATCTATTTCGGTTCGCATTAAGCCCTAACGTTTCCCGGTCGCATTGCAGTTCGATACCTTGCGCGGGTCAACATTGCATCGTCACAAAACCGCGCAAGGATTGAATCGAGCCGTGGTCAGCCACACCATTCTGCCTCGCTAGACCTTTGCAATCGGGCCGTGGCTGCTGATGAAGTCGAATGCCATCATCCACCATGCGCGTAGAGGCTGTTTTCGCGGCTCTTCAGTACATCTGCCAAAAACCAGTACGCCTCCCCCCAAGCGTTCAGGACACGTTCATCCGCGGCGTCCCCGAGCACATCTTTGATGGCAGGAAGCAACGCATTAGCGACCGCCGGGTAGTGCTCCGCCTTAACGTGCACTGCGACGTGGCGTGCGGCGATGCGTTCTATCGCGGCTGTCAAAACGGCGAGGTTGTCCGCGTTAGTCGCGAAAGCGAGAAGCGCGGCGGCTAGTCGCTTTGGTTGCTCCCCAGGTTTTTCGGCCGCCTCGTCGAAAAGCGCTCTCATGTCCGGATCTACGAAAAGCCGCTCGTACATGCGATTCGTGATTGCCACCCCATGCTGTTGCATGGCAGGCGCAGTAGATTTAACGATCGCAATCGTTTCTGGCGAGAGAGCGCTCATGAAATTTCCTCCAAAAGGAATCGGGTGACAGAGCGCAAGCAGCCACCGCCGGCTGACTCGCCCGTACCCGATGAACTCACTTCCCAAGGCATGCCGCCTCTGGCGGCCAAAACATTGCCGAAGTGTTGCCATAGAGTGGTAGAGCTTCCTATCGTGAAGTCAAGCATCGCTTGCAACTCCGTAGCGATGCGGGGCGCTACAACCGCCACGCCGTTGTAGACGGCGCTCCGCTTAGTTGCCGAATAGTCCGGTGCCGCACTGAACTCTTAGTAAAACTACGAATTTCAAGGGCGAAAAGAAAAGTAGAACAACGAATGCATGTATTGGGTAAGTGAACGCGCCGATGTGCTCCGGAATCGAGCGGACATGTGCTTTCTGGAAAATTGACCCGCTGTTGCGAGGTATACGATGGGTCAAGCGCCCTTCACCTGACGGCTGGAGCGGCGTGATAGACAGGAGAAGCAGCGATAGTCGAATCCGCGGATGTGATCGTCATTGGCTCCGGCGGGCTTGGAGCGGCTACAGCCTACTATCTGGCAAAGCGGGGCACCCACCGGGTCGCGCTGCTCGAGCGGCTCGAAATCGGCTCACAAACCTCTCCACGAGCGGCTGGCATGGTCAGTTGCCTGCGCAAGAGCGACTTGATGATCGACCTGATCAAGCTGGCGGCTGCAAAGATCAAACAATTCTCTACTGACACGGGCCAGCCTCTGGATTGGGTGCAGTCGGGCAGCCTCAAGGTAGCGCGGCGACCGATGGATGCGGAGGTCATTCAGGAAGACATCCTGCGCGGCCGGCGCCACGGCCTGGACGTGGAGGAACTTTCGCCCGACGCGGCCCACCGGCTCAACCCGTTTCTTCAAACGACGGGGGTCGCTGCGGTGATGCGCATCGGCGACGACATGTACTTCAACCCCGCTCAACTGGCCGTGGGCTTCGCTCGTGCAGCGCAGGCAAACGGTGCGGTGTTACTGCCGAACACCGCGGTTACGCGCATCCTGATTGAGGACGGCGAAGTGAACGGGGTCGACACCACGTGCGGCCGCATACGAACCCCTATCGTCGTCGATGCAGCCGGCGCCTGGACGCGACAAGTAGCCGAAGCCAGCGGACTCCGAGTTCCTCTTGTTACGACAGCGCAGCAATTGTTCGTCACCGAGCCCGTTCCCGACGCCCTTTCCGAATTACCGATGATCAGAATCATGGATGCTGCGGTGTATATGAGACCTTGTGACGGGGGATTCCTATGGGGAGTCTACGAAGACAATCCGAGATTCTTCGACATGAATGGCTTCGACGCCAACTTCGACATCAAGGATCTGTCACTCGATGCCGAGATTCTCTGGCGCTACGCTCGGGACGTAGAGGCCCAGCTTCCGGTTCTTCTGAAGGCAGGGGTCCGCGAGCATCGTGGCGGGCTGCCAACGATGACGGCCGATGGCCAGCACATCGTCGGACCTGCGCCCGCAATTCGGGGGTTCTACTTCGCGAGCGGTTGCAATGTTGCGGGACTCTCCATTGCGCCGGCACTGGGGGAAGCGCTAGCCGCGTGGATCGTCGACGGTACACCTCCTATTGATCTGACGCCTCTTTCGATAGGCAGATTTGGAACCGGCCCGTGGCCCGACGACGAGTTGATAAGGCAGGCTGCGTGGCAGTACCGTCATTTCTACGGTGCAAGGTGACTTAGGCATCCAAGCATCCTGGCGCCCTAATGCGAATGCGCAGGCACGTCGGCCCCTCGGCAACCGACCAGGAAATCGAAGTCGCAGCCTTCATCGGCCTGCAGCACGTGCTCGACGTAGAGCTGCGCGTAGCCGCTCGTTTCGCCGGGCTTGCGCGTTTGCGTCTGCTTCCATTCGGCAAGTCGCGCGGTCATTTCCTCTTCGCTGATATCGATGTGCAAGCGCCCCGCTTCGCAATCGAGCTCGATCCAGTCGCCATTGCGCACGACGGCAAGCGGGCCGCCGGCGCGTGCTTCGGGCGCCACGTGCAGCACCACCGTGCCGTATGCCGTGCCGCTCATGCGCGCGTCCGACACGCGCACCATGTCGGTCACCCCTTGCGCGAGCAGCTTCGGCGGCAGCCCCATGTTGCCGACCTCGGCCATGCCCGGATAACCCTTCGGTCCGCAGTTCTTCATCACGAGCACGGAGCTCGCATCGACTTCAAGTTCAGGATCGGCGATGCGCTTCTTGTAGTCGTCGAAGTTCTCGAACACCACCGCGCGGCCGCGATGCTTCAGAAGCGAACGCGTGGCTGCAGACGGTTTAAGCACCGCACCGTTTGGCGCGAGATTGCCTCGTAGCACGCACAGTCCGCCATCCGGCACGAGCGGTTTTTCGAGCGGTCGAATCACCTCGTCGTTGTAGATCGGCGCTTCCTTGGCGTTCTCCCAGAGCGTGTGGCCGTTCGCAGTCAGCGCATCCGGATGCGGCAGCAGCCCTGCTTCGCCCAACCGCCGCAGTACCGCGGGCAAGCCCCCCGCGTAATAGAACTCCTCCATCAGATAGCGCCCTGAAGGCTGCA